>DAMCMT010000068.1:0-15154 GCA_032108265.1 Bacteroides sp.
AAAACTGGCTCTCCTTAAACAATACTGCGAAAACCCGCAAGGTATGGATACCTGGCCTGAGCTGGGAGACGGCAACTGGTTCACCATAGAAAACTCTCCGCTGGGAGTAGGCAATACAAATTTCTACGATTTGCATTACAAGAACTCCTCTTTCAAACAAGACCATAACATCAGCGCTACGGGTGGTAATAACATGATTCAGTACTACGTATCGGGCGGTTATTATACCGAAGACGGCATGTTGAAGTACGCAGATATCGACTACCAGCGTTTCAGTTTCAATGCCAATGTATCTGCCCAACTGACCAAATGGTTGAAACTCAAAACCAATACCAAATACACATCGGCCAACTCGACCTCGCCCTTTGGCGACCATGCGGTGAACGAAGGAATGTTCTTCCATAATATGGTGCGTTTCCGTCCGACGGTTTCACCGTACGATACCAACGACCGTTTCACCGAAATATCCCAGGTGCCCTACCTCGAATCAGGCTCCAAAAACGATACCCAGACCAATACCCTGGCTTTGCTGAGTGGTTTCGAAATTACACCTTTGAAAAACTGGTCTATCGTACTCGATTATAACTACCGCCATATCAGCAATAAAAACGAACAGGTAGCTATTCCTGCTCTGATTTATGGCAAAGACAATTCTACCCGATACGAGGCCCGTTCCGAACTGGGTGTTCCTATCAACGGAAGTTACTACCGCAAAATGTGGCAATCCACATACAGCACCATAAATATATTTTCAACCTACGATTTCTCCATTCAGAACCAACACAACTTCCGGCTGATGGCAGGAGGGCAGGAAGACTCTTTTAAAAGATCCGAATTATGGAGCAAAGCAGCCGATTTGCTGAGTTTCAGTAATCCCGGTATCAACACCGCTTCGGGAACTAAAACCACCGGCGAAACCCGTGAGCAATGGGCTACCCGCGGTTTCTTCGGCCGGCTGAACTACGATTACGAAGGCAAATACCTGCTCGAGGCAAACGCACGGTACGATGGCTCTTCCCGCTTTGCCAAAGACTCCCGCTGGGGATTCTTCCCCTCCGTATCACTGGGATACAACCTGGCTCGCGAAAGTTTCATGGAATCCACATCCGGCTGGCTTACCACCCTCAAACTCCGCGGCTCATACGGTTTCCTCGGCAACCAGGCCGGAGCAGCCATGTACACCTTTGCCGAAACCATGAAAACCGAAGCACAAGGCACCTGGTTCTTTGAGAACGGAAAGGAAATGAGAATTCTGGGCCCATCAACCTTTAACCCCTATACCACCTGGGAAAAAATTGAAAGCGCTAACATAGGTATCGACTTTGGCCTCTTTAATAACAGTCTTACCGGCTCGCTCGACATCTACCAACGTAAAACCAAAGATATGTTAGGCCCTACCGCCAAACTTGCCGATATGTACGGAGCAGAGGCGCCCAAAGTAAACAACGCCGTAATGCGCAACCGCGGCTGGGAACTATCCCTGACTTATCGTGGCCGCATTAACAACGATATAACATACTCGGTAACCGGTATGCTTTCCGATTACAACGCCATTGTGCTGGAATATGAGAATCCCACCAAATACGACCCAAGTAATAAAGACGTGTGGTATCCGGGCAAGAAGATAGGCGAAATATGGGGATACCGTGCCGACGGACTCATCCAGACCCAGGCCGAAGCCGATGAATACAACAAACTCGACCTGTCATACCTTACCGGACAAGCCTGGAAACCGGGTGACGTAAAATACAAAGACCTGAACAACGACGGCAAAATTAATACCGGCAGCAATACAGTTGGCGATATGGGCGACCGCGAAATAATCGGTAATACAAGTCCCCGCTATGTATATTCGTTCAACGGAAACATTCAGTGGAAAAACCTTTCATTCTCCATGCTATGGCAGGGAGTAGGCAAGCGTGATTACGATCCCGGTACATCCGTAATCTTTTACGGTGCCGGAGCCAAAGCCCAGGTAGCCGTATTCGAAGAACACCTCGACTACTGGAGCGAAGACAACCCCAACGCTTATTACCCCAACCCGTACATAGCCACCGTCGGAGGTTTCCCCGCGCTACGTGCCAAAACCATGCAAAGCTGCGACCGTTACATTCAGAACGCTGCCTACCTGCGCCTCAAAAACCTCACTGTTGGCTACGACCTGCCCAAACAATGGATTAACACCATTGGCCTTCAACGTGTCAATGTCTATTTTTCCGGTGAAAACCTCCTTACATTTACCAAACTTCCGAAGTTCTTCGAACCCGAAACGGTATTTGTATTTGGCGAAGGCGGTAAAAACTACCTCCAGACCAAGGTCTTTTCATTCGGTTTGAATGTGTCATTTTAAAAAAGCATATATCATGAAAGCAATAAATTATAAACATCTTCTAATTTGTATATTGGCTTTATCCTTTATCGGTTGCCAGTCGCTCGACCTCAACCCCGAAGGAGAACTAACCACCGCCAATCCACTTAGTTCCGTACCCGAGCTGCAAAAGTACATGAATCAGTTCTACGAAGAAACTTTCATCGTCCAGCCTGGCGGAATGGATGGCGACGGCATTGCCTTCTCCGATAAATACAGTGATAATATGGTTGTACCAGTTCCGCCACCGTTGATAAACGGAACACGTTCCATCAGCGGCGCAGGCAAAATAAAAGAATACGAACGCCTTCGCGGAGTCAATTTCTTTTTTGAAAACGTAAGTAACTGCAAAGGCAACCAAACAGACATTGACCATTACACCGGCGAAGCACATTTCTTCCGTGCCTACTATTATTTCTCTATGTTACGTAAATACGGCGGTGTAGCCTGGGTAGATAAGGTATTGCCCCCCGATGCCGAAGCGATGAAAATACCCCGTGAAACCCATGCCGAAACAGCCGACCGTATCCTGGCCGACCTCGGCCAGGCTATCGGTCTGCTGAACACCCGTAGCAACAGTGCCACCATGCGCGTGCATAAAGATGTAGCCCTGGCACTCAAAGCTCGTGTTGCCCTGTACGAAGGAACCTGGCAGAAGTACCACAAACAGAAGAACACCCCCTTCTTCACCTCCGGAATTACCGATGAAAAGGTAAATAATTACCTTACCCAGGCACGCGATGCCGCTAAAACAATTATCGACAGCGGCCGCTGGTCTATCCACACTACCGGAGACGTACATAACGACTACCAGCGTATGTTTATCACTTACGACCTTACCAACAATACCGAAGTCATGTTCTGGAAGAAATACGACATCACCGCTACCCCCTCCGTAGGCCACAGTATCACCCGTTACCTCAATGAAGGAGGAGGAAATAACGGCTTATCGCTTTCACTGGTTGATGACTATCTTACCCGCGACGGACGTATTTTCGAGGGGGCCGAACGCGATAATGCCCAGAAAACCTACGGCGCCGAATTAAGTCCCGAATTGCGCGACCCGCGACTGAGCCAGACTGTTGCCCGACCCGGAACCCGCCTGCGTCCGCTTACCGCATCAAACCCCTATATGCCACCGTTCAGCCCCATAATCAGCAGTGTTACACCCTCTATCTCCTGGACAAACCCCAGCGGGTATTCCATACTGAAATACGTGGAAGTAGACTGTATGGAAGAAACCGTAACCGGAGAACATAAAAGCCAGGCACCTGCCATTCAGTTCCGTTACGCCGAAGTATTACTCATCTATGCCGAAGCACTTGCCGAATTGCAAGGCCCGGCCGCCCAAACTGAGATAGCCGCCGCTCTGAAGCCCCTGCGCGACCGTGTGGGAATGCCCGGAGTCGATTTCGTCCGCGAGTACAATACCACTACCGGATACCCGTTTGCCGGCCTCGAAGCCACTTTACAGGTAGTAAGGCGCGAACGCCGCGTTGAGTTTGCCGCCGAGGGTATGCGCATGGACGACCTCTTCCGCTGGGCCATGGCCGATGATATACTCGTCGGTAAACGCCCCCTTGGCCCCCTTTTCATCGGGAGCGATATGGTTGCCGCCAATGTAGAAGGTAGTTACTATGACGGTAAACTGGTGTATGACCAGGCAGCCGGAAATAACCTCTACCTCACCGGAAACCCCGGCGATGCGAAACGATACATCGACCCGTACAAGAATCTTTGCCCCGACGGACTCGGATTTAATCCCGCGCGAGATTACCTGTATCCCATCAGTCAGGATCAGATTGCCCTGACCGGAGGTGTGTGGAATCAAAATCCGGGGTGGTAAAGATATTTACGATTTAACGATTGACAATTTAGCGATTGAAATTACACTGGTAAATCGTAAATTTGTGAATCGTTAAATCGCAATTATCTAATATCAATCGTAAATTGTAAATCGTCAAATCGTAAATTTTATGAAAATACATCATCTTTTACTTCCCACCCTGGCACTGGCCGGATGCGGCGAAGCCCGGCAGGAAAAACCAATGAACATCCTATATATAATGAGCGATGATCATTCCTACCAAACCATCAGTGCCTACGACCAGCGCTACATCGAAACCCCCAATATCGACCGCATCGGTCGCGAAGGAGCGGTTTTCCGCAACAGCTTTGTAGCCAACTCCATCAGTGGACCCAGCCGTGCCTGTATGCTTACCGGCAAGCATAGCCACAAAAACGGTTTCACCGACAATATGCATACGTTCGACGGCGGCCAGCAAACCTACCCCAAACTACTGCAACAAGCCGGATACCAAACTGCCGTAGTTGGGAAGTGGCACCTCACTTCCGACCCAACCGGATTTGATTACTGGAACATACTTATCGGCCAGGGCGATTACTACAACCCCACTTTCATCGATAACGGCGAGAAAAAACAAATCGAAGGCTATGCTACCAACATTACCACCGACCTGGCTCTCGACTGGCTCGAAAGCGGGCGCGATACCGAAAAACCTTTCTGCCTGTTGCTGCACCACAAGGCGCCGCACCGCACCTGGATGCCCGATACCTGCGACCTGGGTATGTTCGACCATGTTAACTTCCCACTGCCCGAAAACTTCTACGACGACTACGAAGGCCGCCAGGCAGCCGCGGAACAGGAAATGAGTATAATACATGATATGGATTTAGTGTACGACCTGAAAATGGCCGACAAAGAAAACGAAATCCATACCGCATCTCCCGGCCTCGAAAAAGCGGGTCGCTCGATGTACAACCGTCTCAACCCCGAACAGAAAGCCCGTTGGGATGCTTATTACGACCCCATCATCAAAGATTTTAAAGACCGGAAGCTTACCGGCAAAGAACTTGCCGAATGGAAGTACCAACGCTATATGCGCGATTACCTGAGCGTAATACATTCCGTCGACCGCAACATTGGCCGCGTACTGGCATACCTGGAAGAAAAGGGATTACTCGAAAATACCCTTGTCGTTTATACTTCCGACCAGGGATTCTATATGGGCGAACACGGCTGGTTTGACAAGCGTTTCATGTACGAAGAATCTTTCCGTACCCCGTTGCTCATGCGTCTGCCCGGTGGTAAAAAAGGCAATATCGACCAACTGGTACAAAATATCGACTATGCTCCCACATTCCTCGAACTGGCCGGAGTTGACATACCTGCCGATATCCAGGGCGAATCTTTCCTTCCATTATTGCAAGGAAAACAACCGGAAGAATGGCGAAACTCACTCTATTGCCACTTCTACGAATATCCATCGGAGCATGCCGTGAAACGGCATTACGGCGTTCGTACCGACCGCTATAAACTCATTCATTTTTATTACGATATAGATACCTGGGAGTTGTACGACTTACAAACCGACCCGATGGAAATGAATAATCTATACGGTAAATCCGGGTATGAAAGCATTCAGGAAGAACTGCACTGCGAAGTAGAGCGTCTTCGCACGTACTACGAGGTGACAGAACCAAGTAAGTAACACCTTTCAATTAAGCCTAGTCGTACATACCAACTAAGCCTAGTCGTACATACCAACTAAGCTTACTTTGTATGTACGACTAAGCTTAGTTTGCATATACGACTTCCCATACACGGGCTTTAAACCTCCCATACATTACACCTGCAATCCAGACTACTTTAAAAACCTTTTAAGATTACATTTCACCCCCTTTTCAGACAGGTTTATCCCTTCGACTCAGACTACATGATATGTCGAACAGGCTTACTTTAAATACTGTTTAATCTAGGTTTGTGCGTTGACTAAGCTTACTTTGCATCTTAAGTACCCTTACTTGATAAATTGAAATATAAATGTAATTATAATATAATAAGAATTAAAAAGAGTTTATTTTATCGGCATAAGCTTGCATAATAATTAGCAATACACTATCTTTGTAATGTGAAAAAGAAACAGATGTTTGTGATTTTGGTAGCGCGCACTGAATAAATCAAATATACTTTCTTTTTTTGAGATAGGAAAAATATTGTTTAACCAAGTAAACTTTTAGGAAATGAGTTTATACTTTAAAGCGTGGCAAAGTGCAATAGCCAGCAGAGACGGAATCAAGAAATGGTTCCCGCGGCTGGTGAAGAAGCGCAAATCGCGTACTATCCTGGACATTAGCAGGAAAGTTACAAAGCGGTGCACGGTTACAGTAGGAGACGCCCTGAACGTTCTTCATGCAGCGATGGAAATCATCGGCGAAGAAATGCTCGAAGGCTACACTGTAAATCTTGAAGGTCTGGGTTCTTTCTGCATCACTGCACGGTCATCGGGCAAGGGTGTGGATACCTTCGAAGAGGTAAATGCCTCTCAGATAACAGGCCTTCACGTGCGTTTTCTTCCGGCAGCAACAAAAAACCCGATGTATGGGGTTACACGCAGCATGTTCTCGGATGTTGCTTTCGAACGCATCGACGTGAAAACGGATGGTGAATCGGGCAACACTGGCGATGGCGATGACGACGGTGGCTTCACACCCGATCCGAACGCATAAGAAATGCTGTTGCAGGACATACCGGCCGCCCTATGCAGGGTAGCAGGGAGCGATAAGAAAAACCCGGCGAAACAGGTAAAGGCCTGATTTTCTCCGGGTTCTTTTTGTGTGTAGGTGTGGAAAAAATGCTTATCTTTGCGCCCGAATTTTTAAAATTAAAATAAAATGATCAAAAAAACATTTCAATTCGCCCTCATTCTTTTATCAGTAGTCATGTTTGTATCTTGTAGCAAAGGTGTTAAAGCATTGCCTCTCATCGGCCTGAATTACTCATATAACGGATTCTTTGTTGACGGCGTACGGTTAATCAATGCCGACAGTAAGGCGGAATTAAAAAACAAGGAAATAAAAATTGGCGAAACTTTGTACATTGCCATTGATAAAGTGAGAGGATTCAAGGAAGAGGATGGTAAGATAAAGCCAGCCTGTAAAGTAACTGTAACCGATCCGGAAGGAAATGTTGTCCTGGGCTCGGACGATGTATATGCTGGTCAGGATTATGAAAAGGGTACAAACAATTTTTCTGTAACTGTTAAGATGGGTGCTCCTATTGCTGCTGGAAAAACATATACTACGGAAGTAAGTTTATACGATAAGTTGAATCCTGAATATAAAGTTGATATCACCGTTAAAAGTGACGTAATCGAATAAAAAGACTTCGTTCTACTCAATGGTAAAATAATAAGGGCACCTGTGGTGGGTGCCCTTTGTTATTATCCTATAAAAACGATTTTGCTACTTTTGATTTACCAAATCAATACTATATGGAAGGTTAAGGTTTCGTCGGGTGTAATTCTTGTACTGAAATCAGAGTAGGTCAGATAAAAAGCGACTTCACCTACCGAATAATCAAAATCATAGGTTTGGGTCCATATAAATTCATTGCCGTTGTCATCTTCACCTCCTTTGTGTAGGACATAGGGCATACCATTCTTTATGCCATTCTTTGTTTCAATGTAAGCAATGACGGCTTTTTCCCTGTATATTTCCTGAGTTAATTGTGGGAATGCTTTTTCAACAAGAAAGTAAGAATTTAATTCATTCGCACCACCAATTCTTTCCCATTCATAAGGTTGAATAACGAAAGTTTTGGAATACCAGTTTGCTCCCTGGCCGTCTTTTCCGTCCTTTCCGTCTTTTCCATTAAAACCTGATGGTCCCATTGGTCCTTCCGGCCCCATTGGACCTTCACATGACATAAATGATACGGCTAACACTAATAAAAATAATACCTTTTTCATAATTATAAATTTTATTGGTGAATATATTTGTTATTTATCTCCTTCCACCGCTGGTGCTTCCTGAACTACGGCTGCTGCTGCGTTGTTGTTCCTCGCGCTGGCGGGCTTCGGATTCTCTTCTTTCTCTTTCCTGGCGTTCCTGAACTTCACGCTGCCTGCGTGATTCAGCTTCTTGCCGTTCGCGCTGCTGGCGTTCCTGTTCTTCGCGTTGCCTGCGACTTTCGGCTTCGCGGCGTTCTCTTTCCTGACGCTCCTGTTCTTCACGTTGCCTGCGACTTTCAGCTTCTCTTCGTTCCTGTTCCTGGCGATCTTGTGCTTCCCGTTGTCTGCGTGATTCAGCTTCCTGGCGTTCGCGCTGCTGGCGTTCCTCTTCATCACGTAGCCTACGGCTTTCGGCTTCTCTGCGTTCTTGTTCCTGACGTTCCTGGTTTTCTCTTAGTGTGCGGGCATCGGCTTCCTGCTGCTCGCGTTGTCTGCGACTTTCGTTTTCTATACGTTCTTGTTCCTGACGTTCATGCAACTCTTTTTGCCGGCGTGCTTCAGCTTCTTGACGTTCCTGTTCCTGGCGTTCCTGGGCTTCTGCTTGTCTGCGCGATTCGGCTTCCTGGCGTTCATTCCTCGCTGAGGTGCGTCCACTATTGGAACTTTCGGGTTTGGTTGCCGACTCAGGAACAGGTCTTTGAGATGACCTGTCGCCACCTGGACGCTCTTTTGGTGGTTGAGGTTTAGGGCGTTCCGGCTTTGGCCTGGCCGGAGGCCTGTTAGGTCTGTTGGGCTTATTGGGTTTGTGTATCCACTCCGGATGATATGAGTCGTAATAATCCGGATAATATGAATAATCAAAGAAGTAGTAATCAAAAAAGTAATTGTTTGTATAATCGGGGTAGTAATCATCGTAATATATTGATGATTCCCCGCCTATATAATTATCTTCATTATACGGATAGTAATAGTTATCTTCGTTTGTATCATAGTTTTCTTCGACATTGATATCTGAAGGGATATTTACAATTGAATCTTCTTCATTTCTGGGATTTGTAAGTTTATTATCTACTGATGATGATTGATTGTTGTTTGTTTTTTGCAAACGACTTTTCTTTTTATTAAGTATAGCTTTATAGAGATTATTAGTGTCCACAGTAAGAGAATCTCCTGTTGTTGGAACGACTTCAGTTTTGTTTGCTGTGGAATCCTGATTGCTTACGGTTCCTTTCTCTGCTTTGTTTTTACAGCCCTGTTGTAGAAACAATATGCACATGATGCATATAAATATACTTAGTCGTTTCATGATAATGTTTTTTGTTAGGTTAATAAGTCTGGTTTATCATCACGACATAAAATTATTAAAGGAAACATCCTTATAAAAGATGTTTTCTCTAATTTCTGGTAGGAGAATTGCTACCTAAAATAGGGAAAAGAGAATATTTAGTAATTATATTGATTTATTACGAAGTTCGATATAATATATTAAACTAAGAGCGTTATATGACGAACTATCAGATAAGATTTTCATATATTTGTTCACCCGAGGTTCCATAATAATTTCAATAATACCCTTTAGTATGGAAGAAAAGTATAACGTTGGAGAATTAATTTACGATGGTAATATATATGATGGCTTGAATACAGAAATAAATGATTTGCCATTTTATTCGCGTTGGCTCGAAAAAAAGAAGGATGGTAATATCCTTGAGTTATGTTGCGGTACCGGCAGGCTTACAATCCCTCTTGCACAGGAAGGATACAATATTACTGGTGTTGATAATAGCAGAACGATGTTGAAACAAGCCAGCCAAAAGGCAGATCAATTGAAGGTTTCTGTCAGGTTTATAGAGTCGGACATTCGGACTTTGGATTCACCGTATTCTTATGATATTATTTTTATTCCGTTTAATTCAATTCATCATTTATATACTAATCAGGATTTCTTCGAAGTATTAGTAAATGTGAAGAAACATCTGAAAGAAAATGGATATTTCTTATTTGATTGTTTTAATCCTGATGTTCGCTATATCGTAAATTCGGAAAAAGAAAAAAAAGCTATCGCGGAATTTACCACCAAAGATGGGAGAGAAGTCGTTATAAAACAGACGATGAATTATATAGGTTATATTATGAACACTTACTTGTTAATTTATCAATATCTCCACCAACAATATATGGAAGTGATTCCTTAATCTTCTCAACCGGCCAGTTCCACCATTGTAATTCCAATAAATTGTTTACTATATCTTCATCAAAGCGCATTCTTATTTGTTTGGCGGGAACTCCTCCCACTATTGTATACGGTGGGATGTCTTTTGTTACCACTGCCCGCGCTGCAATAATAGCTCCATCTCCTATATGGACTCCCGACATGATTACAGCATCATATCCAATCCAGACATCGTTTCCTATCACAATATCGCCTTTATTATCCCATGCGGAAGTGATATTACTTTTATCCAAATCCCACTCATCATAAAAAAGCGGAAAAGTATAGGTTGAGAGCGATTTTAAAGTATGATTGGCACAATTAAAAATGAATTTAGCGCCGCAAGCTATAGAACAAAACTTTCCAACTATCAGTCGGTCGTTATTAATGGGGTAGTGGTATAAAACATTGTTTTTTTCGAATTGGGTAGGAGGGTTTACAAAGTCATTGTAAATAGTATAATCACCAATAATGATATTGGGATTATTAATTACTGTATTCAGATAGATAGTCTGAGAATCATTTTTTCTCGGATATGTTTTCGCATTCATTGTTGAGTAGTTTATAATTCAGATAATTTATTAGGCGGTTATATACAGGTTTACACTAAGTGTATTACTTATCAGTTTTGAGGGTTTTTGATCCGCATGGCGTAGGGGCGGGTCTTGTGTCCGCCCCACATGCCGCATGGTATTCCGCAAGGTGTATACATCGCAAACCATTTTCATAGGGCAGACACAAGGCCTGCCCCTACACCGTGCGGGTCAATCCCGTTTACATCATTTCCTTTTACCGTTTTGTTGTAAACTAATATATAATTGCAGATTTACTTTTATTGAAGTTGTGACGGGTACGGTCACAAAGAATCGGGAATGACAAATCTGGCATTCCTGTTTTTAAATATCAAACGTCCTATGCAAAGTTTTGTATGCATTGGATATATAAAAAAGTGTAGGGCTTTAATTGCTTTTCTTGATATTTTCAAGTTCGGCTTTAAGAGTCTCGATAATTTTTAAAGACTCTTCGAGTTTCTCATTTAACTTGCGGGTTGCTTCTTCAGCAGAGTAATATATATGATAGCCTTGTCCTTCACCATTTCTAGAAGCTGTATTATTGCTGCTACTATCATGAAACGTATATGTATTATTTTCTATCTGCATAACGACGGGGTCTTCAGTCATTGTTTTAATAAGTTCCGGGTCTACTTTAAGAGTTTTTGCCAATGGAATTAGTGTTTTATCATCGATAACCGGTAAATCTTCCCAGCACGATATTGTAGGTTGCGATACTTTCATAGTCATTGCCATATATTTTTGTGTGAATCCTCTTGCCAGTCGTATCTTCCTTACATTACGGCCGTGATGTATAACTGTTTCGTTTATTTTAATATCATCCATATTGAAAGGTTTCATGAGAATCAATGTTGCGAAATTAATGAATATATTTTGATATTTAATAAATATAGGCTGCAATTTTTCTAATTTCTGTCGGGAATAGAATTACTTTGCCTTTATTAATATTTCTGGAACAATGAATGATGAAATTTGTTTGGGGTTGTTTGCTGTTTTTATGCTAGTCGGTATGGCAATTTATCTCATTATCTGGAGGTTTAGTTTCCGTAGGATAATATACAAAGTACGGATTTATGGTGATCCGGATACCTTAACACTAATAACTTATCGTGATACGTTAGGTGTTAAAAAGATATGGGTGTATGAAAAAGAATGGGAGGCGATGGTGAAAATACGATATTACCAGCGGATGTATCTGTCGGCTGCGTCGGTATATTTGGAAGAACGACTTGCGGAAAAGAACCTGAGGCCAGTGGTTTTTATACTAATCAATGGCAAGGGGGTGAACGTCAGGAAGGCGGGAATGGGTAATGTGATGTTGTTGTGTTGTTCTAATTCTTTTTTATCGACACCATCTTTTGAAGGAACAAGTTATTAGGTATAACAATCAACTCGTTCTCATCCGTCCGCAGATGGGTGTAAAAAGTATGAATGTTTTCTATTCGTGCTATGATGGGCAAGTCTTTGTCGATGATATGAATCTGGTCGCCCACCCGGAAGGGCGCATTGAAAAACATAAGTATTCCTGCCGTGATATTACTTAAAATAGACCATTGTGCAAAGAATGCCACTCCGATAACGGCAAATACCGATGATAACCCTACCAGGATATTATCCGGATTGACTCCCCATATAATTGCGAGTGTAAAGATAAAAGTGATATTGAGGATAATCATCACAACCTTTTTAGTCTGCAAAGTACGGGTTTCGGGCATACGTATCAGTTCGCCCGATTTTACAATTAGTTTGGATGCCAGATATCTGGATGTCGGCAATAATACAATGGCAGATGCAATAATCTGGGGTAAATATGCAGTCATAATGTAACGATATTTTTTGCAAATATACGGATAATGAGCGTTCCAATCTTTAATAAATCACAAATAACACCCCGGCAATAACCTTTTGTTCAAAAAAACTGCTATAATTTTGGGCTACAACCAATTATTTTATATCTTTGCAGCCGAAATGGATGAAGGAGGAGGGGCGGTAAGCCTCTTTTTTCGTTCTTAACAGTTAGTCAAATCAATGATTGAAAAAAGTACAGTAACAAAACTTGTCGAAGAGTGGCTCAAAGGGAAAAACTATTTTCTGGTCGATGTCACCGTTAGTCCAGATGACAGAATTGTAGTTGAAATCGACCATGCCGAAGGTGTATGGATTGAAGATTGTGTGGAGTTGAGCAGGCATATAGAATCAAACCTTAACAGGGACGAGGCCGATTATGAACTCGAAGTTGGTTCGGCAGGTATCGGGCAACCTTTCAAAGTGTTACAGCAATATTATAACCACATTGATTGCGATGTGGAAGTACTGACCCGCGACGGTCGCAAGCTCACCGGAGTCCTGAAAGATGTGGACGAAGAGAAGTTCGTAGTGGGCGTGCAAAAGAAAATCAAAGAAGAAGGCTCGAAAAGGCCTAAACTGACAGAACAGGATGAGACCTTTACATATGAAGAAATAAAATATACTAAATACTTAATCAGCTTTAAATAAGATTATGGCCAAGAAAGAGGAAACTATCAGCTTGATAGATACATTTTCGGAATTCAAAGAATTGAAGAATATAGACCGCACCACCATGGTGAGCGTCCTCGAAGAGTCGTTCCGCAGTGTAATTGCGAAAATGTTCGGCACTGACGAGAATTACGACGTAATTGTGAATCCCGACAAAGGCGACTTTGAAATATGGCGGAACCGTGAGGTTGTGGCAGATGATGAACTGGAAAATCCGAATATGCAGATCACCCTCACCGAAGCCCAGAAAATAGACGCCGACTATGAAGTAGGCGAAGAAGTAACCGACGAGGTTATCTTTGCAAAATTCGGTCGCCGCGCCATCCTGAACCTTCGACAGACACTGGCTTCAAAGATTCTGGAACTCGAAAAAGACAGTATATACAATAAATACATCGACCAGATAGGCAATATTGTAAATGCCGAAGTATATCAGATATGGAAGAAAGAAATGTTGTTGCTCGACGATGAAGGCAATGAACTTTTGCTTCCTAAAACAGAACAGATACCAAGCGACTTCTACCGCAAAGGCGAAACCGCCCGTGCCGTAGTTGCCCGCGTCGACAATAAAAATAACAACCCGAAGATTATCCTTTCGCGTACATCGCCGGTATTTCTTCAACGGTTGTTCGAAATGGAAGTTCCCGAAATTAACGACGGACTTATTACCATTAAACGCATCGCACGTATACCGGGCGAACGCGCAAAGATTGCCGTAGAATCTTACGACGACAGAATTGATCCCGTAGGCGCATGCGTAGGTGTAAAGGGAAGCCGTATACACGGAATCGTCCGCGAGCTGAGAAACGAAAACATTGACGTTATCAATTACACGAACAATGTATCATTGTTTATACAACGCGCCCTCAGCCCGGCAAAAATATCTTCTATCCGTTTAAACGAAGAAGAACGCAAAGCTGAGGTATTCCTCAGACCCGAAGAAGTATCACTCGCTATCGGTAAGGGTGGTTTGAATATCAAACTTGCCAGTATGCTGACAGAATATACCATAGATGTTTTCCGCGAACTCGACGAAAACGCCGGAGACGAAGACATCTATCTGGACGAATTCAACGATGAGATTGACCAGTGGGTGATAGATGCCATTAAAGCAATTGGTATCGACACGGCAAAAGCCGCATTAAACGCACCTCGCGAAATGCTGATTGAGAAGACAGACTTAGAAGAGGAGACAGTAGACGAGGTATTACGTATTTTAAAGGCAGAGTTCGAAGTAGAGTAAAAGCAGTTGTTTGTCGGTAAAAGTACAAACTCTCAACTTTCAATTTTCAACTCTCAATTTTCAATTTAAAACTAAGTATGACGATTAGGTTAAACAAAGTAACAAGAGACTTAAATGTAGGAATAGCGACGGTAGTTGAGTTCTTGCAAAAGAAAGGCTTTACCATTGAGGCAAGCCCAAATACGAAAATTACCGACGAGCAATATGCGATACTTGTAAAAGAATTCAGCACGGACAAAAATCTTCGGATCGAATCCGAACGTTTCATTCAGGAACGTCAGAACAAGGAACGCAACAAAGGTTCGGTAGCCATAGACGGTTACGAGAAAAAGGAAAAACCGAAAGCGGACAATGTCATCAAGACTGTTGTTCCGGAAGAGTCGCGTCCGAAATTCAAGCCAGTTGGAAAGATAGACCTCGACCAGATTGGCAAGAAACCAGTGAAACCGGAACCAAAACCGGAACCAGTTGTAGAACAACCCAAAGAGG
>DAMCMT010000068.1:15164-23954 GCA_032108265.1 Bacteroides sp.
AACAGCCACAAGCAGTTCAGCCTGAGGTGAAAGCACTTGTTGAAGAACCAAAAGTTGTAATCGCTGAAGAACCGAAAACTGAACCGGTAACCGTAAAAGAAGAACCGGTAATCACAAATACGCAACAACAAACTAAAAAAGAACCTGATACTAAGGTGGTAACAGAAGTAGTAGAGGAAAAACCAGAGGTTGAAACCCCTGTTGCTGCAACTAAAGTTGTAGAAAAAGCAGAGGAACCCGAAACCCAAGTTGCAGAAACAGAAGACAGCCAGTCGGGTACTGATGAAGTCTTCACTATCCGCAAGCCCGAGATCGTATCTAAAATCAATGTGGTAGGTCAGATAGACCTTGCCGCACTGAACCAGACTACGCGTCCGAAAAAGAAATCAAAAGAAGAGAAGCGCAAAGAGCGTGAAGAAAAAGATAAAGCTCGTATTGACCAGAAAAAACAGTTGAAAGAAGCTATTATCAAAGAGATTCGTAAAGACGACCCCAAACAGCAAGGTGGTACTCCAAGACCGGGAACCCGTCCCGATGCTGGTGGCGATGCTAACAAAAAGAAACGTAGCCGCATCAACAAAGAAAAGGTCGACATCAACAACTCTCAGAACTTCGCACGCCCTGTACCAAATAGCGAAAGAAGTGCCGGTGGCAATAACAACAACCGTCCGGGTGGTGGAAACCAACAAGGTGGCGGTGGAAACCAGCAAGGCGCTAACAAGAGACGCGGTAACGACCGCTTCAAAAAGCCCGTTGTTAAACAAGAGGTTAGCGAAGAGGATGTTGCAAAGCAGGTAAAAGAAACACTGGCCCGGTTAACTTCCAAAGGAAAGAACAAAGGTTCGAAATACCGTAAGGAAAAGCGCGATGCGTTCAACCGTCAGCAGGAAATCGATAATCAGGAACAGGCCGACAACAAAACACTGAAGATTACGGAATTCGTTACAGCCAGCGAATTGGCTAACATGATGAATATCTCCGTAAACCAGGTAATCGGTACCTGTATGAGTATCGGACTCATGGTATCAATCAACCAGCGTCTGGATGCTGAAACAATCAATATCGTTGCTGAAGAATTCGGTTTCACTACAGAATATGTGAGTGCAGAAGTTTCTCAGGCCATTGTCGAAGAAGAAGACAGCCCGGAAGATCTGCAACCACGCGCACCGATTGTTACCGTTATGGGACACGTTGACCACGGTAAAACATCGCTGCTCGATTACATTCGTAAAGCTAATGTAATCGCAGGAGAAGCCGGAGGTATTACCCAGCACATCGGAGCCTATAACGTAAAAATGGAAGACGGCAGACGTATCACATTCCTCGATACTCCCGGTCACGAAGCGTTTACCGCCATGCGTGCCCGTGGTGCTCAGGTAACGGATATTGCCATTATCATTGTGGCAGCCGACGACAATGTGATGCCTCAGACAAAAGAAGCTATCAACCACGCAGTTGCAGCAGGCGTGCCTATTGTATTTGCAATCAATAAAATAGATAAGCCTACAGCTAATCCCGATAAGATTAAGGAAGAACTGGCTAATATGAACTTCCTGGTAGAAGACTGGGGTGGTAAATACCAGTCGCAGGATATATCGGCTAAACAAGGTCTTGGTGTACCCGAACTTATGGAGAAAGTATTGCTTGAAGCCGAAATGCTTGAACTAAAAGCTAATCCGGATCGTAAGGGAATGGGCTCCATCATTGAGTCTACACTTGATAAAGGCCGTGGCTATGTAGCAACAGTACTCGTATCCAACGGTACCCTTAAAATGGGAGATATTGTACTGGCCGGAACTAACTACGGACGTGTTAAAGCCATGTTCAACGAACGTAACCAACGTATCGAAAAGGCAGGCCCGTCAGAACCCGTGTTAATCCTCGGTCTTAACGGTGCCCCAACAGCAGGTGATACTTTCCACGTTATTGATACCGAACAGGAAGCCCGCGAAATTACCAACAAGCGCGAACAGTTACAACGCGAGCAGGGTCTGCGTACGCAGAAAATCCTTACCCTCGATGAACTTGGCCGTCGTATTGCTCTGGGTAACTTCAAGGAACTCAATGTTATTGTCAAGGGTGACGTGGATGGTTCTATCGAAGCATTGAGCGACTCGCTTATCAAGCTGTCGACCGAACAGATTCAGGTAAATGTAATCCACAAAGGTGTGGGGGCAATATCCGAATCAGACGTTACACTCGCCGCCGCATCAGATGCCATTATCATTGGCTTCCAGGTGCGTCCATCGGCTGCCGCACGTAGATTTGCCGAACAGGAGGGTGTCGATGTTCGCCTATATTCAGTAATCTACGCAGCTATCGAAGAAGTGAAAGCCGCAATGGAAGGTATGCTTGCCCCGGAAGTAAAAGAAGAAATCACCGCAACCATCGAAGTGCGCGAAGTATTCAATATTACCAAAGTAGGTACAGTAGCCGGAGCGATGGTGAAGGAAGGAAAAGTGAAACGTTCGGACAAAGCGCGTCTGATACGCGATGGTATTGTAATCTTTACCGGCAATATCAATGCACTCAAACGCTTCAAGGAAGATGTAAAAGAGGTGGCTACCAATTACGAATGCGGTATCAGCCTTGTCAACTACCATGATATCAAAGTAGGAGATATCATTGAATCCTTCCAGGAAATAGAAGTGAAACAGACGTTGTAAGAAGCGTCTATATAATATAGATACGCGGATGACGCGGATTAGTGCGGATAACGCGGATTTTCATAAAAACCGTGTGTAAATCCGTCTAATCCGGGTCATTTTTTTTAGCAATTGAGGAGGGAAGTGAGGTAAAGTACCTCACTTTACCTCACTTCCTTCCTCTAAAAAAATATGCATGACAATAATTGATTTCGTATTTGGAGCCCTCGTCGTCTTTGGAGCCGTGCTGGGTTTTGCTAATGGCTTTTTAAAGCAAGTTGCTACTATATTCGGCCTCATAGCCGGGTTGTTCATCGCCAAGGCGCTCTATCTGCCACTGGCCGAAAAGATCTGTCCGGCTATAACTGATTCCATGACTGCAGCCCAAGTTATGGCATTTATAGCCATCTGGATACTTGTACCCATCGTTTGTACGCTGATCGCATGGCTTCTGTCGCGTTTTCTCGATGTCATTGCCTTCGGTTGGGTCAATAATCTGCTCGGACTGGGTGTGGGTGCATTGATAGCTATTATTATGACCAGTATATTCCTCAACGTACTCGATTTCCTCGACCCAGAAGGTACACTTATCAGTCAAACAATCAAAGGAGATTCAATGTTATATTATCCGATACGGGATGTTATCGGGTGGCTCTTTCCTAAAGTACAGGAAGCAATTCAACCCTTACTACCTACTTAATATAAATATATGCAACAAGAAGAACCCAATAAATATGTAAAAGAATTCACGAAGGAAAAGTACAAGTATGGTTTCACCACCGATGTACAGACCGAAATCATTGAGAAAGGACTCAATGAAGATGTGGTTCGAACCATCTCGGCCAAAAAGAATGAGCCTGAATGGTTATTACAGTTTCGCCTGGATGCCTACCGGCACTGGCTCACGATGGAGATGCCCACCTGGGCTCACCTGCGCATACCCGAAATAGACTACCAGGCTATCTCTTACTATGCCGCCCCCCGGAAAAAAGAAGGCCCCAAAAGCCTCGACGAGGTTGACCCGGAACTTATTAAAACCTTCAATAAACTAGGTATCCCACTCGAAGAGCAAATGGCGCTTAGTGGAATGGCTGTAGATGCGGTTATGGACTCGGTTTCTGTGAAAACCACTTTTAAGGAAACACTCCTCGAAAAAGGTATCATCTTTTGCTCATTCAGCGAAGCCGTGCAGGAACATCCCGATCTGGTAAAGAAATACATGGGCTCTGTAGTTGGGTATCGCGATAATTTTTTTGCAGCCCTTAACTCAGCGGTGTTCTCCGACGGTTCATTCGTGTATATCCCTAAAGGCGTTCGCTGTCCGATGGAACTTTCTACTTACTTCCGCATCAATGCCCGTAACACCGGCCAGTTCGAACGTACACTAATCGTTGCCGATGATGATAGTTACGTATCCTATCTGGAAGGTTGTACTGCTCCTATGCGCGATGAGAATCAACTTCATGCGGCCATAGTCGAAATAATCGTCCACGACCGTGCCGAGGTAAAATACAGTACCGTACAAAACTGGTATCCAGGTGATGCTGAAGGTAAAGGCGGAGTGTACAACTTCGTAACCAAACGTGGTATCTGTAAAACAGGAAGTAAATTATCCTGGACACAAGTCGAAACCGGAAGCGCCATTACATGGAAATATCCCTCGTGCATTCTTGCAGGTGATAACTCCACTGCCGAATTCTACAGCGTAGCTGTAACCAATAATCATCAGCAAGCCGATACCGGCACTAAGATGATACACCTGGGTAAGAATACCCGAAGTACCATTGTCAGCAAAGGGATATCAGCCGGACACAGTGAAAATTCGTATCGCGGACTGGTTCGCGTATCCCAGAAAGCTGAAAATGCCCGTAACTACAGCCAGTGTGATTCTTTGTTACTGGGAGATAAATGTGGTGCCCATACCTTTCCTTATATGGATGTACACAACGAGACAGCTATCATAGAGCATGAGGCAACTACCAGTAAAATTAGTGAATACCAGATATTCTATTGTAATCAACGAGGTATCAATACTGAGGATGCAATAGGTCTTATTGTAAACGGTTATGCTAAGGAAGTGCTCAATAAACTTCCCATGGAGTTTGCCGTAGAAGCACAGAAATTATTATCAATATCCCTGGAGGGGAGCGTAGGATAACAAGTTATAAATATGAAAATGTTAGATATAAAAGACTTGCATGCAAGTATCAATGGAAAAGAAATATTGAAAGGAATTAACCTGGAAGTAAACCCGGGTGAAGCGCATGCAATCATGGGGCCGAACGGCTCCGGAAAGAGTACACTTAGCAGTGTATTGGTTGGTAATCCGGCTTTTGAAGTAACAAAAGGAAGCGTAAGTTATTTCGGTAAGGATTTATTGGAAATGAGTCCGGAAGACCGCAGCCATGAAGGTATTTTCCTTTCTTTCCAGTATCCGGTAGAGATACCTGGAGTAAGTATGGTAAACTTTATGCGTGCAGCCGTAAACGAACAGCGTAAATACAAAGAACTTCCGCCCCTTACTGCCAGTGAATTCCTCAAGCTAATGCGCGAGAAACGTTCCATAGTAGAATTAGATAATAAATTGGCTAACCGTAGTGTAAATGAGGGTTTCAGCGGAGGAGAGAAAAAACGTAACGAGATATTCCAAATGGCTATGCTGGAACCGAAATTAAGCATCCTCGACGAAACAGACTCTGGGCTGGATATTGACGCCCTTCGTATTGTTGCCGAAGGAGTGAATAAACTTAAATCTCCGGAAACCAGTTATATGGTTATTACACATTACCAGCGTTTACTGGATTATATTAAGCCCGATGTAGTTCATGTACTTTACAACGGACGTATCGTAAAAACCGGTGGTCCCGAATTAGCTCTGGAACTGGAGAAACGCGGGTATGACTGGATAAAGGAAGAGATAGAAGGATGATTGTTAGGTAGGATGGGTACACGGAATGAACGGAATGAGCGAAAGAACACGGAAATAATATGGTATTGATTGAAAAGGAATTAACAGATAAGGCTATATCTGCTTTTTATGATGTTTATTATGATTTAGGTTACGGGTTCTTGGAAAGTGTTTATCAGAATGCTCTTTATAAAGAGTTAATGAGACGTGGCTATGCTTGTGAAGTCCAAATGCCGATTCATGTGTACCATAAAGACGAAGTAGTAGGGAAATTCTTTGCTGATATTTTAGTAAATAGACGCATAATACTTGAATTAAAATCAGTTGAATGCATAACAGATATACATGAAGCTCAATTAATGAATTATTTGCGTGCTACTGATATTGAAGTCGGCATAATTTTTAACTTTGGCCCCAAACCAACCTTTATCAGGAAAATATTGACCAATGAATATAAACAGGAATATAACAGAAACCGGATTGATAAATTCAAAATAGTGAATGATAAAGACATAGAAATATAATTTTTTGTGTTTTTCAGCTCATTCCGTTCATTCCGTGTTGCTATCCGTATTAACGAAGAATTATGAAAACAGAGCAACAATATATAGACCTCTTCTCTCAAACAGAAGATATGATATGCCGCCATAGCGCCGAGGCAATGAACGCTCCGCGTGCCACCGCCTTTGCAGATTTCGAGCGCCAAGGCTTCCCCACAAAGAAGCTCGAGAAGTATAAGTACACCGATATAAGCAAATACTTTGAACCCAATTACGGCTTGAACCTAAACCGTATCGAAATACCCGTCAATCCCTACGAAGTATTTAAGTGCGACGTACCCAATATGTCCACCTCCCTTTACTTCATTGTCAATGACGCTTTCTACAACAAAGCATTGCCTAAATATAATCTTCCCGAAGGAGTAATATTCTGTAGCCTCAAAGAAGCCGCCGCGAAATACCCCGACCTGGTAAAGAAACACTACGGCAAACTAGCCGATACATCCAAAGACGGAATAACCGCCTTCAATACAGCCTTTGCCCAAGACGGTGTTTTCTTCTACGTCCCACGGAATGTAATCGTCGAAAAGCCCATCCAGTTGATAAACATCCTCCGTGCCGATGTCGACTTTATGGTGAATCGTCGTATGCTCATCATCATCGAAGACGGCGCCCAGGCTCGTTTGCTGGTCTGCGACCATGCAATGGATAATGTCAACTTCCTTTCCACACAGGTTATCGAAGTATATGTAGGGGAAAACGCGACCTTTGATATGTACGAACTTGAAGAAACACATACCAGCACCGTCCGTATCAGCAACCTGTACGCTCGGCAACAAGCTAACAGCAATCTGTTGCTCAACGAGATGACTCTGCTCAACGGTACCACCCGCAATACCACCGAAGTAGTATTCGCCGGAGAAGGTGCCGAAACCAACCTCTGTGGAATGGTTATTGCCGACAAAAATCAACATGTGGATAACCACACTACCATAGATCACGCCGTACCCAACTGTAACAGCAATGAACTTTATAAATACGTCCTCGACGACCAATCTGTCGGCGCTTTTGCAGGTATGGTGCTCGTGCGTCCCGGTGCCCAGAATACCAATTCGCAGCAAACCAACCGAAATCTCTGTGCCACACGCGATGCCCACATGTACACCCAACCCCAGCTCGAAATATATGCCGACGATGTGCGGTGTAGCCACGGCGCCACAGTCGGTCAGTTGGACGAAAACGCCTTATTCTATATGCGTACCCGCGGTATTCCCGAAAAAGAAGCACGTTTGCTATTGATGTTTGCTTTTGTCAATGAAGTTGTTGATACCATACGGTTGGATGCACTTAAAGACCGCCTTCACCACCTGGTAGAAAAACGCTTCCGTGGTGAACTGGCACGGTGCCGAGGATGTTCTATGGAAGATACAGACTGCTTAAAGAAAAATAGAAATGTTTGATATAAATAAAATACGGGCCGATTTCCCTATTCTTCACCGCGAAGTTTACGGAAAGCCCTTAATATATTTCGACAACGCCGCAACTACCCAGAAACCTCGTGTTGTAGTCGATGCGATTGTCGACGAGTATTACTCCATTAACGCCAACGTACACCGTGGGGTTCATTTCCTTTCACAGCAAGCTACTGCCCTGCATGAAAACTCACGCGAAGTAGTACGTAAATTCATCAATGCATCGAGTACTAACGAAATCATATTCACCCGGGGTACTACCGAATCTATCAACCTGCTCGCTTTCTCCTTCGGTGAAGAATTTATAAGTGAAGGCGATGAGATCATCATCTCCGTCATGGAACACCACAGTAATATCGTTCCCTGGCAACTACTCGCCGCCCGAAAAGGAGTCGGTATCAAGGTTATCCCGATGAATGACCGGGGCGAACTACTCGTTGACGAATACCGCAATCTTTTTAGTGAACGCACTAAACTCGTCAGTATCACCCATGTATCCAATGTATTGGGTACCATCAACCCTGTAAAGGAAATGATTGATATTGCCCATGCTCACGAAGTACCGGTACTGATTGACGGCGCACAGTCCGTTCCTCATATGCCGGTAGATGTACAGGACCTGGATGCTGATTTCTATGCTTTCTCCAGCCATAAAATATACGGCCCAACTGGTATTGGTGTATTATACGGTAAAGAAAAATGGCTTGATGCCATACCTCCCTATCAAGGTGGTGGAGAGATGATAAAACATGTTAGTTTTGAACGTACTACTTTCAACGAACTACCCTTTAAATTCGAAGCCGGAACTCCCGATTATATTGGTACCACCGGACTCACTCTTGCACTGGACTATATCACTGCCCTTGGCCTTGATTACATAGCCAAGTATGAGAACGGACTTACCCGTTATGCCACCGAAAAACTCTCACAAATCGACGGATTGCGTATATACGGCGAAGCCCATGAAAAAGGTAGTGTTATTTCTTTTCTTGTAGACGACATCCACCATTTCGACCTGGGCACACTGCTCGACCGTCTTGGCATTGCCGTGCGCACCGGGCATCACTGCGCGCAACCCCTCATGCAGCGGCTCGGCATCGAAGGAACCGTTCGCGCTTCTTTCGGCCTCTATAACACCCGCGACGAAATAGATGCATTGGTGGCCGGCATAGACCGCGTGCGCAAAATGTTCTGACGCAATGTTATAACCAGGGATATTCCATGATTAAAAAATAAAAGCCAACCTTCTGATTGTAAGAATGTTG
>DAMCMT010000069.1:0-7946 GCA_032108265.1 Bacteroides sp.
ATACCTCACAAAAAAGAAGTAAAGGATTAAACGACAAAAACTGGACACCCTACCTACCAGGGTGGTAATTGTTGGTTTAAAGAATCCGTTACCCATTATAATAAACCCTAACCCGCTATACATCAGCCAGTGCGAAAGTTCGACCTGTTTGAGCATGGATGCACTCATAAACATCAGGAGCTGTCCGATACCCATCAGTATGGCTCCCCAGAACACTGATCGCCGTATGCCCCACCATTTATCGGCTACATATCCGCCGATAAGGGGCGTAAGGTAAACCAATCCGGTGTAACTACCGTAAATAGAGGATGCCAACTCCTTATCAAACATTAATGCCTGAGTAAGGAATAGCATGAATATGGCACGCATGCCATAATAACTGAAACGTTCGGAAGTGCTGGTAACGAAAATCAGGTAAAGTCCTTTGGGGTGGCCTTTGAGTACGCTCATGATTTAGTAGTTAGTTATTTGATTTTTATTGCGTACAAAGATATAAAACTCTTGCAAATACAGGCAAGAATGGTGTATCAGTAATTAATATTCGTCATTGTTATACTCAACATAATTGAATTGTGAAAAAACAACTAAAACGGAAAAAAATGAGTGAAATGAAATTGATTCCGCATGGTGTAGGGGCAGGCCTTGTGTCTGCCCTATGAAAATGGTTTGCAATGCATACACCTTGCGGAATACCATGCGGTATGTAGGGCGGACACAAGACCCGCCCTACACCATGCGGATCAAAACCTTCAAAACAGAAAAAAAAGTTCATTCCTATTAATTCAATCCTGTTAAAACGGATACCTGAACCGGTCCGATTAATCCGGCCTTGGGGTCTCCGCGATAAGGTGTCGGGATTGTTTGATAATGATTAGACAATGTACTGTAAACCAATACTTCTATATCATTATCTCCTTCTTTTATATAGGAAGTTATGTCTAATACATAAGGAGGACTAATCAGGATACCTGCCGGTTGGTTATTAATCTTCACTTCGCAGGTTGCTATAACATCTCCCAGATTGAGCATAACTCTTTCTCCCTGATTGTTTCCGGGAAGATTGCATTTCGTCCGGTAATACACACCTCCGGAATAATGACGTAATGCACCTTCTTCGGCCCAGTTACCGGTTTTCATTAAACCTAATGTCGTTTTTAATTGTATAGGTTCTTTGATTATACCTGCACCCTGATAACCTTTTTCTGATTGAATGGTAAAGGCTGCTACCCCTACTCTATCTTTTCTGTCCGGCAATTGGATTCGAAATTTCTTCCAGTTATCACCTTTTTCTATAACCTGTATGTTTCCGGACTTAATTTCTTCTCCGTCAAACCACATTTTAAGATTAGAACCATATGCGGTGAGTGTCATTTCTTCCAAACCCGGAGCTGTTTCAAAACGAAAGTTCCATTCATTGTACTTACCTCCATAGGGGTCAAATAATAAATGCCCGGTATCACCCCACTTAGAAGAAATTTTATTGGAATATAAGCCGGACTGTATATCTACAAACGGGATAGTAGCAGGATACAGAACAACCATACTACGTTTCCTGTTATCAACAATCAGGCTTCCGCGTCTTATATAATTTACTTTTTCAGAGGATGAATAAACAGTTTCAAGAGAATGCCATCCTTTGGTTAGTAATACAGTCTTGTTTTTAGTCTCTTTATTATCTATCCGGATATAATCTGGTATTACACCTTCTGTTTCTATTCGGTACTGTCCGTCAGCAGGAGCAAACACATAGGTCCTAAATTGTTGATTTTTTCCTTTATCAAGAATAAAAAATCTATTATCTACTTTGCCTTTTAATCCATGGAATCCTTGACTTCCCGGATTATCCCAAACTCCGTATTGCCAGGAAAAAGAAACAGGCATCCAATCTGTATCATCTGTCTTTGTCTCTACCTGGGGACCATATCCATAGATTTCTTCTTGCCAGGAAGTATCGTCATAGTTTGTTGATGTCCAGCCCGAATCGACTAATACAGAAGGAGCATATTTGAACGAACGGGCTTCCGCACCAATCATACCATCAAAGGCCGGGAATCGATAATCGCCCCATTTATTATTTAAAGTAGGCAGTAGTTCCACATTCCATTCGCCATCCAATTGTATCTGGTTGGCAAGGGTTGAAATGTTTTCTTTTTCCTTCTCCATATCCGGCTCTCCCGGAGTAAATACAATCAGGTAGGAGTTAGAGGTATCCTTATTCATCCGAAGCCAGGTTCCTGATTCAGTTTGCTTCATTACAGGATATGCCTGGGTAAGTCCTGTATTGGCATTCCATAACTCAACCTTACCTTTGGAACGAAAGAAACACTCAGAATCCTTTTCCACATCCGTTACCATATAAACGTCGCGCTCTCCTATTCTTCTATGTAAAACTTTTCCCACTCTTTTTTCCGGAAGGAAATCAGGTGTAATCAGTTCCGGAATATATTTCTCTAAACTATCCGGAATATACCAGCCGATACCTCCCGCATTATTCTGTTGCTTCTTCGTTTCTTTATTTCCATTCGCCCCATCAGCAGATATGCCGAATAGCTCCTGGATAATCCGGTCTACTTCCGGATCGTTTTCGCCATCTTTACTACTGGCTTGTGGTAGATTTCCTGTTGCCAGTACAATACCTCCCGAACGGTAGAATTCCAGAATTTTCTGCAGGGATGAGTAATGTATGGCTTTCATATCGGCCAGTATGATTATCTTATATTGTTCATCGGCTATCTTCAATTCTTTATTTGTGGTGTCTGCATCGCGTAAAGAACGGAAATCGATAAAATCATAATCTATTCCGCTATTGCTTAGTCGCAATGCAGCATCAAATACATTATTCGGTTTGGATTCCGGATAAGCCTGCATGATTTCGGTCGGATATAAGAGGGTGACATCGCAAATATGAGTACCCTGACTTAACAGATAACTCATGCGTTCGGTATATTTCAACCACTGTTCCATGTGAGGCCAGTAAGGCATCCGGAAATGGAAATCGGGTGGTGCCCATTCCCACCATCCACCATGAGTTGAATAATACAGTCCATGCATACAGACTAAATTGCCTCCTGCCATGAAATGATGGTCGATTTGTTGTGTGAGCCACGCTCCGGAACTTCCCCACCCCATGCTATGAAAGGCTTCCAACCATGTTCGTGGACGTTTATATAAATGGGATATTGAACTTGATACTTTGGTTTCCAGAAAGCTCGAACCTCTGGATGGTGCATCATTGCCTGGTGCGGTATACCAGGAAATAGCCCTGAAATAATCGATGTAGGCTTTTGGGTCTTTTCCACGGCTGAGGTTGTCGCATCCATAAATTAACCCTCTATCGGCATGCCACTGATATATCGGCTTATAATAACGCTCTTCGGAAAGATCCATCAATACTTCACAGTAATCCAATCTTATCTTGGGGGTTATATCTCCGATATATACTTTCAGGGCGGGCAGAAATGGAAGGATGTCATAGCCTTTCCGCTTCATGAATTCATCATGAAAATCATCAGACCATGAAAGCATATTAATAGGATATGCCAGTTCATCCTGGAAAAAGTAATTCATTCCTTCTTGCCCGGCATTATCCATTTTGGACTCGAAACGGTTGAAATAGACATCAATAAGTTTCTCACCATGCTGAGGATGAATAACATAGCCAGGTTTGGTTGTGATGGTATAGATATGATAATCCTGTCCTTTGGGAGATTTCCACCGGATCTTTCCGTTAGTTACCTTATCCGTTAATTCTATTTTACCAGGCCAGGCTACAAGGATTAACAGATCATCGGGAATAACTGATTCAAATACCTTTCCTCCCTGTACAGTATCTACTGTGATAACCAACTCGCCTTTATAGTCTTTGAACACCGACATGGTATCCAATTCGTCAGGATAATAGCCGTTTCCATTCCATCCCACGGTATAGTCGTCCAGGCCAACGCCTAATCCTTTTTTCCCGCATTCGCCGGAAAACCAGTTCCAAATATCCCACCAATCATCCGAGAATATTTTAGGCTCTCCGGGTTCTGTCCTTCCAAATAATCCGTACCCGTTCTTGTTTTCCAAAGTGTCTACCCGCGGACTGGTGTGAATATAGCTAACGGCGAACCCATCCGTAGCCGATTTGGAAAGGATATCCAATTGTTCTTTCAAACGTTCTTTATTCAAAACATCTCCATTCCACCAGAAAAATGGAACGTTGCCATATCCTTTAGGTGGGTTTACGAATCCGGGTAATACATCCAAAGAAGGGTTTTTATCAGGATATCCCTTATATTTTTGTGACTGTGCATATCCTTGCAAACTGAGGCATATTATTAACAGAGTTAGAAGAATAAGTGTTTTCGATTTTCCCATATAATAATAATTTATGCAAATCAAAGGTATGTATTATACTTCTGATTTGATATAATTTAGTAGATAAAAAAAGGTTTATCCGGTTTTAGTGAATGAATGGCTCTTTGATACTGTCAAAACCCAAAAACCGGATAAACCTACTTTATTTAATTACCACCCAGGGTTCTGTTCCAATTTCACATCCTTATTGGTATCAATAACTGATTGAGGAATAGGCCATAGATTAAATTCCTTTGTCAGCGTAGTCCTCGGATAATCCCAATAAGAATATTTCTTGATGCGGTCGGTAGCTACTGTTCCGCCCATACGTAAAAGGGTGTTCCAACGGCTTTCTTCATAAATCAACTCTCTGGCTCTTTCATCAAGAATTAGATCAATATTCACATCATCGGCTGTTACCAGATATTTACACTTGGCACGCGAACGAAGTTTATTAATATCTGCGGCAGCTCCTGCTTTATCGCCTAAACGCAATTTAACCTCCGCACGCAGCAAGATTGTTTCCGGTAGCCGGATTAAATAATCATCCCGGAAAATACTGCGCAGGTCTTTTCCATCGGCAGCATACATATAGAAGTCGGGGGCTATTTTGCACGACATCGGATAAAGCATGGTATAAGCGGCATCCGCATATTTGCCGTTCTCATCTTTCCGGTACAGTACATCCCAGGGTATGGGTTTTCCATAATACTCGGAGGTTTTTACATTACCCAGAAAAACACGGTGCAATGCGGCTTCGGAGTTTCGGAGGTCATCAGACCACTTACCATCATAAACCATATCGCGGGCATAAGGTGTAGGGGTAATCTGGCTACAACCGAAACCACCGACATCCTGCATTTGCCCGGTAATATTACCACCTCCCTGGTCGCGGAAAACAGGACCATAAATCGCCGGATAATCTAAACGAGCAAAGTTTTTTCCACTTGTTGCCGAATTATGAATTTCATAATCAGACTGGGCACACCATATTGCTTCTGTATTTCCAAGCTGATAATCCTGATTACCTATCTGAAATAAATCCCAATACACATTTCCTTCTATCGAATAGCCGGCTGAAGTATAGGTACGGTCGGGAGTTTGGTCGATGGCAGAAGTGGCATAATAAAACTCTGGTCCTTCGTTGGCACGTGCACCGAAACGCTCGGTCATAAGGCTGTATGTACCCGAATCGATAATTGAATTGGCATAACTCAGGGCTTTATTATAGGCAGATGCAGCATCTCCCCCTTCGGCTTCGAGCAACACTCCTTTATCTATATACAATTGACAAAGGTTATGTTGTGCTGCTGCCCGTACCAGACGTCCAGCTTCGGTGTTGTTTCCGGCAAATCCTCCAGGATAGCTTCCATTTCATCAATAGCAAACTGATAGGTTTCCATGCGGGTTGAACGTTCGTAATCGTATCGTGGAGTGCTTGTTACTTCTGTAACCAGCGGAACACCACCGAATAATTCGCCTAAATTGCGATAAGCAAAAGCACGGAAGAAACGGGCTTGTGCTACGATATAAGCTTTTTCTGTTTCTGAGTTCCAGGATATTTCAGGCTTTGCTGCTGCATACAATGCTATATTTGCCTGGTTAATCAGAGAATAGAAAGAAGAATAAGTTCTATTGAATACGCCATATTCAGCGTTTATAATACTATAGTCGTTAAAACGATAGCCAAAGCGAATAGTGGGTACATCAAAGATATCGGTTCCGTTGCCCATACTATAAGACCACACATCCAATTCCGAATAGTTATCATAAGGGCAATAAATATTACGAACTTTCACATAGCAAGTTGTTACTGCCTGATCAACTTGTTCTGAAGTTGTAAATACGTTATCGATTGTATAGAATGTTTCAGGTTTCTCCGTCAGAAAACTTGCATCGTCACAACCAGCTGTAAATAGCAAGGTAAATAACAACCACAAAATATTTTTACTCTGTATTCTTTTCATTGTTTTGAAAATATAAAGTTAAAAACTAAAATTTAAACCTAGAGATACACTAGTAGTAATAGGATATGCACTATACCTTGCGTCACTAACTTTACTACCCGATTCCGGATCTCCGCCTTTCCAACCTGTAAGAGTTGCCAGATTCTTAGCGGTTATAAACGCTTTGAAATTATTGATACCAGCATTTTTTATCCACGGTTGATTAAATGTATAGGCTAGTGTTATATCTTGTAGGCGTATATAGGCTCGACTTTGTAAACCAAGGAAATATCCATCTCCTGTGAATGTTGCCGCCGGATATTTATTACTGGGGTTTTCTTCTGTCCAGTAAGGAATATATAATCCGTTTGATGCAAACCACTGCCTGTCTCCCGAAGTTAAAAATGCACTCTTATTATCTGATTGATAATATCCGTTACCACCAAATGTTCCTGCTATCATTACGTAAAATTCCCAGTTTTTATATTGGATAGTATTACTTAAATTGAGTTTAAAGTTGGGATCTCTTGTACCTAGAATCATACGGTCTTTGGAATCTATTACACCATCCTTATTTCTATCCACATATTTGGGTTGTCCCGGAGATACTCCATTGGCTTCCATATACTCCGTATCAGTTACCTGAACGATCCCGTCTTGTTTGTAGCCGAATATCGCATTTATCGATTCTCCGATAAATTTGTTATTACCGATGTCATCATCTTCTTTTCCGTCACCATCTAAATCTTCGCCATACAGATGGACAAGTTTGTTACGGTTCAACCAAAAGGTTACACCTGTATTCCAAGTGAAGTCTTTATTTTGTATGTTTACAGTGCGAACGGTAAGTTCAACTCCTTTATTACTAACTTCACCCATAGAGGAATACATGGTACGAAACCCTGTCATTACGGGAATAGTACGGTTAAATATCTGGTCGTATGTTCTGGAAAAATACACATCCAAATCCACAAATAAACGGTTGTTGAACCAGGAAGACTCAAATCCCATATTCCAAGCTTCAGTTGTTTCCCATCCTAATTCCGAATTTCCAATCATATCTTGTTCTATTCCATAATAGGGTTTACCTGTATTACCAAAAATACCTATTATTCCACCGGCACCGCCATTTTTTACTTTAGATAAAGTTGAATACGGGTCTAACCCCTGATTTCCGTTCTTACCCCATGAAAGCTTCAATTTCATGTCGTTCAAAAATTTGGCGTTCTTCATAAAGTTTTCATTTGTAATACGCCATGCGCCTCCTATTGCTGCAAAGTTTCCCCATTTATTATCAGCGCCAAAAACCGAAGCGCCATCACGTCTGAAAGAACCGGTCAGATAATAAGTATCATTGTATGAATAGGACGCCCGGGCTACATAGCCAACATTGGTTCTTTTCCAGTTTTCCAGTGTTATTTTTTGCGTTGTAGCATAATGTAATCCATTCAATCCTAAAACGGTGTTTCCGTTTGCAGCAAAATCAGTTCCCTCTAGTTTCTGAGACTCGTTTTTTCTATAGTCGCGGGTAGCCACTGCTGTTAAATCGATGCTATGTTTACCAAATGACTGATTATAGTTCAAAATATTATCAATCACATAGCTGGTAGTTTTTTCATTGGTTATATTTCCGCCCGCACTGCTTAAATAGCTATTTTGTGT
>DAMCMT010000069.1:7960-23883 GCA_032108265.1 Bacteroides sp.
CGCGAATCATCATCGTAATTTCCTACTGGTACCGAATTGGATTCATGGGTAAATTCACCAGCTTTCCTGTAATTCAAATTACCTGCATAATTAAGGCGATAGCTTAACCCATCTATCCAAGGACATTTCACAAGGGCATAGGCATTGGCACGGAGATTATCTCTGTAATCGATTTTTTCTTTTTTGGATTTGTCATCGATTCCCCATAAAGGATTATTCCGTCCGCGTGTACCATCGGGCTTAGCTTCGAGCATTCCATTAGGTCTGTACATCATTCCATAAGGAGATAGTATCATAGCCGACCATACATCTGCACCAATTCCCCCGTGGTCTGACCTTGTGTAAGCGGCATCCAGCCCTATTTGCAACCAGCTTGTAATATAGGTATTTATCTTAGCAAATACTGAAATGCGATTATATTCATCTCCCTTAATAACCCCTTTGTTGTCCGTATAAGAGGTTGACAGATAGTAATCCATCTTTTCTCCGGCACCCGATATGGCAACCTGATGATCCTGTAACCATCCTGTACGCGAAATCTCATCCAACCAACTTATTTCTTTACCCGCATTATAGTTTATTTCTTCCTGGGGAACCAGGAAACTATAGTCTGAATTTATTTGCAGCCGCAACAGCATCGAGCCATTGAGCTCCATTCATAAGTTCGGGTCTCCGATGCCATGTCTGCATGGTGCCCCTTGTACTAAAATTAATTACCGGTTTACCGGTTTTGCCTTTCTTCGTGGTAATCATAACAACTCCGTTAGCCGAACGCGAACCGTAAGCGGCAGCCGAAGTTGCGTCTTTTAATACATCTATCGTAGCAATATCGCTGGGATTGATGGTGTTAATATCTCCCATAAAGATAATTCCGTCGACCACAACTAAAGGCTCATTATTACCTGAAATAGAACTTTGTCCACGTACCTGCATGGAGGGTGTTGTTCCAGCACCCGGTTTGCTGTTACTTTGTGAATCTGCACTATAAGCAATATCAAGCCCTGATACATTACCCCTTAAAGATTCCAGCGCATTTGTATTACTTGCCAGAGCAACAGGCGAGTTCTCTATTTTTACGGATGAAACCGAACCCGTAAAGTTCTTTCTTTTAGTGGTACCATAAGCAATAACAACTACTTCGTCCAATGCCTGTGTATCTTCTGTTAAAGTGATTTCAACTTTCTGCTTACCCGCTACATTGATTTCCTGAGTTATATAGCCAATATAAGTTACTTGTAATACCGCATTATCCGATACCGGAAGTGAGAATTCGCCATCAATATTCGTAATTGCTCCATTCCTCGTTCCTTTTTCAAGGACGTTGGCACCGATAATCGGTTCGCCGTATGTATCGAAAACTGTTCCGGTAATGTTCTTTTGAATATCTGTTTCAACGATTTTTCTTATGGCCAGATAGATTTGGTTGTTCTCTTTTTTTTCGTAAATCAGGCTGGTTTCACTAAAAAGCCTATCCAAAGTGGTATCGATCGATTGATTATCGACTTCAAATGACACGGTTTTATCCAAATCGGGAAGTTGGTTACTGTAGAAGAAACGGTAATCTGTTGCCCTTTCGATAGTTCGTAAAGCTTGTTTGATAGTTTGCTGCTTTACACTGACTGTTACTTGTGAAAAAATGGAGGTTGAAATTAAAAGTAGTACAAATACAGTTACAAGTTTTCTTATCCCCTTCCCTTTTTTGAGGAAAGGTGAAATGTTTTTTAATTTTTTATTCATACTTTTGTGTAGTAAATAAAAGGTTAATGATTGGAGAACGGTAGTTTGCAATATCTTTGTTCTCTTGATTAGCTAATAATGAGGGAGGTGTCGCAAGCATTTCCCTCTTTTTTCGTGTTGTTTTTCTATACCATACTTATAAATTTTAAGGGTTAATTACTATATAGTTCTATCACATCACCCCTCTTCTCATAGGTAATTGAAGCGGTAAATTGTAAAGCATAAAGGGTAGATTGAAGACTGGCATTTCTCAAGGTTCCCCTAAAGGTGATATCTTTGAGTTTATCGCTTTTGACGTCGAACTTTACATTGTAATATCGTTCCAGTACCCGGATAATATTTAACAACGGTTCATCTTCAAAAACCATTTCGTCGTTCATCCATGCTGTATACAGCCGGTCGTCTTCCGTTTTTTTCTTTGTTAGTTGCGTGGCTGCTTGCGAGTATACGGCAACTTCACCAGGAGTAAGATTAACAGATTGAAGTGAAGACGAAACACTAACGGAACCTTCGGACAGATAAATAGAAATGTCTTCCACATCAGGATAAGCCTGTACGTTAAAAGAAGTTCCCAAAGCACGCACCTCAATATCTTTTGTATGAACAATGAATGGAGATTCAGTATCTTTTGCCACTTCGAAATAGGCTTCGCCAATCAGTTCTACCTGTCTCTGCTTGCCATTGAAATTACTTCCATAACGTAATTTGGAATCGGCATTCAGATGTACTTTCGTTCCGTCCGGTAAATATATGTCCGATTTTTGTCCCTGCCCTACTTCTACTGTCATATCGCTATATTTAGTCAATAGCCTGTTTTCATTCCAATAAAACAGCGACACCATTACTGCGGCTCCTATGGCAGCGCACGAGGCAAGGCGTACCAGGATTGTTCTTGTGAGTCTCTTTTTCGGGCGGACGGTCTTCTTTATCGTTTCATAAATACGTTCATCCGACGATTCGGGCATATGACCAAAAGAATTGTTCCATATCTCATCAAAATCTTCTTCCCATAGATCCGGGTTATTCAACATTTCGGCCAAACGCTTCTTTTCACTTACAGTGGCCTTGTTTTCATAGAATTTATCTAATAATTTAAGATGTCTGCTCATAATTTTAAAATAAGTATGAAGTAATAGGGTAAAGCAATAATAGAATACTATTCATCAGATTCTTCCTGTTTGTTTTCAACATATGCATAACAAACTTTGAAGAGTGTCTCAAATGGCTTTCGACCGTATTTTCGGATATATTTAATTGACTTGCTATTTCTTTTTGCGTAAGATGTTCAATATGTTTCAGCCGGTAAACTTTTTGCCGGGCGGGTGGTAACATGGAGATAATACGTTCTACTTCTTCGAGTAACAGATTCAACTCGACTTCATTTTCCACATAATTCTCGGCTTCCTGAATATTCTCTATTTGCGAAATCATTAATTGTTCCTGAATTCTTTTGCCGGTTTCGCGTAAGAACAAATTTCGGGATACTTTTTTCAGGTAGCCCTGAAAGGAATATTCAATAACAATCTTCTTCCGGTTTTCCCATATAATTATGAATGATTCCTGCACAATTTCTTCCGCCATGGAGTAATCTCCATGAGAAAGACGGATAATAAACTGAAAGAGAACATGCTTATATCGATTATAAAGTTCTGTAAAAGCTTTAAAGTTATCAGAGATTATCTCTCTCATTAACTCCTGGTCTGATAACTGTTCAATTTTGTGCATTCCTAGTATTGTTGTTATAATGACGCATTTTATCGCTTATATAGTAAAGATGTCTTAGCTGCTTAGTTTCCGTGATTCAAAAACGAATATTTAACTTTGTTTCACATTTTAGACATATAAAAGGATAGTTTCGGGCTTCCTTAAATAAGTAGATGTTCATAATTAGTTCGCATTATCAATTGCCGTCTGCTTTAGCTGACGGTTAGATAAGATTCTCTTTTTCGGCTTTAGCCAAAGTAGACTCTATTTGGCTAAAGCCCAGAATGAATATTAATCTTTAAACCGTCAGCTAAAGCAGACGGCAATTGATATTATGAACACTTACATATCGAATTACAAAAGTATATACTTTCATTTACAAAAGTGCAGACTTTTCCGCGGCAAAGTGCAGACTTTTCCACCGAAAAATATATAGTTTTCTAAAACGTGTTACTCATTCTGATTGAACTCAGGCAAAATACTTATATTTGTGTGTTAAAACAAAAAAAATCGAAATGAAAATATTTCCAACCCAGATAATAAAAGAACTGGATGAATATACCATCCTGCATGAACCTATTTCCTCTATAGACTTGATGGAACGTGCCGCCCGCACTATAACCCAGTCTATTACCAACCAGTGGAAAGAAGAAACCCCTGTAACTATTTTTGCCGGGCCTGGCAATAATGGTGGCGATGCCCTTGCGGTAGCCCGTATGCTTTCGCATCAAGGGTATCTGGTAGAAGCATATCTCTTCAACCCCAAGGGCGCCCTTTCGGCCGATTGCCAGGCGAATAAGGAGCTGTTGCAGAAGACAGATGTAAAGTTTACCGAAGTCAGTACCCAGTTTACCCCGCCTACGCTTACGGAAAAGCATCTGGTGGTCGACGGACTTTTCGGTTCCGGGCTCAATAAATCTCTACAAGGTGGTTTCGCAGCAGTGGTTAAATACATTAATGCATCAGCTGCAACGGTAGTGGCTATCGATATTCCATCCGGGCTGATGGGAGAAGATAATAGTAATAACGACCGTAATTCCATTATACGGGCAGATTATACTTTCAGCCTGCAACTACCTAAACTGGCATTCCTTTTTGCAGATAATGCAGAGTTTGTGGGAGAATGGAAGTTACTGGATATTGGGCTGAATGAGGAAATAATCCGGAATACAGAAACAGATTACCATATTACAGAAGAGGAAGAGATTCGTAAAAACATAAAGAAGAGAGGTACATTTGCACACAAAGGCAATTTTGGTCATGCCCTGCTGATTGCAGGTTCGTATGGCATGGCTGGTGCTTCCATCCTTTCGGCACGCGCTTGCCTGCGTTCGGGTGTAGGGTTACTTACGATTCATGCTCCTGCCGGAAATAATGCAATACTGCAAACTTCTATTCCGGAAGCCATGGTCGATAATGATATACACGAAACAAGCTTTGCCTATCCTGTCGATACCGATGATTACGATGCTATTGGAATAGGCCCGGGATTAGGAAAATCAAAGGAAACGGAATTTGCCGTTCTGGAACAAATCCGCTCAGGCGATATACCTATGGTGATTGATGCAGATGCACTGAATATGCTGGCTGGCCACCGGCAGACATTGTTAACCCAGATTCCCAAAGGTTCAATCCTCACTCCGCATCCCAAAGAACTGGAAAGATTGATAGGAAAATGTAAGAACTCTTACGACCGCTTAATGAAGGCGCGCGAATTGGCCCATGCTGCCAAAGTGCATATTGTACTGAAAGGTGCTTATACGGCTGTAATATCTCCCGATGGTACTTGCGCTTTCAACCCCACCGGAAACGTAGGAATGGCAACCGGAGGAAGCGGGGATGTACTTACCGGTATTATTCTGGCATTACTGGCTCAAAAGTATAAACCCGAAGATGCCGCCAAGATTGGTGTTTACATACACGGATTGGCCGGCGATATTGCTGCTAAAAAATATTCCATGACAGGGATGACTTCGGGCGATATTATCAGTTCGCTTCCTGAGGCATGGAAACAAATTGCAGATTTTTCTTAACTTTGTGAATAGAATAAGATATACAAATGAATATGAGAAAGATATTACTGGCAATAAGCGTACTAACTGCAACATCTGCAATGGCTCAAACGCAGGTTGTGCAGGGTGTCACCGTTGGCAAAGATTACGGTGTGGTTTACACATTGCCCAAAACAGAAATCAGCATTGAAATAAAGGCAACCCGTATCAGTTATACTCCCGGGGAGTTCAGCCGGTATGCCGACAGGTATCTCCGGTTGAATAACGTATCAGGTGAAGCCAGTGAACGATGGGAATTAAACGAAGTAAAAGCGATTTCTGTTGGTATTCCGGATAATAGTCAGACGTATTTCATCAAGCTGAAAGACAAAACCGTTGCACCGTTTGTGGAACTTACTCCGGACGGACTTATTAAATCCATAAACATGGCATATAGCGGTAATGATAACACTGAACCCGCAACCGACGATAAGCAACCGAAAAGAAAGGTTAATCCGAAGGATTTTCTGACCGAAGAAATACTTATGGCAAACTCTTCGGCTAAAATGGCCGAACTGATCTCTAAGGAAATTTACAACATACGCGAAAGCCGTAATGCCCTGCTGCGCGGACAAGCTGACAATATGCCGAAGGATGGAGAACAACTTCGCCTGATGCTCGAAAACCTGGAAGAACAGGAAGCAGCGATGGTCGAAATGTTTTCGGGTATTACTACCCGCGAGGAAAGGATATTCAATATCCGCCTCACCCCTACCCGCGAGATGAATGATGAAATCATTTTCCGCTTCTCCGAAAGATTGGGAGTTCTTGGAAAAGACAATCTGGCCGGCGAACCTGTTTATATAAAATTGGAAGATTTGAAAGCTGTAGCTATACCAGTGGAGGATGGTAAGAAGAAACAACTATCGGGTGTTGCTTATAATGTGCCGGGAAAAGCACGAGTAACCATAATTGCCGGCGATGAAAAGATGTTCGAAGATGATTTATCGATAACTCAGTTGGGTACAGTAGAGTATCTGGCCGAATCTTTATTCAATAAGAATTCTACCATCAAAGTTATTTTCAATCCCGCTACCGGGGGGATTGTGAAAGTGGATAGGGAGTAATAATACTACTCCCTAATTCATTTTAATACGGTACTTAATAAACCCGTCTTTCTGTAATTGAACTATATAAGCCGTAACTCGCTGCTGATAATTATCATCATCGTCAAAGTGCTCAGCCATAAGTTCCACTATTTCTCCTACAGTACGGTGTCCATCAATGAGAGCCCATACTGCGGTTCCATATTCTTCAAGTTTAACCCGTATATGTGGCGACATTTTCTTTGGTAAAAAGAGCCGCCGTGTCCATTCTTTCCTGAAACGGGGAAAAGCAAGTGTAACCGTATCGCCATCCCGTTCGGTTGTAATATGTTCTGCCTGATATGGAATTACATCCAGCAGATTAAATTTCTCCTTCACAATAAACCCCTCTCGTGTTAATAAAATTAGTCGTAGTGTGTGTATAATGCCAAATCAAACTATTCCATATTTGGCTTTTCGAGTCCATACCCTTTCTTCTTGTCTTCTTTCTTCAATAATAATGCCACAAATACTGCCAATATACCAAAACATGTGAAAATAATCATTGGCAAAGTGTAGTCGTACTTGGTTCCTCCGTCGGGAGCTTCAATAATACAATATTTGTCGAGTACAAAACCTATTAATAGCGGTACCATGCTAAGACCAATATTCTGTACCCAGAATATAAGCGAGTATGCTGTTCCCAACTTGTTTTGCGGTATAATTTTAGGAACAGACGGCCACATAGCGGAGGGTACCAGCGAGAATGCAATACCCAGTAATACCATCAGAATCGCGGCAAACCACCATACATTTAGAAATGGAGCAGCGAATAAGGCATGAATACCAACGAGCATGGAAGCTCCAATAATCATAATGGTTGCTCCTTTGCCTATCTTATCATAAATACCTCCAAACAAAGGAGTTAACAAAATGGTTCCGAACGGTAGTATAGCCGGGATAGCACCAGCAAGTTCAGGTGCCACATTGTATTTGTTAATCATCAGTGATGTGGCGTATTTAAGGAACGGGAAAACGGCCGAGTAAAACAATACGCATAAAATTGCTATGAGCCAGAATCCCTTGTTGTTGATTACAGATAAAATATCTCTTACCTGAAACGGTTCATCCTCCGCACCATCTTCGGCCATCGATGCATCGAGTCTGCGATCCATTACACAGAACACAAGATATGCTATAAGGCCGATGCATAATGCTCCAAGTCCCAATAAGATAGGCGAGGATAAGTTGCCGAAGTGTTTCGCCAATGGTATGGTAGTAGACATTGCCAAGGCGGTTCCTAAACGGGCTACGGCAACCTGAACCCCCATGGCCAAGGCCATTTCGTATCCTTTAAACCAACGCGCAATTACTTTTGTAACGGTAATACCGGCCATTTCGATACCCAACGCAAAGATGGCGAATCCGATACTGGCCAGGAATACCTGAGTTCTTATACCTAGTATTTCGCCTTCAAAACCTTTTGAAACAGCATAATATTTCAAGCCGCAACCAATTATCATTAATATACATGCCCCAATACCGGTTTTACGGGCGCCAATCTTATCTAATATGATACCCCCAATAATGAGCATGAAAAGAAATACATTCAACAAGCCATATGCCCAATTAAATAACCCATATTCTGTAGCAGTCCAACTGAACTCATCTTTCAACAAATCCATTAACGGCGCCATTACATCGGTAATAAAATAACCACAAAACATAGTGAACGCAACCACAATGAGCACAGTCCATCGGGCTGCTTTGGATGAATTTAACTTTCTAACAATTGCTTCTGTCATAACATAGTAGTTTTTAGGACAAACTTACAAAAAAAAAGGGATTATAGACCCACCAACGCAAAAAAGCCGCAAATCAATGAAGAATTTACGGCTTTAGATATATCATTTATTGTATTTATTCTGCAGAAGGTTCGGCAGGAGTTTCAGTAGATGGCGTACCGGTTGAAGGTGTTTCAGTAGCTGGTGCCTGCGGCGTACCAAAATCCGGTAAATTCATTGGGTTAGTTCTTTCTTCCTGTTGTGCCTGTTCCATGATGATACCACCATTCTGGGCAGCACCTCTTGGCAACACATACGCAGTAGCTATACATAATACAACGATAGTGGCTGCCAATCCCCAGGTTGTTTTTTCTAAAAAGTCTGTTGTTTTGCGAACGCCCATAATCTGATTGGACGATGAAAAGCTTGATGCAAGTCCACCTCCCTTGGAGTTCTGAATCAGCACGATAAAGCACATCAGCACGGCCGCAATCACAATTAGGATAATTAATAATAGGTACATTTCTTTTTATTTTGTTTTAGCGTTAATAATCACTTTCTCTAAAAAACGTATTTGGTCTGCAAAGTAAGCGTTTTTTTTTGGATATTTCAAACTTAATTTTTTAATAATTTCAAGAGCTTTGGAATATCTCTGCTGTTTAATGTATATTTTAGCCAGTGTTTCGGTGAAGTAAGTTTCGTCGTCGTCCGCGTAATTGACCTCGACCGAAGAGGTCGTAACCCGTGTTTCATTGTTTTCGCCGTCTTCCTTAGCCGGCTTCAATATCATCGACTCATTCTCAGCTTTCACTATAAAGTTGTCGACTAATTCCTGTCCGCGCGAAGTTTCCTCTGTTGCGATCTGCAATGATTCTTCCGGCAAATCCTGCGACTGAAGGTAAACCGTATAATCCGATATCTGCTGAAAGTTGTCTATCTGTAACTCCTCTTCTTCAACCGGCATATTTGAAAGGAATGCATCAATAATAGAAAATGTGCGTTCCAATCCTGTTTCTTCAGGTAAGGGCGACTTCCTGACGGGTTCTTCCCGGGTCGATTCGGTAATAAGCTTATCACCTTCGATCAGATAAAATAGCTTTCTCCTATCGGCTACGTAAACTGCTGCTTTCCGCAATTCCTGTCCAAAACTGATATCGTGCAGTAAATACAGGTTTTTAAGAAAGAGTAACCGGAGCGACTGGCAATATGGATACCGTGCGAGCAATGTGCGCAACTCGTAGAGCGATTCCCTATTCAAACTTTCGGGATGCGAAACCCAATGTTCAAGATTTGAAGTCAGCATATAACAGCTTACCAGTTGGCTATAGTTGAATTAAATATCTGGTCGGTTATTTGTTTGATTATACTTTCAAGAAGCTGGTCCTGAACATCTACCAGCGAATTCCGATCCGAATCGTATACCTCGAAAGCTGTAAATTTCTGGTCAATAACATCATTGTCGTGGTTGGTATTATCGGTATACCTTACGTTTACAGTAACTACCAGTTTTGTACGGGCAGAGAAACCGTCGGCAGCTACCGATTCATTATACTGGCGGTATTCAGTAATTTCTCCTTCCAACTCAAGGTCGGCATTCTGACCCGGATCAAGTATTTCGAGCTTGGTTTGCCTGACGAACATATTTCTCAGTTCTTCATTGAATCGTATTCCTAACGGAGCATATACGTATTGATCGGTAATTGGAAACTGGGATAACGCAATATTCTTTGTTACCGAATAGTCAATCGAGCCTGCACCGGTGAAGCCGAAAGATATCCTACAGCCTACCAATGTTATGACAGATAAGACCAACACGGCTATTTGTGCCAGTTTATTTCTATTCCAAACCATATTCTTTAATTTTTCTGTAAAGCGTACGTTCGGAGATATTCAACTCTTTTGCAGCGCCTTTTCGTTTGCCGTGATGTTTTTCGAGTGCTTTCCTGATGACTTCTTTTTCTACGTCGTCCAAAGACAAAGACTCTTCAATATATTCTTCCGTGTCCTGAATATCATCCTCTGCATCTTCCGTAGCAGACGGATTAATATTTATGGTTGGTATCTGTTGGGTAGGTGCAACCATAGGTGTATTTGAATAATAGGTCGGGGCTGGTGGTACAGTGGTAGCTCCTGCCTTTTCATTACTCATAATATTGTGTACAAGCTTTTTTAATTCGGTTACATCCTGGCGCATATCGAATAATACCTGATACAGGATTTCCCGTTCGCTTTCAAAACTTTTACTATTTCCCCTGGCTCCCCATAAAGCTGGCAAAGTAGAGCCTTGCTGAACAGGTAAATAATTCTTCAATATATCGCCGGTTATATCCCGATTGGTTTCTATAATAGAAATCTGCTCAGTTATATTTTTCAACTGACGTACATTACCCGGCCATGAATAGGATACGAGTAATTGTTTGGCATCATCAGTTAATTGTATGGCAGGCATCCGGTATTTTTCGGCAAAGTCGGCTGCAAACTTCCTGAAAAGCAAAACCACATCCTCTCCCCGTTCGCGCAAAGCTGGTACCTGGATAGGAACAGTATTCAGCCTGTAATATAAGTCTTCGCGGAAACGTCCATCGGTTATTGCCTGATTCAGATTTACGTTGGTTGCGGCAACAATACGTACATCTGTTTTCTCTACTTTGGACGAGCCTACTTTTATAAATTCTCCACTTTCAAGTACACGCAACAGCCGTGCCTGTGTAGGTAATGGCAACTCACCCACCTCGTCCAGGAATATGGTTCCTCCGTTAGCTTCGCCAAAATAACCTTTACGTTCGCCTATTGCACCGGTAAAGGCTCCTTTCTCGTGCCCGAAAAGTTCGGAATCGATGGTTCCTTCAGGGATAGCTCCACAGTTGACTGCAATATATTGTCCGTGCTTCCGACGGCTGTATTGATGTATAATCTGGGGAAAACTCTCCTTACCCACCCCACTTTCTCCGGTTATCAACACGGAAAGATCGGTAGGAGCCACCTGGATGGCAATATCAATGGCACGGTTAAGCGTTTCGTTATTGCCTATAATGCCAAATCTGAGTTTAACTTGTTGTATTTCCGATTTTGTCATAGCTGTCTATAAAAACATGACAAAATTACAAAAAGGTTTTAATCGGGCAAGAGAAATAACAGTTATTAGGGATTTAACAAAATCAAATAGAGGGGCAATTTAAACTGCTACGTAGGGTAACCCGGAATGCTACGTAGGAAAACCTGAAATGCTACGTAGGAAAACTCGAAGTGCTACGTAGGAAAATCTGTTGCCTTACGTAGGATTTCTCTAGTTTGTAGTAGGTTTGTTTATTAACGAAGTATGGAAGTTAATACTCCATCAAAAATCACAAGTACCAACATCGTAGCCAGTAAGCCCGAAGCTGCAAGTATTTTTTGTTGTTTTGTATAATTGTTACTTGGATACGGACAATCGTTTTCATGAAGTATCAACCGCTGACGGCACCACTTATAAAGCCGGTAAACAGCATATCCTATCAATATACCGAACAAAATACCAGGAACCACATCAGAAATAAAATGAACGCCCAGATATATACGGGAGTATGACGTTATTGCGGCCCATATATATATAACAGTCGAAAAAAGAGGATGCCTGAACAAATAACCCATAAAAGTAGCAAACCCGAAAGCGTTGGCCGCATGACTGGACATAAATCCATACTGTCCACCACCACGATAACCGAATACTAAGTTTACCTGATCCATAAACTCCGGATGACGAGTAGGCCGGAAACGTTCGAACATAGGTTTAAAAACGCCTGAAGCAAGCTGATCGCAGAGGGTTACCACTAATGCTATGGCAAGTACGATGAATAAACATTCTTTCCATCCCTTCTTATATAAAAGAATAATAATAAGAAGGATGGCTACCGGATACCATACGACTTTACCAGAGTAAAGCCACATAAACTGATCTAAAAATACTGAATTACTTCCATTCAGTGCAAGGAACAAATCGTGTTCGTAATCTAATAGTTTCTCGAGCATCTTCAGCTATATAAATTGCATGCAAAACTATAGTTTTGTGCCGAGAAAAACAAATGCTACAATCAGATTCTCTGATATTTAACTATGAGATATGTTATAAAACAGGAATTAACTTTGAATCATTCAGCAACAATAAGCTTTACTGGCCCTAATAACCCGGAATCCCTTAACGGGGATTCTTTTGACGGCCCACTGATTGTCCATGTTTTACGATTCTCTTCGGGCTGACCGGCATCAAAGACAAGTCGATTATACCAGGTACTGGTTACCTTAATTTCAAGTATATTCTCACCTGCCTTTACAGCATCTGTAATATCAAGGCTATATGGTTGAGCCCAAAGTGTTCGCAATATTTTTCCGTTAACAGATACTTCAGCAATCATTTCAACATTCCCTAAGTCCAATGTAATATCCTTTTCCATCTGTTGTTCGTCTATTTCGAATTTCGTGGTGTAAGTTGCTGTACCTGAAAAAGCTTTCCCTTCCGCAGAAATATCTAATTCTTTCCAGGGTATTAGTTCCGAAAGTTGAATTGATTCGGGTGTTCCCCAACCTGAAGGAAATGAAAGCGCCCACGGCGCAGTTAATTCTATGGAAGAACATTGAACCGGCTGAGATAGCAATTCCGGTTGGTCGATATCAGAATGACGGAAAACCACAAAACAGGAACCAGCCTGAGGCAATTCAAGTTCAACAGTGGTGCGATTGCCGTTACGGGTAGCTGCAACTGGTTTGGATTCACCTGTTACCGGATCCCAAATTTCAACCTGACCGGTATTGCGGAAATCAAGTATACCGCTAAAGTTACTACCTTTAGGGGCACTGACAAAATACCAGTCGGCACCATCAATACGACGATGTGTCCAAAGGGCATTACCCCCGGTTACATCCGGATTCAATTTAATAGCATTCAAAGCCTTGTCGAGTGGCATATTAGCAAACACACGCCCTTTGCCTACTGCACGGAAACCTCGGCCCGAAGCTCTTCCCCAGATTTTTCGAACAGCGTTTTCGAAACGTTTCTGTGATTTCCAGCCTCCTGTTAATGTTACCAGTCCATTCGGCGCATTTCCTATCACAGTTGCCCCTGCATTAAGGAGTTCGTATATTTTCTCTAACGTTTCAGGTGCCATCCGGGGAGTGTCGGGTAACCATAATACCTCGTAACTGATTCCTTCGGGAGTTACTATCTTGCCATCCTTAACAGAAAGCCTGTTCAACAGAATATCCGGATTACAGTAATCGTATTTAAAGCCTTCGGGGAAAGGTGCATTCTGATTGGGTTTATGACTTATTTCATCACCCAGGTACCACAACACGTCTATCACCGGTTTGCCGCGTTCGAGGAGATAGCTGCAACGAGCCAGGTAAATATTAAACTCAGGCATATGTTTCCACCAGGTCTGTCCCCGCAGGAAAGGAGTACCGATAGCAGATCCGAAAGATGTGCCCGGAGGCAGGAATGGTTGTTGTGGATTATGGGTGTAAGTATGAAATACCATATGCGTAACGCCATCAATACTATTTACGTTGGCAACTTCTTTCAGCATACTCAAATGCTCATCCCAGGTAAGGGAAAAAGAGGTGAAAGCCTCGGCAGCCAAACGAGGTTTACCATATAACCGCGCCGCAGAAGCAGCAGGTTTGATAGGTTTAAAATTGTTAGATCCAACAAAACCATCGGTCATAGGTTGCCAGAATTCACACATAGGTATATCGGCAAATTTATAATATTCCAGAATGTCGGCCGGGAACACATCTCCGGCGGCAGTTTCAAAAGTTATATATAAACCGTTTTCGTGAGCCAGTTCGGACATACGACCATAAAAATTATGAGTAAAAAGGTCGTTCAGAGTAACACGCCAATCACGTAGAAAGCTGGTGGTAGTTTGATGATCCTCAATTACATAACCGAAAATAGCAGGAAGCCATTTACGGAGAGGATATTTTGCTACCCGTTCAAATTCCTTTTCCATATCCTCTGTCCATGTTTGCTGGTGGCATTCCCAACTATCCAAAAGCATACCGTTAAGTAAACCGTTGGCAAGCGCACCGTCCGGACTAATCAGTCTTCCCAAATATCCGGCAAACTGGATATCCGGGCCGGATCTGGAAAACTTGTTGCACTCCCAGCCTGTTCCTTCAGGTGGAGCCGGACTATTTTTCCGGCCTGTATTTATATGTCCTATACGCAATACAGTCCAATTACCGGGAGGGGCAACCCAATTCAGCTTACCGGTATTATCCATCATAGAAGAAATGTCTACAATTTTATCAGGCTCAATAAAAGTATTTCCATCTTGTCTCGGAAAGGCTCCGTTCCTTTCCATGCTTCTCAATGTCCAGCCAGCTTCGGATTCCCAACTGTTTTTACGGGCGGCCGAGAACAACCGGAGAGAAGATAAAGCCATATCATGCTTGTTAATAATGGATATACGGTATTTATTGACACCATATATATCGGAACAAGCCAGGGTAATTGGCTTTTCGTCCTGCCAACTGGCTTGAGGCAGATCAGTACGGATTAGATCTTCTGTAGAACCGTCGGGTAAAACAGCCTGGACAATAATTTTCACTCCCGGTTCGAAGCATTGCCCGTGGTTAAAACTGTTTATCGAAGGGAGTTCTACCGACCGGAGTACTGTTTCCTGCGGGAAAGTAACCTCAACCCAATGTGGGTTATTCTCCGTTACAGGAGAAAAACGTATAGATTGCGAAGCCTTACCTGCCAGATACTCATTCCAGTTTATATCGTGATTACTTTTTATGGATTGAGGGATTAAAGGTTTGTCTGTATCATCCAACGGCGTTGGGAACGCCAACACAGCTACATCCCGGTAATCTCGCCAGGGCTCATTACTCGGCTGTGGAATTGGTAATGTGGTATTTATCTCAAAACCACCGGCGATATCCGTACGACTCCAGGCCAAATCCCGCATAGAATTGGAAGGTTCTATCCACGGGCCTCCCGAGGTTGCCCAACCGGGACAATTCTGCATGGTAAACCGTATTCCCAAACGCTTGCATTCTTCTGCCGTATGGCGCACAGCATCGTCCCAATTGGCACTCAGGCTGGTTATCTGCGGTTCTACTCCCGGCCACGGGCCTCCAAACTGACCATGAAATAGCTGTATGCCCGAGATCCCCGACTGGGCAATGGCTTCCAAATCACGGGTAATTCCGTCTTTGGAAACGTTACCACCGATATAATGGAACCAGGTTTCAGGATAATAAACTTTGGAAGGTGCAGCAAAAGACTCTTTATCGTAATTGCAAAAAGGACGATTCAATTCTTCAGGGGAAGGAAGATAAGGTATCTGGGCGATAGAATGTGAGGGTATTAACAATATTACGGATAATATGGCTAAAAGAGTAGTGCTATATTTCATATCAGATTTTATTTATATGCCTGGCGAAGATAGCAGCAATAAAAGAAAAAGCAGTTAATATATTGACGTAATAACTTTCAAAATTGACAGTATAGTTATATTTTTTTTTGGGGGGGGGTGATGATTTTGATCCGCATGGTGTAGGGGCGGGTCTTGTGTCCCATATAACACATGGTATTCCGCAAGGTGTATGCATTGCAAACCATTTTCATAGGGCAGACACAA
>DAMCMT010000070.1:0-23722 GCA_032108265.1 Bacteroides sp.
TAAGGGTGCTATCCTACCGGGATAACAGGGGTTATCCTACCGGGATACGACCGTTGTCCTACCGGGATAAGTATCGGTATGGTACCGGGATATTCTTCCGAACATTTTTTTTTGATTCCTTCCCCGGGTGGGAGGGGACAATGTTTCTTTTTTTGTTTTTGTTTAATGCGCGTACCTATATATAGGGAGAAGGTGTCAGGGTTTCCATCAAAGTATCAGTCAGGATAACCGTCAACATATCCGTCAAGGTATCCATCAAAGTATCCATCAAAGTATCCATCATTTGATGTAACATCCATTATCTTTTTGCCCCTATCCAAGTCCATTTATGCCAAATATTTTCCAGCGGTCCTTGTTTATGTTTGGAAAGCCACCACTGGCAGAATTTCACTTGCGCAAAGAATACTATAATCCCGATTAAAAGACTCAGTGTGTATCCGCAATAAGGGGCAAGGTAAAGCCCGAAAGGAAAGTAGATAATAGCTCCTATTATGGATTGAGCTATATAGTTGGTAAGACTCATCTTCCCGTAAAAGCGTAAACCGGATACATTATTGCTTTTAATATAGAATGTTAGCCCGAACAGGAGAGCAAAAATAGCATAAGATTTTCCTGCAAGTAAGGTGAAAACGCTGTTCAGTACCCCTTGGTCCAATATATTCAACCAGTTTGGAGAGTCGGTGGGGTAAACCGGGAAAATGAAATGCTCTAAATTGTGGACTAATAGAATTGCCATCACTGCAAACCCTCTTAAGGCATCTACTACCTCAATGCGCGGGTTGTTATTAACAATTGGATTCATCAATTATTTATCTTATGTCATTAAAATATTAATGTTCCTGTTTTCGCAAAAGTACTTATAATAAAGTACCTTTTATCGCTTCATTCTGTTTTTTTCCTTATTTTTGTGCAAGACTAAAAACGTGTATGCCATGCCAAACTATGATTTAATCGCCATACTGGGACCTACTGCATCGGGCAAAACTCCATTTGCGGCCGCACTGGCTCACCAGTTGGATGGCGAAATTATCAGTGCCGACTCGCGGCAATTGTATCGTGGCATGGATTTAGGTACCGGGAAAGATCTGGAAGAATATACGGTAAATGGTGTACAAATACCTTATCACCTGATTGATATTGCCGAACCGGGTTATAAATATAATGTATTCGAATATCAGCGCGACTTTCTACAGGCATTCGATGAAATAACCTCACGGGGCAGCCAAGCCATTCTTTGTGGCGGTACCGGTATGTACCTGGAAGCTGTATTGAAAGGATACCGCCTGCTTCCCGTTCCCGAAAACCCTGAGTTGCGCAATAAACTGGCAGGTAAATCACTGGATGAATTAACCGATATCCTGAAGAACTACAAGGAACTTCATAACACAACGGATGTAGATACTGCCAAACGTGCCATCCGGGCCATTGAGATTGAGGAATATTACCTCGAGAATAATATTACCGAACGCACATTTCCTGCATTGAAAAGTGTGATTATCGGTATTGATATCGATAGGGAATTGCGCCGGCAAAAGATAAGTACACGTCTGCGCCAGCGTCTGCAAAATGGTATGGTCGAAGAAGTAGAGAGGTTATTGTCTGAAGGTATATCGCCAGAGGACCTTATATATTACGGATTGGAATATAAATACCTAACCTTGTATATAACCGGGCAGATGACGTATGAAGAAATGTTCTCAGGCCTGGAAATAGCCATTCACCAGTTTGCCAAGCGGCAAATGACGTGGTTCCGCGGCATGGAAAGGCGGGGATTTACAATTCATTGGATAAAGGCGGAATGGAGTATGGAAGATAAATTACAGAGAGTAAGCGAACTGATAAAAGGTTAACATTTATGACTAAGAGAAAGAAATTGCACATCCGAAATAGTACTGCCGAATTCCTTATTTTTACCAATCAGACGAAGGAAGACGGCATTGAAGTACGGGTTCAGGACGAAACCATTTGGCTTAGTCAAAAGTTGATGGGAGTTTTATTTGACTGCTCAACAGATAACATTTCATTGCATCTAAAGAATATATTTAAAGAGAACGAACTGGACGAAAATTCAGTTACCGAGGAATTCTCGGTAACTGCATCGGATGGTAAGAACTACAAGACCAAACATTATAACCTTGATGCGATTATTTCTGTCGGATACCGCGTTAATACCAGTCGGGCAACAGCTTTTCGACAATGGGCAACGTCTGTTTTGAGGGATTATGCTATAAGAGGTTACGTAATTGATAAAAAACGGATGGAAAACGGTATGTTTCTTAACGAAGACTATTTTGAACACCTACTTGCCGAAATCCGTGAGATCCGATTGAGCGAACGCCGTTTTTATCAAAAGATTACAGATATTTATGCTACCTCAATGGACTATAACAAAGATGCTGTAATCACGAAAGAGTTTTTCGCTAAAGTTCAAAACAAACTGCATTATGCAATTCATGGTCATACTGCTGCCGAATTGATTGTATCAAGGGCAAATGCAGAAAAAGAACACATGGGTTTAACATCATGGGAAAAAAGCCCTGATGGTAAGATTGTGAAAACAGATGTATGTATTGCCAAAAATTATTTGACCGAAACAGAATTGGAATCATTAGGACGTATTGTGAATGCTTATTTGGATTTAGCAGAAGATCGGGCAAAGAGACATATTCCTATGACAATGGATGATTGGGCAAAGCGACTTGATAAATTTCTGGAAGCTGATGACCGTGACATTTTACAAAACAGTGGCAAAGTTACTGCACAAATAGCAAAATCTTTTGCTGAAAGTGAATTTGAGAAATACCGCGTCGTGCAAGACCGTTTGTTTGAATCTGATTTTGACAAAAATATAAAAAGTATCGAAGGGCAACATAATAAAACTACTGAAATATGAGCATAGATGCGGCAAAATGGGGGGTGATTTACAATCCCAAAGCCGGAACCCGAAAAGCACATAAACGGTGGAAGGAAATCAAGGAATACATGGATAAAAAAAATGTATCCTATGACTATATACAATCCGAAGGCTTTGGTTCTGTTGAACGCCTGGCCGGAATACTGGCTAATAGTGGCTACCGTACCATTGTGGTGGTAGGAGGCGACGGTGCGCTGAACGATGCACTGAACGGAATAATGAACTCGGACGTAGAAGATAAAACCGATATTGCCGTAGGAATTATACCTAATGGAATCGGTAATGATTTTACCCAATACTGGGGAATAAAACTGGAATATAAAGAAGCGGTAGACTGGATTATCAATAACCGCCGGCGGAAAATTGATGTAGGCTTTTGCCGCTATTACGATGGTAAAGTGCATCAGCGCAGATATTTCCTGAACTCAGTTAATATTGGACTCGGAGCGCGTATTGTAAAAATAACCGACCAAACCAAGCGCTTCTGGGGACTTAAGTTTCTTTCGTATACTACGGCATTCTTTTTGCTGTTCTTCGAACGCAAACTGTATCGCATGCACTTGCGTATCAATGGCGAAAATATTCGTGGACGAATGATGACAGTCTGCGTAGGGAATGCTTCCGGCTACGGTCAGACGCCTAGTGCAGTGCCCTATAACGGCTGGCTGGATGTGTCGGTAGTTCACCGTCCGCGGCTTCTTCAGATATTTGCCGGTGCATGGATGCTTATACAACGGCGGATACTAAATTCGGACGTAGTTACACCGTACCGTACGAAGAAAGTAAAAGTATTTTATGCCCGCAATGCATCGATAGATCTCGACGGGCGACTACTGCCTAAAAAGTATCCGTTGGAAATAGGTATTTTGCCTGAAGCAGTAACATTGATAATTCCGGATTGATTAACAAATATTCTTGTTATAGTATGTTAAATGCATGCTCGGGGGTGTTACAGATTCTATTTGTTTACCGTCTAAGAAGAAAAAAAGTTAAGGATTTGTGCGGTTTTTAAAATAGATATATTATCTTTGGCCGGATTTTACAACAAAAACAGAAATACAGAACCTTTGAAAACAGTAGCATTATGATAGAAAAAACACTGGTAATACTTAAACCCTGTACTCTGCAAAGAGCGTTAGTAGGAGAGATTACCCGCATATTCGAACGTAAAGGCCTTCGCCTTGCGGGCATGAAGATGATGCAACTGACTGATGAGATTCTGAGTGAACACTACTCCCACCTGAGCGAGAAACCATTTTTTCAGCGGGTCAAAGATGCAATGATGACAACTCCAGTCATCGTTTGTTGTTACGAGGGGGTAGATGCGATACAAACCGTTCGAAACTTGGCGGGACCAACCAACGGACGTTTAGCGGCTCCAGGAACCATTCGCGGAGACTACAGTATGAGCTTTCAGGAAAACATAGTTCATGCATCAGACTCACCGGAAAATGCTGCTACCGAATTAAACAGATTTTTTAAACCGGATGAAATATTCGACTATAAGCAAGCAACATTCGATTACCTGTATGCTTCGGACGAATATTAATAGAACATGAAACGAATGAATTTTAATTACATTAAGACAGGACTAATTGCCGTGACAGCTTTGTTAAGCCTGAATTCTTTTTCTCAGGATTTGATAGCCCGTCAGGCGCCAATAGATAAAAAATTAAAGAGTGTTGATTCACTCGCTTTACATAAACAAATATTAGCCGAACAAGCAGCTTACCCTGCATTCGATTTGTATCCCGACTGGAGCAATACAACGGTACACAACTTCAAGGGCGTGCAGATACCTGAGTCCTACACGATAGACATGACAGGTTTCCACATGCCAACCACCAATACCCGTATTACTTCCCGGTTCGGACCACGCAGAAGAAGAATGCATAACGGACTTGATGTAAAAGTATACGTAGGCGATACCATTGTTGCTGCATTCGACGGAAAAGTAAGAGTGGTGAAATTCGAACGTCGCGGATACGGACAATATATTATAATTCGCCATAATAACGGACTTGAAACCGTATATGGACACCTTTCGAAACAACTGGTTAAGGAAGACCAATACGTAAAAGCCGGCGAAGTGATAGGTCTTGGTGGCAATACAGGCCGTTCAACAGGTTCGCATTTACATTTCGAAACCCGCTTCCTCGGGGTAGCTATTAATCCCGAATTACTATTTAACTTCCCTAAACAAGATATTGTAGCCGACCATTATACTTTCCGTAACAGGAAGGGAGTAACGGGTAAAAGTGCAGCCGGAACAACTCTGGTGGCCGATGGTGACGGTGTAATAAAATATCACAAAGTTAAAAGCGGGGATACATTATCCAGAATTGCCGCACAGCGTGGAGTATCTATAGACACTCTTTGCAAACTAAACCGCATTACACGTAAAACGACTTTACGGATAGGACAGGTATTACGCTGCTCATAATTATAAAATTTAATATAATGGAAGGGGTACTTTAATAATATTTAGAGTGCCCCTTTTTCTTTTTTCCTTAAATATACCTACCTTTGCGTTCTATTTGAAATCCAATGGAAGATACCAGACAACAATTTGACCATGTTATTGCGCAGTGTCGTGATTTATTTGCCAAAAAACTACACGATTATGGGCCGGCATGGCGTATACTCAGGCCGGCATCGGTAACTGACCAGATATTTATCAAAGCCAACAGAATCCGGAGTATTGAAATAAAAGGAGTAACCATGGTTGATGAAGGTATACGTTCCGAATTCATTGCCATTGTTAATTACGGACTGATCGGCCTTATACAGTTACAACTAGGCTATGCCGAAGCGGCTGATATAAGTAACGAACGTGCACTCGAACTTTATGACAAGTTCGCTGTGGAGGCGCTTGAGTTGATGTTGGCAAAGAATCACGATTATGATGAAGCCTGGCGGAGTATGCGTATCAGTTCCTATACCGATTTAATCCTGATGAAGATATACCGTACAAAGCAAATAGAAAGCTTATCCGGCAATACACTTGTATCCGAAGGTGTTGACGCCAATTATATGGATATGATAAATTATGCAGTCTTCGGACTTATTAAACTGGAATTTGGAGAATAAGAATCTACATATAATTAAACTCGTTTGGGTAAATGCCTGTAGATTTCTGCTAGGTGCGGTCTTTATTTTCTCTGGCTTCGTCAAGGCTGTAGATCCGTTGGGCTTTACATATAAGATAGAAGACTATTTGCAGGCTTTCGGAATACTGTCTTGGATTCCCGACGCATTTCCGTTGATAGCGGCTATTGGCTTGTCGTCGCTTGAGTTTTTCCTGGGAGTCCTTATGTTTTTCGGTATCAGGAGGAAAACGTCCACTGTACTCACATTGCTGTTTATGGCGTTTATGACTCCGCTTACTCTTTATCTGGCTATTGCCAATCCCGTCTCTGATTGCGGATGCTTCGGTGATGCCTGGGTACTGACCAACTGGGAAACCTTCTTTAAAAACCTTGTTCTGCTGGCGGCTGCCATTTCAAGTTTTATATGGAAAGGTGATATTATAAGGTTTATCAGTGCCAAATCCGAATGGCTTATATCACTATATACCATTATTTTCATTATCATTCTTTCTTCCTATTGTTTGGTGCGGCTACCCATCCTGGATTTTCGGCCTTATAAAATAGGAAACAATATCCTGAATGAGATGACTATTCCTGAAGATGCCGAACAGAGTCAATATGAAACTGTTTTTATTCTGGAAAAAGACGGAAAGAAACAAGAATTTGCACTCGATAATTATCCGGATAGTACATGGGTCTTCAAAGAAGCTAAAACCATATTACGCAAGAAAGGCTACGAACCTGCCATACAGGATTTTTCATTGCTAAGCCTCGAAACAGGCGAAGATATTACATCTGATATACTTAATGATGATAATTATAATTTCCTGCTCGTTGCCCATCGTATTGAAAAAGCAGACGACAGTAATATCGATTTAATAAACGATATTTACGATTACTGCTTGGAACATAAATATGGCTTTTACGGCTTAACCTCATCTCCTGATATGGAAATTGAACAATGGAGAGACCGTACTGGTGCCGAATATCCATTTTGTCTGGTAGATGATATTACACTTAAAACAATTATCCGTTCCAATCCCGGATTGGTATTGATTAAAAGCGGAACTATAATAAACAAATGGCCGCAAAGTAATTTGCCCAACGAGTATGAACTGAATGGCTCTTTGGATAATCTTCCTATAGGACAAATAAAGAAAGACAGTGACGTTCAAACGATCTTTATAGTTTTTCTGTGGTTTGTCATTCCACTTATATTCGTTCTGGCACTCGATTTGTTGGTTATAAAACGCAGAGAGAAGAAACGGAAAAAAAAGTAATTACTCAAAACTCATTACTCAAAACTTAAATAATTAACCCTTTAATAAAATAAAAATGAGAAAAAACATTGTTGCAGGAAACTGGAAAATGAACAAAACACTCCAGGAAGGCATTGAATTTGCTAAAGAATTGAAAGACGTTCTTGATGGAGAAAATACAAATTGTAAAGTAGTCATTTGTTCGCCGTTTATTCATCTGGCTTCTCTTGCCACGATTCTGGAAGTATCAGAAATCGGTGTTGGTGCCGAAAATAGTGCTGATAAAGTATCCGGAGCTTATACCGGAGAAGTTTCAGCTGCTATGGTTGCATCGACAGGTGCTCAGTATGTAATCCTGGGCCACTCTGAACGTCGTGCTTATTATGGAGAAACCTCTGCTATCCTGAAAGAAAAAGTTCAGCTTGCATTGGCAAACGATCTGACTCCGATTTTCTGTATTGGTGAAGTTTTGGAAGAACGTGAAGCAAACAAACAGAACGAAGTAGTTTATGCCCAGTTGGCCGAATCACTGTTCGACCTCTCGGCAGAAGATTTCTCAAAAATAGTTCTGGCTTACGAACCAGTTTGGGCTATCGGTACAGGTAAAACTGCAACTTCTGCTCAGGCTCAGGAAATGCATGCTTACATACGTTCTTTGATTGTAACTAAATACGGAAACGAAGTTGCTGATAATACTTCCATTCTTTATGGTGGTAGCTGTAACCCGTCGAATGCTAAAGAACTGTTCAGTAACCCCGACGTTGACGGCGGTCTGATTGGTGGAGCTTCTTTGAAGGTTAACGATTTCAAAGGAGTTATTGACGGTTTCAAAGCCTGATATAAAACATAACGGATTGTATCGAAAGCAAGGTTTTTCCTTTGCTTTTGATACATCTGCTTTTATTAAATATTTGTTTATGAAAAAATATATATGCTTTATACTCTTCTCTTTTATGCTTTTGCTGCCTAATGTAACATCCCATGCACAGGATGTGCAACAAAATGGTGGCAGTATTATTGAAAGTATTGAAAAACATGAGCCTACACAAGGGAGAGTCCGGATACATCAAAGCCAGGAGATATCTCAACTTATTGGCAGTAAGAGGGAGGTTGGATCCAGTAAAGGTAGCTATACTACCAATGGGTACCGGGTACAGATATATGCCGGCAGTAATTCGCGCGAATCCAGAGCGGAAGCTCAACGTCTGGCATCAAAGGTAAAAGAATATCTACCGGATCAGAAAGTATATACTGTTTTTAATTCTCCTCGCTGGATTTGCAGGGTAGGAGATTTTAGAAGTATCGAAGAGGCCGACGTCGTGATGCGCGAGTTAAAGAAAACCGGTGTTTTCAAAGAAGTATCTATCGTGCGCGAGCAGGTTACAATATCATTATAAGAGATGACTGGCAAAGAAGAAATTATTATTCCGGGAATGGAGGAACTGAAATCGCATTACCGAAGTATAATAACCTTATTGGGCGAAGATGTGGAGAGAGAAGGTTTACTTAAAACACCCGAACGGGTAGCTAAAGCCATGTTGACACTGACCGAAGGTTACCGGATGGACCCCAACGAAGTATTACTATCGGCTAAGTTCAAAGAAGAATATAGTCAGATGGTAATAGTTAAAGATATCGATTTTTTCTCTCTTTGCGAACATCACATGTTGCCTTTTTACGGCAAAGCCCATGTAGCATATATTCCCAACGGCTACATAACTGGCTTGAGCAAGGTAACCCGGGTAGTAGATATATTCTCGCATCGCCTGCAAGTACAGGAGCGCATGACGCTTCAAATAAAAGAATGTATTCAAAATACCCTGAATCCATTGGGTGTTATGGTAGTTGTTGAGGCTAAGCACATGTGTATGCAAATGCGGGGGGTTGAAAAGCAAAATGCCATTACTACTACATCAGACTTTACCGGTGCTTTTAAGCAGGCAAAGACGCGGGAGGAATTTATGAATCTAATAAGGCATAGCTGATATTGATTTAATAATTATGGAAGTATTATCCGGTCTCCGAGTTTCTTTGCGATATATTTATAAACTTTTTGTAGGCTCATAGATCTTTTTTGGATATCTGTGCATTTATCAGGATCGTTTGCAACAAGGGGATCTTGAAGCAAAAAGTTGATATGCTTTAGCTCCTCTTTAATAATAGCGTTCTTAAAGTCAATTATTAATCGTTCGGTCAGTTCATATAACCTTTCTTCATCCGTAACTACTTTCTGAGTCTTTGAATACATTTTACTCAATTGATATCGGTTGTTAATCAGTTCAGCAGATATGCGACTGATATCGGGATTAGGATGACCCAGAAAATATTTCTCAGCGCAAAATCCAGACTTCCCGATATTTTCGATAGCTTCATTGAGTATGAGGCGATGCAGGGGGTTATAAAATGATATCTCGTCCTGCTTCAATTCGTTATCAACATATTCAGCTGTACTTACAGGAATGTCCTGATCATTTTCGTCCGTGTCGGTAAATACAATTTTTTCACCATATCGAACTATAATCTGAATAATAAGACTTTCGAATTCATAAAACTCTTCGCCTTCTTTCCCATCAGTAGGTATGTACGAAGGAAAAGGAGTTTCGACTGTGGTATTTACTTCCGGATTTTCTTGGGTTTCCTGGTTGTTTGCCGACTGTTTATTATCCTTATCCAGTTGTTTTTCTTTCAGTTTGGCAATCTCTGATACCAGTAACTTTTCGTCTACATGAAGTAACTGGCTGCATTCTTTGATGTAAACCGAACGTACTATGGCCTCGGGAATAACTGAAATACTTTTAACAATATCACTTATCAGTTCAGCTCTCCTGATTGGATCTTTCCCTGCTTCCTTTAATAAAAGATTAGTTTTAAACCGGATAAAGTCTACTTCGTTAGCTGAAATATATGCCTGGAAATCTGTAGAATTGTGCTTGCGGGCAAACGAATCGGGGTCTTCACCATCAGGTAGCAGTACCACTTTAATATTCATTCCCTCTTCCAACAACATATCAATACCGCGGATGGAAGCCCGGATACCTGCCATATCACCATCATATAATACAGTAATATTATTGGTAAACCGATGTATCAACCTTATTTGTCCCGGAGTGAGGGCTGTACCGGAAGATGATACCACATTTTCAATACCGGATTGATGCATGGAAATTACATCCGTATATCCTTCTACCAGAAAACAACGGTCTTGTTTAACAATGGCCTGTTTCGCAAAATATATACCATACAACTCATTGCTTTTATGGTAAATCTCCGATTCGGGCGAGTTGACATATTTTGCAAGTTTTTTATTGTCGGATTTTAAAATTCTTCCTCCGAAAGCAACCACTTTGCCTGAGAGGGTATGTACCGGAAAGATAACTCTTCCGCGAAAGCGGTCGTAAACTTTACCTTCTTCAGTTTCATAGCAAAGACCGGTCTTTAAAAGGAAGTCTTTCTGATATCCTTTTTTTTGAGCTTCCTGGGCAAGAGCATTCCTGTCATCCGTGCTAAAACCTAACTGAAATTTTTCTATTATATCATCCCGGAATCCACGTTGCCTGAAGTAAGCCATGCCGACGCTTCTACCATCGACATGGTTTTTTAAGATATTCTTAAAATAATCCAGGGCAAACTGATTGACAATAAATAAACTCTCGCGAATGCTTTGAGCCTGTTTCTCCTCATTCGTCAATTCCCGCTCTTGGACTTCGATATTATATTTTCGGGCAAGATACTTTAAAGCCTCATAATACGAAAGCTGCTCATGTTCCATTATGAAATGAACGGCATTTCCACCTTTCCCGCAACTGAAACATTTGCAAACCCCTTTCGAAGGGGATACGCTGAATGATGGCGTTTTTTCGTTATGGAACGGGCAAAGCCCGGTGTAGTTAACACCCCGTTTCCGGAGGGTAACAAATTCGGATACAACATCAACAATTTGTGCTGCATCCATTATTCTATCAATGGTGACTCTATCAATCATGGCTTTATAGGAGTACAAAAGTACATTATATTCCCGGATAAATCAACGTTTTTTTGATGTACCATACAATTTTACAACTTGTTTATTTTGCTCATAATTTATAAATATATAGCTGTATACTAAATACCTTCATTTATAACTATATTAATCTGCCGGGACGTTACCAGCGACCTTCCACAATGCTGTGAGCATTACTTTTATTAAAATAATTCTATAGTAGCCGGATATTGATAACTTATAAATATTATCCTTCATTTAATTATGTGGTTAATATTTACAAGTAATTATGCGATTAATTCAAATATAATATATACTTTTGCAAACGATATTCGATTAATCCGTTGAAGTATAACGTATTATGATATTTTGCTAGGTTAGGACTATTTAAAAAAGAATTATATCAGGTTGTTATTTATGGTTTTGAAGCGAATTTATTGTTTGTTAGTCTTTATTGCACTATTGTGTTGTACTCTTTGTGCTGCTGCACAAGAAGTGCAGGACGATGAAAACAATTATATTCTTATTCTTAGCTCATATAATTATGAAAACGAGTGGGCTACGGCCGTTGCCAAATCCATCCGGAGTGAAATTGAGAAAAAGAACTCGGATGCCCTCGTAAATATAACCTATGCAAATATTACAGGAAAAAAATCTTTTTTGGGAGGACGGTTGGGCATGCAGGCAGCATTTGTAAATGCCCGTCTCTCGGCAACACGAATCTTACCGGCTGTTCTTGTATTAATTGGCGATGAGGCATGGATGTATTATCGGATAATGAATCTTCGCGGTTTGTGGGAATCTATACCGGTTGTGCTTGTAGGCGTCAACGAAGAGATTCTGGACGATTATACAAAATTCTTTTCGGATAAAGCCATTTTACCCGAAGATTTTATTCCATTACAGGAAACTTTTGCTACTTTCAATATAAAAACCTTAGTAAAAGATTCCAGTGCAAACCGTACAATCGACTTGATAACTAAACTCCTTCCGGGTACGAATGAGTTTTATTTCATTTCTGAGAAAAGATGTTATCAGGATTATTATTTATCAGGAAAAGTAATTTCTTATCTTAAAAAGAATTATCCCGAAATCCAATCCAAGGTAATTGAACATACATCTGAAAATACAGATTCCATTCAGGAATTCCTTCGGGTTTTGCCTCAGAACGCTGCTGTACTTGTTAATACATATAAAATGGATGGGAATTTTTCTGCACCTGTTTTTTCGGTTCGGGAAACCTGTTTGCGGAATAATAATCTCATAGGTGGGTATTATCCTGCCACTAATGATTATGGTGTTCAGGCTGCAGAAATTGTTTTGGAAATCTTTGAAAATAACTCGGCTACCTTGCCAGCGGTAAATATAGTAAAAGGTGCCTCTGTTTACTTAAATAAAGAGGCATTGAGTGTTCGGAATATAAAAGTGAATGTCTTGGATACACCTGAAGTTATATATGTAAACATTCCACCGTCTTTCTTTGAGAAAAACCGACGGGCTTTATTTATATCCTTTCTGATTATATTATTAATAACAATTGTCATAATTTTGATTGTACGTGCCGGGTTATATCGAAAATCGTTAAGAGACTCAATTGAGCGTTACAAAAAACTATACGAAGAATACCAGATTGTATATGAAAACATACCTATGGGACTTCTTCAACTGGATTCAGATGGATATATTTATGAATCTAACCCAATAGCCAGAAAGTTTCTGAAAACTATTACTAATGCAAATTTCGAAGATTTCAATATAAACTCATCCACATTATTCGATAAAGATTTCCGCTTGAGAATACAAAAAAAAGAGGCTGCAGATGAATTCTATTCTTTTAATGGATATACTTATCGTATTATTGTGAAGTATTTGGAAGATTCACCGGAAAGAAAAGATAATATATTGATAATTCTTATTGATATAACTGAAATTCAATACGAAAAGAAATTAAAGGAAGAGGTCTATTCGATTTTCAATTTTGCTATTAATGCTTCATCTTTAGGACTTTCCGAATATAATTTGTTGGATGGCAATGGATTTGCCACTGATGCATGGTATAAAAACTGGGGCGTAGGTAGTTCTAATGGCTTTCAGAATTTATGTTCCAGAGCTATACCCGAAGATAAGGAAAAGATACACAACTACCTCAGGAAAATAAAGGAAGGCCAAAAAGATATATTTCTGGATACTATATGTATTGAGATAAATGAAGAAAAGCATTGGTTGCGATATATTATGAAACCAATGGAATATGCTCCGGAGAAGGGGAGGATTATTGTTGCGGGAATGGTTTTGAATTTCGATAAACAGATGAAACATGAAGCTGAACTTGCCGATGCAATCATACGCGCTTCGGAATCTGATCGTTTGAAGAATTCTTTCATTGCTAATATGAGCAACGAGATTAGACCCTGCCTGGAAGAACTGATTTCCTGTTCCACCGAAATGACGGAAGCCACTGATAAAATCAGGAAGATGGAGTTATTGGAACTCATTGAAAAAGATAATGAAATATTACTGAAATATATACAGGATATTATTCATTTATCTCAGGCTGAAAACAATAATATCAAGGTATCATGAGGCAAATATTTCTAACATATTTAATCTTGCTGATTGGATTTATACCTGCAAAAGTAAATGCATCAGAAAATCCGGATGAAAATATAAGTCCGCGGATACTAATTATTAATTCATACAGCGTTGAACAAGCTTATTCTGACCGCATAACCCGAAACATTGAAAGGGATTTATTGAAAAAATATCCAAATGCAAATATTCATTCCGGAAATCTCAATGCAGACCAAGCTGTATCTGCCAGTGTACCGCAATTGTCTTTACGCTCGCTATTATGGTCTTTTGTGGAAGATGTTTCGGATGATTCCATAGCAGAAAATTTAGGGATACAAACTATTTTTTCTTCTCCTGTTAATCCGGATGTTATCGTTTTCGTGGGTTTGGATGGTTTACTTTTTTATCAATGGTTTGGACCAATCCTGCGTCAATGGAGTAATATTCCTTTGGTAGTTTGCTCATTGAACGATTCAGTTACATCTGGAAACTGGTCGACTGAATTTAATAGCGCTGATAAACTTTATCCGCTGGAAAGCAGGCGACGCACCAGCCAATTTATTACTCAGGAACAATTCATTCAATATAAAGACCAGGCACTCGAAGTAATCCCTGCTTCTGAAAACAATGTAAATGGTTACAGGTTATTCCAACCATTCAATCTCACGGGTGTTAAAATGTCCCTTCCCGTACGTGAGAATCTGGAAATTATACGTACCCTTGTACCCGCTTTGGAAGAAATAATATGGATTGACAACGATTATTATGTTTCCGGATATGCACGTTATCTAGTTGAGCAAGAGATGAAAAAGATAATGCCGGAAGTAAAACTTGCCACAACCAAGCACAATAAGATAAATTCAGATTCTATTTTTAATGAAATGCTTCAGGAAATGCCAAACAGGGCTTTCCTGACATTCGCCTGGAGCATTCATGGCATTTACAGCAAACACTCGGAAAGGTTTCTCCGTGATTTATTTGCTGAGAAATCTTCTACACCTTTTTTCTCATTAACCGAACCTTCTTTTGAAAATAATTACCGTTTAGGTGGATATTACAGGAAAAAAGATGAACTAGTAAATAAAACAGTAGATTTAGTAGCCCGCATTTTACAGGGTGAACCCGCAAATTCGATACCATTTGAGACGGTAACAGATGGTGAGATAATCCTTAATCAGACTCTTTTAAGAAAATATGGAATGGAGCAGAATATTAGGAATCAACAGGAAACTATAAATTTAGTAAACAAGTTGCCTTCCTTCTTCCAACTTCACGAAAAGAAAATATTTGGTATCTGTATTCTTTTTATAGTGATTGTCGGTTTGTTTTTCTTTTTACGTATGTGGAGGAAACAAAATAAACTTCTGAAAAAAGAATCGGATCAATATAAGTTATTATCTGGTGTGCTAAAGATAATATATGATTATGCCTCGGCCGATTTTGCCTTATATGATGAGAAAGGCAATACTATAATATGCAATGTTGATAGTAATGGGTCAAAGAAGAAAAAGGAATTACTTACAAACAATCTCTTTGATAATACATTTCTCAATAACGAGCATAAACAGAAACTCCGTAAACAGGAAAAGATTGATATTGAGGTTTTTACCGATACAGAAGATAAGTTCTCAGCATCATTTATTGAAAAAAACATTTATCAATTGATCGTACTGCCGTTGAGCAACGAGAAATATACCTATACGCAATACCTGATGCTTGTCATTGACCATACACCGGTAATGCGCGAGAGGACAGAGAAGCTTCGTTTCGAAAATCTTCTGAATTTTGCTTCCGGATTTTCTCAAACAGGTATAGCATATTATAATCTCAAAGCGAAAGAAATTGTAGCAACTCCTTCCTGGTATGCAAATCTGAATGAACCTGTTCAGCCTAATCTGTTACCACAATACGCAAATGTACTGGATGAGGACCGTTTCTCTTTACTCGATTTCAGAAAGAGAGCAGAAGCAAATAGCCGGGAATCATTTATTACCGATATTCGTATAAAGGGCGAAAATGGTGATTACCATTGGATTCGTGAATATTTGTATTCAAATCAATGGGATGAGAATATAGTAATTGAGGTAAATATCAACATAGATCAGATTAAAAAGAAAGAAACCGAATTGTATGAAGCCAAAAAACTAGCCGAACAGGCTAACTATGAAACGAGGGAATTTCTTTCAAATATCAATCATGAAATACGAACACCGTTGAACTCTATCGTTGGTTTCTCCATGTTTCTGGCAATGAACGAAGATGTCGAGGAAAATAAAGAATACGTCAAGTTAATACAGCGGTCAAATGTCCTGCTTTCTAACCTGATTGAAGATATAATTCATCTCTCGAAGATAGATTCAGGCGAAGTCATTTTCCAACAGGATACGGTAAATCTCAATGCTGTATTTACCGATTGGACAAAGTATTGTTCATCCATCCTTTATGATAAAAAATTAGATATAATTTGTGATATCCCCGAAGAAGAGATATCTATCTGCACAGATTCCTTTTATTTCAGCAGATTAATGTTGAACCTTCTGAATAATGCAATAAAATTTACCGAGGCCGGTTCTGTAGTTTTTGGCTTCCGTGTGGAATCCGACCACTATTTTTTCTACGTTAAAGATACCGGATGCGGTATAAATAATGTGCACCAACAGCTAATTTTTAAACGCTTCACTAAATTAAACACTTTTGTACAAGGAACCGGTCTCGGTCTGGCATTGTGCAAAAGAATTGTGGATAGGCTTGGAGGTGAAATAGGGGTTAATTCGCGCCAGAATAAAGGCAGTACTTTCTGGTTTACACTACCTAAATAGATTTACGATTGACGGTTGGTGTATGTATTTATCGGGATTTCTAACATATTTCAATTGTCAAATCGTAAATCTTCTAATCATCAATCACTTAATGTTTTCCCTGATCTTCTCCAGATATTTCTTCATACCCTTCGCATCCTTTTCGGTAATAATCTGGAGCAGGTTTTTTAATTCTGTACGAATATTTTCTACCTGTGAAGGAGTGCGCGGGTTGAAAAGAATTTCCTGTAAGAGGTAATCATCTTCGTTAAGTAATCCTTTAGCAATAGCCATGTGCTTTTTAAAAGTGGTACCGGGTGCTTCCTGATGTTTCATGACAGCCGCAAAGACTAAAGTTGAAACAAACGGAATAGACAGTGAGTAGGCTACAGTTTCATCATGCCCGTCGAAAGTATATTCAAAAATATTCAGCTTCAATGTATTATATAAATCCTTAAAAAAGACTTTGCCCAAATGGTCGCTCTCGCTGATAATTATTGCACTTTCATTGCCCAGATTGCTCAAACTGGCAAATGTGGGTCCAAACATTGGGTGGCTGGATACAAACCGGAAACCACTTTCAAGATAAAATTTCTTTAATCCGTTTTTTACAGAAGCTATATCACTGAGTATACAATCTTTCGGCAAAACCGGAAGTATTTGTTTAAATGCCTCAATAGTATATTTTACCGTAACTGCGTTTATAACCAGTTCGGGTTCGAACTCTTTTATTTCTTCCAGCGTGGTGAATCGGTATGTATTATAGACAAACCGAAGTTGTTGCGGATTGACATCGTACACTGCCGTTTCGTGTTGAAAGCTTAAAATATCTGTAAAAAAGGAACCCATCTTACCGGCTCCAAGTATTAAAATACGCATGATTTTTAGTTTTGAGTTATGAGTAATGAGTTATGAGTTTTGGAGTAACCGCATGGTACTCATAACTCATAACTCCAAACTCACTACTTATTAATAATTTCTGCCTGTTGGCGAACGCTCTCTTCGTGGATAGCTTCGAATACCTTTTTTATAAATTCAGCATCCATTTCGCATTGCATACCTTGCAAGGCGTACTTATCCAATATTTCGGTGTAGCGTCCCGTTTGTAAAATAGGCATATTATGCTCTTTTTTATACATACCTATTTCGCGGGCAATGCGCATACGTTTTGATAGTTCTTCAATTAAATTATTATCGCACTCATCAATCTGTTTACGCAATTCGTTCAGGTTTTCGGTAGTTTGTGTCTCGTCACGTATAACCAGTAAACTGAGTATATATTCCAGAACTTCGGGTTTAACTTGTTGCGAGGCATCGCTCCATGCAGCATCCGGATTACAGTGCGATTCGATTATTAATCCGTCGAAGTTAAGGTCCATTGCCTGTTGGGAAATGGAAGCAATCAATTCGCGTTTACCACCAATGTGGCTTGGGTCGCAGAAAATGGGTAATTCGGGAATACGGCGACGAAGCTCAATGGGTATATGCCATTGCGGAAGATTCCTGTATATCTTCTTGTCGTAACTACTAAAGCCACGATGGATAGCGCCTAATTTCTTTAACCCGGAGTTGTAAACACGTTCCAGTGCACCAATCCACAGATCCAGGTCGGGATTTACCGGATTCTTTATTAATATTGGAATATCCACACCTCGTAGTGCATCGGCAATATCCTGTACTGCGAAGGGGTTAGCTGTTGTGCGGGCGCCAATCCAAAGAATATCTATTCCGGCTTTTAATGCTTCGTATACATGTAGTGAGTTGGCTACTTCTACAGACAGGTACATACCTGTTTCTTTCTTAACCTCTTTCAACCATGGTAGTCCCAGGATACCGACGCCTTCGAAGCCGCCCGGTTTTGTACGTGGTTTCCATATACCTCCGCGGAATACTTTTATTCCCCGCGCTGCCAGGTCTTTGGCGGTGTTCATTACCTGATCTTCAGTCTCTACGCTACATGGTCCGGCAATGACGATGGGGCGTTGGGCATCCATACCCGGTAGTAAAATTGATTCTAGTTCCATATTTTTTAGTTTTTTAATTTCGAAGTTTTAAAATTTAATTGCTTGAATACGTTTTAGAGCTTCAGCCAGTCTTTCCTTATTACAACAAAGCGAAATTCTTATATATCGTTCCCCGTTACTACCGAATATAAATCCGGGAGTGATAAATACCCGGGCCTCATGTAACACCCGTTCAGTAAGATCTTCCACTTTATTATATGCAGCCGGTATCTTTCCCCAAAGAAACATACCCACCTGTTGTTCGTTGTATGTACAACCAAGTGCTTTCATAATTTCCCCGGCCAGATGTCGGCGCTGACGGTAGTTAACATTATTACCCTCGTACCAATCCGGCCCGGCTTCCAATGCCTTTGCGGCTGCCAGTTGTAACGGACGGAACATACCGCTATCGATATTACTTTTAACTTTCAATATCCATTCAACAAAAGTTGCATTTGTTGCTAGCATACCCACACGCCATCCCGGCATATTGTGGCTTTTGCTCATCGAGTTGAATTCAATGCAGCAATCTTTTGCTCCCGGTACGGAAAGGATACTAAGCGGATGGTCGTTGAGAATGAAACTGTAAGGGTTGTCGTTGACGATAATTATTCCTTTGCGGCGTGCAAAATCCACTAAACGTTCGAATAATCCGGGTGTTGCATTTGCACCTGTAGGCATGTGAGGATAATTAGTCCACATAATCTTTACCCGACTCGTATCCATTTGTTCCAGTTGGTCGAAATCGGGCATCCATCCATCTTCTTCTTTCAGGTCGTAATAAACGACTTCCGCACCCAGGATTTTACTGAGCGAGGTATAAGTGGGATACCCCGGATTGGGTACCAAAACCTGTTCGCCCGGGTTCAGTAATGCCAGTGTAACATGCAGAATTCCTTCTTTGGAGCCGATAAGCGGTTGTATTTCCGTTTCCGGATTTAGCTCTACACCATACCATCTTCTGTACCAATCGGCAAATCCCTTTCTCAGTTCAATAATGCCTTTACCCGGTTGGTATCCATGTTCAGACGGCTGCCATGCGTGACCGCATAAAGTACGGATGGTTTCATCGGATGGGGGTAAATCCGGGCTGCCAATGGCAAGACTAATAACATCCATACCTTGGGCATTCATTGCGGCAACTTCTCTGAGTTTGGTCGAGAAGTAGTATTCTTTTACGTCTGCCAGCCTGTCGGCTGGTTTATATACTTGATTTTCCTTCTGCATATTCGCCTAATATTTTAAGTTCTTTTGTTAGTGGTGATAAAGCGGCCATAGCCTGGCTATATCTTAATGAGTCATTGAACGAAATATCTACGTAAAACTGATATTCCCACTCGCGCCCGATGATGGGCAATGACTGAATTTTGGTAAGATTAATGTTATAAAAAGAAAGAATAGACAGGACTTGTGAAAGACTTCCCTCGGTATGCGGAAGTGTGAAAACCATACTAGCCTTGTTGATGGTTGATTTGCGGCGATAATCATCGGCTATCCAGGGATCGGCAACAACCAGGAAGCGGGTGAAGTTGCGCTTGTTTGTTTCAATGCCTTCTTGTAGTATCCTCATTCCGTAAAGCTCGGCTGCTTCTTTGGAACAGATGGCTGCGTGACCCTTGAGATTGTTTTTCTTGATTGTTTCTGCGCTTCGTGCCGTATCCTGACCTTCAACTACTTTAATTTGCGGATGTTGTTCCAGGAATTCTCTACACTGCATCAATGCTATCGGGTGAGAGTTTACTTCCGTTATATCCTCCCAGTTCTCATCGGGCAAACACACGAAACAATGAGATATCCTTAGTTTGTATTCACCGATAATCTGGGTATTGCTCAGTCTCAGCAGTTCATTGTTGTATAACAGGCTACCGGCAATGGTATTCTCAATTGCAAGCATCCCGATGGTTTGTGAATCGTTTTTTAGAGTCGAAAAGACATCCTCAAATCGGGCGCAACAGATTAATTCAATCGGTTCGTTCTCGAAATATCGGTGCGCGGCTATATCATGATATGAGCCTACTGTTCCCTGGATAGCTACTTTTTTCATCTTGCAATTGTTTTAAAATAAAAAATCCCGCTTCCTTACCGGAGCGGGATTCATTCGTTATTATATTCAGTTTATTTTCGATTCTTGTTCGTTTACTGTTTACATACAAACTCCCGCTCTACTTTCTGGCTAAAGTAAAAATAAAAAAAGAAGCTATATGTAAAACCGAATGACTTCATTTAGTAATGGTTTGTTCTTAATTCTGTTGCAAAAGTAATATTTTTCTGTAATATGCAAACTATTAATGATATTTTTTTTAGCTAAGTTTCTTCATTCTTACATTCTTCAAGAGTGATTTCATCTGTGTAATGGCAACCTGATTGAGTTGTACAAGTCGTTCACCCTGAGGAAGTCCTTGACGTAACAGTAAAGCGTTTATACTTTCCATATTCGATAATACGACAAGTTGTTCCAATGTAGCTTGATCACGGATATTACCTTTGCATTCTGGATTTTCGCTACGCCATTGCTGGGCAGTTTTGCCGAAGAGAGCCACGTTCAGTAAATCAGCCTCAGAAGCGTAGATAATAGAAGCCTGTTCGCGGGTTACCTGGACGGGAATGATGCTTTCGCGAATGGCATCGGTGTGTATGCGATAATTGATTTTAGAAATGGTTCTCTGTAAATCCCATTCCAGTTGGTGGCGATTATTCTCTTCCAGTTTTAAACGTTGGAATTCGCGGATTAGATAGAATTTAAACTCTGCCGAAAGCCAGGTGGCAAATTCAAAAGCGATGTCCTGATGGGCAAATGTTCCTCCATAGCGGCCTGTTTTGGACATTATTCCGATAGCATTTGTAGTTTCTATCCATCTCTTGGGGGTGAGTGAAAAGCTGTTTGAACCAGCTTCATTCTTAATTCCATCGAATTCGATGGAATTAAAATCCGGATTATTGAATAACTCCCATAAGCCGATAAATTCAATCGTACTGCGGTTTCGCATCCAGTTTTGCAGGATGTAGTCACTACGCTCACTGTCCCGGTAACGAGCAATATCTGTCAAAGATATGAAATGCTGCTCTTTATTGTCCTCAAACAATACTATGCTTGCACCTTTCACATTAATAGTTTTATTCTTACCCATCCGTATTCTATGTTTTTCTTTATTTTAGACTGTGACAAATATACAAATTTTCCTTGCCCTACCATATTTAATCTAATTATATGATTAAATAGTAAGATGTAAAAACTATCTGAAGTTTTCCAGATTGAACAAAGTTTTTCTTACTTTTGAAACCGGAAACATTTAACCCCCGATATTATGAATAAACTCAAAACCATCAGTTATGCCCTGCTACCTGCGGCTGCTTTTACCAACATGTCATGCCAGGAAACGGCAAACGAACCTCAACGTCCCAATATATTATATATAATGACGGACGACCATTCTTTTCAGACTATCAGTGCATACGGACATCCGATATCTAAACTGGCTCCTACACCCAATATCGATCGATTAGCCCGTGAAGGGATGCTTTTCCGCCAGGCATTTGTGGAAAACTCTTTGTCGACTCCTAGCCGTGCCTGTTTGATGACAGGATTGTATAGCCATCAGAATGGTCAGCGACAATTGGGAAAAGGAATAGATTCGACCAAAACATTCTTTTCCGAACTGTTGCAGGAAGCCGGTTATCAGACGGGCGTTGTAGGCAAATGGCATATGCAGTGCGAGCCTAAAGGATTCGATTATTATCATGTACTTTGGGATCAGGGTAATTATTATAATCCGGATTTCCGTAGCAAGGACTCTAACAGTAAATACATCCGGGAAGAGGGGTATGCTACTAACCTCATAACCGACCATTCTATCGAATTCCTGGATAACAGAGATAAAACCAAACCATTCTGTTTGTTGGTGCATCACAAAGCGCCACACCGTAACTGGAAACCCGATACCCAATATCTGAATTTGTACGAAGATGTTGAATTCCCTTATCCGGATACATTCCATGATAACTATGACACCCGTTGTTCGGCTGCACATACCCAGGACATGACCATTGATAAAACGATGACCCTGGTTTACGACCTGAAGGTGTCCGAACTAAAGGATACTGCGCCTTATAATAAAGAATGGAATGTAAACGCTATCACAAGCTTACTTGATAGAATGACTCCCGAGCAACGCCAGGCGTGGGAAGATGCTTATCACCCAAAGAATATGGAATTCATCGACCAGAACCTGAAAGGAGAGGAGCTGTTGAAATGGAAATTCCAACGTTATCTTCGTGATTATCTGCGCTGTATTAAGAGTGTCGACGATCAGGTAGGCCGTTTACTTGATTATCTGGATGAAAATGGCTTGACGGATAATACCATTGTTGTTTACACGTCCGACCAGGGTTTCTATATGGGCGAACATGGTTGGTTCGATAAGCGTTTCATGTACGAAGAATCTTTCCGCACTCCTTTGCTGATGCGTTATCCCCGTGCTATTAAACCGGGTACAACTACGGATGCTCTAGTACAAAACATTGATTATGCACCTACATTCTTATCATTAGCAGGAGTAGATAAACCGCAGGAAATGAGCGGGACTTCATTAGAGGCTCTTTTTGGTGGTATACGTACAGCCGATTGGCGTACCAGCCTGTATTACCATTACTATGATTATCCGGCTATCCACAATGTGCGCCGACATGACGGAGTACGTACCGAACGCTATAAATTAATCCATTTCTATGGTAAAGGCGAGATGGGGCAGGATGAGGATATTAACTGCAACGAACTGTACGATTTACAGGCCGATCCTACCGAATTGAACAACCTTTACGGCCAACCCGGCTATGAAGAGATAACGGCCGAGTTGCAGGCTACTCTTGATAAGTACCGCATGGATTTAAAAGTAGACGAGTTTTAATATATTTACACTCCCCGGAGAGGTTATAAGTTCTCCGGGGAAAAGTTATAAGTTCTCTTCGGAGAAGTTACTAGTTCTCTGTAGGAAAAGTTATAAGTTCTCCAAAGAGAAGTTACTAATCCTCTTTAGAAAAGTTACTAGGGATATTCTATGATTAAAAAATAAAAGCCAACCTTCTGATTGTAAGAATGTTGGCTTTTTGTTA
>DAMCMT010000071.1:0-23516 GCA_032108265.1 Bacteroides sp.
AGAAGTAGACTTATCCCACGATTTGCCCTATACCCGCCTGCCCCATCCTAAGTACAAGAACAAGCGCATACCGGCATACGACATGATTAAGTTCTCTATCAATATGCACCGCGGTTGCTTTGGAGGATGTGCGTTCTGCACCATATCGGCACATCAGGGAAAGTTTATTGCCAGCCGAAGCAAAGCAAGTATCCTGCGCGAAGTAAAAAAGGTAATGCAATTACCCGACTTCAAAGGATACCTGAGCGACCTCGGCGGCCCTTCAGCCAATATGTACCGTATGCAGGGCAAAGACGAAAACGTATGCAGAAAGTGCAAAAAACCATCCTGCATCCATCCCAGGATTTGCCCCAACCTGAACACCGACCACCGCCCCCTACTCGATATCTACCGCTCCGTAGATGCACTGGACGGCATCAAGAAAAGCTTTGTAGGCAGTGGTGTACGGTACGACCTTATGTTGCACCAGAGCAAAGACCCCGAAATAAACCGTGCCGCCACGGAATACACCCGCGAACTCATTGCCCGACACGTCAGCGGCCGGTTGAAAGTAGCTCCCGAACATACCAGCGACAAAGTACTGTATATCATGCGCAAGCCATCTTTCGAGCAGTTCGAAGTATTCAAGAAGATTTTCGACCGCATCAACCGCGAAGAGAACCTACGGCAACAAATTATTCCGTACTTTATCAGCAGCCACCCCGGTTGTAAAGAGGAGGACATGGCCGAACTGGCAGTTACCACCAAACGCCTGAACTTCCAGTTGGAACAGGTGCAGGACTTCACCCCCACCCCTATGACCGTTGCTACCGAAGCGTTTTATACCGGCTACCATCCGTATACCCTCGAACCCGTGTACTCAGCAAAAACCCAACGCGAGAAGCTTGCCCAACGCCAGTTCTTCTTTTGGTATAAGCCAGAAGAAAGGCGGAGCATCATTGCTGAGCTCCGCCGTATGGGTAGAAGTGATTTAATCAATCAACTCTATAGTAAGAATAAGTAGTAATCCGGAGATTATTTCACCTTAACTACTTTCACATTTACATTCGATGTAATATCCATCGGTACTTCCATGCCCTGAGCAGAGATAGTACCTTTGGCTTTCTGTTCAATTTTAGAAGAAACGGGCAAGCCTGATTTTACATCAAACTCAACCACACCACTCTGAGTACCGGTCAACTGTCCGTTGAAACCATCAATAGTAGATGTTACGTCGGCAATTGCTTTGCTGCTGTCAACAGATTTGAGTTTGTAAGTAGTATTCACGTTCATGTTCATTCCGGCGGCTCCTGTATTCACTAAAGCCGTCCATGAGTCGCCTGTTTTGATGCTTCCTTTCGGATATATCTTGAACGTTTGCTCCATCATTTGTTTCATAGCATCATCGCTGAATTGCTGTTTCATCGACTCGGCCACCTGCATACCCATCATATCGTTTCCGCCGACAGCTTTCGTCATGTCGTCAATAATGGCTTGCATACCCGTTACCGAGCTAACAGTTCCGTCTTTCTCAACCACCATCTGGAACTTCTTATTAATCATCGTTCCAAGTATTTTCGCCATCATTCCGTCCATTCCCTCTGTTGATGCGGGAGGGTTTTTAGAGTCGTACTTCATATTCATCATGGCACTTGCGAGGTTGAAGTAAATACTTTTGTATTCAAATTCCACCTTTATCCCGGCTGCTGTTTTATCGAGAATAGACATATCATAATCCATAACCATTGTCTGGTCCATATCCATGGCCTGACCCATAATGGTTTGGTTTATTTTCTGTATCATCTCCATCTGGTAATTGTATTTCTCTCCTTTTTCAGGATTGAAAGAAAGGGTAATCTGGGCTACGGCTGTAAGTCCGATAGATACCCATAATGCTACGAATAATGCTTTTTTCATTTAATGTAAGTATTTGTTGTTCATCTATTTACCGAACAATGACTTTGTTTCAGTAAATAAACAAAGAAATGGCTCGTATGTTTAATTTATATAATTATTGTTGCAAATCTAAGCATTCAAAATGATTATACAAAATAATTACGAGGGTGGTTTTCGATACAGCAGTCAGTTACCCCGCAGGGGCAAGATTATGCATAACCGTATGCAAGCGCAGCGCAGCTTACGGATAACCAGATATAACACTATTACTTAGCCCCGCAGGGGCGGGATCATCATAATCTCACCCTTGCAGGGTTGAAACCTTGATGAAGCGCCTCGTTCCCCGTAAGCTGCGCTACGCTTGCATACGGTTATGCATAATAACGCCACTCCGTGGCTTACGTTGAGCCTAATCATCAAAACTCGTTAGGATCCTCAATAATACTACCATAGCGGTGGTATTCATACGAAATACTTTGCTCTTTCAGATAATGCAGTATCTCGATGCGCCCCTCTACCAGCGGCTTTTCGGTTGCGATGTACATTCCCAACTCGGCTGCTTTCTCGTAGATAGCATCCGGAATATCCGGCGAGCAAGCACGTATGCGGTCGAATTTCTCCATGTCTTCGATGAAATCCTCATCCGTGTAAAGTGAGAAATCAGCATTTTCTATCTTCCGCGCAATATCCCTCAATGTTTCCAGATGCGGATGAGTGGGTTTGATAGCCACCAGAACCTGCGTCTTTGTTTTACTTGCGGCATGAAGCGATAGAACGATATCTACAAGATTATCATCATCTTGTATATAAAAAGCAACCAGATCCAAAGGCAGATACCGGAACGTATTCATCTCGCCTACAATGTGGCTCACATCCCGTTCGACGGAGAATTCTTCTTTCCATGCTTTCGAATAAGTTTCCTGTGCATACTGCAAACGGGCGATTTCCTCTGCCGACAGTTTATACGACAGGAATTCCCTGTACGGGTACAGAGCTTCCGCAGGTATTTCCGGTAATGCATTCTCGGCAAACTTAACAAAGCAGGAAACATAATTCGGCCCTCCGGCTTTGATACCTGCACCAAAGGCCGAGCGTTTCATCCCGCCAAAGGGCTGACGGCGCACAATCGCCCCCGTAATACCCCGGTTGATATAGAGGTTACCGGCTTCCATGTTTTCCTTCCAGTACGCGATTTCCCTTTCATCCAATGATTGCAGACCCGATGTTAACCCGTATTCGGTAGAGTTTGCATATAGCAAGCCTTCTTCCAGACCATCAATACAAACAACTGCTAATAAAGGTGCAAACAATTCTGTTGTAAAGGTGTAACTTCCCGGCTTCACTCCCCATTTTACGCAGGGTTTAAGGATGTACCTCTTTTCGTCCAGAAACTCGGGCGCCACAAGCCACGACTCGCCTTCTTCCAGATTATCAATGGCGTGCAGCAGCTTATCATTGTCGTTGGTTATCATCGGCCCCACCAGATTATCGGTTTGCCAAACGCTGCCCGTGTGCATACTGGTTACAGCATCTTTGAGTTTGGAACGGAAAACCGGGTCGTCGTAAGTTTTCCGGTCGAGTAATAAGAGGGAACAGGCAGAACATTTCTGCCCCGCATTGCTGAAAGCGGAAGATACAACATTCAGAATAGCATGGTCCTGGTCGGCGCTGGCGGTAACGATAATGGCGTTTTTGCCGCCCGTCTCGGCCGAAAGTGGAGTCTTCGGACTGTTCTTTAACAGCTTGAAAGCAGTATCCGTACCGCCCGTCAGGATTATATGTTTGATGCCGGGATGTGCCGACAGCCAGTTGAGCGAACTCCTATCGCCCGGACATATTACCTGCAAGGCATCTTTCGGTACCCCCGCATCCCAGAAGCACTGCGCAAACTGCCATGCAATTGGGAATGCTACGGTTGCGGGTTTCAGAATAACCGTGTTGCCCCCGGCCAGACCTGCCACTACCCCACCCACGGGAATAGCAAACGGGAAATTCCAGGGCGGAATAACCAGAATAATACCTTTCGGGGCATACGTTACGGAAGGAAGCTCACCGAATGCTTTCATCGATATAGGATAGAAGCGGCAGAAGTCCGTACCCTCGGACACTTCCACATCTCCCTCCATAAAGGTTTTTCCGGTGATGGCCGACATACAGGCGATAAGGTCGCCCCGCCGCTCGCTGATAATATATGCTACGGTGTGGAGTATTTTATTCCGTTGTTCGAGGGTGGTTTTCCGCCAACCCGAAGCATCCGTTTCGGCTATTTTCACTATCTCCTCAATCTGTTCCTGAGTGGACAGGTTGAGTTCGCAGAAACAAACCTCATCGTTCCGGCTACGGTCGTAGTATTTCTTTTTCTTTTCGGTGGTTACCTCTTTATCGCCAATTTGTACGGGGATAACGAAATTGGTATCCCTTACCTCCGTTTCCCACTTTTTGAGTGCGGCCAATGCCCATTCGCGGTTCGGTTTCAGGTCGAGGTCGGTATCGGGTTCGTTGCTGAAGGTGTTGATATCTTCCCGCGGAACAGGCTTTTTGTTCCGGTTTTGCGTGCGGAATACGGTTGGCTGAACGGTGTCTTTCTTCTCGTAAGCCTGTAGGAATTGTTGGGAAAGGAACTCCCATTCCTTGCTGTGCAGGCTGAGGTTGAATGAATATGTCAGGAAGTTATCTTCCCCGGTATTCTCGTCCAGACGCCGTACCAGGTAGGACACGGCATTGAGGAAATGTTCTTTCTTTACCACCGGGGTGTACAGGATGATTTGCTTGCCCAGTCCTTTCATCACCCGGGGCAGGTGGTTGGCCATGCCCTCGAGCATCTCGAAAGTGACGTACTCTTCCACCCCGTTGGCCTGGCTTAATAAATAGGCATAACCGATGGTGAAGAAGTTGTGCGAGGCCACGCCCATATGCACTACCCGGGCGTTTTCGGGTTGCAGGGCCATATCGAGTATGCGCATATAATTGGCATCGACATCTACTTTTGTGGGCCAGATAGGCACCGGCCAGCCTTTGAGGGAGGATTGGATGGTTTCCATTTGCAGGTTCGCCCCTTTAACCAGTCGCACTTTGATGGGCGCGCCGCCATCGGCCACCCGTTTCTTTGCAAAATCGAGCAGTGTTTCGTAAAAGAATATGGCATCGGGCAGATAGGCCTGTACCACAATGCCTGCCGTATAGTTTTTGAACTGCGGCATGGACATCACGGTTTTAAAGACGTCGAGGGTGAGTTCGGAGTCTTTGTATTCTTCCATATCGAGGTTTACGAACTTGGGCATCTGCCTGCCGTCCTTACCGGTGTACGGATTGTCGATTGCCTGCCGGAATATATTGGTTATCAATCCGCACAAATCTTTCTTGCTCTTTTCGTAACTGAGCGGGTGCAACTGGGCGTAAATGCCTGATATCTTGATGGATATATAATTAATGTCGGGTTCGGTGAGCGCTTCCATATAATGCTCGTACCGCTTGTAGGCTTCGCCATCGCCCAGAACGACTTCGCCCAGGAGATTGACGTTCTGGCCGATATCGTCGCGCCAACGGTTCGACAGATGTTTGGTTAGCGCGGGGCGCTCTTCCTTGATGATGATTTTCCCTGTCTCTTTTCGTAACACATCTTTAAATATGGGAACGGCTATGAAATCGAAATGGTAGCCGAATTCCCTGAACAGTACGCCCAGATATTCGTAGGTTTTGCCCATAAATGCAGGTACACCGTATTGCTGAAAGATGACTTTCATTCGCTCGGATAGTGTTTGGGTGTCTCTGATTTGGGATGACTCGTCCAGCAATTTGGTAAGAATTACCTTGTTTTTAGGGTCGGTAACTAAAGAAGCAAACATTTTCTGCTCCTTGATTTCTGCCGGAGTTTGTTCGCGGCTGGCTTTCGCCATAAAGTCCTGCGCCCAGGCAAGGACTTCGCTCGATGTTACGTTTTTCATTCTTTAGACATTAATTTGGTTTTGGAAAGATAGAGTTAATTCTGAATAAAAACAACATATAGATACCATATTAGGATTTTTTAGTGGATTGACCCGCATGGCGTAGGGGCGGGTCTTGTGTCCGCCCCACATACCGCATGGTATTCTACAAGGTGTATGTATTGCAAGCCATTTTCATGGGGCGGACACAAGACCCGCCCCTACACCATGCGGATCAAACACGTGCATATTTGCAAATATTTATTACCAATCCGGATTAAAGGGAAAAAGAGACATTTGTACTCTGGAAATCATATATTCATACACGGTAAATCTTATATGCATATACGGTAAATGATATATGCATATACGATAAATGATATATGCATATAAGGTAAATCGTATATGCATAGAAGGTAGATACGTATATGCATAGAAGGCAGGTACGTATATGCATATAAGTTTGATACTTACAAGCATACCGGTAAATCGCATCTGTATACAGGATTAGAGCTTTTAGGCTAATGTAAATAAAAACTCACCGACAACGTATTCCCCTCGTTATCCACCACCGTCATGGAATGCCGCCCTTTCTCGGGTATCAGGGAGATGTTATGAAAATCTTCGGTAGAAGTAATGTAATTATCGTCCAGATGCCAGTAAACGGTAGCATTGCGGTTGCTGTGGACGAGTTCGAAGGTGATTTCTCCGGGAGAGCCATCCAATTGTTTAGGCAGATAAACCTGAGCGTTCATTTGCGGGTAAATGAATTGCATGGGCACGTGCGTATCCTCCCCGCAACCGGGTTTGAACGGCGGCAAGGTGCGGTACTCCGGATGATGCTGCTTGTAATACCACTCCCAGACGGGCGGCAGGGTGAACCAGTTTTGCTGCATGGTTGCTTCCTGGCCGATGCAATCGGTATAGACCCGCTGTTTGCCGTCGGCTGTAAGATTTACCTGATGGTGATACGGGCAGGCAGCCGTGCGCAGGCCGTTAGGAAGTATAAATATGGTATCGGTTTGTTCGCAGAAACGGCTTTTCAGATGGCCGGAAAGGGCGCAGACTTCGGCTTCGATAAACTCCGGATAGGGCGTGGCGAACCAGGCCGACGAGGGTAATGTATTGAAGATATCGAACATCACGGGCCCGGCGGTACGTGCGCCGACCAGTCCGGGTTTGCCCTCTCCGGTGGCATTGCCCACCCACACGCCGACGGCATAACGCGGCGTAACGCCTACCGCCCAGGCATCGCGGAAGCCGTAGCTGGTTCCGGTTTTCCAGGCGATAGTTTGCATGGAGGGGATAACGCGCCAGTCGATTTCTTCCGGACGGTTTACTTCTTTAATGGCCTGGAAGGTTTGCCAAACGGCACCGGGATGGAATACCTGCGGCAGTTCGGCAGGGTTTTCCGCTTCGCGCATCAGGAGGGGTGTGCGGGTCCGGTTCAATCCGAGCAGCGAGCGACCCATGTCGGCATATCCGGAAGTTACATCCCAAAGGGTTCCCTCGGCACCACCGAGGATAAGGGATAGTCCGTAGTGGGATGAGTTGCGGGTAAGTGTCGTCAGTCCAATTTGTTTGAGGAAGATGTGGAATTTGGGTACGCTGTATTGCCGCAGCATATTTACGGAAGGGATGTTTAGCGAGCGGGCGATGGCTTCGCCGGCCGGTACTGCGCCCTCGAATTGCAGGTTGAAATTCTGCGGGGCGAAGCCGTTTATATTTAGCGGCACGTCGGGCAGCAGGGTGTTAGGAAGCAGTTCTCCCTCCTGTAACATGGTATAATAAAGGAAAGGTTTGAGGATGCTTCCCGTGCTGCGGGGTGCGCGGATGATATCGACCTGGTTGCCGGTTCCGGCTTCGTTAAAACGGGTATTTCCGCAATAGGCCACCACTTCGTTGGTGCGGATGTCGATAACGATGGCGGCGAGGTTGCGGATATCACTGCGGGTAAATTCGTTGTTCCAGCGGGCCAGTAGGTCTTCTACCTGCGTCTGGATGCTTTTGTCGATGGTGGTTTGGGAGTTCTCACCTTTCCGCGTTCCATAGAAATGGCTTACCAGGTGGGGGGCGATTTGCGGAAGTGCAAGGGGTTCACCGGGTAGTTCTTCGCTGAGTGCGAGTTCGTAGGTTAGTTCGTCGATGATTTCATTCTCGTATAACCGTTTCAGTAGGTTGTTCCTCTTTTTGAGCAGCGTACCACGGCTTTTGGATAGGTGGATGATGGAGGGGGCATTGGGAAGTACAGCCAATGTGGCGGCTTCTGCCCATGATAAATCTTCTGCTTCGTGTCCGAAATAGCGCCATGCGGCGGCATCCAGTCCGACAACGTTTCCTCCAAACGGGGCGTGCGAGACGTACAAAGCGAGTATTTCGTTCTTGGAATACCTGAATTCGAGCCGGGTAGCGAGTATCATTTCGATTATCTTTTCGCCCCAGGTACGTTTCCGGTTGCGCGAAAGGCGGATAGTCTGCATGGTAATAGTGCTTCCACCGCTGACGATGCGCTTTTCTTTAACGTTTTGTATCATGGCGCGGCCGATGGCAAGGGGGTTCACTCCCCAGTGGTAGTTGAAATAGTTGTCTTCGAATTCGATGATGCAGGTTTTCAGCTTGTCGGGAACGTCTTTGCGGTGGGGGAAGCGCCACTGTCCGTCCTGTGCGATGCGGGCGCCGAGGAGTTCGCCGTTGCGGTCGGTTACGACGGTGGAGTATGGTACATCGAATAGCTTGCGGGGCAGACAGAATATGTACAGGATAAGGAGCAAGGCGACTGTTGTCCAGAGGATGAGTTTGCGGCGTTTCTGTTTCACCATGAATGGTTAGTCGTTTTCTATTTCCCGGTTCATTCTTTCCAAATCCATCCGGCAATCCCAGATGGTAATAATCCAGACAGTTGTTCCTTCCACCCGGTAGATAATTTTGTAGTATTTATGAGCAACCAGGCTGCGATATGGATACGCACTGCCTGCCAAAGCATACTCCAAATGCCCCAAATATGGATTTGCGGCCAGCCCAGCCACTGCATCAACAATACTGTTCCGTATTTTTTGTGCAGTGCGTGGGCCGGCTATGCAATTATAAAATGTATAGGCTTGCTCAAGGCGCTGACGCGCTTTCAGTTTCCATTTTATTTCCATGTTTGCATCTCTCTGAGAAAGTCTTCGTGCGTCATAGCCTGTGAAGGGTCTTCGGCTTCAGCTTCTTCCAACTCGGCTATGCGCTCTTCCTTTGTATAGGCAAAGCCCGGAATTTGCCCGTAGGCTACACCAACCTCTGCGCATCCGGTCGGATAGGCAGAGTCTTCGAAATGTATCTCGCTCTGCAATTCGGGTGGCAGGTTGCGAATAGCTTCCAGCAAACGGCGGCCGGCGGGGCTATTGCTATCAAAGGTGATGGTTGTTTTCATATGGCTTTCTATTTTATATTATCTTTCTACCGTAGCGCTACCCGCCCGTGTGCGGCCCTGCGCCTGAACATCATACATCGCCTCGCAAAGGATAGCCGGAAGTACAAATGTTCCTGCATAAGTAGCCTGCAAACGTATCGGGAATTCCTTAGCTTGCCCGCGCGACAGGTTGAAATAAGTCAATACACGGTCGTCGCGGATGTCGCGGTAGTCGTAGTTTACGAGGGTTTGCGGCTTTTGTTCCGTATCGTCTTCCTCGGCCGAGTCGTCCACAATCATGCGTTCGTTGAATACTTCCCAACCGGAAGGTATCATGTGCGTGAGCGCTATATCGCGGTAGTTATTGATGGCGTTGAGGTTGGATACCCTGACGATAGCCATAAAGTCGGTGCCCTGTTTCAGTTTGGTGATATCCAGCGCTTTACCGGCCATGTCGGTGTAAGTTACTTCTACTTTCAGGTTGTTGGCGATGGCTGGTAACGTGTCTCTTTGCAATTGGGTGCGCGAGATTACATCGACGTACAGTGCGCCGTTGCCTTTATTCTCTACTTCGACTTTGCCCGAAAGCGGGTCGGTCGGTAAATCTACCTGATAAACGGCGCGGTTTGATTTCACGTCCGTAGGTGTTTTGCCGGAGATGCGCCATTCGAAGTCGATGCTTCCGGAGAGCTTATCGGCGAGTCTTCCCATTGCGAGCAAGGAGTAGGCGGTAGACTGGGTACTGAAATAGTTCTCGCTATTCAGGTTAGCAGATACTTTCTGAGCCTGGGTGAAGGCTTCCTTATCCCTGCCCATTAATACGAGCGTTTCGAGTATCATGGCTTCATCACGTGAGGATGAACCGTAAATGTAGTTGTCCGAAGAATATCCGTCGACAGTGGTTGAGACGTTGAATATCAATTCGTTGGCGGCAGCATCCTTTCCGGCCAGTGCATAAGCGGCAGCCAGACGCCAGCGGGCCTGCATCGGAAGGTCTTTCACCTCTTTCAGGCGGTTCATTGCACCCAGTTCGGGTTCTCCGGCAAAGGCGAGGGTGTACAGGCGGAATGCCTGTTGCAGCGCACTTTGGGTATACATCCATTTCTCCTGAGTCGCTGTTGCCGACCAGTTCTTAACGGCGTTCTTCTGGAAAGATTTCCACTTGTTGAGTACGCCCGAGTTGACTTCGTATCCCTTCTCGCGGGCAATCACGAGGAACATACCTGCGTAGGAAGTTACCCATTCATCAGCTACTGCCCTACCCGGCCAGTAAACAATGCCGCCGTTGGTCAACTGGCGGGAATAAAGGTTCTTGATACCGGACTGTACATTCTTGCGTATATTCTCCTGTTCCTTGGCGTTGGTATCTTTGAACTGGTTGATGAACAGCAAGGGCAACGATTTAGAAGTTAACTGCTCGGTACAGGAATGGTAGTAGCTGTACAGGTAGTCGAAGCGGCGGCTGATGTCTACACTCGGGATGCGCGAGGCTTCCAGTTTCACCCAGTTTTGTTTCGAACGGTTGTTCACGCCGTAAGGCAAGGTAGCCTTTTCCTGGGCAGAAAGCAGCTTGCTTTCGTGCAGGGTGACAACCGGGTTCGGGTTTCGTATATCTATCTCGATGGACTCTTTCGCACTCTCTCCCGCGCCCGAGGCTGAGATATTTACCGTAGCAATACCCGTTTCGTCCGAGGCTTTGAGTTTGAAGTACACCATCTGGTCGCCTGTCTTGGAGAAGGTAATGGATTTGCTCTTACCATCCGTGAGTTGCAGGTTCGAAGAGGTTTCGATGGTTACATTCACGTTCTTTATATTGTCCTCCATGGCGAACACATTGACCGGCAGCCAGATTTCTTCGCCGATGCTCAGTACGCGCGGAAGCGTTGAAAGCACCATCAACGGAGTACGTACCGGGGTGGTCTTATCGGCTTTACCGTAAGCGCCGTCCTGTCCGGCAACCACCATCGTGCGCACGGAACCGACGTACATCGGAAGGGTTATTTTATGCGTATTGCTCTGCCCCTTGCCTACCGTGAACGGGCCGATGAATTTCACCACCGGGCGGAAGCGTTTGGCTTTGGCATCTTCCTGTTTCAGCATTTCGTCGCCTCCCGTACCGAAGAGTGAGCCGTAGCTTCCTGTATATGCCCCGATTACATCATTGAACATATCCCAGGTGCGGATGCCGAGGGCCTCGCGCGAATAGAACTCATCCCACGGGTTGGGTGTGCGGAAGTTGGTCAGGTCGAGCAGTCCGTCGTCGACGATGGCGAGGGTGTAGGTCATAGGCTTGCCGCTCTTCTCGCTGACGCTTACGGAGAATTCCTGTTCGGGGCGGAGTACATCGGGCATCTTTATCTGCGGTTCGAGTATGGTTTCCTTGTCGGTTACGAATACCGGAACGATGCCGTACATACGTATCGGAAGGTCGTTCACCGTTTGCGCGTGGGGTTGCAGCATGATGATATGCAAGTACACGTTGGGCGCCATTTCCGGGGTTACGGTGAACTGGTATTTGGTGTCTTCGCCGTCGAGTACGGGTATCCAATCGCGTTTGAGTATGGTGGAACCGTTTTCAATTGTCACCAGCGCGCGGCCTTTGGAGGCGGCAGGGATAAAGGCGGTAACGGTTTCGCCTACGTTATAGGACTCTTTATCGACCGTGAACGAGAGCATGGTAACGCCGCTCGGGTCTGATTTGTCGGAACGGCCTCTCCACGACGGCCAATCTACATAGATTGTGCCTCCGGTGGCGTGTCCGCTGTCTTTATCTTTCACGTAAACGAGGTAACGACCCCACTTCGGGTAATCGACGCGGAACTTGAATTCGGTTTTACCGTTTACGGTTTGCAGTTTGCCCGTAGCAACGGGTTCGTAGGAAGAATTGTTGATGTACGAAGCGAACGACTCGCTGCGGTTCTCCCACCACCAGTACCAGTTGACGCGGTAAATCTTGTATTCGAGGTTGGAACGGTTCACGGGTTTGCCGTCCGGGTCGAGGGTTACGACATCGAACACATGGTCTTTATCGGTTTCGATATAGCGCAATTCGGGTTGGTTGAGGTTAATACCCACATACGATGTATAGGGCGAGAAGGGCACCGACATGGTATTGATGCTGGCATCGCCGCCCGGTTCGTACACGCGGGTCACGATGTTTGCGCGCAGCATACCGGGAGCGTCGGCGGCTTCGGGTATATCAATGACAAAGCGGGTGCTGCCCTCGGCGTTGAGGGTACCGTCGAATAAATCCGCCTTGTTGGACGAGAAGTCGGTAGCCGGATTATCGAAGATATACTGGCTGTAGTTCTTGAACTGGGTATGTACTTTGTTCAGCGTCATTTCTACCTTTGCTTTGAGGTTGGAAGCGGTGGCTCCCGTCAGCCAGGTGGAGGATAGCTGCACATCGGTTTGTCCGGAAGATGTGCGGAGCATTCCGTCGGGTACTTCGAGGTTGATTTTCAGCCTGTTGGGTTTAACTGTCTCGATGCGGAAGGATTTGTGGAACGTGGCTCCACCTACTTTTACATAGGCATTCCAAAGGCCCGTCGGGTCGTCGGCATGGGTGGGCACCTGGAAGGTGTAGAAACCGTTCAGGCCGTTGGTGGAGATTAGTTTGGTATAGAACTGTCCGCGCGGGTTGAAGAGTTCGAACGATACGGGGTGCTTGGCGGGGATGCGCTTCTCCACATCTTCGAGGATGAAGGTTACGTTCAATGTATCGCCCGGGCGCCATACGCCGCGTTCGCCATAGATAAAGCCTTTGAGGCCTTTGGGTATCTCTTTTCCGCCGACATCGAAACGGCTGGTGGATTGTTCTTCGCCGTCAATCAGTTTGAGGTATGTTTTCTGTTTGCCATCGGTAGCGACAACGACAAAAGGTTTGCCGCCTTTGTACTCCATCATCACAAAACCGTCGGCATCTGTTTTGCCGGTGGCGATGGGTTGTAGCTGGAAGTTGTAGGCAGTAACGTCTATGCCGGGCATAGAGGATGTGGTAAGAATATCGGTTACGGCTACCCATATTTTGTTGGTGGAGTTCATCTTGGCGATAACTCCGAGGTTGGTGGCAAGCACGTTGCAGGATATTTTCCGGTCGGATGTCATGTAATAGGACGGATGGCAGGGGTTTTCGCGCTCTTCCCATTCGTAATCGCGCCAGTTGTAATCCTGGTTCTCCATATAATAATAGGTGTAGGGAACATCCCACACTTCATCGTCGAGTTCGTCGGCTTCGGTAATTACCTGGGTCATGCTCTGGGCATTCCCGGATACGGATTTGGTTCCGTCGTTCCCGCTACAGGGGTAAGCGGAATATTCTTGTTTGAACGAGAGCATAACGCGGTAGATGGCGCCGGGTTCCTGCTCGATGAGTCCGCTGAGGTCTACCGAATAAGGTTCCCACTGGCTGAGGTTCTTAGCCGGGTCGTTGTCGAGGCGAAGCATTTTCTTGTACACCAAACGGCCGGAACGCCTGAGTTCATCGGCTCCCGCGATGGAGTTGGTTTGCAGGAACGAGAGTACGTTGCTTTCGAAAATACGTACCACGCTGATGTCGACTGCATGGAGGCTGACGGCTTTGAAGTTCAGTATCAGGTTTTTAGAGTCGGGAAGTATGGTTCCGGTATTGTTGACCCACTCTATCTGGGGTTTGATAAGTTCCTGGCTCAGAGATACGTTGGCGCTCTCTTCGAGTTTATTGCCGTCTTCGCTCTTAAGTCCGTCGTATATGTTTATGGTGATGTAGTGGCCTTTGCCGGCTTCGAAGAATACATAGACTTTGTTGTCTTCGACCTGGAATACGGGGGCGGTTACTCCCTGTACAACTATCAGTCCGTTGAGGTCTTGCGTAGTAGATACGGGCTCGGAGAATACAAGCTGAATGCCGTTTTCGGGCTCGGTTATCCGCTCGGCGGCGAGGTATTTAAAGCTTCCTTTGGCGGGTATCGTTACCATGCGCTGGAAGGTGCGTTCTATTTTCAGGGGTTTACCGCTGACGGTAACGTAAAGTTTCGTTTCCTGGTCCTGCTTTTCAATGCTGTTCACCGCAAAGGTGTAAAACGAGGGGTTATCGGTTTTTTGCAGGACAACGGACAGGCTGTTGTCTTTTTCGTCTTTTACGGTTATCATCTTTTCGACGAGTGTCCCGGCAACTACGTCGCTAAATGTGATTGAACCTGTAAGCGTAGCCATGGCGGGATTGGCGGTATTCACCTTTACGGGGTCTATACTGACGTCGAAATTGCTTTCCATCACGCGGAAAGTGAATTCCATCTTTTTCAGTTTGGAAGGTACTTCGACATAATCGCCGAGTGCAAAGGTTGCTTTGTATACTTCGCCTGATTTTAACGCGCCTTCTTCGGGTACGAATTCGATGGCGTTATTGCTTACCCAATAGGCTTTCCCTTTGAGGGAGGGCGAGAAGGTAAACGGACTTTTAGCAAGTTCCGTATTCAGTTCGACCACGGGTACATCTTTCGCCAACTCGATACGGATAGGCGATGATTGGGATATGACGCCTCCGGTGTAGGCGCTTACGTACATTGCGTATTCGGAAGACGGAACGATGTCGCCCTGTACTTTTTTTGTACACGAATAGTTCGCGATAAATGCCGTAGCCAGCAGTATGCAGCTAAGCAACCGGTAGATTTTTCTTTTTGCCATACAGATTCTTTATTAATAAAGACGTGCTATTTATGTTTGCCTGTAGGGCAAAGATACGATTTATTGGGAAATAAACAAACAGCCTCTCCCCAACCCTCTCCTCGGGAGAGGGTTGGGGAGAGGCTGTTTAGTACAGATACATCCTCCGCATCTTTTCAATATCCACGTTCAGGACATTTTCAAGGAAATTCTCTACCGAGCCATGGTCTGCTTTAATCTGTTGCAGCGCCGCACCGAGGAATTCTTTCTTTACACCGAAAAGCGATTCCATTTCGGGATACATGGCGATGTACTGTGCATATTTTTCTTTTATATATTGATTGGAAAGCAGGTAATCTTCCATAATTCTTTCTTCATCTACGCCCAGTGCGAACAGGGTGAGGGCGGCACCCAGACCGGTACGGTCTTTCCCGGCGGTGCAATGGAATAACAAGGGGATTTGCGATTCGTCCTGCAAACGGGCAAAGAATTTGCTGTACTGCCGGATGCTTTCGTCCTGTGTTACCATCATGATGTTTATCTGCATCATGATGCTGTCCATATTGAGTTTGCTCAGACTGGATATGTCGGCCATTCCGGAAGCGGCATCATTCAGGTTTCCGGGGTTGATGGAGTATGGGTAATCGGTTGCACCGGAGGGTACTCTGTCGGGTGCGGATTGGATTTCGCCCTCCGAACGGAAGTCGACAATGGTTACAATAGGGATGCTTTGCAGGTATCGCAAATCTTCGGGTGTGAGGTTATGCAAATCATCGGAACGGAGTATTTTACCCCATTTGGTGTACTTGCCGTCTTTGGTTTTGATGCCGCCGAGGTCGCGGAAGTTAAAGCCTCCGGTCATGGGGAGGTGGCGTTCGGCCAGGATGGCTGTTGCATTATCGGTTTGCAACAGGAAGTAACTTCGTACGGAGTCGGGTACATTCAGCGGGAAGGTTCCTGCTTCCTGCCCGGATAGTATGGGGGTTGTGAGGTTGATTTCGTCGACGACAGGGCCGGAATATAGTTTCCAGTTCTCGGCTTTGTTGATGGTGATGGAGGCGGCTTTGGTTTGCTTATCGCGGGTGATTTGGGCGAAATTGGTTAGGTCGTCTCCTTGGTAGGCTATCTCCGGCTTGGTGTTGCCGGGGTTGCAGGCACTGAATAGGGCGCTCATAATTAATATAGAAATAAATTGTTGTTTCATAATCAGCAAAATTAATGATTTAATGTGAGTTGGATATATATTCGTTCTTAAATAAAAGCAAAATTCCCGCAAAGATTAAAGCGCTATACGGCAAATCATATAGCGCTATACGGTAAATCGTAGAGGGCTATAAGGTAAATCATATAGCGCTATACGGTAAATCGTAGAGGGCTATAAGGTAAATCGTATAGCGCTATAAGGTTTGCGATTAAAACCCCGGGCTTTTGTGTATTACACGAATACCCACTTTTCCCCTGCCTGCGGACAAAAAAAAACGGTACCACGATTTCACATCGCAGTACCGCCACAACACAAACACAAAATAAAACACGACAAAACTACTATGCAATCAATCTGTTAATGTCGGAGAGACATTTGTAACTATCTCTGTATATTCGCATATATTGCAAATAGTATCAGATTAATTTTTTCATAGTAGTAACAAATGATCTTGACCATTTGTTCTGTTTATATTGTTAAGAAAAGCTAAAAACTATTGAATTCCACGTTCGCGCAGTTTTAACTGCCACGCCCACGCCGAGCGTAATGTGTCTTCAATGCTTGTTTCAGCTTTCCATCCTAATTCATTGTTCGCATATTCGGGGTTTGCCCAAACTTTTTCGATATCGCCCGCGCGTCTGGCAACTATCTGATAGTTAAGCTTTACGCCGGTTGATTGTTCGAAGGCGTTGATTAATTCGAGTACGGAAAGGCCGGTGCCTGTTCCTACGTTGAATATCTCAACTTTATCTTTTTGTTTTTTGTTCAGTATTCGGTCAATGGCTATAACGTGTGCTTTAGCCAGGTCGACTACATTAATGAAATCGCGGATACATGAACCGTCGGGCGTGTCGTAATCATCGCCGAATACGCTCAGTTTCTCGCGGATTCCCATGGCAGTCTGCGTGATGTAGGGTACCAGGTTTTGTGGCACGCCGTTCGGAAGTTCGCCCAGCAATGCGGTAGGATGCGCGCCAATCGGGTTGAAGTAGCGCAACAGTATGGCATTGATAGGTGCTCCGGATGCTACGGTATCCTGTACAATTTCCTCGTTAATTTGTTTGGTGTTTCCGTAGGGAGATTCGGCCTTTTTGATGGGCGCTTTCTCGGTTACGGGAAGTTCGTCCGGCTGTCCGTACACGGTACATGAAGAAGAGAATACGATTCCCCCTACCCCGTGTTTGGGCATTAGTTCCAGAAGATTGATTAATGAGACGAGGTTATTGCGATAATACAGGAGTGGCTTTTCTACGGATTCGCCCACCGCTTTGCTGGCGGCGAAATGTATGATAGCTTCAATTCCGGGATATTTGTTGAATAAGGCATCGAGCCCGTTGTAGTCCAGACAATCCAGTTCTTCGAAAGCGGGGCGGGTGCCTGATACTTTCTCGATATTATCTACCACGTCAGCATTGGAGTTGGACAGGTTATCGATAATGATTACTTCATAGCCTGAGTTTTGTAGTTCAACAACTGTATGTGAGCCGATATAACCTGTACCTCCGGTAACTAATATTCTTTTTTTCATATCTAATTCAGATGACGTGTTTTAAACTCGTTGCAAAAATATAGAAATTATTCCGAAATTCAATAAAAACTTAAACAAACATTTGCTTAAAACAGTTAAACTATACCGGAAAAGCCCATAAATGCCATGGCCAGCAACCCTGCCGTAATTAGCGCTATAGGGGTTCCTTCCATGCCTTTTGGTATTTTTACCAGTGACATTTGCTCGCGAAGGCCTGCAAATAGTATGAGTGCCAGTCCAAATCCTAATGCCGTAGAGAAAGCATACACAACTCCTGTCAATAGGTTGAAATCTTTCTGGATAACCAGGATGGCAACACCCAATATACAGCAGTTGGTTGTTATCAGCGGCAAAAATACTCCCAATGCCTGATACAAGGCGGGTGATACTTTCTTCAGCACAATTTCTACCATTTGTACTAAACCGGCTATTACCAGGATGAAGGTAATGGTTTGCAGATATTGTAACCCGAAGGCATCCAGCACGTATTTCTGAATGAGGAAGGTTACAATAGTGGCAATGGTTAGTACAAACGCTACCGCGGCACTCATTCCCGTAGCTGTCTCTACCTTTTTAGATACGCCCAGAAAGGGGCAGATACCCAAAAACTGCGACAGCACGATATTATTAACAAAGATAGCAGAAATAAATATGATAATATATTCCATGATGCTTATTTACGATTTAATTATTTACGATTTACGATTTATTATAGTATTTACAGATTTAAGATGGATTGATTTAGAATTTACGATTGGACTAAGACAGTAAATCGTAAATCCGTAAATCGTAAATCCCTTTATGCTTTCTTCAGACGGTTAATGGTTGCTATGAGGTATCCTAACGCGATGAAGGCACCGGGAGCGAGTACAAACAGCAGCATTCCGTACTCTTCGGGGAAGACTGTCAGGCTGAATATCTTGCCTGTTCCGAGAAGTTCGCGAACGGCGCCTAGAAGTGTAAGCGCAAGTGTAAAGCCTAATCCCATGCCCAGTCCGTCGAAGAATGAAGCGCCGATATTGTTCTTTGCTGCGAATGCTTCGGCGCGGCCGAGGACGATGCAGTTAACCACAATCAGCGGAATGAATAGTCCGAGGGTACTGTACAGCGCAGGAACATAAGCCTGCATCACCATTTGAAGAAGGGTAACGAACGATGCAATAACCACAATGTACGAAGGTATGCGCACCATATCGGGAATAAGATTCTTTATCAGCGAGATAACCACGTTGGAACATACAAGCACGAACATCGTCGCCAGCCCCATGCCCATACCATTAATAGCGGAAGAAGTGGTTCCGAGTGTCGGACACATTCCGAGTAGCAGAACAAGTACGGGATTCTCTTTGATTATCCCATTCACCATTACTTTAAAATTGTTCATATCTTTACTCCTTTCCTATTAGTTGGTTATTGTATCGTTTGCGGCTTCTTGGGCGGTGGCGGCGGTAGTGCCGTCGGTTGTTCCTGCTTCGCCTTGCGGGGTGGCGGCAGAAGTTCCGTCTGTACCATCAGCTCCGGCTTGCGGGGTGGCGGCGGAAGCGGCGTCAACATCGCCTTTATACACGTTGTAGGCGGCATTTACGGCATTCAGGAACGCGCGGGTGGTGATGGTAGATGCGGTGATGGCATCAATCTGTCCGCCGTCGTTCTTTACGCTGAGGGGTTTGTCGCCGGGGTTCATGCCGATGATATCGCCTCTCTCGTCTTTCTTGAACCACATATCGGCCTTAGAGCCTAGTCCGGGGGTTTCGGCATGAGACAAGAGGGAGTAATCGTAAATCTTTCCCTCAGTATCGAAGCCTACGAGTATCTTCATTTCGCCGCCGAAGCCTAAAGATTTGGACTCTACGGCGGTACCGACCTGTTTATCGCCGTTCTTGGCGGGATAAACGATGAAGTCGATGTACTTCTTTCCGTCCTTTTCGCCAAAAACGGTATCGCTTTCGGCTACGGGGTTATTGTCGAAAGCAGGGACAACCTGCGCCAGTGCTTCGTTCAATGCTTTCAGGTTGGCCTGGGCAATGGGTTCTTTGGTAAGCTCGTTTACATAAGCCAGCAAGCCTACGGCAACAACGGTAACTGCGGTAAGAACCAGTAGCATATTTGTTAGTGATGACTCTAGCTTTTTCATTTCTTTTTCGCCACCTCCCCAAAGCGTTTAGGTTTCATATACATATTAATAAGGGGTGTAAATGCGTTCATAATCAGAATGGCAAACGACATACCTTCCGGATAGGCGCCGAACATACGGATAACCATGGTAAGCAGGCCGATGCATACACCATACAGTAACATTCCTTTCTTGCTCATGGGCGAGGTTACATAGTCTGTTGCCATGAAAACGGCGCCGAGCATTAAACCACCCGACAATAAATGTATCCACGGGGCAACGTACACGTTGGGGTTAACCAGATGCATGATGCCGGCAAACACAAATACGGTACCCAATATAGATACGGGGATGTGCCAGGTGATTATCTTGCGCCAGAGCATATAGATAAGTCCGATAAGTATAGCCACGGCGCTAATCTCGCCGATACACCCGGGGTTATTGCCGAGGAACAGGCTTAACGAGTCGGGCAAATCGCCTAGTGATACGCCGGGTACACCTTTTACTACTGCTTTCATAACGGCCAGCGGAGTGGCGGCAGTTTCTACATCGACATACGAAGTAAGTTGCCCTACAACCGGCCATGTAGTCATTTGCACGGGGAAAGACAGCAACAGGAACACGCGACCCGCCAGCGCAGGGTTGAACGGATTGTTGCCCAGTCCGCCGAACGACATCTTGCCGACGCCAATCGCAAACAGCGCTCCCAGAAGGATAATCCACACCGGAAGATTAGACGGCAGGTTGAATGCCAATAGCACCCCGGTAATCACGGCCGAGCCATCCATGATGCTGTTCGTATTCGTTTTAAGTATAAACCGTGCGATCGCCCATTCGAAAAATACGCAAGCGGCAACCGATACGGCGGTAACGATAAGTGCCCCGAGTCCGTAGAAGATAAGCGAAGCAATGAAAGCCGGAACCAGCGCTATAAGTACACCATACATATTGCGGTTGATGCTGTCGCCGCTATGAACGTGTGGTGATAGAGATACTATAAGTTTGTTTTTCATGTTACTTAGTTATTTGTCGTGAGCGAATAAGGGCGCCGGTTTTGTTCTTACCCAGACGGCAGAAGTCGAGCAGCGGCAACCGTGCCGGACAGGTAAACTGGCACGAACCGCATTCGATGCAATCCATAATCCTTTCTTTTTCCATTCGTTCAAAGTCGCCTTTCTCGGCAAGGACAGAGAGCAGGTAGGGTTCCAATCCCATCGGACACACGCCTACGCACTTCGCGCAACGGATGCAACTCATCGGCTTGGCGCGTTTGGCTTCTTTCTGGTTCATTATCAGTATGCCCGAACTGCCTTTGGCGGTGGGGATGTCGGTAGAAGTCAATGCTTTTCCCATCATCGGGCCGCCGCCGATTACCTTGCCTGTATCTTCGGGCAACCCGCCGCAAGCATCAATAAGCTGCTGCATGGGGGTTCCGATGCGGGCCATGAAGTTAGACGGCTTGGCTACGGACTTTCCGGTAACGGTGATAACACGTTCGAAAAGCGGTTTATTCTTCATCACGGCCTGATAAACGGCAAAGGCAGTACCCACGTTCTGAACCACCGCACCCGTAGCAATCGGCAGTCCGCCGCTGGGCACCTGACGTTTCAGAACAGCGTCAATAAGCTGCTTCTCGCCGCCCTGCGGGTATTGTACTTTCAGCGGCACGATGCTGATGCCCGGGTAACCCGACGCAACTTTACCCATGAGTTCAATCGCGTCGGGTTTATTATTCTCAATTCCTATAAATGCTTTCTGTACGTTGACTGCTTTCATCAGCAGGGTTACTCCTACCATAATCTCCTCGGCATGTTCGAGCATCAACTGATGGTCGGCCGTGAGGTAAGGTTCGCACTCTACCGCATTGATGATGATGCATTGCGGGTTCGAACCGGGAGGGGGTGTTAGTTTGACGTGCGTGGGGAAGCACGCGCCGCCCAGTCCTACGATGCCTGCATCGGATATCTTTTTAATTATCTCCTGCGGCGTCAGGCTGGTTTCTTTTATCAGAGTATCGGTACGGTCGATGTTTTCTTCCCATTCATCCCCGTCTACATCTATAAAGATAGCGGGTTTGGGATAGCCACTGGCATCGACAAAGGAGTCTATTTTGGCTACCTTTCCGCTAACCGAGGAATGCACGGGTGCCGAGACAAACCCGCCGGCTTCGGCTATCAGCGTGCCGACTTTCACCACATCGCCCTTCTTAACTACAGGCTTGGCGGGTGCGCCGATATGCTGGCCCAACATGATAATTGCCTTGGCAGGAACTTCGGCCACTGCAATGGGTTGGTTAGCTGAAAGTTTATTTTCGTGTGGATGTACACCACCGATTGAAAATGTCTTCATTTTGAGTTTTTAAGTTTTTAAGCTTTTGAGTTTGTGAGTTTAAGCTTCTCCGGCCGGAGTTTCCACTGCTTCTACCTTCGGTTTGCGCGGCGGGAAGTTCTCCTCGATAATGGTATTCTGCGGACATACCTCTACGCACTTGCGGCACAGCTTGCACTTGTGGAAGTCGATGTAAGCCAGGTTGTTTTCCATAGCGATGGCTTCGAACGGACAAGTCTTTACGCACTTGCCGCAACCGATACAACCCACTTCGCAAGCCTTACGGGTGATGGCGCCTTTGTCTTTGTTGACGCAGGAGATATACACGCGGCGGGATTTCTTACCTTTCAAACGGAGTTCGATAATGTTGCGCGGACAGGCTTTTACACAGGCGCCGCAAGCGGTACATTTATCTTCTACTACCTCGGGCAGGCCGGTTTCGGGGTTCATGTGAATGGCATCGAACTGGCACGAAAGCACACAGTCGCCACAACCCAGGCAGCCGTAACTGCATCCGGTTTCGCCACCGTATAAGGCCGAAGCGATGGCACAACTCGGCGCACCGTCATAGAGATTGTTGCGTGGGCGTTTGTCGCAAGAGCCGTTACACCGTACTACGGCCAGCATCGGCTCGGCTGTGCTGGCTTCGCGACCGAGCAGTGAGGCAATCCGGCCCATCAGGTCGGCGCCACCCACGGGGCAAAGCATACCGTCGAGCGTATCTGCCTTGACGCAGGCACCGGCAAAACCGCTGCAACCGGGATAACCGCATCCGCCGCAATTGGCTTGCGGAAGAATATCGTTCACCTGAGCAATGCGGGGGTTTTCATAAACAGCAAATTTCTTCGAAGCAGCATACAGGATAACTGCTATGACAAGCGCAATGGCTCCTAAAGAAAGAACTGCAATCAGGATTAAATTCATGGATTAGAATTATTTATTGATTTAATATTAAACGTGAATTCTTTTATCAGCTTGTGTTTGTTTCGGGCTAATATAATATAGTATATAATAAGGAATAGGAAAGAGACGGAAATGGAAAGTAATTCGTTGTTATCAGTCAGGTAAGAAACGCCGAAAAGCGTGAGTATAAGTACCAGAAAGGGAATAACAAATGCGTAAAAAACGGCTTTCATGCCCATAGAAGTTGCTCCGTACACCTGTACCCGGTCGCCGGGCTTGTACGATGATGCATCGGGCGCCACCACTTCGATAAACTTTTCTTTGCTTTCCGAGGCGGCGCAATGGCCTTTCACGCTGCACGACGCGCATGCCGACGTTTGGACAATCCTCACCTGAACATGAGAATTATCTACTTTCGTAACCACACCGTCATGAGATATTATATCAGCCATTTTGTAATCCGCACTTTACAAATCGGGGCAAATTTAAATGATTATTTGCTAACTGAAAAGAAAATATGCAGTTTTTATACACAATAAATTGTTTTAAGGCTTTTTGATCCGCATGGCGTAGGGGCGGGTCTTGTGTCCGCCCCACATACCGCATGG
>DAMCMT010000072.1:0-5820 GCA_032108265.1 Bacteroides sp.
TAGTAAAGTTAATAATTTATTCTTTACTGACACAGTTTAAATTACAGTCTCTAATAATACAAAAAAAATAGCAGAGACTTGAATGTGAATCAAACTCTGCTATTTTTTAAGATTTAGCGAATTTATGGAATATCCCTAAATAGAAACGTTATTTAGTACTCTTCAACGTCAATACCTTATCGGCCAACCAGTTGCGGAATTTATTGCTATTCCTCGCCAATAAATCCCTTTTCAACTTCTGCTTATTCACATCCAGATAAGCATTGGCAATTTCATATCCTTTGCGGAATATTTCACCATTATGCTTAAAATCAAATATAGAATACTCGGATATCTCGTAAGATTCAATCAGGTAATCGCATAATTCCCGTTCAGCAACGGTATTGGCTCCTACCATGTAATTCATAGCTCTTTCAATAACGTACTTAAATGATTCTTCGTATTTCATTGAAATAACCGGACTGATATTAACACCAATGAGCTTTTCGCATTGATTCCGGATTACTGATGCAGGAAAATTCATCAATAAACCACCATCAACATAATGTTTATCTTCAATATGGACGGGTGCAAATACAATGGGAACAGAACAGGAGGCCAGTACAGCAGGAATAATTTCGCCTTTATTGAAAACTTTAATCTGCCCTTTCTCTATATCCGATGCAACTACATTCACCGGAATCTTCAATTCTTCAAATGTGTTGGATTTAAGAAGTTTTTCCAATAAATTCCCGACTCCCGACATCTTAAAGAATCCACCTTTAGGCAAAATTCCTTCGGCAATCGAAGTGAATCTTATTGTATTGGCCACTTCAAAAAGTTCATCCGGCTTATATCCGTCGGCATAGAGTACCGCTATTAACGAACCGACACTGACACCCGAAATTATATCCGGACGTATACCGTGTTCTTCCAAAGCTTTAAGTGCTCCCAGATGTGCAAAACCGCGTGCGCCTCCCCCGCTCAAAGCTAATCCGATTTTATAAGGACACTTTTTTCTTTTATCCATATCTTGTGCTGAGTTCAATTGTTTATGGAAGCAAACTTATATATTTTTTGTGAGACTTAACTACCATTCTCTAAAAAATAAACCTGTATACCTACGTCCTGTTTAAGTATATAGTTTAATCTGTCTAGGTATATAGCTTTATCTTTCTAAGTACGTTACTAAGCAATGCAACACCCGGATGTTGCAAGTTGCAAGACCCGGGTGATGCAAGTTGCAACATCCGGGTGTTGCATTGCTTAGTAACGTACCTTGACCGGTGTACTTATATACCCTGCCACGCTAAGTATATATACTTAATCATTCAAGGTTGGTATAGTTAATAAAACGGTTTACGAAGCGCTCGGCCTCGTTCATATCTATGTTCAAATTAGATACCTGTGCACTGACTTTTATATGTATATCTTCTTCCTGATATGGCGAAACTGCCGATGTATAATTGTTTTCGAGAAGATAAGTACGCAATTCTTCTTTTTTATTCGACCTGAAACCTTTTACTGCACCCGAATCAAGTGACTCAAGAAACAGCTCGGGGTTGTAATTGGTTGTTTGCAGCAATTCCGTCATTTTATCCATATATATATCAGTAACCGCCCCTGATTTTACCAGTATTTCGCGGCTGATCTTCCGGGAACGGCCGAAAGAGTATATCTCTTTGAGGCGGTTGAAAAGAAAGATTTTATCTTTAAAACCCCTCAACAGCCTCTCGTCTAATCCGGGCAAATGCCCAGCATTTCCCAGAAAAGCATTTAATTGCCCCCATTGGTAAATTCCATACTGAAGGCAGGTATAAAGGAGGTTGACATCTTCAATAAGGTACCATAAATGAATCTCCGTAGCTTCCTGTTCCAGTATATTGAAAGGAGGAACCGATAATTGTTTTCCATAACCCGCGTGGTCGAAATCTAAAGGCGGACAGACTTCTTGTGCCAGATTAATGGGTTGTATTGCCAGGGTAGTTTTCTCATATTCTATCAATTTGTTACCCAATAAGATAACCTCTGAATCCAACTCGGGATTGGCATTGATGTAATGTTTCCACTTAACGACTTCGTCGGCCTGGGCGGTGAAATAAAACAATTGCCTGTTGCGGCTTATTTCGATAAGCGAACGGATAATAGCTTCCGAGCGTTCATCGTCGCTGTTTGCCAGAAGTTCATCGGCCAGCAAAGGAAGTTTTATTTCATTTTCCTGCGACTCAATGTAGGCCAACCGGATAGCCAGTAACAATTGTACGCGGGTTCCGGTAGAGATTTCGGTCAAAGCCTGTACATGATTCAGGATATTATCCAATGCCAGAAATGTGGGTGTAAGACCTTCGCTCAGAATAAGGCTATAGCGCCCTTTGGTAATAGACCCCAGTATTTTGTTGGCTTGTTTGAAGACCTGATTTTCGTTGTTGAGTGATATTTCTTCGTGCAGACGCGAGATAATCATTCCGCCGGTCATTGATTTGAGGGTAGTTTTCAACAGGTCATTAAGCCCTGAAAGTGCTTCTTCCTTCCGGCTGAGGGCTATTTCGATATCGTTCCGGATTTTCTTATCCTTTACCTGCGCCCGGATATCAGCCAATCGTTGCAGCAGTTCCGTTTGCCGTTCGGCGTGAATTTCCTGTTCTTTGATTTTTAGTTGTATTTCATCCGCAGTCAGGATTGAAATCATTTCGCTATATTCCTGATAGATTGGATGATTCTGCAACAATCTGAAGTTTGCATTCAGATTCCCTTGTTCCTCGTTGAGTTGTTCGCGTACCTTTATGTAACTATTATATTGACTATTCAACAGCGAAATATCACTTTTTTGTCCGGAAGAGATTTCCAGACGGTTATAAATCTCGTGCAAGGATTCCACACATTTGCTCCTCTCCTGCTGCCTGAGGATTTTTATTTTATCCTGCGCCGCTATTTCGTTAAATATATCTTTTCGAATATCCTTTTCTTTCAACAGGCTTTGCAGGCACGCAGATGCTTGTTCGTGATTGCTAACAGCCTGAAAACCAACCGAAGTGAACAAACGGTTTATTTCATCCAACTGCTGCCGGGTATGGTATATATATGTTTGTTTCTCGCTTTCAAGCTTATCGGCCTCTGTTATTGCTTCCTGCCATTTAATTACATTGCACACGAAAACATAGAATGCGTTATAATTATCTGTTAACTGTTCCAGTTTTTCGGGTAAGGCACCGATACTCTGTTTATAGCCCTGATACCGAACATGGATTTCATTGATTCTTTGCCGGCTCTTTTCTATGTCGAAATTTAACTGGTTTATTCTTTCCGAGAGATTGGTTTCCCGGGTACGGGTTTCGAGTTCGTCCAGTAATTCCTGTATTTTGGCGGCAACTGTCTCGCTATCCCAAACAGAGGGAAGGGATAAACGACGGCTAAGTTCTTCGTTCTGAGGTGGTTGACCCGTTTGTCGCTTATTTGATTTTAATATGACGGGAATAAGACATAGACTTAAAACGGCTGCAATAGATATTCCGGCTATTCCTGCGAAAAAGGCCAATAATGCTGCAACGATACCCCAGATAGGTAAGAGCCACATTATCCATGAGTGGTTGGCAGACTGGCCGGAGTTTGTTTTCAACCAATCGGATAACACACTCACTGCTGTTATTAAGTCTTTCTGGGTAAAAGTGTGCAAGCCTATTTTACCCTTTAGAACGGCCAGTTCGCTTTCTAATTGTATTTTCCTGTCTGTCAGCAGTTGATGAGCGCCCAATGTTTCGTTGGCCGTACGGATAAATTCGCTCAGGTTGCGTACCTGTTCAAGGTTAAGTTCACGTAGTCCGGACAGTTCATGTTCCGGGTTGATGCATTTTTCGGCCTGAGTGATAACCAATTGATGCTTACTTATCTCACGCTCGCAGGTGGATATTTGCTGGGTGATGTCTTTGAGTTGGCCGATTCTATCGGATAACTCGTTCAGTTGTTCATCGGGAATATCTTTATCGTGTGGAATGCGGAGCTTTGACAGGTTTTCCCTCCCCGATTCCTGTATGGAAGCCGATTCGGTTAATGATAAATCGATGTCGCTTATTCGCTTTTCCAAAGCTTCGACGGATTGGAGATCGTCTTCTTTCATTTTAGCCAGCGATGGAGGGAATTGTTCCATCCGGGCACTGATGGATGCGAATTTTTCTTTGGATTGCAGGTAATGGAAAGCTTTCTCGTACCAGTCTTTCAGCCGAGAGGCTTGCTCGGCTTGTTTTTTCTCTTCTTCGAGTGCTGAAATATTCTTTTCTTCGGTAATGATTTCGGCCTGTTTCTTTTCATTCTCTGCATACAGTTTATTGGCCGAATCGTATTCTTTGTATAGCGGATGTCCTGTATTGGGCAGAGTATGCTTATATTCAAGTTTTTTGGCAGCCTCGCGAAGGTCGACTCCTCCATTCACTTCGCGGGCAATGATGGATGCGAGGTTATCGTCATTATCCTTCACCAAATCGTGCAGAGCCAGCATATACTGGTTGCTGAACTCGGCAGGCGAAATGTACGAGAAGTCTTCATGGGTTTTCTTATGCGAGTCGGTTCGGGTGTAGCTTTGCGAATCTATTTCAATGCGGTTTAGTTCGTCATTTACAACAACTTCGGCATCAACCTGATAACCTGTAGTTTTTGCATCCCACCAGATGAGTTTCTGGATTACCCGGGCTGTAGAACTTTTGCCTGAGCCATTGGCTCCGGCTATAATGTTTACGTTTCCGGCTAACTTATCGAAACCTTTTAATCCCCGGGGAAATCCGGGCATACGGCTTATATGGAGTTTCTTAATTTTCATTTCTCTGGTTGTTTAGTTCGCTGATGATTTCCCTGCATTCGGCCAGCACATATTCACGGGCCATGCTTTCAAGTGCGGCATCGCTTGTATCAATATGCAGCGGTGAAAAAACGGGTAAAGATACTGTTTGCCTGAATCGGCTCTTCCAGTCTTGTATCAGCTTTTCAGTGAAATCATTGGATATGCCCGCTTCTAGGGCTTTAATGGCCGTTGCCAATAAACCGGTATAGGATGGGTCGGTAGTAAGATGGTCGATATCCAACCGGGGGTGAACATCATATTCCATAGTCCTGATACGGATATCGCATTGGTTATCGAAGTTGTAATGCCTTATTTCGTCGCTCCATTTCCTTATTTCGGATGGGTTGGGATACGTACCGGTAAAGTGAATATCGAACACCAGAAAGTGCGGAGTGTAGTTCTCTTTAATGCCGTCTATATACCCGCGCAGGGTGGTAATAGCCGTATTCCGGAAAGAAGATTCGTCTGTTACAGCCGAAACATCCATAACGATGGTTCGGTAATAAACCGGTGAAAGGGGGATTTGCTGGAAATCTATCCGGTGGTTCTCAACAGTTAACAGAACCACGCCGTGCAATTCCTGTTCTTTCGGGCTCAGAGCGTGTGGAGAGCCGGGATACAAAATGAGTGGTGCGGAATGGTTGAGTACATCGGGTCGGTGAATATGTCCCAACAACCATGCATCTACTCCGGCAGTGTTCTTTAACTTTTCAAGTTGCAGCGGGTTGTAGCGGCTCAAAGTGGTATAAACATCGCCATGAAGTATGGCAAGGGTTACTTCTCCGGTTTCAATTGCGGGGAAGTCGGTGGTAGAGTCTTTGTCGATATATCTTTCGGGGAACGACCAGCCTACCACCCGGATACTTTCTCCGTTTTTATGGAAGGTTTTATTCTCCCAGCATCCATTTGCTCCCAGCAGGTGGATGTTGGGAAGATCGTTCATCGACAAAATCTGTGGTAAAACGTCGTAATCGTGGTTGCCGGCAACCATACAAACGGTTACTCCGGCT
>DAMCMT010000072.1:5830-23248 GCA_032108265.1 Bacteroides sp.
AAACCACTTTGCAGAGGGCCGATTGCTTCGTAGAATTTGTTGTCGCGATCAACGACATCACCTGTTAGCAGCAGGATATTTATTTGATTGTGTATTATATAGTTTACAATATTTTCCCAGGTAAATCGTGCCGATGCTCTGGAATCGTCGGCAGGCAGTGCCGAGGAACGTTTCCCGAGATGTAAGTCACCGGTGACGAGTATTTTTATTGCCATATTTTATAGGATGTAATGGAGTAGCCTTATTATTTTTGATATCTTAGACAAAAATAGTAATTTAGTTGTTTCTAAATAAACCGAATCAATAAATAGATATGAATTTACAGGAATTAATTAAAGCAAGAAAATCTGTACGCAGATTTCTGCCGCGCGAAATTGAACAGGATAAACTGGATTATATCATGGAATGTGCCCGGCTGGCACCTTCTGCCGCTAATAAACAGCCGTGGAAATTTCTTTTGATAAAAGACAAGGAGAAACAGGCATTGCTGAAACAGTGTTATCAGGCTCAATGGTTTCAATCGTCGGATTGTCCTTATTATATTGTAGCCTGTGGAGATACTAACCAGTCATGGAAAAGGCGTTTTGATGGGAAAGACCATTGCGATGTGGATATTTCGATTGCGGTGGAGAACCTTTGCTTGGCTATTCATGAGCAAGGCTTGGGAACTTGCTGGATTTGTGCGTTTGATCCGGAGCTGATGAGGAAATTATTCGATATGCCGGATAGTGTGTATCCGTTGGTTATTCTTCCTGTAGGTTATCCGGATAAGGATTTTGGGGAAAGAACTGGTAGGAAGGATTTGGAGGATATTGTGGAGGTAATATAAATTTTAGGCACGGATTACGCAGATTACGCGGTTTGTTTTTATCTGAACCGTGTAATCCGCGTAATCCGTGCCTAAAATAACTTAGTTGTTACTTCTTACTATCAAATACTACTGTTCCGTTTCTTTTAAGAACACCATGTCCTTGCCATTCTTCGTAAACATACTCGTTGTTGCTGTAACGCATTCCCGAAGCGGTAGTATCCGCTCTTAAATTAATAACCTGACCGTCATATGTTAATGTAGCGGTGTTATTGTTATTATTAAAAGTCATATCGATTTTCCTGCCTTCGCGGTTGGAGATAGAAGCATTTACTTCATCTTTATTATCAAATACAACTTTACCGTCTTTTTTCAAAACGATATGGCCTTGCCATTCTTCGTATTCGTATTCATCGTTGTGCATACGTACGCCAGAAGCGGTAGTATCCTGAGTCATATAGATAGTCTGACCATTCAATTCGGCAGTGGCTGTACCATTATTATTGTTGAAAGCCAACCTCATGGTGTTACCCTGATTATCGGTTACTGTACTCGAAACTACCGGATTGGCCGGCATTGGATCGGCTACTGTAGTTGTTACGGGTTCGATAACATCTACTGCTTCAACCGTAGCTACTTCATTGGTACTCCGGTTGTTCCTGCTATTACATGAAACCAGCAGCAATCCTGACAGAACAGCTACTGCAAAAAATGTTTTCTTCATTTTATTATATCTTTAAATTATTAATATCTTCGTTTCAGATGAAACAATTCGTTTACAATAACAATTTATATTGTTGTAAAGTTTAAGTTTGATATTGAACGCCCGATGGGCCGGTAAATTTATACATTATCTATATGAAACAAGATAAACTCCCTGCATCCTTTTTCCGGCGTGATTCGCTCATTGTAGCTCCTGACCTGTTAGGAAAATACCTTGTTCGCAAATATGATAACGGAGAAATTGTGCGTTATCGTATAACGGATGTTGAAGCTTACGGCGGAGAAGAAGATAAAGCCTGCCATGCATCCAAAGGTAGAACGAAACGAACAGAAATGATGTATCAGGCTGGGGGCAGAATATATGTTTATCTTATTTATGGCATTTATTGGCTACTGAACTTTGTTACAGGTGAAGAAAATCAGCCCCAGGGAGTGATGATACGTGGTCTGGAAGGCATATCTGGTCCTGGGAGGGTAGGAAAAGTATTAATGTTGGATGCTTCATTTTATGGAGAACTAATCGGGAGTGACCGGATATGGATTGAAGACACAGGAGATAAGCCCGCTTATAAAACAGGAAAACGCATCGGGATAGATTATGCGGGAGAATGGAAAGATAAGGAATGGCGGTTTATGATTGATGAATAGTTATCTCTTTATCAATCCAATCTTCGTATTCAGCCTGAAATATAGTATACCGTTTTCCTTTTCCAGTGTTCCGTAATGGTCTTTATGCACGTCTCCTTTTTCGAACCGGGTATTCTTAAAAAGAAATTCACTGAACAGATCGTATTCCTGCGTGGGGTAATATAGGGGTGTACCCTTGCCATCTACCAGTATCATACCTTGTATGGCGGATGGCAAACCAGTATATATTTTGGCAGGACGCATTCCGGTAGTAGCTGCCACAAGCAGTTGCTTTACTTTGTGTTCGTAAAAAAGATGTTTGTTTATTAGTTCATCCTTTATTTTTAAAGGATTCATTTGTTTCATTATAGCGGTAAGTTCTGATATACGGACAATTCCGTCCAGTTGCATGGTTCGCAGCATTTCGGATAAAAGGCGGGGGAAATGCAGATCAATCATGGAAAGATTGGCACGGAAAACTTTATCGGAAACATCAGCATATTTCAGTATTCCTCCCAGTTGCTCAATAAGTAACATACGTTCGACCACAGCATTGGGGCTATCAAGGGCATTGACTTTGCTCACCATAGGGTTAGCGAATTTCATTCCGCTGAGTTCGTATTTAATATTTGCGGCACGACCGCCATCAAGCAGAGGTAGCATACGCGAGAGACGGGAACGGATAATGGTTCCGGTAGCAGGGGCATCTACGTTCCAGAATTTCAAACCGAGGTTGATACGCTCCTGGGTTTTGGATTCAATGTTGTATATTTGAAGTTCGTCCAGAAATTCTTCCACACCATCAGGACAGGGTACGGTATCATCGACAATCTTCATGGCAGATAGTATCTTATCAGCAATTTCGCCGAATATGGTACGCGGAATGGTGAGTTTGTTACCGGCAACCGGAACAATCACATCATCGCCTTTGAACCGATATAGCCGGTTACCTTCGCGCTCTTCGCGGGTAATACCATGTATGGGAATGTAGCTTTCACTTGCTTTCGCATCTGGTGTGCCAATTTTAATTTGTCCATCGACCAGTAACCGGCAGAAAGTATATAATTCGCTCCATTCTCTTTTTGTTGCTTCAAATGCCATTATGATGTCTTTTATTATATTTTCCGGCAAAGATACGGAAATAAAACGAAATGTTTAAATATCATAAATATTCATTCTAATGGAGTTCGGTTTCTTGCTCCGAATTCCAAGTATAGTATATTTGTGTTCGATAACGGTATTTTGTACGCGTTTGTTACAAGTAAATTATTAAGATACTAAAAGCACAATCTAACATGAAACAATTTGTGGATGAAAACTTTTTGTTGCAGACTGGTACTGCGCAAAAGTTATATCATGAACATGCGGCCGGAATGCCGATTATTGATTATCATTGTCACCTGAGCCCGCAAATGGTAGCGGATGACTACAAATTCAAATCACTTACGGAAATATGGCTTGGTGGCGATCATTATAAATGGCGCGCCATGCGTACAAATGGAGTAGCCGAAAAATACCTGACGGGAGATGCTTCGGACTGGGAAAAGTTCGAGAAATGGGCGGAGACCGTACCATATACCATGCGCAATCCATTGTATCATTGGACGCATCTGGAACTTAAAACGGCTTTCGGAATCGATAAAATACTCAATCCACAAACAGCACGCGATATTTATGACGAATGCAATGAAAAGCTTGCCCGACCAGAGTTTTCAGCGCGCGGATTGATGCGGCATTACCGGGTCGAAGTGGTTTGTACAACTGATGATCCCATCGATTCCTTAGAATATCATATTAAAACTCGCGAAAGCGGCTTCGAAATAAAGATGCTTCCTACCTGGCGTCCGGATAAGGCTATGGCAGTTGAAAAGCCGGCTGATTTCCGTAAATATGTTGAGCAACTTTCGACTGTAAGTGGGGTTACTATCTCGGTGTTCGATGATTTGGTTGCGGCGCTTCGCAAACGACACGAGTTCTATGCGGAAGATTACACGGATGCCGAAATACAGGCCATATTTAACAAAGTATATGGTGGCACTGCATTGAACGGAGAAGAGATTCTTAAGTTTAAATCAGCAATGCTGGTGATTTTCGGCGAAATGGATGCCGAAAAAGGGTGGACACAACAGTTTCACTATGGTGTTATCCGCAACAATAATTCGAAGATGTTCCGGGAAATAGGTCCTGATACGGGTTTCGATTCCATTGGAGAATTTAATACGGCTAAGTCTATGGCTAAATTCTTCGACAGGCTTAATTCGAATGGGAAACTAAGTAAAACAATTATTTATAACCTCAATCCATCGGCTAATGAAATGGTCGCTACAATGATTGGAAACTTTCAGGATGGAAGTGTACCGGGGAAGATACAATTCGGCTCGGGCTGGTGGTTCCTGGATCAGAAAGATGGAATGGAAAAGCAAATGAATTCTCTTTCAGTTCTTGGTTTACTAAGCCGTTTTGTGGGTATGCTTACCGATTCGCGCTCGTTCCTGTCGTATCCTCGACATGAATATTTCCGACGCACACTTTGTAATCTTGTGGGCCGGGATGTTGAAAACGGTGAGTTACCGGTATCTGAAATGGATAGGATAAATCAGATGATTGAAGATATCAGTTATTATAATGCGAAGAATTTCTTTCAGTTTTAAGAATTGAAATATTCATATATAAAAGGTGTATTAAAGCCAATTTCTAAGCTTTTGATACACCTTTTGCTTTTTATTCCGAATAAAATTTGTATATCTTTGCAACCAGAAATAACTATCGTATCAATTATAATTAAATGAGCAATACTACTACCACCGAAAAAAAAGGATTCAGTACAGCATTTTGGGTAAGTAACACCGTCGAATTATTTGAGCGCATGGCCTATTATGCCATGTTCATAGTATTAACCATTTATCTTTCAACGATATTGGGCTTCAACGATTTTGAAGCGAGTTTGATATCAGGACTATTTTCCGGGGGATTGTACTTATTGCCTATATTTACAGGTGCATATGCGGATAAAATAGGATTCCGTAAATCGATGATTACAGCATTCACTTTGCTATCAATCGGATATTTTGGGTTAGCTATATTTCCGACCCTTCTGGAGTCGACCGGACTTGTTTCATATGGTAAGGCCACGATATTTTCGGGAATTCAGGATAGCTCTGAGCGTTGGATCATTGTTCCGATACTTTTAACAATAGTTGTTGGGGGTTCTTTTATTAAGTCGGTCATTTCGGCTTCGGTAGCCAAAGAAACAACAGAGGCTAATCGTGCCCGTGGTTATTCTATATTTTATATGATGGTAAATATCGGCGCCTTCACCGGCAAAACGGTTATCGACCCATTACGGGCGTTGTGGGCGAGGAGGCATATATATTTATAAATTACTTCTCGGGGGCAATGACTTTCATTGCACTCATAGCTGTTCTTCTGTTATACAAATCAGCACATACGGCAGGGCAAGGGAAAAGTATGCGCGAAATCGGTCGCGGATTTGTTAAGTTATTGACTAACTGGCGATTGTTGCTGCTTATTCTGATTGTTACGGGCTTTTGGATGATTCAGCAACAATTATATGCTACCATGCCGAAATATGTTATCCGTATGGCCGGCGAAGCTGCCCGCCCTGGCTGGATTGCCAACGTTAATCCGTTGGTTGTAGTTTGTTGCGTTAGTTTTGTTACCCGGTTGATGTCGAAGAAATCAGCTATAACTTCGATGAATGTAGGTATGTTCCTTATTCCCCTTTCGGCATTATTAATGGCATTGGGTAATATGCTAAATAACGAGTTGCTTTCAGGCATCAGTAATATAACGCTGATGATGATCGCCGGTATTGTGGTTCAGGGATTGGCCGAATGTTTCATTTCACCCCGTTACCTGGAATATTTTTCTTTGCAGGCGCCCAAAGGCGAGGAAGGTATGTATCTTGGTTTCAGTCATTTACACTCTTTTCTTTCTTCCATATTCGGATTCGGATTAGCGGGTTGGTTGCTCACTAAATATTGCCCCGACCCTGTTCTTTTTGGCGGACGAACCGAAGCCTGGGTGGCTGCAAGTGCAAACGCGCACTATATATGGTTCTATTTTGCTGTCATCGGAATTGTGGCTGCGATAGCGCTTCTGGTTTTCGGTAAAGTAACCCGCAAGCTTGATAAAAAGAAAGCACAGGAGGTATAATCTTTCTGCTTTTTTGTCTATATTTGCCGTCAATTTTTCACAAAATGACGGCTCTTGTTTTTTACAGCCCCTATATCCGAAGAAATTATTATGCAACTAAAAATAGAATACCCCGAAGAAAGCCAAACAGAGAAAGTTAAATTTATCTGTCTGGCCAGTGGGAGCAGTGGAAATTGTTATTACCTGGGGTATGGTGATTATGGAATTCTGATTGATGCAGGTATTGGTCCGCGAACTATCAAGAAACATCTTAAGGAAGTTCATATTGCTATGGAATCGGTGTTGGCAGTCTTTATTACGCACGATCATGCCGACCATATCAAATCTGTATCTTATTTGGGAGAAAAACTGGGCATCCCCATTTATGCAACCAGCCTGACACATGAGGGTATTAATAAAAACCATTGTATCAAAGAGAAGTTGCATTCGTGCATTCATTTTTTGGAAAAGGGTGAGCCTCTACAATTCCGGGATTTCCGTATCGAAGCTTTTGAGGTTCCTCATGATGGAACAGACAATGTTGGCTATTGTATTGAAATCTGTGGGAAAACGTTCTCTTTCCTCACCGACTTGGGAGAAATAACTCCACTTGCAGCCAGCTACATCTGTCGGGCTAACTACCTGATTCTGGAAGCCAATTATGATGAGGAAATGCTGCGCATGGGTTCATATCCTACTTATCTCAAGCAAAGAATTTCAAGTACAACAGGACATCTCAGTAACCTTGCTACTGCAGAATTCCTGGCCGAGAATATTACTGAGTCTATCCAACATATCTGGCTTTGCCATTTGAGTAAAGACAATAATCATCCGGAACTAGCCTATAAAACGGTGGAATGGAAACTTAGAAATAGAGGAGTCATTGTAGGTAAAGACCTATACCTTTATGCCCTTAAAAGAAATACCCCTTCGGAACTCTTTGAGTTATAGGATTATACAATATTTTCGACCAAAAAGAGCTTTTTTCATTTGGTAGACTAAAAATTAACTAGTAAATTTGCAACCGCAAAAAGGCAATATGCACTCTTAGCTCAGCTGGTAGAGCAATTGACTCTTAATCAATGGGTCCAGGGTTCGAGTCCCTGAGGGTGTACAGAGAATGAGAGAGTTACAGAAATGTGACTCTCTTTTCTTATATATAGCTTCTACTATCTAGAAATAACACCAAGAATATAACCGAAAAATCCATGGTTAACATATTGTTTATATGTCTTCAAAGCGAATATCCATCAAATACCCAAATGGGTAATATGGAAATAATAAAATCAATTCAGGCGTATTAATAATTGCAAAGTTTGAGATTTCGGTAAAAGCCGTACAGCTAAAATCATCTTCCTAAACCTTAAAATCTATCTGTATTAATAGAGATTTTTACACTTTTGCAACAAAGAACTTTGTAAATATATATAAATACTATACGTTTACTGAGATTAAATTTGTTAGAGTATCTTCATTTTTTTGCTCTAATCATTCAAAAATTATATTGTAAACAATTATTCCTCTATTATATTATAAAATAAAAAAGAGCAGTATTAAATCTAATTCAAACTGCTCTTAAATATATATCATTTTCTATTGGAAATCTGTATAAATAAAATATTGGTTTTATAATCAATTAAACTAAAAATAAAAATCTAATTCAAATTACATTAATAACAAAAACACATCTTTATCAATGCGAATACTTATTGTATAAAACCAATTATATCTCAAGCGCACCAATTATATCCTTAACAGAGTTACAATTGTGTCTATCTAGGTAATTATTTATACCATCAATAACTTTCTCAGTAACGGTAGGGTCAATGAAGTTTGCAGTGCCAATCTGTATAGCTGATGCTCCCGCAAGGATGAATTCTACTGCATCTTTCCAGTTCATAATACCACCTAATCCAATGACTGGAATTTTTACCGAATTGTATACCTGCCATACCATGCGTAAAGCTATAGGCTTAACCGCCGGACCTGATAAACCGCCTGTAACAGTGGATAGTACCGGACGCCGGGTTTCCGCATTAATAGCCATTCCAAGCAGGGTGTTAATCAATGAAACACTATCGGCACCACTTTCTTCAACCGCGCGGGCAATTTCTGTAACATCGGTAACGTTCGGAGAGAGTTTTACGATAAGTGTTTTTTTATAGGCTTCGCGCACTTTTTTAACCACTTCAGCAGCACCTTTGGCGGTAACTCCGAAAGCCATACCACCTTGTTTTACATTGGGACAAGAGATATTCAGTTCAATGGCAGGAATATTTACAAGTTCATTGATTATACTGGCTGTTTCTACATAATCATCTATACATGAACCCGATACATTCACAAGTATATTTGTATTAATATCTTTGATACGGGGATAAATGGTATTAACAAAGTAATTCACCCCTTTATTTTGTAGCCCAACAGCGTTTAGCATACCTGATGGAGTCTCTGCCATACGTGGATAGAGGTTTCCTTCACGTTTGTGAAGGGTGGTTCCTTTTACTATAATACCACCTATTCGCGCTATATCCATGAAATCTGAAAACTCTTCTCCATACCCAAATGTTCCGGAAGCTGTCATTACCGGATTTTTCATTTGTAATTCGCCTATATTTACATTTAAATCTGCCATAGTAGTTGATTAATATTAAAAACAGGGCCTTCTGTACATACACACTGATGTCCTTCTTTGGTGTTTTCTACACAACAAAGGCAGGCGCCGATTCCGCAAGCCATTGTATTTTCCAAAGATACTTCACAATGGATATTATTATGTTTGGCATATCGGGTTACGGACACCATCATCGGCTTAGGTCCACAAGTATAAATACGGGCTATTTGTTGAGTATTTTCAGCAAGAATAGAATGCTGGGTAACGTATCCTTTCTCACCCAAAGAACCGTCTTCGGTAGTAGTATATACCTCACCATATTGAGCATACTTGTCGAGCATTACTAAGTCTTTTGCACTACGGGCACCTAATAAGAATGCTGGGGTATATCCATTCTTTTTAAGCTCTGCTCCCAGGAATAACATAGGCGCAATTCCTACGCCACCGCCAATGAGTAATACTCTGTCGCTCTTATTTCCGGGCATAGAAAAAGTATTTCCGAGTGGCAACATAACATTAATAGTATCGCCGGCCGTATGAGCACCCAAACGGCGTGTACCGTCACCTATAAGTTGTACAAGAAACCAAACTTCGTTGCTTTCCTTGTCCCAATAATTAATGGATATAGGCCGCCTGAGAAAAGTAGTGGGCGAACCGTCGATCCTGAGAGCAGCAAACTGGCCGGGTTTCATTTCGGGTAGTGTAGTCGAAGAAGTCATTTTGAGCAGTACGTTCGTATCGTTCAGTCTGATATTCTCTTTGACTATCAAATCTAAAACAAATTTTTTCATGTAATTGTGGAAGTGTATTTTGATTCAGTTACAAAGATACGCCAAAATGCGCACACTAAAGATGATATATACTATTTTTCACTTTTAAAAGTCTCATATGTATTATCATCAAAGAAAATTCTTATTTCAGTAATTTTCCTGGGTGGCCGCTCAATGTACTTAATCTCCTGAATTACAGTTTCTTTAGGGGTATTTATCGGCGTTTCTAACGGCATTTCCTTGCGATATATTTGTTCTTCCGGTATTTTGTACGGATTTACAGGATTCTGGTCGAATAAAGGCAAGGTTAAATCCGCTTCCGGATGATGCGTCTCGCGGTATTCCAATTTTTGCCCATCATCCGAAGCTAACATCGAACCCTGACCATACAATAACCAATTGAGGTTTACATAATTGTATTTTCGGTGTATCTTCATGATTACCTCCAGACTAGGCTTATTTCTTCCAGTAAGTATGTGTGAGAACGTAGATTGCTTCACATCAATACTTTCAGCAAATAATGTCGATGGTATTTGCTCTTTCTCAACTATTAATTTAATTCTATCAATAATGTCATCCATAATAATAACCTCAGACAATGCAAATAGGCATTCACATTAATAAAGTAACATCATACTAATTGTTCACAAATATATTAATACTTTTCAACATTAACAAATCACATTAATATTGTCACGAATTTATAAATGTGAAAGTAACTTTATATATAATTGGAATATCACATTAAATTACCATGAATTGATAGTTTATATTATATGTTATAAATATCTTATAAATAGCAATTTATTTTGTATTCAGCAATGTTATAGATATGCACTTCACTAATGTAATACACATAAATCTCAATATTTAGACTTAAGATTTATATATATATTGATAAAACATCTGATTATTAATACTATAACTTATAAAATATATTCCGTTAACTGAAATAACAGCATATTATATTATTATATATAACAAATCAATATTTTTATATTAATTATAATTTAATACAATAATATTATAATATATATTGCTAAATTTATAATATTAAATACAACAATATCACAATATGATTGTAATATTCACATTGACTCGAATATAAAGTAATACTTCAATATTTAACTGCGATTTTTAAAATTGCACGGATTTCTCAAAAATCTAAATAAGAACTTCCATTAAAAAAATGTTACATCTTATAATAACTCCTTCCTAATCGCATTTTCTTGCATTATTTTGAAGTATGGTACATACTAAGAGAAATTAATCAATTCTGGAGGCTTACATTATCAGTTAAAATACTGATAAACAGATAATTAAGCAAGATTTATTGAGTTGGGAAAATTTTTGAAATAGAATTAAATTATAAAATTTAGTTAATTAAATAATTCATGGGTTAAAACCTCTTTTATAAGAGTATATACTTTTGGCTATAAGAGTATATACTCTTACAGTGCAAGAATATATAGTCTTACCCTACAAGAGTATATAGTCTTATCAGCAAAAGTATATACTCTTGTAAGCAAGACTACACACCTTGATAAAAATGCCTCTCTCTTGATATAGGAAGAAAGAAGGGTTTTTATAATTTTAATGGAATAGTTTAATGAAGAATTTTAAACACTAACTCGCGTAAAATATCTCCTTGAGAAGCCGAAGAATTGCCTACTCCTTTCGATTTTGCGTCGGCATATCGTATTTCAGCGATAATTTCCATAGTCTTCATTCCGCTAAATTTTCGCATGGCAACCATATATTCGCGTGCTTGCCAGGGCGTACGAAGTCCCAGCATGGAAGCTATTCCTTGTTCAGATTTTTCGGGTGCATAATAAGCCAGCATCAGATTTGAGAAAAAACCGAATAATAAAGAAAGAGTCATCTGAATAGGATTCGTCTTTGGATTTTCTTCAAAATATTTTATTATCTTATTAGAGCGGAGAATATCTTTTTCGATTAAGGCGCTTCTTAACTCGAAGTTATTATAGTCTTTGCTTATGCCAATATTTTTCTCAATCAAATCAGGTGTAATCCGGATCTGTCCGGTAGGAAGTGTGATTGCAAGTTTATCCAGTTCTCCAGTCAAACGACTTAAATCTGTACCCACAAAATCAGCAATCATAGCAACCGCTTTAGGTTCAATATCAATATCCTTTTTTTTAAGATACGAACTGATAAATACGGGTAACTGAGCTTCTTTCATTTTCTTTGATTCGAAAACGATTCCGGAACGATCGAGTTCCGCAGCCAGTTTTTTTCTTTTGTCCAACACACCATGTTTATGACAAATCACCAGTATAGTAGAATTCAGTGGTTTTTGAAGATAATAAGACAGTTCTTCCATGTTACGCATAGACTGTGCCTCTTTCACCACAACTACCTGGTATTTGGACATCATCGGATACCGCTTAGCAGCATTAATTACAGTAGAAATGTTAGTATCCATACCATACAACACCGTCAGGTTGAATTCTTTTTCTTCCTCAGTCAGAATATTGTCGACTATATAATCTGAAATTTTATCAATGTAATAAGGTTCTTCACCCATCAGGTAATAAACCGGATAAAACTTATCAGCCCGCAAATCTCTGAAAATATCGTCGTAAGTTATTTCTTTCTTTGCCATAAATAATGAACGTTACCAGTCGAATTTAAGATGTTTAACCGTTTTCTGTCCGTCGATAATCATTTTCAATGAATGGATACCCATTTTAACATGCTCTTTTACAAACACTTGTGTTACATGACTATCACTTTTTTCTGTTTTAACTCCTTCGGGTATCATGGGCTGATCCGATACCAGAAGTAAGGCTCCGGTAGGAATATGATTTGCAAAACCTACACTAAACAATGTGGCAGTTTCCATATCCACCGCCATAGCACGGGTTGTTTTCAGGTAACATTTGAAGTTTTCATCATGCTCCCATATCCTGCGGTTGGTGGTATAAACGGTACCCGTCCAGTAATCGCGACTATGGTCGCGGATAGCCGAAGAAACCGCACGTTGAAGCATAAATGCCGGAAGCGATGGTACCTCGGGTGGAAAATAATCGTTCGAAGTTCCTTCGCCACGGATAGCAGCAATCGGCAAAATCAAATCGCCAATCTTAAGTTTAGAGTCAATGCCACCGCATTTTCCCAGAAACAAACATGCTTTTGGTTTAATGGCTCCTAGCAAATCCATGATAATTGCAGCATTCGGACTACCCATGCCGAAATTGATAATCGTCATTCCATTAGCGCTAGCCGTCATCATGTTAGCGTCCCTGCCCAGTACCGGAACCCCAAACTCGTTAGCAAAAATCTCTACGTAATTGGAAAAATTAGTCAGCAGTATATATTTCTCAAAATCGTCCAGATTGCGTTTTGTATAACGTGGCAACCAGTTTGCTACAATTTCTTTCTTCGTTTTCATAATTATCCATTAAATTTGTGTTCCCAAATCGGGAACCATTATTTAACTTACAAAAGTAATAAATGTTATCGTTAAACCTGCCCGCATTCCAAAGTAAAATCGTTAATCAGAATGGGAAAAATACCATTTTCGATATAATTCGAAAACGCTATGTGGCATTAACTCCTGAAGAATGGGTAAGGCAACATTTTGTTCATTATCTGATTAATTACAAAGGGTATCCTCAGACACTGTTAGCGAATGAAGTGAATTTAAAGCTAAATGGAACTGCGAAAAGGTGTGACACAGTTCTTTATAATCGTGATTTATCTGCCCGGTTGATTATCGAATACAAAGCTCCACATATCGAAATCAGTCAAGCGGTTTTTAATCAGATAACCCGGTATAATATGGTATTGAAAGTCGATTATCTGATCGTAAGTAATGGGCTACAACATTACTGTTGCCGGATGAATTATGAAAATTTAAGTTATATTTTCTTATCAGACATACCCGATTACACCCTACTTTAAAATCAATATAATTGTTTTTAATCCGTCTTTAGATGCATTAGAAAATAATATTTTATTTTGAGAATTATTTAAAAAAACGATTCGCTAACATCCGGTTTTTTCTTACATTTGTATTACAACACTAATTGAGAATAAACATGAAGCGCTATCCAATTGTTTTCACTATCGGAGGGTCTGATTGTGTAGGCGGAAACGGTGCACAAGCGGACATAAAAACGATCTCAGCTTTAGGTGCTTATGCGGCGGCGGCAATGACTGCTTTGACTGTGGGGAACACTACCGGATTAAAGTCATTATTTCCCATTCCACCAGAAACCATCAAGAAACAAATTGAAACAGTTATGGAGGACATTATTCCAGATGTTGTAAAACTGGGATTACTGAATGATATACCAACCATATGTACCGTGGGTGATTGCCTTAGGAAATATCATCCCAGATTTGTTGTATGTGACCCGGTTATGCTTAATACTCATGGATTAAGATTTATGAGACAGGATAAAATTAATATAATCAAAAAAGAATTATTTCCTTTTGTAAACCTACTTATAGTAAATTGCCAGGAAGCCGAACTTTTATGCGAAATGACTATAGAGAACATTGATGACATGAGAAAGGCTGCCAATTTATTTACACAAAAAAACCGTATAAGTATATTAATTAAAAGTGGTGATCGATATGAAAATGAATTATATGACGTTCTTCGAACTCCTGCAGATGAAGAATGGGTATATAAAAGCGAAATGATTTATTCACATAATTCGCATGGTGCTTCCTGTACTTTCGCGTCTGCCATATCTACCTATCTTGCACTAGGCTATGAAATGCATAAAGCTGTAGCAGAAGCTCGGGAATTTGTAAGAAATGCGATACAGTATGGTGATGATGTATTCATTGGACATGGTACAGGACCCGTATGTCAGACATTTGACCCGCAAAAGATGAAGATAAGATAAGAGCGGTAAACGAGGCTCGAACTCGCGACCTGCGGCTTGGGAAGCCGCCGCTCTACCAACTGAGCTATTACCGCAAACAAAAATATATCATGATGAATTATATTACAAATGTAGAAATATTTATCTTAAATGGAAATATTCTTAATAATAAAAAAAGGAGTTGTCCCAAAAGCCATCCACGTCATTGCGAGGAACGAATCAATCCAGCTTATACGCTTTATGAACTGGATTGCTTCACCTACGGTTCGCAATGACGAGCCGGGGACTGTACTTTTTGGACACCACCTTTCTTTAGCAATATAGTATTTACTACAGCCTTTACTTAGCTTCTAGATCAATATTATTTCAACTATAGAAATATTATTATTTCAGATACTTTTTCAACATGGCTGCGGTAAACATTGCCAGACTTTTTACCGGAGGCAATTCTGCAAATCCATTTAATAATCCCCAGTCATGGATTACACCGTTAAAACGGATAGTAGTCACAAATACTCCTGCTTCATCCAGATGACGGCCCAGTTTTTCTCCCCCATCTCTTAATATATCATTTTCAGCTACTTCAATCAGGGTTGGAGGAAGTCCTCTTAGTTGCTCTTTTGTTGCACGCATGGGCGATACCAGATAATTATCCCATTCCGATTCGTCGTTCAAATAGTTATCGCGCATCCATTCCATCAGTGTAGTGGTAAGGAAGCGTTCTTTTCCATATTTTTTGTATGATTTAAAATCGGTTCCTGCATCCGAGTAAGGCCACATAAGTACCTGACATTTAATTTTTGGAGTTCCTTTTTCTTTAGCTAACATAGATGTACCAATAGTCATGTTGCCACCGGCACTATTACCTATTACAGCCAGACGACTACCATCTACATTAATCTGATTGCCATTTTCGGCAACCCATTTTGTTGCTGCGTAGCATTCGTTCAAAGCTGTTGGAAAATTGGCTTCGGGCGAACGGGTATAATCAATAAAAACACAAGCTAATTGTGATTCTACAACTATATCTCGTACAAGGCGTTTATGTGTTGGATAATCACCTAATACCCATCCCCCTCCGTGGATGAACATAAATACGGGGAGTTTTTCCTTTACTCCTTCAGGTTTCACGATAACCAGATTTACCGATAAACCGTCTTGCTGGATTTTTTTATAAGATTCTTCAATACCTGAAAGATTCACATTTACAGAAGATTGTGCTCCTTCCAACACTTTACGGGCTTCTGCCGGAGGAAGTGATTCGACTGGGGTATCGCTTGCATTTAACACTTTAAGGAATTCTTTCGTACCCATACTAAGGTGTTCATCTTCCAAATAATCGGGAGTTGCTTTTAAACCATCAAAAATACTCATTGCTATTAATTTAACTGTTGATATATATTTACTTAACTCTTTGTATCAAAACACTTTTTTTTACTATATTGTTTCATTATTTGGTGGTTTGCCAAGGTATTTTTTGATACTTAACCTGTATATAAATTTTGCAACATATTTGTTTGGCTTATATTTTTTATATTACCTTTGCCGGCCTTAACCAAAACCTTTTAAGTAACAGGGATGTTGTTCCTTTTATAATGAATTTCAAAAAAAATCTTATGACTTTCAAAAGAATCATGTTAATTATTATCACTATAATTATCGCATCAATCCTTTTTGTGATAATACGAACAATTACCTATAAATTTGGTACAGTAACGAGTGCTCCGCCCCAGGAAGTTATTGACTATACCCCATCAGATAAAGCTTTGAAACGTTTTGCCGGAGGAATCCGTATACCTACTATAAGCCGTGAAGTTTATGAAGAAACCGACTTCAAACCCTTCGACGAATTCATGGCCTATCTGCCTAAGGCATATCCTGAGGTGTACAGGATAATGGAAACCGATACGGTAAATAAATACGGATTGATTTTCCGGTGGAAAGGAAAGAACAGCAATTTGAATCCTATTCTTTTCTTATCACACTATGATGTTGTTCCGGTGGTAGGTTACGACCCGCAAACAATGACGGCTACTGATACCATATTTCAGCCGACGGTAAACCCGTTGCCTCCCATTGAATCTGTTTCGGAGAATTGGGATTATTCTCCTTTTTCGGGTGCAGTAATTAACGGACGAATATACGGACGTGGAACGTTAGATATGAAAAATATGCTCTTCTCGCTTATGGAAGGAGCTGACGACTTGATTGCTGAGGGTTTTCAACCGGAAAGGGATATCTGGTTTGCTTTTGGGCACGATGAAGAAGTAAGCGGTCGGCAAGGCGCCCTTAAAATTGCTGCTTATTTCAAAGAAAAAGGATTGACTTTCGATGCGGTATACGATGAGGGTGGAATTATCGCCGCTCCCGGTTCGGCAATGGAATCCATTCAAAAGCCCTTGGCTCTGGTGGGTATTGGCGAAAAAGGTTTTTTGACTTTAAGGCTGAAAGTAAAAGGTTTAGGCGGCCATTCTTCTATGCCGCCGGCTAAAAGCACGTTGGTATATACTGCCGAAATTATTGAGAAATTAAATGAAAACCAGATGCCCGCGAGAATCATTTCACCGATAGCCTCATTCCTGGATAATGTGGGTGGCGAAATGGGATTCGCCTCGCGTATGGCTATTGCGAACCAATGGCTTTTGGAGCCATTGTTACTAAATACATTCGAGAAATCACCTTCATCGAATGCCTTGATTCGTACTACAACAGCCATAACAATGGCAAAGGGAAGTGATGCACCCAATGTTTTGGCCTCGGTTGCCGAAGTAACAGTAAACTTCCGTATATTACCGGGCGAATCGGGGATCATCCCGTATTCTTGTGGGTTTTCTCAAAAAGTTTTATTTTTGCTTTATG
>DAMCMT010000073.1:0-2470 GCA_032108265.1 Bacteroides sp.
GGTTTTTGATCCGCATGGTGTAGGGGCGGGTCTTGTGTCCGCCCCACATACCGCATGGTATTCCGCAAGGTGTATGCATTGCAAACCATTTTCATAGGGCAGACACAAGGCCTGCCCCTACACCGTGCGGGTCAATCCCATTTCACTCATTTCTGCCTGTTTTGAGTGAGGTAAAGTAGAATCCATGCGGCATGAATAAAATCAAACGCCCATAGAATCATTTTCAACTGGCTGAACAAACGACCAAATATTCAAAAAGCGATCAAGGTCAGGTCAAAATCGGGACCTTTAGTACGTTCCAACTACTGATTCGTAGAAATAAAAAATATTTTTTATTTTTCTTTTTCACTATGACACGTTATGACAGTGTCCCCTTCTACCTTTGTAGTATACTTAATTAAAAATTCAATTATTAACCATTAAAAAAGAATCAATTATGAGTATTCAGTACAAAGTAGTAAAACAGGTTTTTGGTTTCGACCAAACACAATCAGAGAAGTTTGTAGCCCGTGCAGTAACCGGACAAATGCTGCCCAGTGATCAGTTTTGTAACCAGGTATGCCAGATTACCGGTATACACCGTTCCGTAGTAGGAGCCGTATTCGGCGGAGTGTTGGATGTCCTGGTTAATAACATGAATATGGGGCATAGCGTCCAGTTGGGCGAGTTCGGTTGCCTGCGGCCGGGTATCCATGCCAAAGCCCAGGATAGTGCGGAGGAGGCTACCGCCTCGACCGTGTATCGCCGGAAAATTAATTTTGTTCCGGGAAAGATGCTGAAAAACTTCCTTAATGATGTATCCGTAACCCGCATGACAATGCCCGATGTGGATTATACAGATGGCAGCAGCAAAGGAAACGGCGGCAATTCGGGCGGAGACGATGACGGTGGATTTACACCTGATCCGAATGCTTGATAGCATAGGATGGTAGAAAGTTTTCAGGATTAACACAGTTGGCACGGGCGGGAAGGGATTTCCGCCCGTGTTTTTATATTTATCTGATTGAAATATTAATCTTCGGATTCAGAATCGGAAAATTCATCCCCTGTTGTAGTTCTTCCGACTGTAGAATTTGGAACTTCAAAAATTTCTAATGCTGTTCCATCTCCACCGCCTCTATGAACAGAAAAAAATCTCGGATCTTTAGTAGAACCTGTTTTTTTCTTGGCATTGAATAGATAATATCATTGTCATCAGTCCTAACATAAGTAAGTTTATCTGCTTCATATGCTACTTTGGCGCGCGTTAAGACATCTCTGCTGCTTCGGGTTCTGATCCTTCTTGGTTTGCCCTTTCTTTTTTTTGTTTTTGAAACTTTACCTCCATCCGCTAATTTGGTATGCCCCAGTGTAAATGTAACTGTTAAATTTGGATCAGGACATTTACCCGATGAATGTTCGGTATGTCCATTGTCACAAGTCCTTTGAAGAATTGGTTTAACATTTATTTTTTTAGATAAGCATCCTGCACAAGAACATCCTGTCGTATGCTTTTTTTGGATAAATTCCAGACTTCCTTTAGATATCGTTTTATTGGGACGATCAATAGTTCTACTTTTCTCAGGTGACTGAATACTGTATTCTTTCATAATGCAAATTGGTGATATTTTATCAAATATATAAATTTGTAATCATTTCTCCAATCTCTCATAAAATATTTTTTTAATTTTTCCATTTCCCTATGACACGTTATGACAGTGCCCCCTCATAACTTTGTACCAAAGCTTAAAACAACAACAATTATTCATTTATAAAAAACAATTCAATTATGAGCATCAAGTACAAAGTAGTAAAGCAGGTTTTCGGATTCGATCAGTCAAAAACCCCTCAGTATGTAGCTAAAGCCGTACCAGGCCAAAAACTGTCATTCGACAAAGTATGTATACAGGTAGCGCAGATTTGCGGTGTTCACCGCAGTATGTCGACCGTAATTATTTCCGGCCTTTTCGATGTACTGGTAAATAACCTCGATATGGGTCATAGTATAGAACTAGGGGATTTTGCAACCCTTCGCCCCGGCATCCGTGCAAAAGCACAAAAAAGCATGGAGCAAGCCACGGCCAAAACCATCTACAGGCGTAGGGTAAATTTTGTACCGGGTAAAATGTTATCAAGTTTTCTAAATGATGTATCAGTATCCCACATGACCATGCATGACTGGGATTATACCAACAATTCTTCAGACTCGGAATAAATAAGGCCGATTATACCGGGAATAGATATTTATCAATAGAGTTGAGCGCGGATAGAAGTAATTTCTGTCCGCGCTTTTTTTGTCCTTTTACCGGATTCGTTGTTAAACAGAAGTGCTTGATTTGTTTAACACAGCAGGTCAGCGTATTTAACACAGCAGGTCGTTGTATTAAACAAGACAGGTTGCCGTGTTAAACACGCCGGCTTTATACATTAAACAACCCGGGCTTGCGTATTAAACAACTGCGGTTAATGTGTTTAATAAGCCGGATTATAT
>DAMCMT010000073.1:2480-22495 GCA_032108265.1 Bacteroides sp.
ATATTTCCCGTAAACAATTTGATTTTATTTTTATTAAGTAAGTGTTCATAATTAGTTTGCATTATCATAATGTTGGAAGATCAATTGCCGTCTGCTTTAGCTGACGGTTGGCGTATCCCCCGCATTCCCGGGCTTTAGCCCAATTACTGCAAACAGTTGGGCTAAAGCCCGGAGTAGGTGAGCATATTTAAAATCCGTCAGCTAAAGCAGACGGCAATTGATATCCCGGTATTAATGCTTTTATGTTATAATATAAACTAATTATGAGCATCTACTTAAAAAAATAGAATGTGGTATCTTATTTTTTATTTCCCTATGACACGTTATGACAGTACAGTTTCTTATCTTTACCCGCAAACAACGATTATATGTAATCTTATGTCGAAAAAAATAGAATTTTTACAGAGATGGATGTTTATCATTGACAAAATTGCTTCGCATCCTTATATTACTATGCAACAATTATTAGAGGCAGTTGAAAACGAACTTCCTTCTTACGACGGTGTAGAGAAAATCAACCCAACACTCCGAACCATCTTACGCGACCTGAACGAAATACGCAATTCTCCCTATATGGATATAAGTATCGAATATTGCCGGGTAAACAAAGGATATTATATCCCGAAAGATGAAAAGTCTATTTCCAAACTCGAAAGGTTGTTCGAACTCAGCTCTCTGCTTTCGTTTAGTCAACTAAAAGACATCGTATTTCCTGAAAACCGTCAATTCCGTGGTCTGGAACACCGTCATAAACTGATTCTCGCTATAAAGAAATCGGTAGAGGTGTGGGTAGACTATAGTAAGTTTGACCATTCGCCTGTTTCCAAAACACCCCGCAGGCTGCAACCCTATGCACTGAAAGAATTTAAAAGCAGGTGGTATTTGCTTGCCCGTGAGGTTGACCGTCCCTCAGGAAACGATGAAGACATCAAAATATGGGGATTAGACCGCATCGAAAAGCTGACACTTACGAACCGTACTTTCAAAAAAGATGCAAAGCTGAATGTGCAAAAAGTTTTTGAACATTGTTTCGGTATTTATTCCAATAAAGACATTAAGGCCGAGCGGGTTGTGTTGTCTTTCTCTCCATTAAGTGGCCGCTATAATGATTCGCTGCCTCTACATGAAAGTCAGAAAACACTTATCAAGAATGAAAAAGAGTACCGTATTGAACTTACGGTGAAAATAACGCAGGATTTTATCATGGAATTACTATCGCAAAGCGAGGGGATGAAAGTTATCGAACCCGTTAGTTTGCGCGAAAGGTTGATTGATATTCATCTGAAAGCCATAAGCTTGTTGCGCGAATAAATAACACATTACATATTATCGCCGTATTCTTTAATTTTTTTATTAGAGATTCGCTCTGTAATATCGCGGAGTTTTTCCACTTTTGGAATCAAGGCTTCAATATCCTCTTTGCTTACTGCAAAATGCGGATTATAGCGTGCATCTACATACGATGATTTGAGCAATGTAAACAGACGTTTTTCTTCCGGAGTATCCCGTGGAAATACGGTTTCTAAATCTTCTGAATATCGCTTGACTGAAGATATTAACTTGTAGAGATTATGCTGTTTAGCGTTTCGCAATGTGAATGCCAGACGGATGGCATAGTAATAATTTTCGCAGGATTGATGTAAAAGGAAAGATGCCTCTTTATAATCAGTTTCTGCATAATAAAATTTAGCGCCTTTTAAAAAGTTATTTGCCCTTGGGAATTTCTCATTAAAATATTCCTGCGCTTGTTTCTGAATTTCTTCAAAATTGAGTTCACGGGGTTCTGCCAGTTTGTAATTACCGCTATCATATAGTATAACACCCTCTTCAATAATCTGAGTATAAAAATATCTTCCCTCTTCAATAAATTTATTCAGCTTCTTTATATCATCAGTAATAAACTCAACGGGTGTATCCCGTTCGTCATCTTTACCGTGAAAGAAAACCTGCTCGACTGCATTCAGGGCTACTTCGACTTTTTTACTATTAATTTTACTAGTCACCACCAATATATCATAATCTGATATTTTAATGCTGGGATATCCCTGTTCTTCGACCCGTACACCGCGACGTACATAATTATTCCTTGCGTAACTGCCATAAAGTATAATCATTTCCGTTTGCGGAATCCGTTTATTTACTTCTTCAACGATTGAAAGCAAATCACGTTGTTTGTTCTGAGGCAGGTATTCGATAGAGTCTTTCATAATTATGTCGGGATAAATAGTTTGAATGCAAAAATACAAAAAAGGGCTTAATGGCATTCATTTTTTTCTTACTATAAATCCAAATATTAATTTGTAGAGGATTAGTAAGTGTTCTTAATTCATCCTATCTTGTTATCACCTTATCAATGAATCCCTGATGGGGATTTGTTGTTATATAACCTATCTTTTCTATGGATATGCATGCCCTCCGGGCACTGATTGTGTTGCCCGTAGGGCATATATATCAATAGAAAAAGAGAGAATACAGTCGTCCTTAATCCCCATACGGGGATTCATGCCCGAACAAATTGAGTCAATATAAATACGAACTGATTATGAACATCTACTTATATATTACAATCGAATTGTTTCACCTACATCGTCAACCGGTTTATATCCCCAATCATAAACGTATTTTTACCCTTTTCCGCTATTTTAGAAATCGTTTCGAGCATCTGGAAGAACCTGATATTCTCATTGTCTTTCATTATTTCGGCAGCATTTTTTAAAGTGCGGGCAGTGGCAACGGCAGTCCGGGCATTCTCTAAATCGGACTTGGCACGGATTTTAGATTCCAGATGTTTTGAAAATAAATCCTGTATGGATTTAGGGAACGTTAAATCCCTGACTTCCATTTCATCAATTATTATCCCGTATTCGGTTAATTGCTGGTTGAGAATGCCTTTTTTCAGTCCTGTCAATTCGGAACGTTTATCATTCAGTTCTTCGCTCTCGTAAGATGAAATGATATTCTTTACATGTATCTGGGCAAAATTTGATATCCGTTGTTCGGCTTCCATGATAATGTAACCAGCATCTTTATCCAATGCAAATTTACTCAGGAACTTTTCTCCGTCGGCAATCCGGTACATCAGGAAAAAGGAAAAACGGAAAGCAATATTATCTTTTGTCAGAACTTCCTGGTTGGTGATATTGAGCAACTTTGCTGTTACCGGTAAGCTGATAAGATCAATTTCATTACTAAAATCCCAGTATTTATATATACCTGGTTCAAGTTTATTGCTTAATACATTCTTCCTGAACAGGTAACCTTGAGTATTCGGTTTAACTTGAAAGGTTTTCTTAACAATTGCCATAATCATATTTATTTAGTTAATGTCGAAAAAGTCACCACTTTCGTCACCCCGAGCTTAGCCGAGGGGCCTACAGGGCACCACAAGATTTGTGGGTAGCCTAGTCGTTTCCTTGGCTACGCTCGGAATGACGAAACGGAGCTTTTAAGATATTCCCGTTGTTTCCATTCCGTTTACCATTTGAGAGAAAAACATCAGATTAAAGGGAAATCCAATTAAGTAAAAGTTCAAACTTTTACGGTATCCTTAGATTTGCAGGCTTTAATCTGATTTGAACCCGCGGTTCCGTTTTTCTTTCTTTTTTGAGTTACAATCCAATGCGTTTGAGGCATTTTGCTTATCCAAAGCATACGAGGATTCGAACCTCTTGGAACTTGGCTCTGCAATACCCTGTTTAAAATGCAAGTTCCGGTATGAAACAGGAGCAGTTTATTAATTATTCAATAAGTTTCTTTCCATATTGCAAAGATAAAAATATACAGGAATCTACGGTATATTCAATCATTAAAACTTTCAGCTCCAACTTGTTGTTATTTCTCATAATGTTTAATTAATATTCACTTTTTAAAAACCTATTAGTTATGAGTAGTTATCCCCGACGCGATCCGCAGAAAGATCGTTTACTTACACCTGAAAACTCAGCGTTGTTGATTATTGATTATCAACCCATACAGATTACATCTATAAATTCAATGGATAAGCGTGATTTGATTATGAATATGGGTGTATTATGCGAGCTGGCCAAGGCATATAATTTGCCTGTTATCCTGTCAACAGTCAATGTACGAACCGGAGCTAATAAGGATACCATTCCGCAGATACGCGAAAGGTTGGGAAATATTTATTCATACGACCGCACATCCATCAATGCCTGGGAGGACAAGGAATTTTATGAAGCCGTACAAGCCACCGGGAGAAAGAAACTGATTATGGCTGCCTTATGGACAGAGGCCTGCCTTACTTTCCCGACTATTGACGCTATAAGTGAGGGATTTGAAGTATATCCGGTAGCCGACTGTGTGGGAGGTACTACGCCCATTGCCCACGAATGTGGTTTAAGAAGGGTAGAGCAGGCGGGAGCAAAACTTACCAGCCTGGCTCAACTGGCTTGCGAGTTACAAAGAGACTGGAACCGGGAAGAAACTAAACCCGAGTTTGTCCGCATTATGGAAGAAGCACGCTGGTTTCCTAATCTGAACAGATGATTTAATTCTGCATGGCGTTGGGGCGAATTGCATTCGCTCCTACATATGCAGTTTTCATATTCATAAGAATAATATTTCTTTCCTTCGCCAGTACTACATACCTTTCTTATAAAAAAGAATTATCTTTGCGTGTTACTAGCTGATTATAATAAAAAATCATATATGGAAAAGAAATTCAAAAGAACCACCGTAACATCTGCACTTCCTTATGCCAACGGCCCGGTTCATATCGGTCACCTGGCCGGGGTGTATGTGCCGGCAGATATCTATGTACGTTATCTGCGCCTTACCAATCAGGATGTGGTATTTATTGGTGGTTCGGACGAGCATGGGGTGCCCATCACTATCCGGGCAAAGAAAGAAGGTGTTACTCCGCAGGATGTTGTCGACCACTTTCATAACCTCATTAAACGTTCGTTCGAAGAGTTTGGTATATCGTTTGATATCTATTCGCGTACTACATCGGCTACACATAAAGAACTGGCATCCGAAATCTTCCGTACCATCTATGATAAAGGAGGTTTTATTGAACAAACTTCCGAACAATATTATGATGAAGAGGCTCACCAGTTTCTGGCCGACCGCTATATAACCGGCGAATGCCCGCATTGCCACAATGAAGGCGCTTATGGCGACCAGTGCGAAAAGTGCGGTACTTCTCTTTCGCCAACCGACCTGATTAATCCTAAAAGTACCATCAGCGGAAGTAAACCGGTAATGAAGGAAACCAAACACTGGTATCTCCCACTCGACCAACACGAAGCCTGGTTGCGCCAGTGGATACTGGAAGACCATAAAGAATGGCGTCCGAATGTTTACGGACAGTGTAAAAGCTGGTTGGATATGGGGCTGCAACCTCGTGCGGTAAGCCGCGACCTCGATTGGGGTATTCCTGTTCCGGTTGAAGGCGCCGAAGGAAAAGTATTATATGTATGGTTCGATGCTCCCATCGGTTATATATCCAACACCAAAGAATTATTACCGGATACGTGGGAAACGTGGTGGAAAGATGAAGATACCCGCCTGGTTCATTTTATCGGAAAGGATAACATTGTATTCCATTGCATCGTATTCCCGGCAATGTTGAAAGCGGAAGGTAGCTATATTCTTCCCGACAACGTTCCCGGAAACGAATTCCTGAATCTGGAAGGCGATAAGATTTCTACCTCGCGCAACTGGGCGGTATGGTTGCACGAATACCTGGAAGACTTCCCCGGAAAACAGGATGTATTGCGTTATGTACTTACTGCTAACGCTCCTGAAACGAAAGATAACGATTTTACATGGAGAGATTTCCAGGCACGTAATAACAATGAGTTAGTGGCTGTTTATGGCAATTTTGTGAACCGTGCATTGGTATTGACTCATAAATATTTTGAAGGAAAAGTACCCGAAGCGGGAGAACTTACGGATTACGACCGGGAAACCTTGAAAGAGTTTGCCGGCGTAAAAGGGGAAGTGGAAAAGCTATTGAATGTATTCAAATTCCGTGATGCCCAGAAAGAGGCTATGAACCTGGCTCGTATCGGTAATAAATATCTGGCTGATACCGAACCGTGGAAGCTGGCTAAGACAGATATGAGCCGTGTTGCTACCATTTTGAATATCAGTATGCAATTGGTTGCGAACCTGGCGATTGCTTTCGAACCCTTCCTTCCTTTCAGTTCGCAAAAGCTTCGCGGTATGTTGAATATGGATACGTTCGATTGGGCAGAACTAGGCAGCACTAATCTACTTGCCGCCGGTCATGCCTTGAATAAAGCCGAGCTCTTATTCGAGAAAATAGATGACGAAGTTATTGAAGCCCAGATACAAAAGCTTCTCGACACCAAGAAGGCTAACGAAGAAGCCAACTACAAGGCCAACCCAATACGCGAGAATATTGATTTCGAAGATTTTACCAAATTAGATATCCGCGTTGGAACTGTACTGGAATGTCAGAAGGTTCCCAAAGCAGATAAACTGTTGCAATTCAAAATTGACGATGGTTTGGAAACACGTACCATCGTATCGGGTATTGCTGCATATTATCAGCCGGAAGAACTGGTTGGCAAACAGGTTTGTTTCATTGCAAACCTGGCTCCGCGCAAATTGCGCGGTATCATGTCCGAGGGTATGATACTCAGTGCGGAAGATGCTGATGGCAAGCTGGCAGTCATTATGCCGCAAAAAGAGGTGAAGCCGGGAAGCGAGGTTAAATAGAGTTTTGAACTCATAACTCATAACTCAAAAATGAATCTGAGTAATGTTACAGTTCTTATACCTGCCCACAATCGTCCGGAACGACTGAGGCGGTTGTTGGCTTATTATGGTCGTACAAATATTGAGATACTGGTAGCAGACTCTTCAACCTTAGAATTCCCTTTTCTGGAAGATTTTCCTTCCATAACTTACAGGCATCAGCCGGGTATGGAGTTTCTAAGGAAGATAAACGAAGTACTTCCGCTTATACATACGCCTTATGTTTTCTTTTGTGCCGATGATGATTTTATTGTTCCCGAAACAGTAAATAAAATCACCGGATTTATGGAAACCCACCCGGATTATTGCACGGCACAGGGGCATTATCTTACCTTTGAAGTCCATCAGAAAGACATCGAGTTTTACCCCCGGTATATCCGGAACTTTACGAAAGAAATGGATGGCGGTACCGGGAAAGAAAGGCTAAACCAGTACAATAATCTTTATGCATCCATGCTGTACAGCGTTTGCCGCTCCGGCTTATTCAAGGAAATGTACTCGGCTGTAATGGATGTTGCGGGGAATCCGCGCTTCACCAATCTTTACGCAGCCGAAGAGTATTATAATATGTACACGCTGATTCATGGTAAGCATACTACTCTTCCTGAATTTTATTCGGCACGGGAACGGATTAAAGGTTCTGCGGCGAGTATTACGGTACCATTCGATACTTTTATAACGGCTACCAGGTATAAAGATGAATATAATGCCTTTGTTGAGATACTGGCAAATAAGCTGTCTGTAACCGATAAGATTCCGTTGGATAATGCCCGTGTTTTTATTCTTTCCATGATGGAGAAACGGATGGCTGGCAAGTTATCTTTTAAACAAAGGGTATCGACCTTTGTTGATAAATATGCTGCTACACAATGGATAAGTAGCCTATTGTACGAAAGATATAAATCGAAAGGCAGGAAACTGGTGAGGGAGAGGGAGGATAGTTATCCCATTCGGAAAGATACGCCTGAAAAGCTTGCTATCATCGAATCAATACGTAATATGAAATGAGTAAGGACCTCAAATCGAAAACGGTTAGTGCTTTGCAATGGAATACCATTGACAAGATTTTCGTTCAGATTTGTTATTCTGTTACGGGTATTATTCTTGCCAATATTCTGTTTCCCGAGGATATGGCATTGGTGGCTTTTCTAAATGCTTTTCTGGCTTTTGCCAATGTTTTTGTCGACGGTGGTCTATCCAATGCATTGATTCAAAAGCAAAATGTTACCCGGAAAGATTACGATACCGTCTTTATCTTTAATATAACCATTTGTACATTGCTGTACATTATACTCTATTTTTGTGCTCCTGTCATTGCTTCTTTTTATGAGGACGAGCGGCTTATAACGCTTTCGCGGGTAATGTTCCTGAACTTATTTTTCTCTTCTTTCGGAATCATACAAACAAGTATTCTCATGAAAGAGATGAATATGAAGAAGCTTTCCCTTGTTAATGTGGTTTCTCTTCTGATAGCTTCGGCCGGCGCGTTGGTGGTGGTATTTAATGGTTTCGGCGTATGGGCGCTGGTTTTTCAGCCGCTGGTTTTTACGCTTTGCAAAACCCTTATTTTATGGATAAGCAGTAAATGGCGGCCTCGGTTTAAATTTAGTTTCGAATCGCTAAGGAACTTCTTTAGTTTCAGTACGCATATGTTGCTTACCAAATTTACGAATACATTCTTCAATAATATAAATCAATTGGTAATCGGTATTCGATATGAGCCGGATGAATTGGGATATTATTCACAGGCAGAGAAATGGAGCAGTATGGGAGCAAACAGTCTAAGTCAGATTATTGGCTACTCCAGTTTCCCGGCTCTATCTTCCATTCAGGATGATAAGGAACGGATGCAGCGTATATTCGGGAAGATGAACCGGGCAACATCTTATCTTTCGTTTCCGGCATTTATCGGACTTATTATTGTGGCTCAACCGCTTTTTCATTGTCTCTTTGGTACGAAGTGGGATGCTTCGGTGTTCCTTTTCCAGTTGTTGCTCGTCCGGGGATTTTTCTTTGTATTCAGTTCCTTATTGAATAATTACCTGATGGCTATTGGCAATACACGAATTATTTTTCGTCTGGAAGTACTCAAGGACATCGTTTTATTGATTACTCTCTTTATTACCATTCAAATAAGTATTCCGGCACTGGTTATCGGGCAGGTGATTTGCGGAGGGTTACATTATGTGTTAACTACTTTCGCAGTAAAAAAGTATGCCGGTTATACGGTAAAAAGGCAGTTGTACGATATGTTTCCTTATTTTTCTCTTTCACTGATAATGGCTTTTGCATTATTGCTGTTGAGTTTATTTATAACAAACTTCTGGGTTTTGTTAATTGTACAGATGGTTACCGGGGCCGTATTATATTTTGGAATGAATAAACTATTTAACTCCCGTATACAGGAAGAGATACTGGATACCCTAAGGGGCAAATTGAAATCTAAAAACTAATTCTATAAGGTGTATTCAGAATAGTTCAACCGGAACGGTTGTTAATCTTGGTAGCCCGTTGCTTTAGCTTCGGGTTGATATATTCATACAATCAAGCAAGCAAGCCGAAGGTTTGCGATGTTTTTATATTGACGTACCTTCGGCACGCGGTAAATGTATCGTTTATATTATCCCGAAGCTAAAGCAACGGGCTACCAAGATTAACAACCGTTCCGGTTGTACCGTGCGGAAAACTTTTTGGAATTTATCCCGTTAGGGTAATGACTTTTATCCCGGTAGGATAAAACCATAATACTGTAATACTTCGCCCAGTTTGTTATTATCACTCAGGATTTTTTCGACAAACTCACGGAAGGCACCTTTGCCTCCTGAGGTAGCGGTAACAAAATCAACCTCTTTTTTAATGTATTCAGGAGCGTTGACTGGTGATGCGCTGAAACCCACTTTCCGCAGGAGTTCAATGTCGTTCAGGTCGTCGCCGATAAACGCTACCTCTTCCAGGTTGATTCCTAGCTGGTTACAAAGTTCTGTTGCTTTCGCTACTTTATCTTTAACGCCGGTATAGCAATGGGTTATCTGTAACTTTTCTGCCCGTTTTTTTACTATTTCAGTTTCTTCGCCGGTTACGAAGGCAAGAGGAATATTCAGTGTTTTCAGGAATTGAACTCCCCAGCCATCCTGTACACAAAAGCGTTTCATGAAATCGCCTTCCCGGGTATAATACATACCGCCGTCGGTCCACACACCGTCAATATCCGTAATTACAAGTTTGGGTAATGCCATGGTTTATTGAATGTCTTTGGGGTATATAATTTCGTTTGCCTCGATAGTGTTGACAACTGTTTTATTGATTACCAATTGCCTTTCCGACCATTTAAATCCGTCGCCGGGACTTAGAAGATGAATATCGGCTTCGGTAATTACATCGCCCGGATGGAGTGTTCGGGTTGTGGCAATGGAACGCTCTAGTTTTACTTTCGAGCTTTCCACGCTCTGGTCGATGTACAATTCTTCTTTTCCCAACCACCGTTCGGCAATGCGGATATCGCGAATCATCCGGTTTACGCCGTCGGGGCCAAGCGAACCACGCTGGTCGGTTCCTTTCATGCGGCGGTCGATGGTAATATGTTTCTCTATAATTTCGGCGCCCATACCTACGGCTACTACCGGGGCGGCAATACCTATGGTATGGTCGGAAAAGCCGATGCGATACTGTCCGTAGTGCTTTTTAAGATACGGAATGGTATTGAGGTTGAGGTTATCCGGGTATGTGGGGTATTGAGAAACGCAGTGCAAAATGGATATATTGGTGTGATAACGGGTAATGATATCCAAAGCTTCGTCCAGCTCTTTCTTCCCGGCCATTCCTGTAGAAAGGATAATCGGTATTTTTGTCTCGGCCATGGCTTCCAGCAATGGAAGGTTGGTGAGGTCGCGGCTGGCAACTTTGAGGTAATCCGGCGTAAAGAGTTTGAGTAAGGAAAGGCAGCCTTTGGAACAGAGTGTTTCTACAAATTCGAGTCCGAGGGATTTGGCATGTTTGTACACTTCGTGATGTTCTTCATCGCTGAGTTCCAGGAAAGCGCGATGCTCGCCATAAGTACGGCCAAAAGAATGCGGCGAATCGTAAATGCTATTCATTTGCGAACCGGTGAGTTCCTCTTTCAAATCGCGTTTGGTCATCTTTACCGCATCCATTGGTGGTAAATCTATTCCGAATACTTCTTTTACCGGACGCGAAACCAGGTCGACGATTAGTTTGGCTATGTCGACGGAACCATTGTGGTTCTGCCCGATTTCTCCTATTATATATGTTTTATTCATTTCTTTTATTTTTCGTTTTCGGTAATGTTCTTCTTCATTTGTATCTGATATGAAGACCTTGAATCGACCATTTTAATGAGCGCTTCCAGTGAGCCATCGGTTTCTTCCCTGAAACTGGCGTATAGTTCTTGCAGTAACCGGAAATCATCCGGGGTATCGAGGGTGAAACGTAAATCGTTCCTTTCTTCCAGGAATTCCGGGAGTGGGAGTAGGTGTACCGAAAACTCTCCGGGATGGGTGTACATATAGTTGGTTACATGTTCATGGTACAGTTTCTCTTTTGTGGAAGTGGCTATACGTTTGAGTGCGCCGATACTCGTTAATTCAGAGAAAAAGCCCAGGTGCGTTTTTATGGTCGGCCGTCCGTCGGCAAATCCATAGGCTACATAATCTGCTTTATCCGATGCAGCAAACAGTCCGGCAAAAGTATCCACTTGTAGAAATGGGTTATCGGAACAAACCCGAACCAACTTATCGATTTCGTAAGCATCGGCGGCACCGATGAAACGGGCAAGCACGTCATCTTCGTCGCCCCGGAAACAGTGGATACCGGCTTCGGAGGCAACCTGTGCCAGTACATCATCTTGCGGACGGTTGGTGGTAGCAAGTACAATCACTTTATCCGGATAGGAAGTTTTGATGTTCTCTATCAAAATATCAATAATCCGTTGTTCCTTATAGAAAGGTAACAATATCTTGTTGTGCAGGCGGGTGGAACCGGTGCGGGCTTGTATAATGATTCCGTCGGTCATACTTTCATCCGTTTAAATGCATCGATATACGAAGCGGGAGTAATATTAATGACTTCTTTCTTTACATATACGGCATAGTCTTTCAGAACAAAGTACGACCTGAAGGCTACCGACATATGATGAAGGATGTGATACAAACGTTGTGTTTCCAGATTTTCTTTCAGTACCATTTCAGCTTTCGAGGTATTGGTGTCGTAGAAATGTTTCTGGTGCATGAGTACTTCGTTGTTATCGGTCACAGTAATCTCGGGCAACCACGAGTGGTCGGCACCAGCCAGGTAAATGGTATGGAAAGGTAATCTCAGCCCGATGGCGATGGAAGGAATCAGTACATTATGCGGGCGAGGTACGCCCCAACCTTTCCTGAAAATATAGTTACATAAGCCCTGAAAGCCTTCAATGGGGATGGTATTGTACATATATACTTTAATATGCGGGTTTACGGCAAGCATGGGTTGCCAGTCTTTATTGCGGGCAGCTTTTACGGGGATAAAGAGATTAATATCCCAGGTTGTTTTATCGGCCATGGTACGGAAAAGTCTTTCGCGTTTCTCGGGTACTATCCAGAAAAGCGGGTCGGCAATCAGATAGAGCTCAGGTTTTAACTCTTCGTACAGAGGAGAAAGAACAGAGAAATTAACAGCCAGTAAGGTTTTTCCCTGAACAAATGCCCTGGATTCTTCGACCGTTTTATTCAAGGAAGGGCCATTGGCAAGTATTAATAACTCGTCTTTATTGCCGAATGAAACGGGAAGTTTTGTTCTCAATCTGGATTGGAAAATGATTTTTACAATACTCAGGAAAGATTGCCAGACCTGCCCCATCCATTTCATTATATTATCCATCATATAAAAGTTGTACTGTTATACTATATGTTAAATTATTTGTCGCACCTTGAGTTACCACCGAATATTTATATACAATGTCCGCCACAGAGTGGCAAAGTATTGTATATAAACATTTTAACTTGTCAAGACACTACGGACGTATGCGCAAGTAGTTCTACCTGCAAGCCCGGAACGACATCAGTTTATAAGAAAACAAAGATAGCCAGTTTACTTATTTTATTCTAAATAATTAAACGATTTTATAAATTGAGCCACCGAAAACCTTACTTTTGTACAAAATTAAGCCCGCAGATTGTCTATGTCCAACGATCTTACAAGCAAAGAGTTATGGAATGAATATTGGAGTAATTATAACTACCAGGCTATTCCATCTAAACCGGTGTATAAGAAATACATCCCTTTACTGGAAGGAAAGAAATCGTTTATTGAAGTTGGTGGATTTCCGGGATTAAATGCTGCTTATTTCTTCAAACACATTTGCCGGGATGTTAGTATTTTGGATTTTCACATAGATAACTCGGTTATCCGGAAAATAGAACAGCAAAATGATATTCCTGCCGATACTATAAAAAGTATGGAGGCCGACTTCTTCTCTTTTGAGCCGCAAAGGAATTATGACATTGTCTTTTCCCTCGGATTTATTGAGCACTTCAAGGACACCAAAGATGTTATCAGGAAACACTATCGGTTGTTGAATAGCCACGGCTTACTTTTAATAATTTTACCAAACCTAAAGGGACTGAATGGGGCAATCCAATATCTTTTCGACAGAAAAAATCTCTCCATCCATAACCTGGATTGTATGAATCTGTCATACCTGAAAGGTATTTGCAAGGAGCTGGGGCTGAAAAACGTTACTGTAGAATATACCCGCAAGCCAATGGTGTGGCTCGAACCAAAGAATACTTTCCTCAATAAAATTGGGCGCATATTAACAAAAATGATAAGTTATAGTATTAAACTAATACCCATAAAAGGCAGATTCTTATCTCCTTATATTGTTATTTTAGGAGAAAAATAGTTTTTTTCGGAACATTATTCCGTACTTTTGCACAAAATTAAGCCCATGAGAGTACTAATTATAAATACTTCTGAACGGATAGGTGGTGCAGCTATTGCAGCCAAGCGTCTCATGGAAGCCCTCAGGAACAACGGAGTAAAAGCAAAAATGCTTGTGAGAGACAAGCAAACAAATGATATAAATGTTGTACGGTCCGAACAGAACTGGACTGGGGTATGGAATTTCGTTTGGGAACGTATTGTAATATGGATAGCCAACCGGTTTAAGAAAGAAAATATTTTCACTGTGGATATAGCCAATACCGGCAAAGATATTACTTCCATGCCCGAATTTAAAGAAGCGGATGTTATACATCTGCACTGGATTAACCAGGGGATGTTGTCACTGAAGAATATTCGCAAAATACTTAATTCCGGAAAGCCGGTTGTATGGACATTGCACGATCTGTGGCCTACTACCGGTATCTGCCACTATACATGGAAATGTACCCGGTACGAGGATTCCTGCCGCGATTGCCCTTTCTTGTTAAGCGCAGGCAGAAACGATTTATCTGCCCGTACCTTTGCCAAAAAGAAGAAATTGTACGATAATTCTTTTTCAACCATCACTATTGTGGGTTGTAGCAAATGGATTGCCGGAATGGCCTCTAAGAGTGCGCTGATTACTAAACAAAATGTAGTGAGCATTCCAAACGCCATAAATACTTCCGTATTTCGTCCTTATAATAAGATTGATTCCCGGGCAAAAGTAAATCTTCCGGCAGATGGGAAGATTATTCTGTTCGGCTCCGTAAAAGTAAAAGACAAACGTAAAGGAATGGTATATCTGGTGGAAGCCTGTAAAATACTCGCTCAGAAGTATCCGGAACTCCGGGATACGCTCAGTGTAGCCGCTTTCGGTCACCAGTCGGAATTCCTTGAAAAGCAGATTCCTTTCAAGGTTTACCCGCTCGAATATATCAGCGATGAACGTGCTTTGGTAGATATTTACAATGCCGTTGATATGTACGTTACCCCGTCTCTGGAAGAGAACCTCCCGAATACCATCATGGAAGCTATGGCCTGCGGTGTACCGTGCGTCGGGTTTGAAATTGGTGGTATACCCGAAATGATTAACCATCTGCACAACGGATATGTGGCCGAATATAAATCGGCCGACGACCTGGCTAATGGTATTCATTGGATATTGACGGAATCTGATTATGCGTTACTCTCCGAACATGCCACCCGGAAAGTAGCAGCCAAATACTCCGAAAGCGTTGTAGCCAAAAAGTACATCGAACTCTATAACAAAGTAACCGGTAAAAATGCCTGACCATCCGACTCCTGTATTCTCCATCATCACCGTTACATACAATGCGGAGAAGGTGCTCGAAGGTACCATCCGGAGTGTTGTTTCGCAAACTTATACCGGCGTGGAGTATATCATTATTGATGGTGCTTCAACCGATGGCACAATGACAATTGTTGATAAATACAATCCATATATTCAAACTGTCATCTCCAAACCCGACCAGGGATTGTATGATGCCATGAACAAAGGACTTGCGCTGGCAACGGGAGATTATGTTTGTTTTCTTAACGCAGGAGATACTTTCCATGAAACAGACACCCTGCAAAAAATGGTAGATTCCATTACCGGCGAACAGTTACCCGATGTATTATACGGCCAAACTGCCATTGTAGATATGGAACGCCGTTTTTTACATATGCGTCGCCTTATGGCTCCCGAGGTATTAACCTGGAAAAGCTTCAAGCAAGGGATGCTGGTTTGTCATCAGGCTTTTTTTGCCCGCCGTACACTGGCAGAACCTTACAACCTGCAATATCGTTTCTCTGCAGATTTTGACTGGTGCATCCGCATCATGAAGAAGTCTGAAAATCTTCATAATAGCCATTTAACCCTTATCGATTATCTGGACGAAGGAATGACGACCGCCAATCGCAAAGCATCGCTGAAAGAACGGTTCCGGATTATGGTTAATCATTACGGCCTTTTTTCTACCATCATGCATCACATATGGTTTGTGTTACGCCTTGTTCTGAAGCCGGGTCAGTAGTTCTTCCATACCCGCTGAGGCTCCCTTTTTAATAACTTCGATACGCCGGGAAGAATGAACACTCACATCATTCGGGTCGATAAGATATATTTTAGCGTCGGCAGGAGCATAATTCAGCAATCCCGCAGCCGGGTAAACATTCATAGATGTACCGATTATCAGTAGAATATCCGCCTGCTGTACATAGTCGATTGCCGTTTCAATCATAGGCACTGCCTCGCCAAACCACACAATGTAAGGGCGAAGCTGCGAACCATCGCCTGCCTGATCGCCACATTTGATGGAATAATCCTCCGGGCTAAGTTCGCGGATGTATCGCGGGTCGTGCGGGTCATAACTGGAACATACTTTAGCTAATTCGCCATGCAAATGAATAACATGGCTGCTACCAACCCGTTCGTGCAGGTTATCCACATTCTGGGTGATTACGGTAACATCAAAGAGCTTTTCCAGTTCAGCCACTAACTCATGTCCGCGGTTGGGCTTAACTTCCAAAAGTTGTTTGCGGCGCATATTATAAAATTCGAGCACCAAAGCCGGGTCGCGACGGAATCCCTCGGGTGTAGCAACCTGTTCTACAGGATATTTTTCCCATAATCCACCCGAATCGCGGAAAGTACTGATACCGCTTTCGGCACTCATTCCGGCGCCTGATAATATGACTAGTTTCTTCATATGAGTGATTACTTTTTACCCTTGTAAATCTTTGGGGTTGCGGCGGCAACAAAAGATACGTGTAATGAAAATATTCTCTCCCTGCACGAAATAAACAATTTTAAAGAGTCCGTCTTTTGTCACGAGTGACCGAAACAATTGTTCCTTATCGGCGAGAATACGCTCTGGAGCAGCTATATTGGGATAATCCAATAAATAATCGGTTTCTAATATTATTGAATTGTATAAGTTTACGGCTACTTCCGGGCTTTTTGAGTAATAGAAATCATAAATTTCGTCTAGTTCATCAAGTGCCTCATTAAACCAGACTAGTTTCATGATATTTGTTTTATTCTTTTCTTAACCTCTTCATGTGAAGTAAACTGTGAGGCATCGCCGTTGTTGTAATTTTCAAGTGCAGAAAGAAACCGGTCAGCACCAGCCCGTATTTCTTCGTCGGAATATGTGCACGGCATTTTAGCTGTCAGATTTTTATAATAGTTTGAAAGTTTATCCAATATATCATCACTTTCAATATTTAATATCGATCTGGCCAGTTCTGCTTTTTTTGCTTCTCTTTCTAAAACTGTCATATCATTGTATTTATTATATCAAAGATAGTTATTTACCAACCAACTACAAAAACAAATACCTCTTTTTAAACTTTTTCCGCTGTTTTCAAAAGTCATTAATGGTTAAGAATAGTAGGAAGTATCTGAATCAATCAAGAATTTATTTGCCAAAATAACTCTCAATTCAAATAAAACCTGTACTTTTGCCCATTAATTACAAAACCTAACTATAGCAGGACGCAAATATCATAGTCTCTGCGGTTTACAACAGAAAAAACATATGGATAAATTTAGTTATGCTATTGGTTTGGGCATTGGTCAGAACCTGTTCGGTATGGGTGCAACAAATATATCGGTTGCCGACTTTGCTCAGGCAATCAGCGATGTTCTGGATGGCAACCCTACAGCTATAAGCCACACTGAAGCCCGCGAAATAGTAAATGCCTATTTTACCGAACTAGAAGAAAAAATGACAAACCAAAACATACAGAAAGGCAAAGATTTCCTTGACGCCAACCAAATAAGGCCGGAAGTAAAAACGTTACCCAGCGGTTTGCAATATGAAGTTATTAATGAAGGAAGCGGGAAAAAGCCAAAAGCTACCGATCAGGTAAGGTGTCACTACGAAGGTACATTGATTGACGGTACACTTTTCGACAGTTCCATTAAACGCGGACAGCCTGCTGTATTTGGTGTAAACCAGGTTATCCAAGGGTGGGTAGAGGCCCTTCAGTTGATGACCGAAGGTTCTAAATGGAGATTATACATTCCTTCCGAACTAGGCTATGGTGCCCAGGGAGCAGGAGAAATGATACCACCACACAGCACATTAATTTTTGATGTAGAATTATTAGAAGTATTATAATTTAAAACTTTAAAGCAAAATGAAGAAACTTAGTTTTTTAATAGTTGCAGCAATTACCATGAGCTTTTTCTCATGTGCACAAACTCCTCAGGCAAATCTGAAAACAGACATTGATTCATTGTCGTATGCTACAGGTATGGCTCGTACAGATGGATTGATTAATTATCTGGTAACACAGATGCGTGTTGATACCACTTACATGGACGAATTCATCAAAGGTTTCAACGAAGGTGCACGTAGTTATAGCGCTAAAGATTTGGCTTATGTTGCTGGTATGTCAATCGGCCAGAACGTAGGTAAATACTGGGTTGAAGGAATGAATCAGGAAGTTTTTGGAACCGATTCAACTAAAACTGTTAGTCGCGAAAACATGGTTGCCGGATTTGTAGCCGGAGTAACCGGTAAAAACCAGAAAATGGATATCATGCAGGCTCAGGCTTATAGCCAGGGTGCAATGGAAAAATTGAAAGAAAAAGCATTGGAAGATCAATTCGGTGATAACAAGAAAGCCGGTGAAGATTTCCTTGCCGCAAACAAAAGCAAAGAAGGCGTTCAGACAACTGAAAGCGGATTGCAATATAAAATCATTACTGAAGGTAAAGGTGCTATTCCTCAAAAAACAGACCGCGTAAAAGTAAACTACCGCGGAACATTGATCGACGGAACTGAGTTCGACAGCTCATACGGACGCAACGAACCATTGGTTATCGGCGTTGGTCAGGTTATTGCTGGTTGGACTGAGGCTTTGACTATGATGCCTGTCGGTTCAAAATGGGAACTGTACATTCCGCAGGATATTGCTTACGGAGCCCGTAACCAAGGTGCAATCCAACCTTTCTCTGCCCTGATTTTTGAAGTAGAATTGTTGGGTATCGAATAATATCCGAGCCAAATTTATAAAATATGCGAAGAGGCATCGAAGCAACTATTCGATGCCTCTTTTTTTGTCTATTTTCATTTTTCAGGCAAAATAATAGAGAGAAAATAAAATAAAGTCCTATATTTGCTTACTATTTGTAAGATATAAAAATTACTAATTTATTTAGAAATATGGAAAAGATAGACAATCTTGACAGGCAAATTCTGGAAATCATTACCCAAAATGCCCGCATCCCTTTTAAAGACGTTGCAGCAGAATGTGGGGTATCCCGTGCAGCTATTCATCAACGTGTACAAAGGTTGATTGATATGGGGGTAATTATAGGTTCCGGATACAATGTAAACCCAAAATCATTGGGCTACAGAACCTGTACATACATAGGAATCACTCTTGAAAAAGGTTCTATGTACAAAGAAGTTGTTTCCGAACTCAACAAAATATCCGAAGTTGTTGAATGCCACTTCACCACCGGCCCGTACACCATGCTGACCAAGGTTTATGCACGCGACAATGAACATTTGATGGATTTGTTGAATAATCGTATGCAGGAGATTCCCGGAGTTGTGGCTACAGAAACACTTATCTCCCTGGAACAGAGTATAAAGAAAGAAATTCCTATCCGTCAGGAGAGATAACGGAGGTATAGTCCATGGATTTTCTGACCGAATATCACTTATCAGGACTTGTTATCGGTATTTCGACTTTCATCATAATCGGGTTCTTTCATCCGGTTGTCGTTAAAGCAGAATATTACTGGGGAACAGGTTGTTGGTGGATTTTTCTGGTTCTTGGCATTCTCGGAGTAGTTGCATCCCTATTACTCGAAAACATTTTGTTCTCATCCCTGTGCGGAGTTTTTGCCTTTTCATCCTTCTGGACGATAAAGGAAGTCTTCGAACAAGAGGATCGCGTAAAGAAAGGCTGGTTCCCTAAGAATCCAAAAAGGAAGTATAAATTTTAGCTGAATTCTTGCATATTTCAGTAGAAAATTATACTTTTGTACCCGCATCCGAATAAATAAGGATACAAGGGCTTTTAGCTCAGTTGGTTAGAGCAACAGACTCATAATCTGGAGGTCCTAGGTTCAAGCCCTAGATGGCCCACCTGAAGAATCCTGTAAATGAAGAGTTTACAGGGTTTTTCTTTATGTATTATTCCCTTAATCAAACTTCATATTATAATTGTAATAAAGATCAAAACTCATAGATAATTATGATGCTATGCCAACTTCCCTTGTTATACATGTCGACCCGGCTTAGTTGTACATACGACTAGGGTTACTTAATATGGATCATCCCGTATTCTTGTGGGTTTTCTCAAAAAGTTTTATTTTTGCTTTA
>DAMCMT010000074.1:0-7666 GCA_032108265.1 Bacteroides sp.
CTCAACCATTACGGGATTTATATCTCCATACCTGTCTCGTACAGGAAAGTCTTTCATTACTCCTACTACAATGCCTTCGCGTTCCACGCCAGGAAGCGGCTTGCCAACCGGGCTTTCCTGCATATTCATGGCTTTTACATATTTCTGATTAATCAGTATTTGTCCGGGGCCATCAATGTTTCTCCCCTCGGCCAGTTCAATTCCCATTAACGGAAGATAATCCGCATCAAAGCTATTCCATCTGGTAGTAAAGATGTAATTGCCGGAGGGGCCGTTTACAGGAAGTCCACCCCACCCGTTCATTAAATCGTGAAAAGACAGTGCCGCTCCTTCTACCATGGGCATTCGTTTCATTTCGTCTTTCAGGAATCCGGCATCAGGGATATTTTGTACATCGGCTATGGCAATGTTTTCGGGTTTGTATCCCAGGGAGGAAGAAAGAACATGGTGATATTGCATTAAAACCACTAACAACAATCCAACGATAAGGGATATTCCGGAAAACTGAACAAACAACAGGGGCTTCTTCCAACCGGTTTTTGCTTCGGTATACCGACGGAAGACATGGGTGACAGGCATACGGGCCATTACTTGCCCTGGCAGAATGCCAACCAAAAGAAAAATCATCAGAATTACGAGTACCGGAACCCATAGCGTTTGTATGGAAAATAAAGAATTCAGCGATGCATATGCCAAATCCTCAATCCAATTTCTGAAATTGATAAAAAGAATACTCACAATTACCAGTGAAACAAATATCAGAATGGCGGTTTCCGTTAAAAACATTCCTAATATATTTCTGCCCGATGCTCCCGAACACTTATGTACGCCTATGGATTTTGATCTTTTGTTGAGCGAAGAAATGGAAATAAGTATATAATTCATGGAGGCAATAACCAATACCACAGCCGCCAGCAATGCCATAATCAGTACCATTGTTTTAGTATCTTCCCGGTTGGTATATTCGCCCCGGAGAGGTTGTAGTAAATACTGGGTCAGAAAACCATTTTTTCCGTTATCCGGTAAATACTTGAGAACCATATCGTCTAACCGGGCATTTACGGATGATGGGTCACCGCTCTTCATCCGGGCATATCCGGCGAAGGAGTCATCTTGTCCCCATCCACCCCGTTGATATCCACTTGTTTTATGGATAGTTGGAAATGAGACAACCAGTTCATTCGGTAAAGTGGTATTCTCGGGTATATCTTCGAATACTCCGCGAATGGTTAATGGATAATTTTTATTGAGATGGAGAACTTTCCCTATTGGATTTTCTTTTCCATACAACTTTTTGGAAAGAGATTTGGAAATGAATGCGACATCAATATTCCCGAGTTCGCGCGGATCCCCGGATAATACATCAATTCCCATTGTGCTGAAATAAAGACTATCCACATAACTGGTGTTTTCAATTTCCAATCTGTACGCCCCATTGTAAAATACATTTCCAACCCATTGACGAACTAATGTAGCACTTTCTACTTCTTCCGGAAAGTTTTCCATAATAGCTGCTGGCAAAGGTTCGACGATGTATGTAGTAGGATACCGGCTTTTCTCGCCATTTTTGGTATTCCAGGTTTTAATAACCATCAGTTTATCTACCTCTTTATAATGTTTGTCAAAGTTTAGTTCGAAGGTGATACGCCCCATCAGTAATAACCCGATGAATAAGCCTAATGAAAGGGAGATAATTTTAATCAGGTTCGAACCCCTGCCACGTATCAATGTAAGTACTGTATAATATAACTGTCTCATTTTTGAGGTTTAATGATAATTAATCGTTTCGGATACTATTCACCGGATTATCGTTTGCAATAGGCCATGATTTGGAAATAACGCTAGTAGTTATCAACACAATCATAATGATTACTAATAAGATATAGAATGGTATATTCAAATCAATCTGCGTTCCCGAAAATTGATTGAGCCATTCCCGGCCGATGAAATAAGAAAGAAATGTACCGATTATTACAGCCGGTAACGCTACTATTATAATGTCTTTGCTTAATAATCCAAGGATATTACCTGCTTGCGCACCGTTTACTTTGCGTATACCTATTTCTTTGCTACGGCGCTGAATTTCGTCGTTGATATATCCAAATAATCCCATCAGGGCGATAATCAGGATTGCTGCGAATGCAACTCCGGCACTGTCGCGAAAACGACGTACCGAAAGATATCTGTCGGTTTGCTTTTGTTCTAATGAATTGAATACGATGTCAGTTGCAGAGAATAATTCTTTCACTTCAGTGTTCAGCTTAAGTAATGATTCATGAAAAGGCTCGCGCAATTGTACGGTAATATAACGTGGATGAGGCTCGTAAACAAAGAATAATGGATTCTTTTCTTCGAAAAGAGAATTATCTACAAAATCTTTCAATACTCCAACAATAATTCCCGGCATGAAATTATTGCCGTTACTTTTACCGATGGCTCCATCTGTCCAACCCATACGCCTTACAAATTCTTCGTTTACAAGTACCTCACCGGGACCTACAAGATTGCGGCCTTCTACAAAGACAAACTCATGCATATCCACAAATTCTGGTGTTATCCAATTCAATCCCGCCAGAAACAGGTTTTCGCCTTTTGTATCTTTAATCCAGTCCATGGTATACCTGTTTCCCACCGGTAGTTGTGATAAGACAAGTTTCTCAACCATTGGCAAATTCCGGATGGTGCTTGAAGCTACTTCCATATTTCCATCATTTCCATTATATAAATAACCTCCAGCCATGTTTTTATTTTCGTATCCTAAATCGAAGTTTACCACGCGTTGGTATTGCAAGTAAGCAACTATTGTAATTCCAAAGATGAAAGCTACTCCGGCAAATTGAATAAATAAAAGCAGTTTCTTCCAAAGGGTATTACCATTGGTGTATTTATGGAATAATTGCGTTACAGGAATTCCGGAATACATGATTCCAGGTATAATGGCCGATAGTATAAGTATTACTACAAGTATGCATAAGGGTACCCAAAGGGTCTTCAATGTAAAGAGCGAGCTAACCGGCGCTTCAATTAAATCGCCGATAAAGCTGTTCAGGTTAATGATAAGTAAAATAACAATTAATACCGAAATGAATACGATGATTGCCGTTTCCCAGAAAAACATGGAAAGTACGGTACGGGATGATGCACCATTACATTTATGAATAGCAATCCCTTTAATGCGCCGGGATAAACCGGATATTGAGATTAGTACATAATTCATTGCTGAGATTAGAAGTAAAGCTACGGCCAGAAAGCTTAATACAAAAACAACTCTTTTTACAGCAGAATTACTGTTGTGTTCTTTACGCATATCTTCCAGAAAAAAGTGTAATGCATTGTCTTGTTTAGCCCTATCATTAGGAGCGTATTTCTCAATCACCGCATCCATCTTCTCATTGACTTTACGGATGTCTGCATTTTCGTGCAGACGAATGTATCCGTTAAAAGCAACTCCCAGTATAGTTCTTTCTTCTCCATAAGCAAGAACTATATCCGGACGTATGGAATTGTTGTCGGCAACATTTTGGAATGTACCCCGAATAGTTAGTTCCCGATTCCTTTTTTGCATCAGGGTTTTACCAATCACATCCTTTGTATGAAAAGCGCGTGAGGCAAATTCCTCACTTACGAAAGCATGGTTGGGCATAGCCAAACCTGTAGCCATTCCCGAAGTCAAAGGAATTCCCATGGTTTCGAAAAATAAAGTATCTGCAAGGATTACGTTTCCTAAAAACCTTTCATTACCCACATAAAATGAGTTTTCGCCAATATTATATATAAGTGTACCTGACTCCACTTCGTCCGGAAAGTTTTCTATCAGAGCCTGTGGAACAAAAGCCCGGATATATTTATCGGATATTTCACCCGGCATCTGAGATAATATAATGGATAACCGGTCGTGGTCTTTATAGCCCGTATCGTAAGATAATTCGTACGATACGCGGGCAAAAAGAATGATACCGATAAATAATCCCAGTGTAAGAGAAATAACTTTTATTACGTTAGAACCGTGTCCGCGCAATATTGTCAGTACAGTATAATATAGCTGTCTCATTATGAATAGATGTCAATTATTCGTTCTTAATACTATTTACCGGGTCGTCATTGGCTATTCGCCAAGATTTTGCCATAACAGTTACAAGGATTACGGCAGTCATGATAAGTACTAATAGAAGATAGAAGGGTAAGTTCAGACCAATCTGTATTCCTCCAAACTGTCCTAACCATTCGCGGCCGACAAAATAGGAAAAGAATATTCCAACTATTATAGCCGGTAGTGATATATAAATAATGTCTTTATTCAGAATTTTCAGTATATCGCTTGCCTGGGCACCATTCACTTTACGTATACCTATTTCTTTACTGCGCCGTTGTATTTCGTCATTGATATAACCGAAAAGTCCTATTAGTGCAATAATCATAATTGCCGCAAAAGCCACACTGGCACTGTCGCGGAAACGACGAACAGAAAGGTACTTCTCGTTAATGTTTACTTCGACCGACTTAAATATAATATCCGAAGTTGGAAATAATTCCTGAGCCTCCCGGTTAAGATTTATGAGTGATTCGCGGAATGGTTCTTTGAGTCTAACTGTAAAAGTTTTGTATTGGGGAATATAGAAGAATACCGTCGGATTTACTTTTTCGAAAAGTGAATTATCGACAAAGTCTTTAAGAACCCCTACTATCCGGGTATTATCAAAAACACCAGTCGTTTTTCCTATAGCACCATCTGTCCATGGCATACGTCGTACATACTCTTCATTAACAAGAGCTTCACCGTCAGCCATTACGTTACGTCCCTCCGCAATAACGAATTTGTGTTGATTAATAAACTCGGACGATACCCAGTTCACACGGGCCGAGAATAAACGTTTACCGTTATCATCAGATACGCTATGTCCCGAATACCGGTAAGCGGCTCCCTGAACAGAAGTAGCCACATCTTCGACCATAGGTAGATTCTTAATGGAGCTTATAGCAACGTCCAGGTTATCATGTTCTACCCAACCTACGGCCATATTTTCAATATCATAACCTAAGTCGTATTCTACCATATTTTTATATTGAATGAACGAAACCATCAATACCCCGAATATAAAAGCTACCCCGGAAAATTGTACAAATAGTAGTATCCTTTTCCACATTAAATTGCGGTCGGTATATTTACGGAATAGTTGGGTTATAGGTATTTTTGCATAAATAGTTCCGGGAATAACTCCCGAAAGTATAAAGATAATGGCTATTACCAGTACTGGAACCCACATGGTATCGAGAGTGAAAAGAGAAGCGACACGTACCTCAATCAGTTCGTGTATAAGTTCACGAAGGCTCAGTATAAGCAATAAAACGATGATTACTGAGATAAGGATGATTATTCCCGTTTCCCACATAAACATATTAAAAATCTGCCCGGAAGAAGCTCCGTTGCATTTATGGACTCCGATTCCTTTGGCACGGCGTGATAACCGCGATATGGAAATAAGCACATAATTCATGGCAGATATTAATAGAACCGCAATGGCCAGAAAGCTCATAATAAAGATTATTCGTTTCACTTCGGGGCTATTACTGTACTCCTCGTGCATATTTTCAACCCAGAAACGCACTCCCCATCCGTTCTTTTCGGGTTCGTAAGGCTGATATTGTTCAATAACAGTATTCATGCGTTGGTTTATTTTCTGTATATCTGCACCTTCACGTAAGCGTATATATCCATGGAATGAATCGCCACCCTCCCAACTGTAATTACGGACTTCGCCCGGATGATAGGCATGGATTACATCAGGCCGCAGAGAGTTATTATCCGGAACTGTAGCAAATGTTCCGCGTATGGTAAGTTCGGTCTTCTTATCTTTTAAAAGTGTTTTACCTTTAACATCGGTAGTACCAAAGACACGCTTGGCAAACTCATCGCTCACAAAAAGATGATCGGGTACGGCTAGTTCGATATTATCGCCCGAAGTTATGTCAATACCTAGTGTTTTGAAAAAGAGGGTATCAGCCAGAATAGTTTGCCCAATATACCGTTGATTACTTACGTAATAGGCTAATTCTCCCCTATCCTGCATTACAGTAGCTACTTCAACTTCGTCCGGAAAATTCTCCATGATGGCTTGTGGCACCGGCCCCATTATATAATGGGAAACCTTACCATCCACTCCGTTAGAATTAAACCGGGCTAAAACCACTGCCACCCTATCCGAATCTTTATATCCCCGGTTAAAGGATAGTTCGAATGCTATACGGGCAAAAAGAATAATTCCAATAAACAGACCAAGTGTCAACGAAATGATTTTGATTATATTGGAACCATGCCCACGTAGCAAGGTTAACATAGAATAATATAGTTGCTTCATAGTATTTTATTATGCGGTAACGCTTGCCACGATACTTCCGTCGAATAAATGTATCACCCGGTGGGCAAAGCTCGAGTCGTGCTGAGAGTGAGTTACCATGATTATAGTTGTGCCTTCTTTATTTAGTTCGGTAAGCAGGTTCATTACTTCGGCTCCGTTTTTTGAATCCAGGTTACCGGTAGGCTCATCGGCTAGTATTAGTTTAGGGTTCGAAACTACGGCACGGGCAATGGCTACACGCTGCTGCTGTCCTCCGGATAGTTGTTGTGGAAAGTGTTTGGCACGATGGCTAAGATTCATTCTTTTCAGAATATCACCTACCATTTGTTTGCGTTCGGAGCGCGAATAACCCAAATAGGTTAATGGCAATTCTACGTTTTCGAATACATTCAGCTCATCAATAAGATTAAAACTCTGGAATACAAAGCCCAGTTTACCTTTACGCATATGGGTGCGTTCTTTTTCTTTCAATCCGGCTACTTCATTGGATAGTAGTTTATAGGAACCTTCGGTTGGGTTATCCAGCAAACCAAGAATATTTAAAAGTGTAGACTTGCCACAGCCCGAAGGCCCCATAATGGCTACGAACTCACCTTCTTTGATATCCAGACTAACATGGTTCAATGCTACTGTTTCTACTTCCGAAGTACGGAATACTTTGCTGATGTTACTAATTTCAATCATTGTTCTATTTTTTAATTGTTTATATTATTCGCTTCTTAAACTTATTACAGGGTTTTCATTGGCTATTCGCCAGGACTTAATTATTACGCTGGTTATTATTACTAATAATAAAACGATACAGAGTAATATATAAAGTGGAATACTTAGTTCCACACGGGTAACGGCAAATTGAAGTAACCATTCCCGGCCGATGAAGTAGGATATTACTAATCCGGTAATGATGGCGGGAAGAGCAACCAGAGTTAATTCGCGGCTTAATAGCCGGATTACATTCCAGGACTCGGCACCGTTTATTTTACGAATGGCTATTTCTTTACTTCTTCGTTGCATTTCGTCATTAATATATCCGAATAGCCCCATCAATGCAATAAGCAGAATAGCAAAGAAAGCTATCAATGCACTATCACGGAATCGTTTTACGGAATCATACCTGCTGGCTCTTTCTTTTTCAAATGACATAAAAACTAAATCATCGGATGGAAAAAGGATATTCATTTCTTCATTTAAACGAAGAAGAGATTCTTCGAATGGTTCGCGTAATTTCACTGAAATGCACGAATAATCGTCCTTGGCATAAGCAAAAACAACCGGACGGGGGGCTGTATACAAGGAATTATCGACAAAAT
>DAMCMT010000074.1:7676-21524 GCA_032108265.1 Bacteroides sp.
AATCTTTCATTATACCGACAATCCTACCCTGGCTATTTACACTGCTGGATTGTTTACCCAGCGCACCATCTGTCCAGCGCATACGCCGAACGTATTCTTCATTAACAAGTACTTCTCCCGGCGTCATTATATTTCGTCCTTCCAAAATGGTAATGCTGTAAAGCGATACATATTCGGGAGATATATTATTAATGCGCGACGAAAACAATTCTTTTCCGTTATCATCGGAAACTCTTGTGCCACTCCATCCATCACCAAGATTTAATTCGGATAAAGCCACACTTTCAACCATTGGCAGATTTTTAATGGTAGTTTGCGCCAAATCCATATCCTGAAGTTGGACATGACTTACAGCAATATTTTCCGGACGGTATCCATAATCATATTCCATTATCCGGTTGTATTGTCCATAAATTACCGTAAGCAAACCGAAGACCAGCGCAATTCCTGCGAATTGTATAAACAGTAGTATTCTTTTCCATGAGGAATTACGTTCGGTATATTTGCGGAATACCTGAGTAACGGGTATGTTCGAAAATATTTTTCCCGGAATAACCCCTGAAATAATAAAGACTAAAACCACTATAATTAGCGGAGCCCAGAGATTTTGCATGGCAAAAAGCGATGTAACTTTGATATCAATCACCTCTTCAATTATTCCTTTAAGATTAAATACCAGAATAAATACCAATAGAATTGAAATCAGAATGATTGCACCGGTTTCCAATAAAAACATATTAAATACCTGACCTGATGTTGCCCCATTGCATTTATGTACTCCAATGCCTTTGGCTCGTCTGGTTATCCCGGATATGGCTATCAATACATAATTCATAGCAGCAATAAACAACAAGGCAAAAGCCAGAAATCCCAGTACCATTACCATTCGTTGTATATCGGGGGTATTAATATATTCTTTACGCATATTTTCAAGATGGTACTTCACGCCCGAACCGTTTCTTTCCGGGTTAAAAGGTATATACTGTTCAATAACAGCATCAATTCTCTTGTTTATTTTATCTAAATCCTCAGGGTTCCGGAGTCGAACATATCCCTCGAAGCTGTCTCCTCCACCCCAACCCATAGAATACGGGAATAGATTGATTGAAACAACAGCATCCGGCCTTAGCGAGTTATTTTCGCCTACTGACTCGAATGTACCCCGCACGGTAAATTCCTGCGATTTATTTAACATATATGTATTTCCAATTACATCGGTTGTACCAAATGTCTTCCGGGCAAAGTCATCACTTACAAAAACAATATTAGACAATCCCAATTCAGAAACGAAACCGGAGGTAACAGTAATCCCCATTGTTTTGAAGAAAAGAGTATCAGCAAGTGTTACCGTTGCCATATAGCGTTTATTACCAACATAAAGGGGGGCATTTTGGGTCCAGGTTACAGTTGCCGCCTCAACTTCTTCCGGAAAATCATTCATAAGGGTTTCCGGCACTGGTGATTGCACAACCTGCGTGGGAGCATTCGACAGACCATCAATATTAAAAGTAGCCAAAATAACAGCCAGTTTATCCGGTTCTTTATAGCCGGTATTGAAAGATAATTCGAAGGCAACGCGGGCAAATAATATAATACCAACTAACAAGCCCAACGTTAACGAAATAACTTTCGTGATATTGGAACCGTGTCCGCGTAATAAATTTACCAAAGCATAGTATAATTGTTTCATATTATATATTGTTTTATGCATTTCTTTTGAAAGAGAAGATACGTTTCACAACGGCTCTCCTCCAAATTGCATGATTATAATTAACTGTTAAACTTAAATTGAATATTACAGGAAACGTGCCAAAATCTTATTTGACTGATAAACAGAATATTACCTATATCTCAACAAGAACATTGTCTATTTATTAGACACTCCTGTCTAATAAATGTACATTCCATTTTATTATATCAAATACATTGGATACAAGTAATAAAAGTTTCACAGTATGAAACAAACAGTTTCACAGTATGAAACTTTTAGTTTCAAAGCATGAAACAAATCTCGAAACTAAAACATAACTTTAATATTTTAAAGGAAATATTTACCACACTCAGAAATAAAAGTCTATTTTTGCCACAAGACATAAAATGTTAACTATACATGGCTAAAACAGGTACCATAATTGTTGTTGATGACAATAAAGGAGTTTTGACCGCAGTGGATATGCTGCTAAGAAATCATTTTGAAAAGATTGTACCACTTTCTTCTCCCGTAACACTTATATCTAAAATACGGGAAGAAAAGCCCGCTGTTATCCTTCTCGATATGAATTTTACTTCCGGTATCAACTCCGGTAACGAAGGGCTCTTCTGGTTACACGAAATTAAAAAAAATCATCCCGCCCTTCCTGTAGTACTGTTTACCGCATATGCTGATATCGAATTGGCAGTAAGAGGTATTAAAGATGGTGCCAGCGATTTTGTTGTAAAGCCCTGGGATAACCAAAAGTTGATTGAAATACTTATCAATGCCGCAACTCCCGGAAAGAAAGCAAATGCCAAAGGCAAAAACAATACTTCGGCTGCTACCTCCATGTATTGGGGTAACAGTGAAAGAATGGAGCAGCTACGGATGCTTATCGAAAAAGTTGCCGTAACGGATGCCAATATACTGATAACAGGAGAAAACGGTACCGGTAAAGAAATGCTTGCCCGCGAGATACATGCCCTTTCCCGCCGTAATAATGGACCGATGGTAGCTGTTGATATGGGCGCCATAACCGAAACATTATTCGAAAGCGAACTCTTCGGTCATGTAAAAGGATCGTTTACCGATGCCCATACCGACCGGCAGGGCAAATTCGAAGCGGCAGCAAAAGGCACACTTTTTCTCGACGAAATCGGTAATCTACCATTTCATCAACAGGCAAAACTACTAACAGCTTTACAAAACCGAAACATTGTGAGGGTAGGAAGTAACGTTAACATACCCATTGATATCCGGTTAATTTCGGCCACAAATAAAAACCTGAGTGAAATGGTCAGGAAAGAAGAGTTCCGGGAAGATCTTTTGTACCGTATTAATACCATACATGTAGAAATCCCATCACTGCGCGACCGGAAAGAAGATATAGTACCCCTGGCCGAAAAATTTATCGACCGTTTCTGCAAACAGTACGATAAACAATCGATGAAGCTATCATCTGCTGCACGCGGGCGCCTTACCGAATATGCCTGGTTCGGTAATATCCGCGAACTGGAGCATGCCATCGAGAAAGCAGTCATTATTTGCGATGAAGAGAATATCCCGGCAGAACTCTTTCCATTATCGGATAAAACGGCTGTATCCGATAAGGAAGTTTCTACCTTGGAAGAAATGGAAAAGCAAATGATACGCAAAGCACTGGAAGCCTGCAATGGTAATCTCTCTGCAGTAGCATCTCAATTGGGTATTACCCGGCAAACTCTTTATAATAAAATGAAAAAGTTTGGTTTATGAACCGGTTCATCCAGTTGGTTTTACAGTATCCCGTTGTCCGGATTATTGTTGTTGTACTTGTTACTGCTGCAACTCTAATTTTTATATTCCTGAGTAACTGGTTATGGGCAGCTATTTGTTTCGCCGGCTTGTGTGCAGGCATTAACTGGACGGTTAAACTGTACAATACCCAAAACCGGAAAATAATATATATGCTCGAAGCACTCGAGAATAGTGATAGCGGACTACGCTTTTCCGAAACCGACGGAACATGGAGTAACCGGGTTATCAATGAATTAATCAACCGGGTTTCCAACATTCTGAATGAAGCTAAATCCGAAACAATTCAGCAGGAGAAATATTATGAACTTATCCTGAGTTGCATCAATACCGGTATTGTTGTATTAAATGATTCAGGCTATGTGTTCCAGAAAAATAATGAAGCGCTGCGCCTTCTTGGTCTGGAAGTATTTACCCATGTGCGCCAACTCGAAAAGATTGATCCGCTTTTAATGGAACGGATAGCCGGAGCAAGACCGGGCGATACTTCTCAACTTGCATTTGCCAACGAACGTGGAAATATACACCTCTCCATCCGCGTATCCGAGATAAATATCAGAAATGAACATTTGCGAATCCTTACATTGAACGATATTAACAGTGAACTGGATGAAAAGGAACTCGATTCATGGATTCGCCTTATACGGGTACTCACCCATGAAATAATGAATTCGGTTACACCAATCACATCTTTAAGTGATACTTTATTATCCATTGCCGAAAATAGTAATGATGAGATTAAGAACGGGTTGCAAACTATTAGTACTACAGGTAAGGGACTTCTGTCTTTTGTTGAGTCGTACCGCAAATTTACCCGCATACCTACTCCCGAACCAACACTTTTCTATGTAAAGGCTTTCACCGAACGCATGGTCGAACTTACACGGCATCAGCATAACTGTTCTCATATAAGTATTTATGTGCATATTGAACCTTCCGACCTCATCCTGCATGCTGATGAAAACCTTATATCGCAGGTAATGATAAACTTATTGAAAAACTCTGTTCAGGCTATTGGAAATGAAGAGAATGGTAAAATCGATATACGGGCCTTTAGTAATGAACAAGACGAAGTAATAATAGAAGTCAGCAATAATGGCCCACGCATTGAGCCCGAAGTTGCCGAACAGATATTTATTCCTTTTTTTACTACTAAAGAAGGTGGAAGCGGTATTGGTTTGAGTCTTTCCCGCCAGGTTATGCGGGTATCCGGCGGTAGCCTTACCCTGATGCCTTATACCGGTACAAATAATACAACGTTCCGTCTACGATTTAAATAAACTCCTGAAACTAATCCTGTTTTTTTAATCACTTTTGACAGTAATTTACTACAAAAATAAACAATATGCTTGTTTATTTTTTCTTAAATTACGTAACTTCGCGGAATAATCCTCTTTATTCACCTAAACACCCTAAAGCTTATGTCCTTTTCCGGCGAAAATATATTATTAGTAGGTTCAGTATTGTTGTTTGTCAGCATTGTAGTCAGTAAAACAGGTTATCGTTTCGGTGTACCGACGTTATTGTTATTCCTTTTTGTCGGAATGTTTTTCGGAAGCGATGGGTTAGGACTTCAATTCACCAGTGCTAAAGAAGCACAGTTTATCGGTATGGTTGCTCTTAGCGTTATTCTTTTCTCGGGTGGTATGGATACCAAATATTCAGAAATAAAACCTATATTGGCACCAGGTATTGTACTTTCTACGCTAGGTGTACTCCTAACTGCTATATTTACAGGACTTTTTATCTGGTTTATTACTGGAATGAGTTTTACCAATATTCATTTACCACTGTTAACCTCCCTTCTGCTGGCATCCACCATGTCTTCAACCGACTCTGCATCCGTATTTGCCATTCTGCGGTCGCAGAAAATGAACCTCAAATATAACCTTCGTCCGATGCTCGAACTCGAAAGTGGTAGTAATGACCCTATGGCATATATGCTTACAATCGCATTAATCCAGGTAATTCAATCTGGAGGAATGGAATGGGGTGCTGTTTTGGGCTCGTTTGCTATTCAGTTTGCTGTTGGTGCCGGCGCGGGATATTTATTCGGGAAACTGGCAGTGTTTATGCTCAATAAACTTAATATTGATAACCAGTCATTATATCCCATATTGCTACTTGCCTTTGTGTTCTTTACTTTCTCGTTCACCGACAGGATACATGGTAACGGATACCTGGCAGTTTACATTGCCGGTATAATGGTGGGAAACAATAAAATACCAAACCGCAGAGAAATATCGACTTTTATGGACGGATTAAGCTGGCTATTCCAGATTATTATGTTCCTTTCTCTGGGATTATTAGTAAATCCACACGAATTACTTAACATCGCACTTGTTGCTTCATTGATTGGTATATTCATGATTATTATCGGTCGCCCGTTGAGTGTTTTCCTTTGTATGCTTCCATTCCGTAACATCAATACACGAGCGCGTATTTTTGTTTCATGGGTAGGACTCAGAGGTGCCGTACCTATCATTTTTGCTACTTATCCGGTAGTTAGTAATATACCCGGAGCAAATATAATCTTCAATGTGGTTTTCTTTATAACTATTCTGTCTCTGGTTATTCAGGGAACTACCATCCCGTTCCTAGCCCGAAAACTTGATTTATCAACTCCACTAGAGAAAACAGGAAACGATTTTGGTGTAGAATTACCTGAAGAGATTAATACAGACCTTCGAGAAATAACTGTTACACTCGAGATGCTTGATAAGGCAGATACACTCAAAGATATGAACTTGCCGAAAGGAACATTGGTAATGATGGTTAAACGCGATAATGAATTCCTTATTCCGAACGGTCAATTAAGATTGTGCGAAGGAGATCAGTTATTGCTTATTTCAGAGGGTACCAAAAGCTGAGAGTACCATTAGCTTTAGTACCAATCAAACCATCACCTTCAATCTTACTTAACGTTAATTAACCACAAAATACTAACAGAAAATATTCTTTTAAATCTTTAGTATGTATTTTTGCGCAGTTTATATCTAAATGTGCAAAACTATAATGAATAAAGAACAGTTCATTGAGCATATACAAGCCAGTATTGTTCAGAATTGGAATCTTGATGCGCTTACCGATTTTAACGGTATCACCCTACAATACAAAGACATAGCACGCAAGATCGCCAAATTTCACATCGCTTTGGAAATGGCCGGTATCAAACCTGGTGACAAAATTGCTGTTTGCGGACGAAACAGCGCCCATTGGGGAGTAACTTATCTGGCTACCATCACTTACGGCGCAGTAATAGTTCCTATTTTGCACGAATTCAAAGCAGATAATATACACAATATAATAAACCATTCCGAAGCCCAATTACTTTTTGTCGGCGACCGGATCTGGGAGAATCTGGACGAATCCATGATGCCGTTACTCAAAGGAATTATTTCATTGGTGGATTTCTCATTGCTCGTATCACGTTCCGACGAACTGACTTATGCTATGGATCATCGTAATGAAATTTTCGGCAAGCGCTACCCTACCCGCTTTACACCCGATGACATTGCGTATAAACCCAATACCCCGGACGATCTTGCCTTGATTAACTACACATCGGGTACTACCGGGTTTTCAAAAGGAGTAATGCTCAATTACCGCTGCCTGCTTTCCAATGTATTGTATTGCCGTGAAATGACTCCCCTTAACCCCGGCGATAAAATTATTGCTATTCTGCCTATGGGTCATGTATTCGGGATGACTTATGATTTCCTGTTCGGAATCTTTTCCGGAGTCCATATACATTTCCTCACACGTATACCTTCGCCAAAAGTCATTGCACAGGCCTGTGCAGAGGTGAAACCGAAATTAATATGTTGCGTACCCTTGGTAGTTGAGAAAATTATCAAAAAAGATATCCTTCCTAAACTTGATAGTACCATTGGCAAACTGTTACTTCGTGTTCCTATTATTAACGACCGGCTTAAAACTTCCGCCCGTCAGGCAGCTATTGAGATTTTCGGTGGAGAGTTTGATGAAATAATCGTCGGCGGAGCTCCATTCAACAAAGAAGTCGAAGCTTTTCTCATGAAAATAGGTTTCCCCATTACCATCGGTTATGGAATGACCGAGTGTGGCCCCCTTATCAGTTCCGAGCGTTGGGAACGGCACAAACTATATTCCTGCGGTACACCTGCATCACGTATGACGATAAAAATAGATTCTCCCGACCCGGAAAATATAGCAGGCGAAATACTCTGCAAAGGCGACAACCTGATGATTGGCTATTATAAAAACCCCGAGGCTACTGCACAGGCAATTGATAGAGACGGTTGGCTGCATACCGGCGATGTTGCAACCATGGACTCAGAAGGCCACATTATTATCCGCGGACGACAGAAAAGTGTTTTGATGACATCGAGTGGACAGAACATTTTCCCCGAAGAAATCGAAAGCAAACTCAATAATATGCCGTATGTGTCCGAGTCGTTAATTGTGATGCAAAACGAAAAGCTGGTGGCACTAATTTACCCGGATTTCGACGAAGCATTTGCTAAAGGCATACACCAGAATGATGTAGAAAAAGTAATGGAAACCAATCGTATAGAGCTTAATCAATCATTGCCGAAATACAGCCATATAGCCAAAGTAAAAATACATTTCGAAGAATTTGAAAAAACGGCAAAGAAAAGTATTAAACGCTTTATGTATCAGGACATCAAAGAATAAACACTAAATAAGTTTTTACAACCCTTAAACAATGTTATTAAACACACTTTTTTCTTTGGAAAATTTGCAAAAACAATTATCGACCTGTAAATTTGCAATGTGTTTTTCATAGTATTAGATTTAAGGTTAACAAAGGTTGGAGTCAGGCGTGACTCCTTTTTTTATTTATAGACGTTTGGTAACCATTTTATCAACCTAGCCTACTTGTACATGACAACTAAGCTTACTTGTACATGCCAACCTAGCCTACTTGTACATGGCGACTAAGCCTACTCGTACAAGGTGATTCAGTTTAATCATAATGCTGACTACAGCTACTCGACAGTGTGACTTCCTATACTTAACTACCTCAACCCAGACTACATTGTAAGTTTTCCAGGCTTACATTGCATATCTTTTAAGATTACATTACATGTGAACTTAGGCTAAACGATATGTCAACTAGCCTATGTTTATATGCAGACTAACCTAGGTCGATATACAAACTAACCCAGGTTGGTAAAACCTCCAATAAAACAATTAATTTGCATATTTCAGACAACCCCTAAATGAATCTAATGCTTATATTTGTAATATTATTCATTAAAAAGAATTCTCATGCACCCTGCATTAGACTATGTAAGAAAAACCCTAACCGAAAATATCGACGAAAAAACCAGAGCCACTGCCCAGAACTGGTTTAAGGAGCCTATTCAATACTACGGGGTCAAAGTACTTACCGTAACCAAGATTTCTAAAGACAGCTTCGAGCAAATAAAGGACCTGTCAAAAGATGAGATACTGTTTCTCTGCGAAGAATTATGGAAAACCGGAGTTTCGGAAGATTCGTACATTGCAGCTAAATGGTCTTACTATATTCACGACCGTTACGAAGAAGAAGACCTGGTTATTTTCGAGCGGTGGATAGAAAATTATGTCAATAATTGGGCTTCGTGCGATTCACTTTGTAATCATACCCTGGGCGAATACATGGAAATGTTTCCCCATAAAATTGATGTATTGAAGCGCTGGACGTCCTCGGATAATCGCTGGATGAAACGTGCTGCCGCAGTATCACTGATTATCCCGCTCGCAAAGGATTATTTCATGACGACATTATCGAAATAGCCGATCTACTTTTTTCAGATATAGACGACCTTGTGCAAAAAGGTTATGGCTGGCTGCTGAAAGCAGCCAGCCAAAGCAATGAAAAGCTCATCTTCGATTATGTAATGGCACGCAAAGCCACTATGCCCCGCACCGCATTACGGTACGCAATCGAAAAAATGCCAAAAGAATTAAAAACTCTGGCCATGGAAAAATAACAGGCATTTTTTAGCCAAAATACCACGTAGCCACCGAGAAATAAATCAGTACTCCACATATATCCGAAATTGATGTTATCAACGGGGCACTTGCCGTAGCAGGGTCTACCTTGAATTTAGTAAATATAAAGGGTAATAACAACCCAATCATGCTTCCTGCCATAACAGTAAGTATCATAGTTATTGCAACAACAGCAATAACTTCGGGAGCACGGAAGCTAGCTACAACAGATACACCGATAGCCATGGTTAACCCAAGTAGTAGGGATAACAAGAATTCTTTGCCCAACAACCTGAACCAGTCTTTCATCTTTACATCGCCTACTGCAAGCGAACGTATCATGAGTGTAGCCGATTGCGAACCGGCATTTCCACCACTATCAATTAATAGCGGTAAGAAGAATACCAGTGATACAACGGATTGTATTACTTCCTCGAAACTCGCTATTGCTGCTCCTGAGAACACATTCATAAATACCAGGGCCAACAACCATACAATACGTTTTTTATATAGAAAGGCTATGCTGGCTTTCAATGGATTGAATACACCCTCCTGTACAGAACCGAATTTGTGGAAGTCTTCGGTGGTCTCTTCCTGAATCACATCCATCACATCATCAAACGTAACGATACCGACCAATGTACCATCGGTATCTACAACCGGAAGAGCTACGCGGTCTTCATCCTGAAATGTTTTTATGGAGATTTCCTGGTCGTTGTAGGCATTGAGAGAAACAAAGCGGTTGTCTGTCAAATCAGAAATCAGCTGCCCGGGAGAAGCAAGGATGATTTCTTTGATGCGTAAATCGTCCAACAACTTCCATTGGTCATCAACAATGTATATAACATTAAGTGTTTCCGAGTCGCTACCAAATTTACGGATATGCTCAATGGCTTGCTGAACGGTGAAATACGGTTTCACAGCCACATATTCGGGGGTCATTAAACGGCCGATGCTATCTTCGGGATATCCCAACAGGCGGATGGCTATCTCGCGTTCGCTATCAGACATCATTTGCATAAGCCGTTGACTTACTTTCCCGGGCAGTTCTTCAAAAAATGCCGTACGATCATCCGGGTCGAGATCGTTTAATAAGGCTGCAATTTCACTACTATAGCCAGCGAGGCCGTCAATAATATCTTCTTGTTCATCGTGCGAAAGGAATGAGAATGTTTCCTTTGCCTGCTCACGCGAAAGTAATCTGAAGACCAAAATCTGGTCGACTTCGGGAAGTTCGCCGATAACTTCGGCAATCCGGTAAGCAGAAAGATTGTTTAATTCGAGTTTGAGGGCTTTCCAGCTCTTATTATCAATAAGCAGCCGGAATTGGTTTTTGATTTCATTCATGATGCAATCTCCTTACAATTTTAACTCTGTAAGGAGACATGTTGCGACCTTACAGAGTGGTTAATACTCTTGTTTTTGTTTAAAACTATACGGTCGTTCGTCGTCCATATGAATGTTATTTATTAAAAAATTATTGGTTTAATCTAAAATCGCGGCAAAGGTAAGGATTTTGACCCAATATTACTACTCTTTGAGTAATATTTTGAACCTGTTTATTGCTTTTTCGTACTACCTTAGCAGAAAAATACATACGATGAAAATTATGCTATCACATTACAGGTTTTTACGATTTATCTTCTTCATTTTGCCACTTACAACGATGATGACAGCTTGTCAACAACAAAAAAAGAGTGAAATAACATTTACTAATCCTGTTCCGGTTGCTTTCGGCGACCCCTATATTCTGCAAGGTGCAGAAGGTAAATATTATATGTACGGTACCAAAGGTGCCGATAAAGGCTATTGTGCCTATGTATCCGATAATCTTTCAGACTGGAAAGACCTCGGTTTCGTTTATGAAAAGAATGATAACTCCTGGGGAGTAGCCAATTTCTGGGCACCCGAAGTATATGAAATAAACGGTAAATACTACATATTGTACAGTGCCGACTGGAAAGTTAACCCTACTAACGAACTGGAGAACTTCCGCATCGGTGTTGCTGTATCCGATACTCCCGCCGGTCCGTTTAAAGATTTGATGGATCGCCCAATCTTCGACCCCGGTTATCCGGTTATAGATGGAAACTTATTGTTCGAAGACGGTAAAGTTTATCTTTATTATTCGCGCTGTTGCTATAAGAACCCGGTAGAAAGCGAGGTTGCCGACTGGGCTAGAGAAAAAGGTATGTTCAACGAAATAGAAGAAAGCTGGATATACGGGGTAGAAATGAAACCAGACTTTTCGGGTATCATTGGTGAGCCGGTGTTGCTCCTTCGTCCGCCTGTAAAAATGGACGATAAACAGGCTGAATGGGAAAGCCGTTCGGTAACTTCGGGCGAAGTAAACCGCCGCTGGACGGAAGGTTCGTTTATTATGAAAGAAAACAATACATACTATATGCTTTATTCGGCCAATTTCTTTGGAGGTCAATATTATGCTGTGGGGTATGCAACCTCCGATAATCCACTGGGGCCTTTCACAAAGGCAGATAATAACCCTGTATTGCAGAAAAATACGGAAAAAGGCGGAATAGTTACAGGTACAGGACATTGCATGGTATTGCCGGTGGGCAATAAAATGTTTTGTGTGTACCACGGCAGAACAGAAGAAACAGGTGATGAAAGAATGGTATTTATGGATGAACTGGAAATAAATCCCGAGGGCAAATTAGTAGTTAAAGGCCCAACAACAGGTATACAAACCATTACCATCAATTAATTCTTTATTATTTTACCACAGAGTTCACAGAGTTATACAGAGTTTTAAGTTTCGATCCTTTATCGAAAAAGCAAAACTCTGTGTAACTCTGTGAACTCTGTGGTTAAAATACAAATAGGATTCAGAAACAACACCTTCTTCCGAAAAAAACATAAATCTGCACCACTTCCCTCAACATATTACAGTATATTTGAATTAAATAGTATATTTGTAATAAACTTAACCAAAAACGGAGGAAGATATGTACACAATACAAGCCAATTCATCAGGCACCAGAAGCATTGAGATTTCAGAAGAAAACCTGAGAACCATTGAAAAATATTCTCTTTTTCAACGTTTAATCGACAGCAACGGCATTGTAGATGAAGCCGTACTGGATAAATTGAAGTTGAACATACGTTCGCTTATCGCTTCTCAGGAAGAAGATAGCAAAGACCTGTTGGATTTGTGTATTGACGTTATTTATCATACCAACATGAAGGCATTCGGGCTGCAACAACTAATACAGCTTTACCTTCAGTGGTTGGGTACCCGTGAGGAAGAAAATGACGAGGAGGAATAAATCATGATTACGATTGATACAACCGGGGAAACGAGGTACAGTCCGCTGATACCTGCCCTGAAAGCTATTTTCGAAAGCAAGAAAGGAGATAAAATCCAGGTTATCATGGATAATGAAGAAGCTTTCCAGGACTTAAAGGAATACCTTTCCGAACAGAAAATAGGTTTCCGCGAGATTTATGATGTAGACCAATTGACACTTCAATTTACACTTTAATGTCCGACGCAAAACAACAATTAAACCAACTATCCAAACCGGCAATAACTAAAGTAAAACAAATATACGGAAGCATTGATAAACTGTATGCGGTTATCTACCTGATTGCACGCAATGAACATCAATGCCAAACCATGCCAGTACCCGGTGCCGAACAAAGGCTGAGAACCATCCATGCCTATCAGGGTATGATACGGTTTATGCTGGACGAGGGCGGCATAAACGGCAAAGAAATCATGGACGATATAGCCAGTGATTACCTGGAAGATTTTATCCGCTACGGTGAAAAGGACTTCGGCATGACAGACGAAGAGTTTATCTCAATTATCAAGAAAATCAATTAACAATGGATTTATTTCTGATTATCCTGGGTGGCATCTGCCTGTTGGTAGGTCTGGCCGGCTGTATAGTACCTATGTTGCCGGGCCCTCCCGTTTCTTACGTAGGTATATTTCTGTTGCATTTAACCGAGAAAGTACAATTCACTACAACCCAACTTGTTATCTGGCTTGTATTGGTTATCGCCGTGCAGGTTATAGATTATTTTGTACCCATGATGGGAACAAAGAAGTTCGGAGGTACCAAGTGGGGAACATGGGGTTGCCTTATCGGTACATTCCTTGGACTATTCATCTTCCCGCCCTGGGGTATCATCCTGGGCCCGTTTGCCGGTGCCGTTATCGGTGAATTACTCGGTGGAAAACAAACAGAACACGCCGTCCGCGCAGGATTTGGAGCCTTTGTTGGTTTCGTTTTCGGAACAGTAATGAAATTTGCCCTCTGCGGATGGTTTATATTTGTGTTTATCAGAGCGCTTGTATGATTTTGAATATTTTGAAACGCAGATTAACGCGGATTTACGCAGATTATAAAATT
>DAMCMT010000074.1:21534-22379 GCA_032108265.1 Bacteroides sp.
TTAATCTGCGTAAATCCGCGTTAATCTGCGTTTCAAAAACAATAAAACATAATATATTTTGGATTATCGATTAACCGACTGGCTACCAACCACCAAGAAAGAAGTTGAAATGCGGGGATGGGATGAACTGGATGTTATCCTGTTCAGCGGGGATGCCTATGTAGACCATCCCTCCTTCGGTGCAGCCGTAATCGGACGGATACTGGAACACCAGGGCCTTAAAGTAGCCATTGTGCCGCAACCAAACTGGCGCGATGATTTGCGCGATTTCAAAAAGCTGGGCCGTCCACGGTTATTCTTCGGAATAAGTCCCGGGTGTATGGACAGCATGGTCAATAAATACACAGCCAACAAACGGCTACGCAGCGACGACGCTTATACCCCCGACGGCAGACCGGATATGCGGCCTGAATATCCAACTATTGTTTACACCCAGATATTAAAAAAGATATTTCCCGATGTACCCGTTGTCCTGGGCGGAATTGAAGCCTCCCTCCGTAGACTAACCCACTACGATTACTGGCAGGATAGCCTGCGTAAAAGCATCCTTTGCGATAGCGGTGCCGACATACTCATTTACGGAATGGGCGAAAAACCAGTTGTCGAGATTGCTGATTGGTACGGCAAGAACAAAACCACCCCCCACCATATCCCCCAAACAGTATATCTGGAAAAGAACGTTGAAAAGCAGCAAGATGATATCCTCCTCTTCTCGCACGAAGAATGCCTGAAAGATAAAAAGAAACAAGCCGCCAACTTCCGCCACATCGAGGAAGAGAGCAATAAATACGCCGCCTCGCGCATCATCCAGCAAACCGGCAAGGATTGGGTTATTGTAAATCCCC
>DAMCMT010000075.1:0-6129 GCA_032108265.1 Bacteroides sp.
AACATCCGGATGTTTGGCTGATAGATCGTAAAGTTCTCCCGGGTCTTCATTCATATTATAAAGTAATGGAGTCGAAAGTATCGTCTTCCCATTGCCTCCGTATGCCGCACGAGTAATAAAATGTATCTTATAATCTCCTTTCCGGAAAGCGTATAAATCACTCCCTCTGAAAAAAGCGAAATGCTCTCGCGGGCTATTATCTTTATAGTACAGTACACCCGTCAGACTCGTACCGTCATATCTCCGGTCGGCAGGCAATGCCATTCCTGCCAGTTCGCAGAAGGTGGGAAGCAAATCCAATGTCGATCCCATGCCAGTTATGGTAGTCGGGAGTACGTTATTTCCCCAGGCAATCATTGGTACCCGGAAACCACCTTCGTAAGTAGAGGCCTTGCCGTCTTTAAGCAATCCGGCCGATCCTCCATCCTGTTTAAATGACAACCATGGGCCATTATCCGAAGTGAAAATAACCAGGGTATTTTTATCCAGTCCATACTTTACCAGTGTTTCCATAATGCGGCCTACACTCCAGTCTATTTCCTCCACCGCATCGCCATACTTCCCACGTAAAGACTTTCCCTGGAATTCTTCTGAAGAGTACAACGGAATATGTGGCATGGGATGTGCCAGATACAGGAAAAAGGGATTCTTTTTTTGCTCATCTATAAACGAAACCGCATACTCAGTCAGTCGTTTGGTGAACTGCGTTTGGCGTTCGTTTCCATACATTCCCGTACGTACACCCAGGCGGCCGGTCAATAATCCTGCGCGACTGGGAGAGGATACGGGGGAGGATACGTAAAATGATGTCCATCGCTGCCCGTCGCAAGCCATGCGATCCAGATTGGGCGTTTTAATTGTAGGATGGCCGAAGCATCCCAGGTCGCCATAGCCGAGGTCGTCGCAGTTGATGATGATGAAATTGGGAGTTTTTGCCTCTTCTCCGGCATTTTGAGAATACATGATTTGAGGAACAATCAGCAGTGATGTTGATAGTGCTGGAAATACGTTTTTCAGTTTCATGGTTTGTAGGTTTAATGAATTCCAAAAGTATAAAAAAACAGATGTTTTTTGCCTGATTAAGCAAGAAATAAGAGCGTCTTTGGAAAAGTCGCCACTTCTCTTAAGAAAAGTCACCACTTCTCTTTGGAGAAGTCACCACTTTTCCGGGGTGAAAAGTCACCACTTCTCTTAAGAGAAGTCGGCACTTTTCCAGAGAGAAGTCGCCGGTTTTCCGGGCAATGTAAAAGATGTGGAAAAATAGCTTAGTTGAATTAAGTGATAAAAAGCGTGTATAAGAATAAATAAAGGTTAAATATAAAGCTTTTGGCGAATTAATTACCATATAAACTTGCATAAATAAGAAAAAGTGTCTATCTTTGTAATGTATAAAGCTATATAATGCTTTTAGGAACTAAAAAGATCGCTCTTTGACTTATTTATCAGACTATATGCTTGATGTGAGTGGCTTATTTAATAATATAATAAATTAATAAACGCTTATGGCACTAAAGTACAAAGCCTTCCAAAGTACAATAGAAACTAAGGAAGGCAAGAAGTTATGGTACCCTATCCTGGTAAAGGATAATGGAACCATAACTCTTCAAAAGCTCGCCAAGAGGATTGCATCTAAATCCTCACTTACACCTGGTGATGTATATAATGTAGTTAACGCTCTCATTGAAGAGTTTAACGACAAATTGTTGGACGGACATTCAGTTTGCCTGGATGAATTTGGTACGTTTACCATTATCATCAATGCTAATGGTAACGGTGTAGAAACCCCTGAGGAAGTAAATGCATCGCAAATTAAAACAATGCGTGTGAAATTTACTCCTTCTTACAAACGCACACCTTTCCAGGGTGTGACCCGCGCCCTTTTTGACGGTGTGGAATTTTTACGGTGGAAGGGAGATCCTTACCACCCGGATAACTTAAAAAACGCCGGTAATAATACCGGCGGTAACAATAACGATGGCGACGACGACGGTGGTTTTACACCCGACCCGAACGCTTAATTTTTAACTAACGGTTGCGAACCTCAAAGTAGATAGTCTGATGATAAGTTAAAGAGCTTCTTTATTTTCGCTTTTATTTCTTGTATTTTATCAACATAATAACAGCATTGTTAACGGCCTGGATTGGTACCTATTTATTCATTTCGCGCTCAATCGCTTCGATAAACTCTTCGGCTTTTGGACGCATTTCGGCCAGTATATCGGCATCATATTGCAGAAAGTCATCGTAATCGCCGCTAATGCGAGCGTTGAATAGTTGGCTATAAAACTGGGCGTATTTATTAGCAACCAGCCCTGGTACTATAAAGTGTAGTCCGAACATCTGTCTCACTCCTTGATGCGTTTGCGCAGCAATGCCCCGTTGAACCAGTAATCCGGTAAGTGCATAATAACAGGCATAATACAGGCGATTGATAGCCGCATTGTAGAAACCGTCGTTAATCATCACGTCAGCCTCGCGTAGGGTTTCTTTGGCACGTTTCATGCGGTAGCTGGCCATGGCGGTGCGGTCTTCGCTGTTGAGATTTCCTTTCATAAACGTATTCCTTCCTTCATTACATTCACATAAAACGGGGTGCGGAAAGGTCGGCCGTACCAGGCTTTACGAGTATAAACCCGCGGAGAAATGGTTACCTGTTCCTCCAGATCGATATCGTATAATGGATAGGTAATGGCAGTCTCTTCACTGAAAGACAATCTCTCGCGGTCGACAATAATCAACAGGTCGATATCTGACTCTTCTGTGGCATCGCCACGGGCAACCGATCCATAGACAATGATTTCCGCATCAGGTACAACTTGCTCTATCGCCATCTTAAGGCGAGGTAACAATTGGTACTGTTTCAAAGATGGGCTCATAAACTTTCTCCTTTCCTATATACAAAGATATTGATTTTTGTAAATAGACCGACAATACTATCCGCTTTTTTTACTTTTATTTCTTGTGCTTTACCAACATAATAACCGCATTGTCTTCTTCATCTAATTTCGCAGCAATTTCTTTCAATTCGCCTTTGAGTTTCCCTTTCTCGTATGCTTCCACAAGCTTATAAGGTTCTAGTCTTTTCATAATAGCAATTTCATTGTTATTTACAAAAGTGAACATAGGTCTTTCGTTACACCAAACTCATCGGTTCTTTATCAATGTAATCGTCATTATATACCACACATTCGAAAATGGCATTTTCTTCTTTATCGTACATCAAGTCAGTTCTGGGAAACCCATTATCTGCCACAAAATCATATTCAGCTTTTACTGCTTGCATAAAGTAATATCGCTCGGTTATAACACCGGGGAAAAGAAATATTTCGGGACTCATTGTTTGATTTGAAGGTTTCCTCACGATAAGTGGTTATAATTGTTACTCGCTTAAATTGGTTGAAACAGATTCATAGAAAGTGGTTGGCAAGGTATGGAAAAGATTTTATTATTACAAGAAAGATTACGAAAATTTCGTAACAGTGGGTTGGTTTGATCTTTAGGAAAATGAAACGGGGATGTATTTATTGAATGAAGATACAGAGAATTATAAAGATTGAGTTAAATCTATATTTGTGACGGCTTTATAGAAAAAAGGAGTAATTAAAGTCAGTTTATTGTGCACGTCATTGCGAACCGTAGGTGAAGCAATCCAGCTTAAAGTGTATAAACTGGATTGCTTCCTTCCTCGCAATGACGTAAATGTTTTTGGACAGCCACTAATCTGGGTAACTGCGTTGAATTTCTATTTTTTTGCTTTTTCGATTAATTTAATTCCATCAAGACAGAAATATGCCGGAGTATTCATCCCATGGATTCCGGTATCGCTAGAAGTCAGTTCAAATCTCAACCCGTCAATTTCGCCGAATTTTGAAAGATCTACCCATTTCCATTCTTTTACAATTTCAGTTTTACCGTTTTGGAAATCAGCGAGGTAAAAATCTTGATACTTTGATTTATCGAGGTTGTAAATTCTTAATTTAAACCAATCTCCTTCTTTGAAAGGCTCTGAAGAAGTAAGTGCTTCACCATTTTCTATAACATTTACCGCTGTATAAGCATTAGTGATAAATAATCCGTCAATGACGTATTTTGTAGGTTTATTGGATGCATCTTGAAATCTGATGGCAATATCCAGGTCTTTTTGCAGATAATCGTTTTGGTACGAAATTATATAAGTGTCGTTGTTTACTCCTCTACCAGTAATGGCGCTTCTTTTTCCTGTTTTTAGATTGCTGAAACAATAGCCGGCTTCTACTCCTGTATTCGTAGATGGAGAGATACAATCGAAAGTGAAAATTTTGCTGTCGTCTGTTAGTAATGTTTGGTAACTTGTATATTCCCAGTCTTTTCCTTCACCGTTAATCCATTGACTTATAGGATTTTGTGTATCTCCGAAATATTCTGTATTGGCGGCATTCAGTACGGGAAGTTTTAACTCACGTATAATGTCATTGTTAACCGGATCATCATCATCACAACCCGTCCAAATAAACAAACTCAAAACCAGAAACGGAAATAATAAATACTTTTTCATAACTAATGTTTTTAAATGATTAATATCTAATTTTTAAAATGTAAATCTTCTATGGTCGAAACTTCTGTAGATGTTTCTCCCAGCCAGCCGCAAACTTGGTTGACGGCCGTGTAAATACGTACGAAATCAATGCCATCCAGTTTTACCGGATTGCCGTTGGCATCTACTGCCCAATCAATTTTGAACTGGCAATATTCTGTGTTATTCGGTTGGTTATCCGCATATCCCCAAGCATACGAATATTGTACCCAGTTGGCGGAAGTGGCTGTACCCTCGTTCACACCGTTATCGGGCAGTCGCGATCCTTTGAAAATGAGTTTATCCTCTTTTATCCAATCGGGATAGTATGAATTATCTTTGTGGATAGAATTGCGGGAGATGATTCCCGTATTTCCCTGATTGTCTGTCCATTCCACATCCAGTAAAGAGGAAGCGGGGCGGTGATAAATTATTTCGTAATCGCGAATTACTTTATTCGAATGATATTCACTTCCTGCAAGTTCGTACCATTCATCGTCGGGCAAACCATTGCTGTTGACGTCTTTGGAAACTAGTACAATTCCCGGTTCGGAACTTCCTGTGCCATCGGCATTGCGGCCGGCATTGGCATATATCTTAAAATCATACTCGCCTTCTATATTACGGATGGTTTGATTGAAGCCAATGGTGATGTTTCCACCATAAGCTCCCAGAGTGAGAAGTGAGCGTTTGCGTAACTGTTCTGTTGCCCGGGCGAGAACCCGTTTGTATGTATCACCCTGCTGGTAGGCGGTGGTAATGGTATTCATAAATTGAGTGGGAGCGGGGTAATACTCCAATACTTTGGTGGCAAATGCGGTGGGTGCATTGGGGTCTTCGGGTTCATCGTCGATATTACTTTGTGAAAGGCGGTCGCTGAATACAATGGTATTGGGATTTAGCCCGGCATTATTGATGCGGAATTGAAGTTGGCCTTGCGGATTGAAGCAGAGTACGTCTCCCTTTACTTTATAATCGTAGGCATCGGTAATATAAACGTTGCCGCTGTACGGGTTTACAGTAATACTGAATGGTGTTTGTACCGTTGTTCCGTCGGTTATGAAGTTATCTTGCTCGACTTTTCCGCTGACGAGATTGAAAACTTTGATTCGGGATGTTTTCAAGGCATGGTCGTAATTAAAGATATAAGCGAAATCGTTGTCGATGGCGAAGTCGAGTACTTCCTCGTTCCAGGTATCTTTTACCTGGTCGGTACGACTGTCGATGCATATAAAGTTTTTCTTTCCGGAGGTGCCCGATATATCACCTCTAACGGCAACATATACATATCCGGAAACATCAGCGGCTATCTTTCCGGGATTACTGCCTACGGTTATCTTCCGGGTTTCGGTGAAGGTGGGTATATCGATGATGGATACGGTATTGTCGTAGTTCGGATTATCCAGTCCGCCCGAGTTGGATACATATAGTTTATCGTTGGATGCGCAGATACCGTCCGGGTTTCTTCCGGCGATGGTATATGCTTCGATGTCGAGGGAAGTTGTATCAATCCGGGCTACGGTACCGTCGAAAGAGCAAACATAGGCTTTATCTTTGTGAAAGGTTATGTGGCGGGG
>DAMCMT010000075.1:6139-18546 GCA_032108265.1 Bacteroides sp.
GCGAACTTCCATTCCCGGCCAACATGGGAATACGTTTTAGGGATTTTCCCGTGAGGTGGTCGATTACCTCTATCTGACTTGATACGTTGACGACAATGTATATTTTGGAACCGTATTTTGCCATGTGGTTGGCTGTATCTCCCAATCCCCGCTGGTTGATGGTGCGGAAATAATCGCTTACGGTTTTGCCGTCGTGGAAGGTGTAACGCATGAGGGTGCTGTTGTTCAGGTTGAATAAACCTTCGGAGAGAACATAAAATTCGGCTGTTCCGGTTTCGGGAGAAATGGTTCCGCCGCCAGGAGTGTCGTTGATGTCGGACATATCATCGCAGGAAGATAAGCCGATTATACATACAGTTAATAATAAGTAATAGAACACAGAGACACGGAGGCACAGAGGTTTTAAATAAATCTCTATTACGGATAGCAAAAAACTATGAAAACTCTGTGCCTCCATGTCTCTGTGTTCATATCTTATCATAGTGCAACTTTTAGCGTTACCCGTACCGAACGTCCCGGCATGGGAAAATATCTGACGATTTCGTAATTCTTATCCAATATATTCAAGGCTTCGACACTAAGTGAAGCATGTATTTTTCCGATTGTCTGTTTCCGGCTCAGCGATATACTATGATCGGTATATCCATCCAGGCGGTTCTCCGTTAGGTTTTGTCCGAGCGCATAGCGTTTGCCCGAATATAAAAGTGAGTAGGAGAGATTTGCCCAAGGTGTTTCAAGGGTTGCCTGTCCCGAACCGGACACACGCGGGGTGTAGGCAATCTGGTGTTTATAAGTTTTTCCCGTGGGATCGGTAATATCTAGCGCCCGTTGATAGGTGTGGTTTGCTGAGAGGTGTATTTTGAAATCTTCGGATGGTTGCAGGCTGATATTGCCTGTAAGGTCGATGCCTTTGATTTCTACTTTGCCCAGGTTAACCATGCTCCAAACGAAGATGTTTTTTGTGGGGATAGCCATTATCTTATCGGTTACCCGGTTATGGTAAACATCGGCGGTGGCCGATAGCCAGGGAATAAAATCGTTTATTTCGCGGCTATATGTTATGCCAAGGTTTAGTTGCCGTGTATTTTCGGGCTTAAGGTTGGCATTACCTACTTCGTTATAATACAAATCGTTAAAGTTGGGCAACCTGAATATGTCTTTGTAGAAGAAGCGGATACGGAACTCTTCTTCCTCAAAAGGCTTGATAACTATGCTGGTATATGGCGTCAGTTTACGATGGTTTTCGGCGGCGGTTCCCTGCCGTACATCTTCCTTAATAACGGTGGCAAGTAATGTGCCCGATGCTGTAACCCATTCGTTGACGTATTTACCAGAGAATGCGGTGAGCCAGGAGTACCGGGAAGGATCGGCAAAGCCGCTGGCGTTGGTGCGCAAGGTATTTAAGCTACCGTCGGTTGATGCGGATAAAGAAAGATTATTGAATATGCGGTACAAAAGAGAAGCCGAAAGGTAGTATTCCTGTTGGTAGTAGCTATTGTCGGTTTTCCCCTCCGAACCTTTATAATCCGGGTCGAGGTACCGTTGATAACTCCAATTCCATTTGGCAGACGTTTGGAATACCCACTGACGGCTGAACTCTTTTTTATATTGTGCCTGAGCGAAAACGTTTTTATCCCACAAATGTTGGGAAGCGTAATCGTAGTATAGTGTTGTGGCGCCGGGTAATGCCCGGGAAGATTGGTAATAGTAAGCTTTTATACGTAACTGTTCGGTGTCTGAGAAGTTGCCGAATAATCCGGCTTCGGTTCGCAGGGTACGTACTTCGGTATTCTTACGTTTTTCGCGGGAAGTACTATCGCCGGCATTACCGTAGTGCATGGTGTAGGGATACTGACCGTCGGCCGACATCCATTCCGCATTGGCCGAGAGTGCCCATTGTTTTCCCAATTTTTGTTCCAATAATACGGCGGGATTAATTAATCCCCATGATCCGGTTTTGAAAGAGGTACTGATATTTGTATTTTTCCCAGAACGAAAGGTTGGTGTTAGGGTTTGTATGTTTAGTATACCGGCCGAGGCAAAGAAACGGGCAGGCTGGAATATATTATCATTCTGTCCATTGCTCAGACTGAGGCGGTCTACGTTTTCGAGAGAGAAGCGGCCAATATCAATCTGGCCTGTTTGAGCATCGGTAAGGGTGATACCATCATAACCTACAGCGGTATGTTCGGCACCCAGGCTACGAAGGGATACGGTTTTCAGTCCGCCAATGCCACCATAATCTTTTACGGTTACTCCGGAGAAGTGCTTTACGGCATCTGAAAGTTGCAAAACATTCAAGCCGGCCAGTTGTTCGCGGGTGAGGATACGGGTGGGAGCGGCTGCACGTACTTCTCGAGTTTGGTATCTCTCGGTTACAGTAACCTCGGGTATATCGTATATGCGGGTGGTATCCACCGGTTCTGTTACAGCGGATAATACAACAGGAATATGTAGTAGCGTACATATTCCACCTACGCAAAGAATTTTAATCAGCTTCATCAATCTGAATTGTAACCGGTAAAACTCTTACTCGAAAGTTTTACACGTAAATTCTGGCAGGTTTTCTGACTTTTCCCGGCTTATACGACCTTCCCGGATTCTTATCCAGTGGCATGAGAATTTGTATAGGCTTATATCAGGAATTACAGCAGCGAGACTGTTCAGGATTTGCACCTGATTCCCTTTTCAGTGCATTAACCGGATGGGTAGTGCACCACCAAAACTTTTGCAAAGGTAAAAACTTTATTTTGAAAAGGGTTATGAATTTGTTGTTAGTTTTTTAGAATCACATCTGCTGTGGTAAATAATTCTGATTCGATGTTTAATGTTTCATTGGTTACTTGGGAGGTTGTTTTGAAATGTAAAGTATGATTGCCTGTATCTCTTACGATATACTTATAGCGGAAGGTACCCGGTTTCTGGTAGTCCAGAGTTAGTTTGTCCTGGTTGTTGTAGTCCAGGTTAGGGGTTAATGAGAGAGTGGTGATAAATACTTCCATCGGGAATAAATCACTTCGAATGTTCGAGGGAATAGTAAAATGTAGTTCCACTTTTCCCCCAATTGTGGCGGGTATAGAGGAAGGAGAAATAGATACCTGTTCGAACACGGATGGCTGACGAAATCTCAACGATACAGCACGGTGAAGTGTGTAATTATTATACGTTGCTTTAAATACAAGTTTGGCGGTATAAATTTCGTATTCAGGCAAAGTAGAAACTGTCCTGGCTTTATATACTGCATTACCTGGTGTTGTGGTAATAACCTGGCTTGTGGGGTCTATCACTTGCGAATTCGGGTCTTGTTGCAGTTCGATGGTTACAAGAGTGTTATCTTCGATACCGTTTGTAATATCTGGAATATAACGGAAAGATATGGCTAATTCTTTATCGGGTTGTACTATGGTTTTCGAAATCATTTCTACTTTCAACGCTGATTGTCCATCGGATATGGCCGTATAGTCCTGTAATACTACAGAATAAAGCAGATTATTAGATGCCGGACTATTAACCGCTTCCTGTAAAGTTTTATAACCCGGTCCTGAAACCCGTTGTATACCAATTATATAATGATTGTTTCGTGTAATATCATATAACACTTCTTGTCCCTCATCGATAATATCGACTTTATAATAATAGTAAATGCCGTCTATACTGTATTTTCCTTTCAGGATGATATACATGGGAGTATCAGAAACTGAATTACGCCTTTCATAACATAAAACCGATTTTCCGGTGTTTCCGGCTCCGCCCGTTCCCACAAACGACTCTGTGGTTACCGGTTGAATGGTTCCTTGTAGTGATTCGCAAACCGCGCCTTCTTCAAAGGCGAAAGTAGCTGTATTAAAAGGAGCGATAGTTCCATAATCATAATAATCGCCTAACGCAAATTCTGCATCAGTAATATAAGAATTGTATCTATTAAGTATGGAGTTGTTATTAACTGAGATTTTTGCCATATTCCTGAGTAATTCTATGGTATCAGGGAATATACCCTCAGTGATACCATTAGCCAGTTCGATCCGTTGCCAGTAGGCGGTTTTGCCTCCGGTTACGGAAAGGGGAGCAATAACCTCGTTCTCGTGTTTACCTATATTATTCACATCAGAAAAATCGGACCAATCATAATTGCATACAAAATGAATGATACGTTTTCTTTCTTCTTGTGGGGCATTTTGATCTGTGGGTGAAAGCTCGACAGTATATTCACCTGGTGTGGAAGTACTTTCGGCACGGGCACGGGTCAGGAAAGTTCCTTCCGGATCGAATAATAGTACGTATAGGTTTTCGATTACTCCCGGTTGTATTGCCTCGCCCCGTGTGCTGATGGTTTTTTCGTCCGGAATATGAATACGGAAACTGAATGTGTTGCTGCCTGTGTCGGGAACTGGTATTTCCGAAATATATTCATCATTTGTGCACGATGCTATAGTGAGCATCAGAGCGTATATGGATAAATAAAATAATATATTTTTCATTCCTGTTTTTCTTTCATTTAATTCTTCCAAACATCGCGCACACATCTTACAGATGCAGTTGTAGCGCCGGCTACATATTGCTGACGTATCACTTCCCCTGTCATTACCCTGACACTATAATAATAAGAACTGGTATTCTGTGGTTCTCCATCAATCCGGGCCGCCCACCAGCGGTCGCCACCGGTAGAGTTAGGTTTGAAGAGCTCTTTTATAGCACTATTCCCATCGTTCTGGAGTTTGGATATTAACTTCATCTCTGCCAGTGTAGGCATTCTCCATGTACCTCTCCCATAAGGACCTTCCATGTAATAATAGCAACGTACCTGTGCCGACGTATATGAGGTCTTTGGATCTGTAATCCCCCGCTGTGATGCAATGACAAACTGGGGAGATATCATATTATTAGATACCTCATCCTGATTTGTAACATGGATGATATTTCCCCAATCTGTATCACTTTTTTCATCATGCATGAAATCGCCTCCTATAATGAATTCATCATTAGGACTCATCGAAGTGGTAGTAATAGTGTAAAGATTGAAGTTTTGCATCCCATCACCCCCATTACCACTGTTAGTCCAAAAGGATGTTCTACCTTCATCTTTATACCATTGAAAGTCAATATCCTCTCTCTCAGAAAAACTGGAGGTAATATATTGCCGGGGGTATTGTGTTACACGTATTTTATAATATAATCCTTTGGTGTTTTTAACTTTGAAACGCATCATAACCGGTACATAATTTATGGGTACAGGTGAAGTAATTTCTATCTGATTTGTAGATTCATTCGGCACAATGCGGGGATAGCGGGAGTCTTCCGGCGTAATCATTATAGTCTCTATTACTCCTGATGATAGATACTTATAAAAGAAAACGCTGTCCATCTCCACACTTACCGGTTGGCTGGAGATATAGTCTATTGCCCGGTTGGGAATATCGTGCATTTCAACATCTGTCTCGGCTACAACCAAGTAATCATATTGGTTGAGTTTGGCTACAATATGGTTAGTTGTCCAATCCTTTATTTCAAAATCGGGAGTAAGCTCAACAGTTTGATCGGGGTCTAACCCACCTAATGCTCCAATATTTATTTTGAAATCGTAAATATAGTTTCGTTGCAGAGAATGATTATTACTTTCTTCAGGTGTGGGTAAAGTATAGCTGAATGGTATGCGGTAGAAATAATCTTTTGGTTCAATACCTCCTTCTTCTTTATACCATTTTATGCGGATGGTTATGTATGTTTCTTTAGTATCGCCAATTTCCCAATCATTGGCATAAGAATAGAACGGGTCGGTATCGAATTGAGTGCTTGCCATACCGGGAGCCCATATAGGACGGTATCCCGAACGTTGGTAGTCGTCATTTTTTGCCTGGAACAACGATGCTTCTTGTCCAAGTGTAGTCGACTCCAGATAATTATCTATTCGTACCGAAGCATCCAAAGGTATATATCCACTGATGTTTGCTGCGGTTATCTGAACTTTTATTTTTGCTGCGGCACGACTGAGTGTTATTTCGCCCAGGTTACTGTTTTCTTCTGTGAAATTGTTGACTGGTAAAATACCATCCATCAGGAAGTAGGGTTGGGGTTCAAATATGGATTTATTGAATTCAGTGGGTACTCCGTGAATAGTTTCAATCAATTGATTGTATGTCTTTTGTTCCAATACATTGCGTGGTAGTGTGCAATTAGATATGATATAGAGTTTAAAATCTTCGTTTAAAATAATTGTTGCAATAGCTTTGGGTATGGTTATCTTTACAGTTGTGCCTGTTTTAGCCATTTGCGATGTAGATGGATAGAACAAGCACTGCCCATCGTTGTCGTAAAAGAAAACATCCAGACGTTCAACGAGATTCTCATTCAGTGATGCATTACCGGGAGTACTACGTGTGGCGGAATCATTATTTCCGGTAATAAGTGAAAATGTTACAGTTTGCCCGGTGGAGTCGGGGTAACTTCCTCCTTCATCATCCATTGTACAGCCTGAAAGGGTAAATATAAATAGCGATATTATGAATAAATGTTTCATTGCCTAATTCGGTGTTTGTATAATGGTATACCTGCTTTTTGTTCCTGCCGACTGGTTGGGTAGATTCAATTCCACATTTCCCGCACCGTTGTTTACTGTAATATAAAACTCAGTTTTTATACCATTAAGCTCGGTTTCACGGCGTGGTTTAATCCTGATTTTATATTCTTTTCCTTCCCGTGATAGACCGTTTGAAACAGCTCCGTCGGTGGTATCGAACATGAAATCAATGCTGTTGGTAAGTGTTGCAGCCCATGTTGCCCCTTTGGGATGGGAGAGGGTAAAGTAAAAATCAATGTAATCGTTATTGTTTACACGAATATCCGTACCGTTTATGTTTGTACCCGCTTCCCAACGTCGCGAGAATGTAATGGCTGATTCTTCGAAGAATTCAGATTCGATATTAGCATCCGACCATTCTGCCACCTGATATTTTACTTCCGGGATATAAATTGTTTCGCCCTCTGTGGTTATCGTGGCTTTTATTAGATAATGGTTGTTGCGTTTCAGGGTATAATCTTCTACATCCAGATCAGCCCTTACAGGTATGTAATATTTTACTTTTTTATTGTTGTACTCAGCTTCAATTTCCAAACAAACTGCCATATCCTTATCGGAAGAGTTGGAAAAGATGTATTCAGGCATTATAAAGTCGGTAAAAACCTTGTAATAATTCGAGGTGTTATTTGATAGAATAAGGGAACTATCATAAATAATTTGTGAGTCGAAGTGTGTTGATGCGTAGGTTTTCGGTAGTAAAAATGCATAGTCGGGCACATGCATGGCAGATACCTTATTAATAGTCATTCCTTCCGTATTTCCCGGTATGTTATTACGCAATGCCAGTGATACTTTTGTAGCCAGTCTTTCCAAACTTATATTGAGGTTGTTTACCCATGTAGTACCGCCATCCGTGCTTGCCTCTCCATATTTAACAGTACCGCCTGATGCACGTACAATGGCTTTAGTCCATGCAAAGGAAGGTAGATTAGTTTCCTTTGTGGAGCTGTCGTTTGGTTCATTATTTGGTAATTCCTTCCACTCTATCATCAGGGAAGGAATAGCTGAGTTGTGTTGTATGTCGGATAGTTTGGGCGTTAATGAGGAAGGCTCATTTAGGAATACGTAAAAATTTAGTTCTCCCGTGCGGACAGAAAGTTTATAATCTCCCGTTGGTTCCGGTTCAATAGGATATTGGTTAATAATTACTTGTCCGGATTGTGCATCGGTAACCAGAATGCGTACCTGTGTCATTAATGGGTCAAGTGTATGTGTTGAGATATTCATATATACTTTTTCCTCATGCACAACCTGCTCGTTCATTTCGTGTGTACACGAAACGAGAAGTAGTAATGAGAAAAAAGTATATACGGCAATCTGTTTCATCTTTCTTTATAATATATATCTTATTATTAAGTTCCCGGAGTTATTTCGTTTAATATCCATTCGGGTATTTTTATGATAGTTCCAAGGTCGGTAAATTCAATTAATATCTGAACGGTAGCTTCATTCTTATCATTGACGGATATGTTATTTTCGGACATATATTTTTTCAGGTCTACTTTACACTGTAACTCTCTTTCTGTATCCATGATATCAATAAATATTGTATTATCATCGCGGAAATTGAGTACCTGGAAAAGTGTCTGGCTCAGGTTTCTTTCCGTATTGTAAGTTGTTTCTGGATAATAAGTGGATGTATACGGCATAGTGAATGCCATATCCATATTATATTGAGGTGTCAGGTTGTGCGCTTCGATATGTGGTAAATTATCGGGTATGCCGTTTGTGAGCTTATTACGTACATAAACCTCGATATTTACATGGGCTCCCCGGAATGGTATGTCACCGCTCACTATCTTTTCATTTGTAACTGTTGTTGTATACGAACCGTAGTAAAGGTGGCTATTAGTCGATATTTCTCCTTCGTTGGTTAGGTTGGGATGGTGAAGTCTTCCTTCTCCATAAAAATCACATTGTGCGAGTTGGGTATGTTCGTGGGTATTTCCCCAACAGATAATGTGATATTTCCCCGGTTCGAGATGTAGTTCGGTACCCTGATATCTAGTTAATTCGTTCTTGTTAATGTTTCGGTTTAAGATCAATTTCTCATCTTCATCATATACCATAAGTGTTACATGGTCAATACTCCGGGCGAACATTGATGGGTCGTCTGTATCACCTGTATAACTGAACGTAAGCTGCAAATTAACTGTAGGTGGACATGGTAATAAGCCTTCGCGTATACATGAAGTCAACATCAGTATTAGGCAGCAGAGTATTATGGTTTGTTTCTTCTTCACTTTTTTAAAATCAATCGTTTATAATCTGAACAAGAGACACAGAGTTTTCCTCAACTCATATAATCATCTAAATAAACTCTGTGTCTACGCGTTCAGTATCTAATTTACACTTCAGGGGTTACTTCATGAATATCCCATGGACGGATATCAATTTTCACACCGAGGTCATACGGGCCTTTTTCTGGTTTATCGGTAATGTCTTTAGCATTAACAGGGATACCATTTTTGCCGACACCCATTCTGTAAACGTTGTGTCCTTCCATTGCATCTAAATAATTGCCACTACCTATATTAAACTTCGTAAATGTGAGGTACCCGAATTTGTATTTAAGTGGAGTACCATCTTCCTGAGTTTCATAATAGTTTTCTTCTAACACTACTTTTACCAGCATAACAAGGTGAGGTATATTTCCCGGGAATACATGGAAAGCGTACACTTTGGTAATGTCTTCCAGTTTTACATCATCACTGGCTTCAATTTTGTACGCATCCGGGTCGTAAGCTCCGGGTGTTATAGTACCAATTGGTGTCGATAAACCAATGTTAGGCAACTGTTCTGGAAATTGCAGTGTATAACTCCAGTTTGCATCATCCTCGTCATAAGTTGTAAGACCTTGCTGTGGGTATTTTGCATAGAAGTTATTTATGTAAACGGCTACAAGTTCTACAGACTCAACACCTTCACCAGCAGCAACGGTACCTACTTCGATACGTGCAGTAATTGCTCTCAGATCAACATTAGCTTCTTTATACTTATGACCATCGGGATTAGGATCGTTTACACCTTCTTCACGAACATCGGCTTCACCCATAAGTGTTTTTCCCTTCAGTTCCGTTTTCTTGTGTTGAGATTCAACTGAGAAACCATAATTTTTGATTTCGTTTACTGTTCTCAGGTTCATAATATCTTCCCCTATTCTGTTGGCAACAACAAGTACGCGGTTAACACTTGAGGCAACATTTTCAATTCGCTTGTAGTTTTGTTGGAGATCATTCTCATTAAATTCCACAACACTCTCCACAGATGGACCGTTGAGAAGGAACACAGTTACATCGTCAACTGTGGTTTCATGACCGTCGACAGACTCTTCAACGCCACGTGATTTTTTTACATTGTCGGGTAGATTGACGATAAGTATATTGTCGTTTTCCTTTACTCCCTGACTTTCTTCATCCAGTGAATTGCTGCAACCTCCAATTCCCAACGCAAGAACCAGTGAAGCTGCTAATAAAGATTTTGTTTTCATTTTAAATAAATTGGTTTAATAATAAAATTGTTTATATTTAGTTATTTGTTAATGCCACAATATGGCTTTGTAAATTGGCTTATTATTCTTTTTCTGTAAAGAGTTTTGTGATTTGCTTTTAAAGCTTGAGGAAATAAAAGTCCTGTTGCTATAGTTTTGACTATGGCAGCTCATTATTTGTTATCTTCAAAATAGAATGATTGTATCCCCGTTTTCTTACTTTCTAATTTATTAACCTACGTAATCCTTTTCCCTATTTTTCTTCTATCCATAAAAGTTAAATCAGTCTCGTTATTTAGTTCGTTTTGTTTCGCTACAAAGTAATATCAAAAAAACGAATGTACTGTTTCTCGAAAAGCTACTAATTTATATAAAGTAGCTACTTTAGGGGTTTGCTTGTAATAAAGAATGTGTTATATTGTTAAATTGTTTGATTTTTATTGTGTTTAGACTCTATTTCATAGAATTGGTGATTGGTATTTTAGTAAGAAAATAAGCTGACAAATACTCTTATATATTTTATTAAATTTGCACCATTATAATCAATAAATTCACATTCTGATGAAGAAAGTAAATCAAATAATAATCCTCATATTTTGTGTTTTCAATTGTACGGAGCAGTTATATGCCCAGGAATATTCTGTTTCCCTATCGGGAACTTATCTATTGGATAGGGAGTCGGAAGAAGGATTTTACGATGCATTTGTATTCGATGGAGCCGGAAAAGTGGGAATCCATGCTTTTGGTGAGTATAAAGGAGATTTTTTTCAAGTGGACGATACAATTGTGGTTTATCCTCGCCGGTCTTGAAATTGATTGGGAAGAAGAATAAAGGTATATCCCTCAATCCGGAATATTTTACGATTCTCCGGGCTTTCGGAAAATCTTCATCACCGATGCCAACACCACGATAAATATTCCAAATAGACCAATCAGCGCATAAGAATACCGAAGGCTTGTTGCACTTGAAATATATCCAATCAGCGGCGGTCCCATCAGAAATCCCAGGAAACTAACACTAGAAACGATAGTTAGCGCGATGCTTGTTGATATCCGCGTACGCTGTCCAGCTATACTGTAAACCGTAGGCACGATACCGGCTGTACCAAATCCTATTATCATAAAAGCTATCAGCGTTGTTACAAAATGTGGAAGTGCCACCGCCAGGAATAACCCCGTTGCTATGAGTGTACCTCCTGCCTGCACAACCCTGCGCGAACCCCACCGTTGAGTTGCTTTGTCGATAACAAACCGTCCCGTAGCCATGGTAACCATATAAGCAGCAAGACCAATAGGCGAGAGGTGTGCCGGAGCACCTACCACATCAATAAAATAAAGTCCACTCCAATCAGCCATTGCTCCTTCGGCGGCCATTCCGCAAAAAGCGATTAATCCCAGTAAATAAAGAAACTTTTCGGGCTTGGCAGATTTTCCGGAAGCCGATTCTTCGGTAGATTTCTTTCGTTTCAGATCGGTTTGCAGGTACTTCATGTTTATAAACAGGATGAACAATACTATAAAGCCGATAACAGAGAAATGGTATATAGGATTAAAGTGTAGAACCGACATAAGCAGTCCCACGGCCGCCCCTATCAGTCCCGCCATACTCGATCCGCCATGAAATGAAGCCATTATTGGTTTGTTATAAATAGCCTCCACTGTAACTGCTTGGGTATTTATAGCTATATTGCAGAAGTTACCGAAGAACCCGAATATAATCAAACTGATAATCAATGCATATTCCGTAGCTGATATACCAATGAATAACAACGCAACCACATATCCTACCAGTGCAATAGGAAAAATACGTTTGCTTCCAACCCTTGAGATCAACAGACCCGAGATTGCCATTCCGCAAATCTGCCCGATAGGTATCATCAGCAGAATAGTACCCCAGGCGGCATCGCCCAGGCTCAAAGTTGTTTTTATATCGGGTATGCGGCTGGCCCAACTCGAAAAACAGAATCCCGTACAAAAATAGAGGAAGAATATGGCAGCACGTACGCGGCCTTTGGGAAGAATAGTGGTGTCAGGAGTATTCATAAATAGAATTATCTTTTTTATACCTATCGCAATTGCGGGTGCAAATTTATATGTATCTGTAATAATATGAAATGATATGTATCAATTATTATTGTATTTTGACAACTGGAGAGAATATTCTAAATTTGCAATCCATGAATAAGAACATTCTCAGGCTTGCCATCCCCAATATCATTTCCAACATAACCGTTCCCTTGCTTGGACTGGTTGATATGTCGATTGTTGGGCACCTCGATTCTGCCAGCTATATAGGCGGTATTGTGGTTGCCACTACAATTTTTAATTTCATCTATTGGAATT
>DAMCMT010000075.1:18556-22292 GCA_032108265.1 Bacteroides sp.
TGCGGATGGGTACAAGCGGTTTTGCTGCCCAACTTTACGGAGCGGGTGATGTACCCGGTCAGGTTAGTACACTGATTCGGTCTTTGTTTGTATCTCTGATAGGGGGATTGCTTATTATCTTGCTACAATCGTTCATTTTAAAGTTAGGTTTTTTCTTTTTTGATGCCGGAGTCAATGTAAAGCAGTATGCGACGGACTATTTTCGTATCTATATCTGGGCTGCCCCGGCCGTATTAGGAATGTATGCATTCAATGGCTGGTTTGTGGGTATGCAAGATGCGCGTACACCCATGTTTATATCCATTTTTATAAATGTGGTTAACATTGCGCTCGATTTATTTTTCGTATTTGTACTGGATATGAATATCAAAGGAGTGGCATTAGCTTCTCTCCTGGCGCAATATGGTGGAGTTATTTGTGCTTTTCTTGTATGGTTCAGAAAGTATAAATATATGCGGGCTATTATTGATTTATCTGTATTGAAAGAACGGCAGGCATATATTCCATTTTTCAAAGTCAATGCAAATATATTTATCCGTACCCTGGCTTTGGTAACGGTAACAACTTATTTCGTATCAGCTTCCTCGCGCGAAGGCGAAGATATATTAAGCGTAAATGCACTGATTATGCAGCTTTTTACTTTTTTCTCTTACCTTATGGATGGTTTTGCTTATGCTGCCGAGGCTTTGACGGGACGTTTTGTAGGTGCGCGACAAAAAATGCAATTAAAAGTTCTTATAAAACACCTATTTGCCTGGGGGGCCGGGATTGCTGTATCATTTGTGCTTATTTATGCCTTATTTTTCAGACAAATATTATCAATTATTACAGATAAACAACCTGTGATTGATTTAGCTATGAACTATCAGTGGTGGGCTATGCTGATTCCAATTGCAGGTTTTGCCGCATTCCTGTGGGATGGTATTTTTGTTGGAGCTACGGCTTCGCGACAGATGCGGAATTCGATGCTTGTTGCAGCTTCTGTCTTTTTTGCCGTTTATTGGGGATGCCGCTATATTTTTCCCGATTTGTTTGAATTATATGCTAATAATATATTGTGGATTGCTTTTCTGTCCTATCTTTCCGTTCGCGGTATTGTACAAACTTTAATCGCTCCGGGGGTATTGCGGGAGAGTTAGATTTGGGTACTAAAAACTCCAGGCCTGTACATCAAAATCTCTAGGCCTCAAGTTAGTATAACTCTAGGCCTCAAGTTAGTATAAGTACAGGCCTAGACTTAGTATAAGTTGAGGCCTAGAGATTTTACTGTGTAGGCCTGGAGTTTTTTACGCGTAGGCCTGAAGATCCGGAGCTATAATTCCGAATCAAATTCTACAACGTAATATATCTTGTTACTCTCAGCTATATCATTCCATTCTCCGGCCTTTCCTAATGGCGATGAACTGCCGTCGGGCCAGTTTGCCAATCCAATGGCGGCTGCATCCTGTCCGTTTGGAGATACAGAAGAGTCGGTAAAGTTATCCGGTTCATTCAGTTTGCCGGCCGAGGTTCCACCCCAGTTATTATAAGCACCGGCAACGGCAGATCCGGTATTACTTCCAGACCAGAATGAGGCTGATGAACTGTTTTTATTGGCACCATTCCATATCCAATTGCCTTCGGTTGCCCTGCTGCTTCTGTCCAGGTTTTGTTTTTCTTAACGACTTTATACGAATGTCCACCATAATGGAAATACTCGGTCGAGCCCTTATCATCCTCTTCATCGTCTCCGCAACTATTCAATAAAGAACTACAAAGAAATAATCCCATTGTTAGGGATACAAAGAATCTTAATTTTTTTTTCATACGTGTTGTGTTAAAGCGTAAACAGGCATTGTTTACTTTGTTAATATTAATTGTTTGATAAAATGATTTTTTCGGTGGCGCTTCTGGTGCCTCCATTTATATATTCGAATTTTAGAACATACTATCCATATAAAGTTAGTTTGTTTGTTTATCGTTTTCATTTTATTTTTGACTTTCTAATAGGATTGATTATTAAAACAAAAGTATGGGTTATGTTAATAGTACTCTGGCTGACTAATAGAAGTGCAAAGAAGGAAAAGCAACTTATTGCAACATATTCTGTGATGGATGGTGAAATGATAGAACGAACCCGTTGATCCGCGATCTTCACGACCGTCTTAGTGGAAGTCTTTCGGCCGTAAAAATGCAAATGAATAATGCCGAATCTTTGCTGAAGATTGGCGATAAACTTGATAACTGTATTGATGAAGTTCGTCGTGTAGCCCATAACCTTATGCCTTCTTCCTTGCAATATGGAATTAAAACAGCATTGGAAGATTTTGCCGCCCAATTTCCAAATGTACATTTTCACTTTTTTGGAGAGGATAACCGGTTTGAAGAAAGAGCAGAGTTTATTATTTACTGTTGTGCTAACGAATTGGTTAATAACTCAATAAAACATTCGGAGGCCAAAAATATTAACCTGCAATTGGTGCAGGATGATAAGTACTTAACGCTTACAGTTCAGGATGACGGCAAAGGATATGACGAAAAAACAATAAAGAAAGGACTGGGGCTCAAGAATATTAATGATAGAATTACATCCTGCAATGGAAAAATAGATATTGTTTCATCCCATAAAGGTACAGAAACAACCATCGAGATAAAAATTAAATAACGATATTATGATAAAACTACAGATTGTTGACGACCATAAAATGGTAGTAGAAAGTTTAAGTACACTTATAAACGAATCGGGTAAAGCTAAAGTAACAAATGCGTATCACGACTTGAAAACGTGCCGCGAAAAAATTGCAGAAGAACTGCCGGATATTCTTTTATTGGATATAGCCTTACCCGATGGGGATGGAGTAGATTTTTGTGCCGAGATAAAGAAACAATACCCTAAACTAAAAGTTATCATGCTTACAACATACAAGGAGTTTAATATTGCCAAACGAGCCTTGCACAATGGAGCGCTAGGATATATATTAAAGAATGCCGAGAGTGACGAAATGCTTATGGGCATTGAGAAGGTGAACCAGGGAGAACAGTTCCTTTGTGAAGAAATAGATATTTTATTGGAGAAAAGGAAGAATCAGGATGTAGTATGGCTTTCGAACCGCGAAAAGGAAATCCTTAAATATGTAGCAGATGGGTTAACCACGAAGGAAGTAGCGGATATTATTTCCCGTAGTACGGAAAATGTCCGAACCTTCCGAAGGAATTTGCTCATTAAACTTCAGGCTAAGAACGTAGCCGAACTGATAAAAAAAGGTTATGAGATGAAGCTAATTTGGTAGTGGGCTTTGTATAGGCATACATTATTTTGTGTACCTTTGTGCATTAACCTATTTGTTCAATTAAATAAAACCAAAGACATGGAAAAGAAAGTAATTATTGCCCGGGTAGAAGTTGCAAAAGGAAAAGAAAATGGTTTTCTGGCTATCGTTCCAGCCTTAATCGAGGGAACCCGCGCCGAAGCAGGGAATCTTGCTTACACCCTTTATCAGAACCCGTTTAATGAATCCGAATTTATTTTTTACGAAGAATATAAAGATCAGGCAGCTATTGATAACCATAATGCCTCTGTTCATTTCCGGAATTTTGCAAAAAGCGTAGGAGAATTCCTGGCTAAAGATCTGGATATCCAGGTGTTTTAATCAGTTTTTATCAGCATATTGTTAGGGCACCTATAAGAGTGCCCTATGTTTTTTTAGGGATATTCCATAAATTCGCTAAATCTTAAAAAATAGCAGAGTTTGATTCA
>DAMCMT010000076.1:0-286 GCA_032108265.1 Bacteroides sp.
ATTTCCTCTGGAACTTCGTAGGCCGGCAAAACGATATCCAGGGCAATGGTGAGATTGAGCATGGCAACTGGATAACGGGAATTCCATTCATCGACCGTTACATTGAAGGAAATTCCAACCTTATACCTACCGAACTTAAAGAAAATAAAGGACGGAACGTGTACTACGGTCTGCCCCTTATCCTGGGCATCATCGGTATGTTATGGCAATGCCGGCGGGGAAACACCGGACGAAATTCTTTCTTCATCGTATTTATGCTGTTTTTCATGACCGGCATTGCCATTAT
>DAMCMT010000076.1:296-21636 GCA_032108265.1 Bacteroides sp.
CCTTAACCAAACACCTACACAACCTCGCGAACGCGATTATGCATACGCAGGTTCGTTCTACGCCTTTGCTATATGGATAGGAATGGGTGTGGCGGGCATCTGGTACCTGGTGCAAAAACGAATGAAAAATATACCGGCGGCCGTGGTTGTTTCCATCCTTTGCCTGCTGATACCTGTTCGGAACTTATAAGAGAGGGCAAAACAGATAAGGCTCTCCAGGCACTCGATTATTGCCTGAAGGTAATTCCTGATACAAATATACCATTCGATTTCCCCGACGGCAGCTACCGCATGGCCGAATCTTATTACCAACTCGGGCAAACCGGAAAAGCTGATGCTATTATCCAAAAACTGGCTGCCAGATCGGTAGAATATATCACCTGGTACCTCAGCATGAATAAATATCAATGGCCTGCCGTAGCCAACCAGTGCATGACGCATCTGTATATGCTGAACGAAGAAAATAAGTTGATGGAAAAATACAGGTCACCTCTGTTGAATACATACCGGCAGGTATTCGATGAATTATATGATATATTATCCTACCGGGATAACAGGGGTCATCCTACCGGGATAACAAATGAAGCCGATTAAAGTTGCCATATTACTTACTGTTCCGGTTAAACCTATACCGCAGCGATGCCATAAGAAAAGTGCCTATCTGCCGGTTCCTAAATTCGGAAAGCCCGTCGGCTGTAGCATGCCGGTAATAATTCTTATTCTGGTTGAAGATATCCAACCATTCGACCGATAACTCGGCTTGTTTCTTTTTCAGGAAACGCCAGGTAAGGCTGACATTCAATATAACTTGTTCGTCTTTTTTCCGGTTGATGTTGGTGCCGTTCCTGAAATGATAATTTGCATCAGTTCTGAAAAAAAGGTTTCCGGGCAGGTTGGCGTTTGCACTAAGGCCGATATTATAATTATGTGTATCTGTATTGGTTTGGTTCAATGAGTTGTTGGAGTGCTGGTAACTCCAATCGCCCATAAGGTCTATACTTCCCCAGGTGGGCAAATATGACAGGCGCAGGTTACTATTGAGTATGGACGACATTGTTTTACTTCGTTGGGGATACTCACTTTCGCCATCATTCAACAGGTTTACTAATTGATTCATCGATGCACCTCCCCGGGCATATATACCAAAAGCTTTGATACGTTTCTGGTAATTTATGTAACCATCTACGCCGCGGTTACCATTGATATTAACCGGATACGACTCTCGCCCACCGGTTTGCCGGTTGTAAATAACGGCCCGGGTATGGCTGTTTATTTCGTGCCGCCAACCCAGGGCAACAAACATTCCTGTTTTGTTTTGCCGTATTTCGAACCGTGCATACTGATTATACGATGGTTTTAGATGAGGATTTCCGCGTACTATATTCAGCGGATCGCGATTGTCGGTCAATGCGATTAAATCCGGCAGATTGGGCTGTCGGGTACCACCGCTGTAACTCAGCCTGAGAACGTAATCGCCTTTTTGCCACGAAACATTCATGGAAGGCTGAATGCCTACGGTGCGGATAATGGTATCGGCCTGGTATAATCCACTCTTTTGGTCGAGGCTTCTGCGTTCGGGCAGGATAGTTAATTCGGAAAGGAAATTCCAGATAGTATCGGTATAATTAACGCGTAATGATACTCCCTGGTTAAGTGTGTTACTGCGGCTGCGGTTGCTCAGACTATCAACATATCCGGCTTGGTACCCGGGAGGAAGATATCCACGCCTGTCTTCGGGGTCGCCGCCGAAGCCAGATAAATCATACGTGTTGTAATCGTTGCTTTCCTTGTTGTAATTAAGGTTGTAGGATAGTTGCAAATTTACTTTTTTACTTAAAGGGTGGGTAAAGAGAAGGCTACCACCTGCATTATGATTGTTCGAAGGTGCATATTGATATTGGTTGCGGTATAATACGGAATCGTTGCCCAGGGCATTCGTGAGTTGGTAAAAGGTAGTAGACGAACGGGTGAAGTCCTTGCTTTTTCCTACGTTATTTCCCTGTTGGGCGGTGAAGCTTATACTGGTTCCTTTTTCATTAAACTTGCGCGTAAAATTGGCATTGAAGGAGTAATTGGAATGTTTACCTGTAGAAAACATATCAACCATGGTCGAGTTTATTTTTATATCATCGGGTACTTCGGCAAGATGCTCAAAAGGATCGCGGAGGTCGAGCCCCGGATTTTTAGTAAAAGAAGCTTGTTGGTTGGCAGCAGTTACATCGTTTTTGTTGGTGCTTATTTGACCTGAAATATTGAGATATGTTTTTTCATCTATTTCCCACCGCATATCCATCATGGCGTTAAAACCGTTGTTCTTATTTACATTTTCGTTGTCGGTGTGTTGGTATTTGTTTCCGCCGGTAAGGTATTGTTCGGTATAAACGGTACGCTTATTACCGTTCTTACCACCATTATAATATATGTTTCCGTTGAGTATCAGCTTCTCATTTAGTTTCTTTGTTATATTGGTGCCCAGGCTATGATAAATATTTCCTTTATAATCTGATAGCATATTCCTGTTCCCGGAACTTCCGATGAGGGAAAAGTTATCACCACCTTTTTTAAAAGAATTGGCAAGTAATTCATAATCCTGTCGCTTCTTGGTACCGAATCCGACTTTAGCCGAAAGCATAAGGGTACCGTTTAATTCGTCTTTTGTTTGAAGGTCGAGGATGTAGTTCTCCTGGGGAGAACGGACACCGGTAATCTTTTCGAGTTCGCTCCTTTTATCGTAAACCTTTATTTCACTTATCAGGTCGACAGGCAAATTCTCGAGTGCCATAGCCAGGTTATCGCCGAAAAAGGGTTCGCCGTTTACATGAATACCGTTAATGGGTAATCCGTTGTATGTTAGTTTCTTTTCTTTCGAATCGTAATCCAGTCCGGGAATACGTTTCACGAGTTCTTCCAGGTAGGCTCCTTCGGGTGTTTTATAGGCAGAAACGTTGATAACAGTTGTATCTCCTACCTGCCTTATCTCTTTGGCGTATGCGGTAATGGTGATTGCATCGAGTTTGATGTCATCCTCTTTCATCAGAATGTTACCCAGGTTTACGTCGGAGTTTCCGGAAGTCAGTTTCATGTATCTGACGGCATATCCCAGGTAAGATGTCTTAAGTAAATAGTTTGATTGCCCAACCGGCAAATAACTCAACCGGAAGTATCCGTTCTTATCGGTTGCAGCTCCTTTGACAAAGGATGAATCACTTTCCGTGATAATCACAACACTGGCATAAGGAAGGGCTTCGACGGATTCGGTGTCATTGAGCGATGCCACCAACCGTCCGCGAACTTGCCGCGTTTGCTGCGGATACAAAGTCGTGGGCAACAGGAAGAGGAGAAATAGAATAATCAGGGCACGAATATCCATTGTTAACCTAGTAATAGGGGGACAAATTTAATGGATGAGTGTATCAAATCCTATATCGGATAGTCGGTTTTATTCGCCGTTATTTCTTCATTTCAACGACTTGAGTAGGCGGTTGTTCGGCATTACGTATTTCAACTTGCGTTACCACGTTCTCAGCCATACTGATGAAAGCGCGTCCGGTCAGTGAATCTTCGTCCAGAACAACAGGTTTTCCTTCGTCTCCACCTTCGCGGATACTTTGTACCAGAGGAATTTGTCCCAGCAAAGGTACATTCATCTCTTCGGCCAGCTTGCGGGCACCGTCTTTGCCAAAGATATAATATTTGTTCTCCGGTAATTCGGCAGGTGTAAACCATGCCATGTTCTCGACCAGTCCGATAATGGGTACGTTTACCTTTTCATTGGTGAACATATTGATACCTTTCCGGGCATCGGCCAAAGCTACTTCCTGTGGAGTACTTACTACGATAGCGCCGGTCAGTGCCAGGGTTTGTACAATGGTAAGGTGGATGTCGCTGGTTCCGGGGGGCAGGTCGATAAGGAAATAATCCAGATTGCCCCAGTCGGCATCGCCAATAAGTTGTTTCAATGCATTACTTGCCATGCCGCCGCGCCACAGGGTTGCCTGGTCGGGGTCGACAAAGAAGCCGATGGATAGGAGTTTGACTCCGTACTTTTCGACGGGTATGATTAAATCGCGGCCGTCTATTTTCTCGGCATACGGCCGGGCATCTTCTACGTGAAACATTTTAGGCATGGATGGGCCGAATATATCTGCATCGAGCAATCCGACTTTATATCCCAACCGTGCCAATGCTACTGCCAGGTTAGCGGCAACGGTGCTTTTACCTACTCCTCCTTTACCGGAGGAGATGCCGATAATATTCTTTACTTGGGGTAACAGTTTACCGGGTTCGGGGCGGGGCGCTTGTTTGGATTTAACTTGTATGTTGCCTTCAATTTCTACATCCTTACTAACTTGAGTACGGATGGCAGTTTCGGCTGCTTTAACGATAGATTTGATGAATGGGTCGGTTGGTTTCTCGAAGATAAGTGAGAAAGATACTTTCATTCCGTCAATACGCAGGTCGTCATCAACCATTCCGGCTTCAACTATGTTTTTACCGGTTCCGGGGTAACGCACTGTTGCAAGGGCGTCGAGTATGAGTTTAGGATATAGTGTCATTTACTTATTTTTAATTCACTGCGTTTATTGCGGCCATAACTGCGATACGGGTCGAGTTCGATTTCGACATCAGGTTCGCGCAAAGTACAGTTATTGGGTAAAAGGAATTTCAGGTACTTAATGTTCAATCCGCGCGCCAGCCATTGCTGTTCGTAGTAGGTTTTTATACCGAGAATATCATCAACTAAATCCGAATGATAAAGGTCTTCGGTTATAAACTCCAGGGGTAGATTGTTTGCTTCGATCATGTATTTAGTATATGCATACATGAAAGCGCTGTCGGTCTTTACATGAACAATACCGTTATCTTTCAGGAATTTACGGTACCGTTCCATGAAATAAGTGGATGTAAGGCGTTTAGTTGCCTTTTTCATCTGCGGGTCGGAGAAAGTAAGCCATATTTCGCTAACTTCGTTCTCGCCGAAGAAACGGTCGATTATTTCAATGTTTGTACGAAGGAAAGCAACGTTCTTCATTCCGGCCTGCAATGACTCGGTAGCACCACTCCACATACGTGAACCTTTAATATCGATGCCAATAAAATTCTTATCCGGGAACATTTGCCCCAGGCCGACGGTATATTCGCCCCGGCCACATCCAAGTTCCAGTACAATGGGATTATCGTTGCCGAAGAAATCGCTGTTCCATTTGCCTTTCATTTCGAAAGGAACATTCTCGGCTACGGAATAAGGATATTCGAATACATGCGGATAGCTTGCCATATCGGCAAACTTCTGAAGTTTATTTTTACCCACTTTTCTTAAATTGAAAATGGAAAATTGAAAATGGAAAATTATTATTAAATAAGACTATTCCTATTAATTTTCAATTCTCCATTTTCAATTTTCAATTTATAAAATCGTAATCCAGCCATGCGTATCAGGCTCATCGCCGTATTGTATGGCTCTCAGTTTATTGTATAACTTAGTACATACCGGACCGGCTTCACCATCCTTACTGAATACGTATGATTTGTTTTCGTCCAGATCATCGACTCTTTCTACCGGACTGATTACAGCGGCTGTTCCGCAGGCACCGGCTTCTTCGAAAGTTTCGAGTTCATCGATGGGTACCGGGCGGCATTCAACAGTCATGCCGAGGTCGGCAGCCAGGGTCATTAAGCTATCATTGGTGATAGACGGTAGTATGGAGTCTGATTTGGGTGTTATATAAGAGTTTCCTTTGATACCGAAGAAGTTGGCGGGACCGCATTCGTCCAGGTATTTCTTTTCCTTAGCATCCAGATACAATACGGCAGAGTAACCACGTTCGTGCGCTTCGTGGCCGGCAGCAAGACTGGCTGCATAGTTACCACCTATTTTATAACGGCCGGTACCTAAAGGTGCCACACGGTCATAATGACGCAGGATGGCGTAAGGAGATGGTTTAAAACCTGTTTTAAAATACGGGCCTACGGGTGTTACCAGTACCAGGAACATATATTCGCTGGCAGGTTTTACTCCTACTTCGGCTCCGGTACCTATAAGCAACGGACGAATATAGAGGGAAGCGCCGCTTTCGTATGGTGGTACGTAATGTTTATTGAGTTCAACTACTTTTAATACTGCTTCTACAAATCGGTCGGTCGGTAGTTCGGCCATCATAATTCCACGGCAGGACGACTGCATACGTTTCGCATTCTCTTCCATACGGAAAATACGAATCTTATCGTCTTTGCCACGAAAGGCTTTCAGTCCTTCGAAGGATTCCTGCCCGTAATGAAGACATGTGGCGGCCATGTGGAGGTTGATGTATTCGCTATCGCTTACTTCGAGTTCGCCCCAGGCGCCGTCGCGATAATTAATTCTCACGTTGTAATCTGTCGGCATATATCCAAATGACAGATTTGACCAATCGATTTCTTTCATAATCGTCATGTATTAAATTGTTGCACATTTAGAGCCTGTTCATGATTTAAGCAGGTTCTTAGAGGAACAAAGGTACTTTTTATTCCTCAGATTGATGCTTTTCGTTCAATAATTTTTCAATTTCCTTATCGGCTTTCGTCAGTTTTTCGGTGCAGAAAGCGATAATTTGATTGGCTTCTTTTATTTTTTCACTCAATTCATCAATTTCAAGTTCGTTATTGTCGATCTGGTTCACAATAATTTCCAGACGTTCAATAGCTTGTGAGTAAGTCAATTTTAGAGTATCCATTGTGTTATTAATTAGGTCGGTTTACAGTACTGGTAATTTCACTGTTTATCAGCCGGGTAGTAAGTACATCACCTTCGTTTACTTGCTTGGCATCGGTTATTATCTTACCGTCCTTAAGGGTAATGCTATATCCTTTCCGAAGGATCGTATCAGGAGAAGCATCATTAATACGTTGTTGCAGCAATTCGAGTTGATGTTTTCGTTTTGTAATCAAATTACCGACAGACCGGGATAGATCATTGTTTATATTAGCCAACGATAACCTGGCCTGATAAATCCGATTGGTAACTAATGCGGGGATTCGGTTACGGTAGAAATGGAGATGCTTCTTTTCATGTTCCAGTCTATCCCGTACTGATTCGCAAAGCCGGTCTGACAATTCATTCAATTGTAAAGCGGCTTCATCTACCCGGTTAATCAGGAATTCGGCAGCGGCGGTCGGTGTTTTTACACGGGTATGGGCTACTGAATCCAGAACGGTATCATCGCGTTCGTGCCCTATTCCAGTTATAATGGGCAAAGGAAATTGTGCACATGCGGCAGCAAGCATATAGGTATCGAAACCATTCAAATCGGAAGTAGCTCCACCGCCCCGAATTATTACGACCATATCGAATTCTTCGAGCCGGGAAATTATGCTATCCAATGCTTCGAGAATGGAAGCCTCAACTTTATCACCCTGCATGATAGCCGGGAACAGTTCGGTATAAAAATAATAGCCACGCGTATTGCTTTGCAATTGATGACAAAAGTCACCATATCCGGCGGCTGAGGCGGAAGATATAACAGCAATCCGTTGTGGTAGTACAGGCGTTTCCAATTCCTTATTCAAGGTAAGGACTCCTTCTTCTTCGAGTTGACGAAGAATTTCCAAACGCTTGCGGGCCATGTCGCCGAGGGTATAAGTGGGGTCAATATCCTGTACGGTAAGGCTATAGCCGTAAAGTTCGTGGAAATCAACAGTTACTTTGACCAATACTTTGATTCCGGAAACAAATGCCTGTCCGGTAGCTTGTTCAAAGTAGGGTTTCAGCATACAAAAGATATTCGACCAAATGGTTCCGCGAGCCTTGGCAACCAGGCTGTTCCGCCGCGGGTCTTTCTGTACGAATTCGAGGTAGCAATGACCGTTACTATGGGCACGGACATCACTTATTTCTGCCTGTACCCAGTATTCGTCCGGGAATGCACGGGTGAGGTGGTTCCGGACTTTGAGGTTGAGTTCGTAAAGGGATAATTGTGAGTGATGAGGTTCCATGCGACATTACTCACTACTTATTACTCATCTCATATGCTTTCCACATATCCGGAACACCGTAACCGTATATATTATCCGGAAAATCGGAACGGTCGCCCGATTGCCGTACCAACTCGATGATTTGTTTGGCGGTAAGTTCCGGAAGCGATTGCCACAAACAGGTTACCATACCGCACATAATAGGAGCAGAGAAAGATGTTCCGTTAGCCATAGATGGCTGTCCGTCTGTACCTATAATATCGGCAAATACGCCCACAGCTACTACGTCCGGTTTAATCCGGTTATCTGCTGTATTACCGATGGACGAGAAAGGAGCCAGTTCAGCATTTTTCCCAATGGCGCCTACAGTAATTACGTTATCTGCATCGCCGGGAGGTGTAGTTTTCTTCCATGAACCCATACCGGCATTACCAGAGCTACAAACAAGAATCATTCCTTTATCAGCAATGCGCGAAGCCTGGCGCGACATGAGGGCAAAGTGCCCGTCCAGGTCGCGGTAACGGTAGTTCTTACTTTTATCATCAAATGTATAATAACCAAGCGAAGTATTTATTACATCAACCCCTACACTATCAGCATATTCGACGGCGGCTGCCCAATAATCCTGCTCGACCAGATGCTCCGAGTATTCGTCTTCCGTACGGAAAAGCCAGAATGAAGCTTCGGGAGCAGTACCAATCATTACATTGGGCTGATTCATGCCTATACATGAGAGTACGCCCAAGCCGTGACTGCTTTCTGCGAATATATCAGCAGCCGGATTAACAAAATCTTTATATCCGAGAATGTTTATATTTTGCATAAGAGGTATGCGGTCAACATTGTGAAAACCGGCATCGATAACGGCAATAGTCATTCCCTGTCCTTTGAATCCGGCATCATGGAGTTTATTGCCGTTACTCATTTCGATTTGCTTATAAGCCTTACCATATATATTTTCCGACTCAGCTATATCGTTTTTTATGGAATCTCTTTTTGTAGACATCTGAGGTTTGGATGGATCTGGTGCAATCCATACTTTTTCTGTCGACTTTACAAAAGGAAGTGCAGCAATCTGGTCAATCAAGGTAGAATCATTGCAGGATACAGTCAGGAAGTTATCCCATTTGCCTGTAACCAACACCTTAACACCTTTATTCCGGATGGCTTCTACATAGGAGCGACAAACAGGTAAATCAGTTGAGTCGATACCCAGGTTTTGTTTAGCACGACGTAAAAGGGCTTTTTCCGAAAGGAATTCACCGGGACGCTCGAGCGAATATGTTGTTGCGGCTTTATCAGCCAGACTGATACGGTACTTTAAAGTATCTGTCTGTGCAGAGACGTTTAAAGACAAAAAGGCCAGGCAGGCCAATAGAATTTTGTTCATGATTTAAATTTATTCATGAGTCTGAGACTCTATATTATTAATAATTAATCCGATACCCCGTTGGGAAGCAATAAATGCTCCGCCCAGTACTCTCTTACCATCATAGAAAACAGCCGATTGACCCGGGGTAACCGCACTGGCTTCTTCTGCAAATTCTACGAGCATCAGCCTGTTCTCCAGTTTGACTACTTTACACGGAATTGGTTTACTGCGATACCTGATGCGCACTGCAATATTTTCCGAATGGAAGAATTCATATTCATCGGTAATATTAGCCGAATCTACCAGCATATATCTTGTTTTAAGGTCTTCAATATCACCCAGCATGACGGTGTTTTTCTGAGGGTTTATCCGTAAAACATATGCGGGTTTGCCCAAAGCAATCTCTAAACCTTTACGCTGACCGATAGTATAATAAGCGTAGCCTTTATGCTGACCCAGTTTTACTCCTTCGGGATTTACAAACCAACCCGCCCCTATCTCTTCGTCAATAGCCGGATAGTGTTCTTTCAGAAAATCGCGGTAATCTCCTTTAATAAAGCAAACCTCCATACTTTCTCCCCCTTCGGCTTTCGAATCGAAACCTTTGCTTCGTAAATATTCACGCACTTCGGGTTTAGTGTACTGTCCTAAAGGGAAAATACACCGCGAAAGTACATCCTGTCCGAGCCTCCAAAGAAAATAAGACTGGTCTTTCTTCTCATCTTCACCGGCTACTATATATATATTTCCGTTCCGCTCTTCCAAACGCGTATAATGGCCGGTAGCAATCCATGAGCAATTCATTTTATCAGCCCATTCGGCAAGTATCCGGAATTTAAATAACGGATTACACATTACACATGGATTAGGGGTACGCCCCTGACGGTATTCATCAATAAAATTCCATACAATTGTATCTTTAAACGGCGTACGTTCATCAGCTATATAATGCTCAATGCCTAAAGCATCTGCCAACTCCTTAGCCTCAGGCGGTGCCTCTCCCCATACACGCATGGTCACCCCTACTACTTCATAGCCTTTCTCCTGCAACATTATACAGGTAGCAGTACTATCTATTCCTCCGCTCATTCCAACCAGTACGCGGTCTTTTCTATCTTTCATCCAAAATCATCTTTATTAAGCAGTACAAAAGTACACTATTCCGCGAACATTCTAATAACCGGATAACAAGAAAATAGTTTATGCCCGGCGAATTCACCTGAACAGAATACTTGTTTCATTGTTTTTTTTGTAGCTTTGTACTGATTGCTATTTAAAATTACATTAAATCCTTAAATAAAAAATTATGGTATCACTCATTAACTCTGAGCTTCCTGAATTCAATTTACAGGCTTTCCAGAATGGCGAATTTAAAACTGTTACGAACAAAGATTTACTTGGTAAATGGGCTATTTTGTTCTTCTATCCGGCCGATTTTACCTTCGTTTGTCCTACCGAACTCCTGGATATGGCCGACCAATACGACACATTAAAGGCTATGAATGTGGAAATATATTCGGTAAGCACGGACTCGCACTTTGTACACAAAGCTTGGCATGATGCATCGCAAACCATTCGCCAGATTACTTATCCAATGCTTGCCGATCCAACGGGCAATCTTTGTCGCGCACTCGGTGTAATGATTGAAGAAGAAGGTATGGCTTATCGCGGAACATTCGTTGTAAACCCCGAAGGAATAATAAAAATGATAGAGATTAATGACAACGGTATCGGGCGTAATGCCAGCGAGTTGGTACGTAAAGTAAAAGCTGCCCAGTTTGTTGCCAACAATCCGGGACAAGTATGCCCGGCCAAATGGAAAGAAGGCGACGATACCATAACCCCCAGTATTGATCTGGTAGGGATGATTTAAGATATATTTATTTACCACCGGTTTTGTCGTATTTTCTTAGTAGTTTTGCGACAAAACCGGATAAATTATAAATCAATATGCTCGACACTGTACTAATGGATCAGTTAAAGGTATTTTTCAAAGACCTTGAAAACAATTATACTTTTCATATTACTGTTGCAGCAGGGCATCCGAAACGTCAGGAGCTTATTGATATATTAAGTGACATATCAGAATGTTCACCACAAATATCCTTGCAATTAAACGAAGGAGCCGGACTTGAATTCTCGATATATAAGAATGATGAAAGTACCCGTATTAAATTTCGTTCCACTCCAAACGGGCATGAATTCTCTTCGCTTATACTTGCTATACTTAATTGCGATGGTAAAGGGAAAAATCTTCCGGATACCACCATCCAGAATCGCATAAAGGCTCTGAACAAGCCAATACACCTGAAAACATATGTAAATCTTACCTGCCTTACCTGTTCGGAATTAGTGCAGATGATTAATGCCCTGACAATTTATAACAAAGAAATCAGCCACGAGATAGTCGATGGAGGTATCAACAAACTCGAAGCTTTGCAACTCGATCTACAGGGGCTTCCTACTGTATTCGCCAACAATGAGCTTATACTGGTTGGGCGTAGCTGCTTTGAAGAATTTACTGCAAAACTTGAGGAGAGGTTCGGCTCTTAATAATTTTATAATTCTTCTACTTTATCAGACTATTCATGTATTTGTTTTAAAATATCCATCACAACTAGCACTAAACCACATACAAACCTAATTATCAGATAGATATAATAGTGTCATATTCTATAAATCTATCATTTATCCCTCACTAATCCCTCACTAAAATTTAAAGCTCAATTTCATTTTCTTTCTTTTTTTGTTTAATTTCATCTGTTTGCCAGTATAGAAAGCCTGTATAGACCCGGGTGTACGTAAAGCTTTGATACTGGCAAATTCATTTAAGCCCATTACCATATGCAATAATATACGATATGTTTCAAGATAATCATTAATACCCCGCCGTACTAATAAAAGCGAAAACTATTTACTTTAAATTTTAGTATTAAATTTAAACAGGATACAATTTAAACAGATTTACCAATCACAGCACTTATTGTGTACGCAAACAATAAAACACATCTCTTTTTTCAATCTCATCAATAAAATACCATAAAAATTACATTTTCTGCGCTAAAAAAAACAATTTTCTCTTTGATGTTTACCGATTATATGTATTTTTGGCATCGAAATAAAACAATGTACCATTAAATCTACCGGCATGAATGCATTAAAGCAAACAAAAGAGAAAATGACAAACTACAGATGGACTATCTGTGCGATGCTGTTTTTCGCTACCACCATTAATTACCTCGACCGACAGGTCTTATCACTAACCTGGGATGAATTTATTAAACCCGAATTTCACTGGAATGAATCGCATTACGGCGATATAACCGCTACATTTTCAATAGTATACGCTATTTGTATGCTTTTTGCCGGTCGTTTTATCGACTGGATGGGCAGCAAAAAAGGGTTTCTCTGGGCCATTGGTGTATGGTCGGTTGGTGCCTGTATGCATGCACTTTGCGGTATTGTAACCGAAGCCTGGGTAGGTTTAGGCAGCGCTGCCGAACTGGCTAAAGCCACAGGCGATGTAGCTGTGGTAATAGCAACCGTCAGTATGTATTGTTTCATTGCCGCGCGCTGTATCCTTGCGTTGGGAGAAGCGGGTAACTTCCCGGCGGCAATCAAAGTTACTGCCGAGTATTTCCCAAAGAAAGACAGGGCGTTTGCCACATCTATTTTTAATTCAGGCGCATCTATTGGCGCCCTTGCCGCCCCGTTAACAATACCTATACTGGCAAAACACTGGGGTTGGGAAATGGCATTTATCGTTATCGGAGCTCTCGGCTTCGTTTGGATGGCATTCTGGGTATTTATGTACGATTCGCCAACAAAAAGCAAACATGTAAACAAAGCCGAATTAGAATATATTGAACAGGATATAAATGAAGAGCCACAAGAATTTGTTAAAGAAGAGATTAAAGAAAAGAAAATGCCATTCTGGCAATGTTTCTCATATAAACAAACCTGGGCTTTTGCTTTCGGTAAATTTATGACCGATGGCGTATGGTGGTTCTTCCTGTTCTGGGTACCCTCCTATCTGAATACACAGTTCGAAATAAAAACCTCGGAAGGCCTGGGTATGGCTTTAATCTTTACCCTCTATGCCATTGTTACCGTATTATCTATCTACGGAGGTAAACTCCCTACCATATTCATCAGACGCAGTGGCAGCGATCCCTATGCAGCACGTATGAAGGCTATGTTAATCTTCGCTTTCTTCCCCCTTGTCGTATTGTTTGCGCAACCCCTGGGTATGTATTTTGCTGATTGGGGCAAGAACGCCGCCTGGATTCCGGTTATCCTGATTGCTATTGGTTGCTCCGCGCACCAGGCATGGTCGGCAAATATTTTTTCTACGGTGGGCGATATGTTCCCCAAAGCTGCCATCGCTTCCATTACCGGTATTGGTGGTATGGCCGGTGGCCTTGGCTCTATGTTTTTACAAAGAAGCGCAGGTAACCTGTTTGTCTATGCCGATGAGGTACAGATGACATTCTTCGGATTCCAGGGAAAACCCGCCGGTTACTTCATTATATTCTGCGTTTGTGCCGTCGCATACTTAATTGGTTGGGTAGTAATGAAAGCACTTGTACCGAAATATAAACCGATTACGATTGAGTAAACTCATTAAATTGAAAATTGAAAATTAAGCAATTGAATAGATAAATTTCAATTTTCAATTCTCAATTTTCAATTTAATTACTATCTTTGCACCGCTTTTCGCGCAATCGCTGTCAAAGATAAGAGTTGCTTGATATGTTGCGTTGTAACGATAAACAATTAAAAAGATAGAACAATGGATCTAATTAAAATTGCAGAAGAAGCATTTGCTACCGGCAAACAGCATCCGAAATTTAAAGCAGGCGATACTGTTACAGTAGCATATCGTATTGTGGAAGGTAACAAAGAACGTGTTCAGTTGTACCGTGGCGTAGTTATCAAAATCGCTGGTCATGGCGATAAAAAACGTTTCACCGTTCGCAAAATGTCGGGAACAATCGGTGTAGAAAGAATTTTCCCACTCGAATCACCGGCAATTGATTACATCGAGGTAAACAAAATTGGTAAAGTACGTCGTGCTAAACTGTACTACCTCCGTGCTCTTACTGGTAAAAAAGCAAGAATCAAAGAAAAAAGAGTTAACAACTAAGAAGACTTTATATTCTGATTCAGAACAGAGCGGGAATTATCCAATAACGGGTGGTTCCCGCTTTTTTTATAGCAGCCTTCATTGTTTAACACGCCTTCCGCACTTATTTAATACAGCTGATTGGTATATTTAACATACTAACCTGTCGTGTTAAGCACAACTACCTGTCGTGTTTAATGCGGTGATCTGCTCTATTTAACACGGCGACCTGCCATGTTTAATAAACCGAACTAATCTGTTAAACAACGTAAATACTTATATTAATTGTTTGAGATGATTGTAAGGGGGCATATAAAAAAAAATTGGCTATCCTCCCGGACATCCAATCTTTATTAACCTTAAATCTAATACCATGAAAAACACATTGCAAAGATAAGGGTTTTATGTTATGCAACATACAAATTCGGTTATTTTCTACTCTTATTTAACATCAATTAAGACTTAAGCCTTTTTTGATGTTATAGAAGAACTGTATGGTTATACCCCTCCATCTCTCTGTTCAAATCTCATTGATTTTCCCTCACCGACGGACCACATGTCCGGCACCGACGAACAGGTCCTCCCTCGGTGTCGGACAAGTTCTCACTCACCGACGAACAAACTCTCTCTCGTTGCCGGACCAACCGGCGGATACTATAAAAATCTTATTCCGACTTATTCAACATACAATACCAACCCTTTCAGATACTCCCCTTCCGGATGATAAATATTCACCGGATGGTCGGCCGGTTGAGTAAGCTGATGCAGAATACGGACTTTACGCCCGGAAAGAGCTGCGGCAGTAAACACTGCCGTACGGAAATTATCTTTTGTAACCACCTGGGAGCAGGAAAAGGTGAAAAGTATACCACCCGGTTTAATCTTTTCAAAAGCTTTAGCATTCAGTTTCCGGTAACCTTGGAGAGCATTGCGTAATGCATCTTTATGCTTGGCAAACGCAGGTGGGTCAAGTACAATAAGGTCGTATTCGCCACCCATGCGGTCGAGATATTTGAAAGCATCTTCGGCGTAGGCCGTATGGCGTGGGTCGCCGGGGAAATTTAATTCTACATTCCGGTTAGTAAGTTCAATGGCTTTGGCCGAACTATCTACCGAATGTACCACTTCGGCACCTCCACGCATAGCGTAGAATGAAAAACCTCCGGTATAGCAGAACATATTAAGTACCGAACGGTCTTTGGAATAACGTTCCAGTAGGGCGCGGTTTTCACGTTGGTCAACGAAAAAGCCGGTTTTCTGACCTTTGAGCCAGTCTACATGGAAGCGCAGTCCGTATTCCCGGGCAATATTATCCTGGCTTCCTCCTTTCAGGAAACCGTTTTCAGGAAATAAGTCTGCTTTATAGGGTAAAGTAGTCTCAGATTTATAATAAATATTTTCAATGCGGTCGCCCATAACCTCCGAAAGGGCTTCGCAAATAACCATACGGTCAACATGCATTCCGGCAGAATGTGCCTGCATAACGGCAGTACGGGCATAAACATCAATAATTAATCCCGGAAGGTTGTCACCTTCGCCATGTACCAAACGAAAAGTATCATTATCTTCGCGGGTAACCAGTCCAATGCTACGGCGCATTTGGTAAGCAGCCTGTAGCCGTGATATCCAGAAGCCCTTGTCGATGGGTTTCTCTTCAAAAGATAACACACGTACTGCAATGCTTCCTATCTGAAAATGGCCCTGGGCAATAAACTCTTTTTTAGAAGTATATACCTGTACTATTTCTCCTTCTTCAGGTTCGCCGTCGATACGGGATATTGCTCCGGAGAAAATCCAGGGATGAAATCTTTTCAGAGATTCTTCTTTACCAGATTTCAGATATACTTTGTATGTTGGCATTTTATGCATTTTTCTCAAATTATTTCTTTTCTTTATTCAACAATTTCCGCAATCGCGAAGGGCTTTGACGACAATCCCACAAATCGATAATGTAAACAGTTTCGTTATCGAAATAATAAATGACTTTATAATGATGAGCCACCACAAGTGAGCGAAATGCTTCGGGTTCACTGTCAAGTATTGGTTCAAGGGATGCCAAACGTGGGAAATCTCTCAAACGCTCTGTTGCATCAAGAAAGTTGTTATATAACCGTACGGCGGCGGCAGGATTTTTGCTGGAATATATTGGTATATTAAATTCAGTCGGCGCACAGCCGATTCTTTCCAGATAACTATCATTGCGCAATCATGGCCCTAACTTCATCTATGGAGTATCCTCGGGCTCCGGAGCGCATCTCTTCCATTGCCTGACGTACCGAATCGACTTTTTCTTCGTCGGTATAGGGGAAATCAGGAATAAGGTCATCGGGCAGTTCCTCTTCTATTTCTACATTCTCCACGCTTTTCATTAAACGTAAAGCGTCGGCAACTTTGCGCGCTTCGGTACTGTTTTTTATATTTACGATGAGTGTGGTCATAAAGCTATCATTTATAGTATAAAGACAAATATACGAAAAAATGTACGAATAAGGAGTCAAAGAACATTAAATGTTTCTTCTTCCTCCAACTCATAATCACCTGTATCCAGCAATTTTTTCAATGTATTATAAATATGCAGGCAAGCCCAGGCATCCGTAGCTGCATAAACCTTTTGCGGGTCGGTCAGTACATCACTCTCCCAGTTCGAAAGCTGCTGAGATTTGGAGATTTTCTTTCCGAAAAGTATAGCGTATATTTTCTGTAAACTCATGTCTTCAATACCCAACTCGCGCACATATTGCTGAAGTTCCACGCAACTTTCCGGATTGAAAGAAGCCCGTTTGCGCAACACAAAAAAGTCGTCTTTCAGTGAAAGACCCACCTTAATTACCGATTTATCTTCCAGTAGTTTGATTAGAGAATTACTAAGTCCGATATGATTAAGTCGAAAAAGGAAACAACATTCTTCCGAACACACCTGCAACAAAGCCACTTTGTGAGTTTGTCCTTTAGAAAATGAAGGTCGTGTTTCACTATCGATACCCACGACAGGTTGAGAAAGTAAATAGTTGACGGCTTTTTCAGCCCCTTCTTCGGTTTGTATAACGTAAATCCTACCCTGGAATGAAGCTTTGGGTAGTTCTCTTAAATCTTCTTTGCTTATTTTTCTTTTAATAATCATATCTTCTGTTTACTCCTTGTCGTGGCAGTGACAGTTAAGCCTCCGACTCTACATCTCCATCGGTTGGTTCTTCAGTTTCAAGGTTGTATCTCACATCGTGCAGGGCACGGAGGGTATTAACTAGTTTCTGACCCCAGTACATACCGAAATTATCTTTCACTATATAAAGGGCATCGTTCATCGTTTCATTGAATCCAAGCCGGAACACAAAAATAAAATCTTTGATATCCTGATAAATATCGGCCAGGTCTTCGGATATATTTTTCTTTATCGGTGTGTCGCTATACGCCATATCCGGCAGAAATACTTCTAAATAATCATCCTTCTCGGCCAGGATAGCCGACAGGTTGATACGTAGTATTTCGTAAACTTCTTCTGTTACATATGTCTCCGGAGCTTCATCTCCAAGTACTTCTATCTTAGGTAGCATGGATGCTTTAATGTACAATAGCGGCAGGATTTTCAGCATAGTATCAACAAAAGACTGGCGTTTCATTCCTTCTGCACGTTCCAGAAACGCACAATACTCAGCAGCTACGGTAACAAATTCTACGGTGTTGCGGTCGAAAATAACCTGACTTTCTTTTTTCATATTGCTGTAAAATCGGAAGGCAAAGGTAAGAAAAAAAAGAGAGTGGATATCTATTTTTTTGTTACATTTGCACTAAATTAGAGAGGAAATACACTTATGGCAAAGAAGAAACCGGACAAAGAGACCGCAAAACCAGCCTCAACGTCTCCCAACAAGATAAGCGCTTTTTTAAAAAACGATACATTTCATTTCGTAGCAGGGTTAATACTGGTTATTTTCTCGGTATTCCTTCTATTAGCATTTACATCCTATTTCTTTACAGGTGCAGCCGATCAGAGTATCATCGACGGTGCTACCAATCAGGAGCTTTCCTCTACCGATAACCAAATACGTAACTATGCCGGTTCGCGTGGAGCCCAGCTTGCCAACTATCTAATAAATGATTGCTTCGGCTTCGCATCCTTCTTTATTCTTCTGTTCCTTACTACTGCCGGGCTCAACCTAATGAAAGTACGCAAATTCCGTGTAGGACGCTGGTTTGTAGGCTGTTCGCTGTTATTGATATGGTTCTCGCTTTTCTTGGGTTTTGCATTCAGCGATTTCTATCTCGACTCCTTTTTCTACTGGGGAGGCAAGCACGGGTATAACGTGAGCAACTGGATTGTATCTCAGATTGGCATTCCCGGAATGTGGTTATTCCTGCTCATTACCGCTATTTGCTTCCTTATATATATAAGTTCGCGTACAGTATTGTGGATTAGGAATATGCTGAGACTCAACTTCCTGAAACGCAAGAAGAAGGAAGAGGAAGAAAAGAAACCTATTTTCAAGGAAGAAACAGTAGACCCCGATGATTACTTCAAACCAGTTGAAGCACAACCCGAAACCGTTGAATTTGCGGTTAATACCACTAAACCCATCAAACCAACCACTCCGGAAGCCGATCCGGAAATGGAAGTAACCATCGCTCCTGCCGAGGAAGCAGGTATCATACCCGATAATCTCTCCGCTGAACCCGAGTTCCGCATCGAAGCTGCGGAAGAAGATTCTTATACCGGCCCTGAGAAAGAACCGTATAACCCGAAACTAGACCTTGAGAATTACCACTTCCCAACCATGGACTTGTTGCGCCGTTACGACAATAACGAGCCGACCATCGACATGGAAGAACAGAAAGCCAACAAAGACCGGATTATCAATACTTTACGTAGTTTCGGTATCGAAATAAGTACTATCAAAGCAACTGTAGGCCCTACAGTAACCCTATACGAAATCACGCCCGAACAAGGTGTACGTATCTCCAAAATCAGGGGATTGGAAGATGATATCGCCCTCAGCCTTTCGGCCTTGGGTATCCGTATCATTGCCCCGATACCCGGAAAAGGAACCATCGGTATCGAAGTACCGAACTCCAACGCGAAAATTGTTTCCATGCAAAGCATTATCGGCAGCAAGAAGTTTCAGGAATCAACTTTCGACCTTCCGATTGCGTTCGGTAAAACCATTACCAATGAAGTGTTTATGGTCGACCTTTGCAAAATGCCCCACGTACTTGTGGCCGGTGCCACCGGACAAGGTAAATCCGTCGGGCTGAATGCAATCATTACTTCCTTATTATATAAGAAGCATCCGGCAGAATTGAAATTTGTACTTGTCGACCCGAAGAAAGTAGAATTCAGTATATACTCGGCCATCGAGAACCACTTCCTCGCTAAACTTCCCGACGGAGAAGAAGCCATCATCACCGATGTAACCAAGGTAGTGCAAACCCTTAACTCCTTGTGTGTAGAAATGGACTCGCGCTACGACCTGCTGAAAAAAGCCCACGTACGAAACGTAAAAGAGTACAACGAGAAGTTTGTCAACCGGCGGCTGAATCCCGAGAAAGGCCATAGGTACATGCCTTATATCGTCGTTATCATCGACGAGTTCGGCGACCTTATCATGACAGCGGGTAAAGAAGTTGAATTGCCTATTGCCCGTATCGCCCAGTTGGCACGCGCCGTTGGTATCCACATGATTATTGCGACCCAGCGTCCTACAACCAACATCATCACCGGTACTATCAAGGCCAACTTCCCCGCCCGTGTAGCCTTCCGCGTATCAGCTATGATGGACTCTCGTACCATTCTCGACCGTCCCGGGGCTAACCAGTTGATTGGCCGTGGTGATATGCTTTTCCTGCAAGGCGCCGACCCGGTTCGTGTGCAGTGTGCATTCGTCGATACTCCTGAGGTTGAAGATATCGCCCGCTACATCTCGCGCCAGCAAAGTTATCCTACTGCCTGGTATTTGCCCGAGTATGTGAACCCTGATGCTGTCGGAGATGTTGTAGATGTGGACATGACTCGCCTCGACCCTCTGTTCGAAGAAGCAGCCCGACTGATTGTTGTACATCAGCAAGGATCTACTTCATTGATACAGCGTAAGTTCTCTATCGGATACAACCGGGCCGGACGAATTATGGATCAACTCGAGAAGGCCGGAATAGTTGGCCCGAGCGAAGGCAGCAAGGCCCGCCAGGTAATGTGTCTGGACGAGAACGACCTTGAAATGCGCATGAATAGCTTATAACCTAATCAAACCGAACGATTATGAAGAAGAATATACTGTTTCTTTTATTGGCATGTTTCGCCCTTAGTATTAATGGGCAGAACACTGCAAAGAATATACTGGATAAAACAGAAAATGCTTTCCGCAAAGCGGGTGGTATTGAATCTGCATTTTCCATTAAAGTATATAGAGGAAATGCATTGAATGGTACTACCCAGGGTGTACTGAAAATCGACGGTAGAAAATTCTACCTGGTTACTCCCGAGAATATCACCTGGTTCGATGGCGAAACCCAGTGGACATACCTTCCGGGAAGTGACGAAGTAAATATAACCACCCCTACGGAGGAAGAATTACAGGAAATCAACCCATACGCCATATTAAGTCTTTATAATAAAGAATATTCAAGCGAACTGGGTAAAACCAATAATTACCTGGGCAAACCGGTTACCGAGGTAATACTAAAAGCCAATGATAAAAATAGAAATATATCGAAGATAACCGCATATCTGGACGGTACCTATTTACCGTTGTTTATTATTGCCGAACTTCAGGATGGAAGCCGCAATGAAATAACAGTAAGTAGTAACAAGACGAAGCAGAAATACGAAAACTCTGTTTTTGTATTTCCACAAGATGAATATCCAAGTGCGGAACTGATTGACTTAAGATAATTGAATTGAAAGC
>DAMCMT010000077.1:0-10098 GCA_032108265.1 Bacteroides sp.
ACCTGATATTTTAAAGTGAAAGCAGAACGCTGACACAGTTTAATTTACACTACCGCGGCATCGTCTACTCAACTCCTTTACCTCACTCTTTACCTCACCCTTTACCTCACTCTTTTAACTCCTTCACCTCACTCTCATGAAATATCATCGTAGTTGCCCCTATCGTAATAATATCGCCATCTTTAAGGCGGATGCGGTCTTTATCCTGTAATATTTCATTCATCAGGAAAGTACCTGTCAGGCTGGGGGCATCGCGGAGAGTATAAATGATTTTTCCGGCTTTATTTCGCTTCACATTAATGATACAATGACGGCGATCCATGCTCATATCTCCGGTTTCAATGGGCGCGTTTATGACAGTACCTACGCAACGACGTCCAATAACGTTATCACCTTCTTTTAATGATAAGATTTGTTTGAATCCAAAAACATTTTCAACGACAGTAAGATAGCCGTATTCAGAATTATTCTGGTCTTCTTCTTCGTTTGCTTCTCTTCTGGTCGATTTTAATTTGGATTTACCGATACGTATGCTGAATTGTTTACCGCAATGTTCGCATACAAAAACGAGGGACTGACCCTCGGTGTATTTTGTTTCGTCGAAAGTGATATAGTTTTCACATTTCGGACAAAGAATCTTTTTCATTATAAATGAGGATTATTTCTGGGTCAGCAACCAGGCATTCTGGTAAGCGTCAATTTTACGTAATTCGAGTAATTCTTTTTTGGCTTCTTCGCTTGTGGCGTATGAAGCAATACTTACACGTACTCTACCTTCACCGGAAACTATACGTGCTTGTTTGTAGCCTTTGGAATGAAGCTTCTCTACCATTACCAAACCTTCGCTTTCTTTGGTAACACTTGCTACAATAAGGTGGAATTTGTGTTCGGCAGTATTGGCTTCAGCAACTGGAGCAGTTTCTTTTACTTCAGGTTGTGGAACTCTTACTTCTTTTGTAGCTAAAGGTTTAACACCCGACTGTTCTGTTCCGGTAATTATATTTGCATTAGTTTCAATACCTGTTTTTGTGGTTACAGGTGTAGTTAATAATGATTCTTTTTTGATTTTATTAAATAATTCAGTGGGCAGTAGGTAAGCATAGTTTTCTTCTTCTACATAAGTGTTCTCGATTGGTGTCGACATGATGAAGAAGAATAGTATCAAAACTGCTGCTACTGCGGCAGTATTCCGCAATAGAGGATTAATAAACAGCGGATAAGATATTTTTCTTTTCTTCCTCTTTTCGGTTACAATATTTTCTTCGATTAATGTAGCTAATTCTTTAATTTCCAGATAATCGAGTCCATAATAGGAAGGGGAAAGCAATTGGTTTTCATACGGCGAAAAATCGTATCGGTTGTCTGCAAGATAACTTAAATTTCCTATGTGGGGAAATTCAATTTTACCCTCTCGGCGTAGTGTTTCCGTGATTTTTTTTACCTCTTTGTCCAACGCATCGGAAGCTTCGGCATAACTATTTCCTAATATCTTCATGTATGATTGAACCAGGAGGCCGTCATTCATTTTCAATTGAGGATTAAAACCCAATGTACGGGTGGGAGGGAAGAATATATTTTCTTTCCGGTTCCATACAGCGGGCATTTCATGCGTAATAAAACCTCCGAAACCGGGAATTACTACACAATCATTTTCAGCAAGAAGCAATTCGATATGTCGGGATAATTGTAACATGATGCAAATTTAAAAGAATATTTCAAAATACAAGATAGTTTTTGTTCTTTTGTTATCAACAAGTTTTTAGTATGCAATTTTATACTCTTCAGATATTTATATATCTTTGTGGGAACTTTTTACATCTTTTGAAGAACGATGAATTATATACAAACAGAGATAGATGGGGTGTGGATTATTGAACCGAAAGTTTACTCCGACTCACGCGGCTATTTTATGGAGACTTTTAAGCAGGAGGAATTTAATCATAATATCTGTCCTATAAATTTTATTCAGGAAAATGAATCCAAATCATCTTATGGTGTACTGAGGGGATTGCATTATCAGGCAGGAGATTTCAGCCAGGCCAAACTTGTCCGTGTTCTGGAAGGGAAAGTATTGGATATTGTAGTCGATTTAAGAAAATCGTCTTCTACCTTCGGCAAACATATCAGTGTTGAATTGAGTGGAGAAAATAAACGTCAGGTTTTTATTCCCCGCGGTTTTGCACATGGTTTCCTGGTACTTAGCGAAAGTGCTGTATTCAGCTATAAAATAGACAATGTATACGCACCACAAGCTGAAAGAACGATTCGATTCGATGATGAGTTTCTACAGATAAATTGGCCGGTAGCTGCCGACCAGTTAATTCTTTCCGACAAAGACAAAACTGCACCTGGGTTTGAAGGTGCTGATTATTACGAATAACTAACAGTGAAAATAATATGAAGATAGCAATTGTAGGTACTGGCTATGTAGGATTAGTTACCGGTACATGTTTTGCCGAAATTGGTGTTGACGTAATTTGCGTAGATACTAATAAGGAAAAAATTGAAAATTTACACAAAGGAATTATTCCAATCTATGAAAATGGTTTGGAAGAGATGGTATTGCGTAATTCTAAAGCTGGTAGACTCCAATTTACTACGTCGTTGGAAGAAATTCTGGATGATGTGGAAGTTGTATTCAGTGCCGTAGGTACTCCTCCGGATGAAGATGGAAGCGCCGACTTACGTTATGTACTCGAAGTAGCCCGTACTATTGGACGGAATATGAATAAATATGTCCTGGTGGTTACTAAAAGTACTGTTCCGGTAGGTACAGCCGAAAAAGTTCGGAATGCTATTCAGGAAGAATTGGATAAACGTGGGGTTTCGATTGAATTTGATGTAGCATCCAATCCGGAATTCCTGAAAGAAGGTAATGCCATTTCTGATTTTATGAGTCCCGATCGTGTAGTAGTAGGAGTAGAGTCGGAACGTGCGGAAAAACTAATGACCAAACTATACAAACCCTTTTTGCTGAATAATTTCCGTGTTATATTCATGGATATTCCATCTGCTGAAATGACTAAATATGCTGCTAACTCTATGTTGGCTACCCGTATCAGTTTTATGAATGATATAGCCAACCTTTGCGAAATGGTAGGGGCTGATGTGAACATGGTACGTAGTGGTATTGGCTCTGACTCCCGCATAGGCCGGAAATTTCTTTACCCGGGTATTGGTTATGGCGGTTCCTGTTTTCCAAAAGATGTAAAAGCACTGATTAAAACTGCTCAGCAGAACGGTTATTCAATGCGCGTTCTGGAAGCGGTTGAGGAAGTAAATGAAAATCAGAAGAGCGTTCTGTTCAACAAAATGAAGAATCATTTTAACGGCGAACTCAAAGGAAAGACTATTGCTCTCTGGGGTTTATCATTCAAGCCTGAAACAGATGATATGCGCGAAGCTCCTTCATTAATACTCATTGATAAGCTTCTGCAAGAAGGATGTAACGTTCGTGTATATGATCCGATAGCTATGGATGAATGTAAAAGGAAAATCGGTGATGTTATTTATTATGCACAGGATATGTACGATGCCGTATTAGACGTTGATGCTTTGATGCTTGTAACTGAGTGGAAACAGTTTAGGTTGCCATCCTGGGCAGTGGTAAAAAAGGCAATGAATCAACCTGTAATATTTGATGGCCGGAATATATATGAAAAGAAAGATATGGACGATTTAGGATTCATGTACTTAGGTATAGGAACTAAATAGTTGATTTAGTTGAAAGTTGAAAGTTACCATGCCGTATGGTAACTTTCAACTCTTTAGCCTTTTAATGTATTCTGATGGAGTTATTCTAAATTCTTCCTTGAAACATTGCCTGAAATAAACCGGGCTATTCATTCCTACCCGGAATGCTACTTCCGAAATAGTATACTTTCCTTCTAACAATAACTGCTCGGCATTTTTCATTTTAATTTTCCTGACGAACTCATTGGTTGATATTCCTGTCAGCGCCTTTACTTTCCGGTAAAGTGTCGAATTACTCATAAATAGCTTATCGGCGAGGAAGTTGATGTTTACATTATCTGTATCCAGGTTTTCCTCTACTACGCGGGTAATGTTTTGAAGGAATTCATTATCGAGCTGGTTGAGTGATTCCTGAAACTGTACGCTTTTATCCTCTACCCGGATATGCTGGCTGAATTGGTTCGCCAGTTTCCGGCGGTTCTCCAGCAGGTTATTCATACGGCTACGTAGCAATGTGGCGCTGAAAGGTTTTGTAAGATACGAATCCGCACCTGAAAGATACCCTTCTTCTTTATCCTGCAAAGTATCTTTTGCCGTAAGCAGGATAACGGGGATATGACTGGTTCGGATATCTTCTTTTACAATTTTCGTGAATGCAATTCCATTCATCCCCGGCATCATGATATCACTAACAATGATATCCGGTATATGTGTATATGCTACCCGGCATCCCTCTTCGCCATCTCCGGCAGTAAAAACTTCGAAGGTATCCGAAAGCGAATCTCTTATATAATCCTGTATATCGAGGTTATCTTCCACTACCAGTAATATGGGTTTACCATTCGTTGGGGTATCGCTGGTTATCTCACTGTTGTTTTCCTCGGTAGGCGATGGCTGTTCCACCGGGTCGTTGTGCAAAGCATTCGGATACGTGTTATTCGTGAGCAGGGAGATATAAAACCTGCTGCCTTTATTCAATGTGCTTTCGACCCGTATTTCGCCCTCATGCAAGTTGACGAGGTTCTTTACCAGAGACAGGCCGATGCCGGTACCCGAAGCTTGTTTGTCGTTTTTAACCTGGTAATATCGGTTGAAAATGCGGCTCAACTCTTCGGGTGCAATGCCAAAGCCTGTATCGCTGACCCGGATTTCGGTGTACGATACTTCTTCTTTTACGGTGTTGTATAATGCCAGTTCAATTCGTCCGCTTTCTGTATATTTCAGGGCGTTCGATATCAGGTTATCCAGGATAATTTGTATAATCTCCTTGTCGAAGAAAAGCGGCATATCATCTTTTTCAATGGATAGCGCAAACTCTACATCCGGCTTGCGATTCAACTCCTTGTATTTTAACCCCACTTCTTTCACTACCGTAGTTATATTGCTACGGCTCACACATAACTTTTTATTTTGTGTTTCGGTTCTCCGGAACTCCATAATCTGGTTAATCAGGTTCAGCAATCTCAGTGCGCTTTGGTGCACTACCGATATTTTCTGTCCCTGTTTAGGGGGTAGGGTAGTGTCGTTCCTGAGATCCTCCAATGGCCCCAGGATAAGGGTTAACGGCGTGCGCAACTCATGTGCGATATTGGTGTAGAAGCGCAACCGCTCGTTGTTCAACTCTTGTTCCTGTTCATGATTCTTCATTTCAATCTCAAGGGAACTTTGCAGATCTACTTTTTTCTTGTATGCATACAAAAGCAGAACGATAACCAGTACTGCAATCATAATGTAAATCGTCTTCGCCCACCAGGTGAACCACAAAGGTGGAGTGATACGGATAAATACCGAAGTAACTTCATCTGTCCAATCCTGATAAAGTATACGGGTTTTCACCTGAAACTCATACCGCCCCGGCAGCAGGTTGCGGAACATTACATTATTATCATCCACTGTGTACCATGTATTGTCCAGTCCCCTCAATCGATAGGCATATTCCACTTGGTTTACGAGCGAGTAATCCTGTACATTAAATGTTATGTTGAATGTGTTTTGCCTGTAATTCAGTTTAATGCTCTTGTTATCTCTTCCCAGGTAATTTATATTTCTGGAATCCTCCGGTACCGACTGTTCCGCATATATCCGCATCTCAGTAATGATAGCCGGAGGCGATATACGATTGTTCAATACATATGCCGGGTCGAAATAACGTACCCCGTTGATGGAGCCAAAATATATGTTGCCTTTACTATCCTGTGTTACCGCATTGGTAAAGTTTCCCATCGGAACTTTATCGATGTGGTTATAATTCAGGAACACATTTTTCGTCCGGTCCAGGCAACTGATACCTGCATTGGTGCTCAACCATATATTCCCGGCCTGATCTTCGGTAATGGCGTGTACGACGGTATTCTCCGGCCCGTATTCTCCGTAGATAGTGTATTTGAGCGAATCCATGTCGTTGAAGTAAACCAATCCTTCGCCGGTGCCGACCCACATCTTACCGTGCGAATCTTTAAAGATACAGTCTATTGTATTCGAGAATAACCCGTTATAGTTATTGAAGAAAGCAAGGTGTTCCATATCCGGAGTGTACACTCCCAGCCCCTGCCCGAACGTGCCAATCCACATCCGGCCCTGGTCGTCCTGACTGATGCTTCGGATAATGTCTTCCGGCAATCTGTCTTTGGTGCCGGTATAATGGTTCATTACTTGCTTTGTATTGGCATCCAGCACAAACAAACCAATATGCGTGCCCACCCACATTCTGCCGTTGGCATCCTCGAAAAAGCAACGTATATCCTGATCGTTGGCACCATTAATAGAGATGGTGTTGAACCGGCGTGTCTTTCTGTCGTAAAAATTAATTCCACCGCCCCAGAAAGTACCTATCCATATATTATCTCTACTATCTTTATATGTAGCCAGTATCGAATTGTGGGTCAGGTCGCCTGTTTCTTTGTTATGGATGGCTGTGCGTTTTCCTTTCTCGAAAACATTTACCCCGCCGCCATTGGTTCCAATCCATAATTTCTCATCCCCATCCATACAAAGGCTGAGGACTACCCGGTCATTGAGGCTGTTTAAATCTTCCGTTATGGGCGAATAACTAAAGGTCTTGAATGGCGAGGGGGTATTTCCAATAAAATTAATCCCGCCCCCGTACGTTCCTATCCATATATTCCTGTATGTATCCTGATAAATAGCTCTCACCGTAGGATTACTCAGGCTGAATGCCGAATGCCCTACGGTAATCTGCTGGTAACTGGTTTTACCGGGGTTCGCAAAAAAATGTTGTTTGAGATCGATGATGTACAGCCCATGCAACTCTGTCGCTACCCATAATTTATTATCATCCATTTGCCGGATATCGAAAACATAGGAAGATTTTAAACCATGAGGAAAATTCCCGGGTACAATAAATGTTTCTGTTTCTTCATTAAAAAGCGAAAGCCCTTTTTTTGTACCTACCCAGATATTATTATTACTATCCCGGTATATACACCTCACATCATCATCAGGTATGCTTCCTAGTATGCCCGGCTGGTGCCTGTAATTTCTGATACGTTTATCTTTTAGCGAAATGATACTCATTCCATGAAAGGCATGTCCTATATACAGGTTGTTATTATCATCTTCCATAACAGTCCACACGTGGTTGGATATCAGTCCCGGCAGGGTAGACATATTGTAATGCGTAAATTCCTGTGTTTCCTTATTGAAATGGTCTACCCCGAAATGATACGTACTTAACCAAAGGTTTCCGTCCAATGACGGTTCAATATTAGTTACATCGTTTGTAACAAGACTTGTAGAGTCGGCAGGGTTATGGACGAAAACCGATAACTGGTCATTTTCATAATTATAGGCGTTAAATCCGGCGCGTTGGGTAGCTATCCATATGATCGGTTTTTCCGGGTCGGCATACACATGATTGAGCTGATTGCCACTGATACTGCCTGTATGCTTGTAGTAATTAATAAATCTGGTACCATCGAATTTATTCAATCCTTCTTCCGTTGCAACCCACATAAATCCATCTCTATCTTGCGTAATGCTCATTACGGAGTTGTTGGAAAGCCCCTGCTCAATCCCTAATTGCTTAATAGGATATGATTGGGCGTAAATTGTCGCAGATAGTAAAAGTAAAAGTGGGAGAACCAGGTTTCGCATGACGTACTTAAATTGTGTGGAACAAATATAATACTAAATCCTGATTCCATACTCCATAAATAATGCATTGCACGATTAACCCCTCTTTTATGATTGATTTCTTATTCTCGTCAAAAACAGGATAGGGTATTTTTGCTCTTGATATAAACCCGATAAATATACACCATGAAAAACTTATTACTCACAATTCTTTACCTGTTTTTAATTCTAACTGCTGTTCCCGGACTTCATGCGGAAGTGCGGAACACCAACGATGCTCCTCCATTTGGCTACATCTTTGCCTATGCTACCGATAAAAACCACAATCACAACGGGTTGCATTTTGCCTGGAGTATCGACAAGAAGAACTGGTACTCCATCGGTTCCGAATATAGTTTTCTGCGAAGCGATTTCGGACGCTGGGGCAGTCAGAAACGAATGCTCTCTCCGTATCTGATACAGGTTTCCGGAAAGTGGCACTGTCTCTTCCGTGTTGACGAGGAACTCGGTATCCTTGCAGAAGCCATTTCCACCGACTTAATAAACTGGCAACCGCAGGAATACCATTACCCCGTAAAAGATAGTGAAAAAGTAATGCCCGAAGACTTACTCCCGAAAACTGCGATACCCGAACTTACCCATATAACCATCGACGGGCAGGAGCAAACAGGCTCCCTTCATCAGGTACATTGGAGTGTAATTGAGAACCTTATAGCCGCCACCCAAATGGCCGACTATAAAAACCACCTTTACAGCGAAACTACAGCCCAGGATGCCATCCGCTTCGCTGGGCTGAACCCTGTAGAAGCAACCCTCACCCTACAACCCGAAGCATCCAAACCTATTAGCGATATGCTTATCGGTATCTTCTTCGAAGACATTAACTATGCCGCAGACGGTGGAATATATGCGGAATTAATGCAAAACCGTGGTTTCGAATACTCCTTGAGCGATAAAGAAGGCCACGACCCATCCTGGAACAACTTCAAAGCCTGGAGCCTGAAAGGCGAGAATTCAAAATTCCTTATTGATACCGTCTCTCCCATACATCTTAACAATAAACACTATGCTGTATTCGAGATTGGCACTCCCGAAGCCAGCCTGACAAACGAAGGTTTTGACGGTATTCCTATTAAACAAGGAGACAAATACGAATTCTCCCTCTTTGCGCGTGTGCAAAATGGAAAAGGCGGCAAACTCATTATCCGTCTCGTAGATAAGAAGGGAGATATTTGCGGGGAAACCACCCTTCATATTTCTGGTAATACATGGAAGAAAAAACAGACCGTTATTACCTCCCTGCGTACTGTGGACGAAGCTTCTCTGGAAATTATGCCGGCCTTCTCCGGTGTTCTCCATCTCGATATGATTTCCCTTTTCCCCCAGAAAACATTCAAAGGACGTAAAAACGGCCTGCGTGCCGACCTTGCACAAACCCTGGCCGATATGAAACCCCGCTTTGTCCGTTTCCCCGGTGGTTGCGTGGCGCATGGCGACGGACTAGGCAATATGTACCGCTGGAAAAACACCATCGGTCCGCTCGAAGCACGTGTTCCGCAGCGTAACTTATGGGGATACCATCAAACAGCCGGACTGGGTTACTACGAATACTTCCAGTTCTGCGAAGACATCGGCGCCGAACCGCTTCCTGTTCTGCCCGCCGGTGTTCCCTGCCAGAATTCAGGAACAGGTGGTCATGGTCAGCAATGCGGCATCCCTATGGAGCATATGGGCGAATATATTCAGGAAGTTCTCGACCTCATCGAGTGGGCAAACGGCGATGCAAAGACCACCTATTGGGGGAAGAAACGTGCTGAAGCCGGACACCCCAAGCCTTTCAACCTCAAATACCTCGGCATCGGTAACGAAGACCTCATCTCCAATGTGTTCGAAGAACGTTACACCATGATTTGCAACGCCATCCGCGAAAAATATCCGGATATCGTAGTAATTGGTACTGTGGGTCCCTTCTACGAAGGTAGTGATTACAAAGAAGGCTGGCGTATAGCCACCGAAATCGGCCTGCCGATGGTGGATGAGCATTATTATAATCCCCCTGGTTGGTATATACATAACCAGGATTTCTACGATCGTTACGACCGCAATAAGTCGAAAGTTTACCTGGGCGAATATGCCGCACACTTACCCGGCCGGCCAAACAATATCGAAACAGCCCTGTCCGAGGCTCTTCATCTTATTAATATAGAGCGCAACGGCGATGTGGTGAGTCTCACTTCCTATGCTCCGCTTCTGGCTAAAGAAGGTCATACTCAATGGAACCCCGACCTGATTTACTTCAATAATACCGAAGTT
>DAMCMT010000077.1:10108-21177 GCA_032108265.1 Bacteroides sp.
TAAACCCACCGTCGGCTACTATGTTCAGCAACTTTATGGACAGAATGCGGGTGATGAATATATACCTGGCCTGTTAACGCTCTCCGAATGGCGCGATGATATTCGCAGACGGGTAGCTTCATCCGTGGTACGGGATAGCCGGACAGGAGATTATATTATCAAGCTAGTCAACCTGTTGCCTGTTACGGTAAAAACAAATATGGATATATCTTCACTGCAAATATCATCTCAGGATGCCATACTTTCAGTCCTTTCCGGACGTCCGGATGATAAATCGGCGAAACCGGTGACATCGACTGTACAGTTATCGAATGTTTCAACGTTGGAACTTCCGGCGTATTCGTTTACGGTGATACGATTTCGATGAAATGTTTTAAACAATCAAATAAATACATACCAATGAAAAAGACTCTTTTAGCTTTTACCACAATCATCTTGTTGCTGGCATCTTGCGTTAACAAAACACAAGAGCGCAAAGTTTTCGTTCCCGGCGAATTCAAACAATGGGCCGAAACTCCGCCTATGGGATGGAACAGTTGGGACTGTTATGGCCCCACCGTTGAAGAACACGAAGTAAAAGCCAACGCCGATTATATGGCCGACAAACTCAAATCCTATGGCTGGGAATATGTCGTAGTTGATATACGTTGGTTCGTCGAGAACGATAAAGCCGGCGGTTACAACCAGACCGATCCGCGCTATGTACTGGATCAGTATGGCCGTTACCAACCTGCTGTGAACCGCTTTCCATCCTCTGCTGATGGCAAAGGATTCAAAGAACTTGCCGACTACGTCCATAGTAAAGGACTCAAATTCGGCATCCATATCATGCGCGGTATACCCACCGAAGCTGTCGAAAAGAAACTCCCCATCCTCGGAACCGACGGTATTACTGCCGACCAGATTTACAGCACCGAACTACAATGCAAATGGCTACGCGACAACTACACCATCGTTGCAGATCGTCCCGGCGCACAGGAATATTACAATTCCATATTTAATATGTATGCCGATTGGGGTGTGGATTTTGTGAAGATTGACGACATTACCCGTCCATACCACAAACCCGAAATCGAACTCATCCGCAAAGCCATCGACAACTGCGGCCGCCCGATTGTACTGAGCCTTTCACCCGGCGAAACACCCATCGCCGACGGCGACCATGTGAGCAACCATGCTAATATGTGGCGTATGGTAGACGAAGTATGGGATTTGTGGGGCGATATCACCCACCTGCTCGATGTTTCACAGAAGTGGTACCCCTATATCGGCGGCGGCACATGGCCCGATTGCGATATGATTCCTCTGGGCCGTATCTCAATCCGTGGTGAACGTGGCGAAGACCGCATGACCCGTCTTACCCGTGACGAGCAGTACACCTTGATGACCCTGTTTACAATTTTCCGCTCACCGCTGATGTTTGGCGGCGATCTACCGAGTAACGACGATTTCACCCTCTCCCTGCTAACTAATGAGGAAGTATTGAAAATGCATCGTGAAGGTACGGATGTACAGCAGTTATTCCGCGAAGATGGAAAAATAGCCATCACCTCACGCAATGCGAATAGTGATGAAGTGTATCTGGCTTTATTCAATATCAATGACGACGATGCAGCCGAGATAAAAGTCAATCTCAAAGACCTTGGCCTGAACGGTGATGTACAGGTATTTAATATGTGGACAGGTGAGAGTCTGGGAACTGTATCGAATGACTTTGAACAGACTATAGAGCCACATGCATCGGGTTTATATAAATTTATGCCGTGATTAATATTAATCAGCAAATATTAAAAGAAATTTCAAAAATATTTATCCATGAACCCATTCAAGAAAATCTGTTTATTTTCACTTCTTTTCCTTTCCACTACTCTTTCCTGTGAAAATCCAAAACCCAGTGAAGAACCATATACCGCCTACCTCTTCGCCTACTTCACAGGAAACCGTGTAGAACAGGAAGCTGTTAACTTTGCCATAAGTACCGACGGTTACAACTATCTGGCATTAAATAAGAACCGCCCAGTTCTTGATTCCAAAGAAATCAGCACTACCGGCGGTGTACGCGACCCCCATATCCTGCGTGGCGAAGACAATAAAACCTTTTATATGGTCGTTACCGATATGACCTCCAGCAAAGGATGGGATTCCAATCGCGCCCTCGTGATGCTTAAATCAACCGACCTGATTAACTGGCAATCTTCCGTAGTCAACATCCAGCAGACATATCCCGGACAAGACGACCTGAAACGCGTATGGGCTCCACAAACCATTTATGATCGCGAAGCCGGTAAATACATGGTTTACTTCTCAATGCAACACAGTGCTAACCCGGATATTATCTATTACGCCTATGCCAACGATGATTTTACCGGTTTCGAAGCCGAACCGCGCCAACTTTTCTTTCCCGCTAACGGTAAATCCTGCATCGATGCCGATATTGTTCTTAAAGATGGTATTTATTATATGTTCTATAAAACTGAGGGGCACGGTAACGGCATCAAACTGGCCACAACCAACTCCCTCACTTCGGGCAAGTGGACTGAACATGAAGGCTATAAGCAGCAGACGACCGAAGCCGTAGAAGGTTCCAGCGTATTCAAGCTAATCGATTCCGACAAATACATATTAATGTACGATGTATATATGCGTGGTACCTACCAGTTCACCGAAAGCACCGATCTGGAAAACTTCACCGTTATTGATCACGAAGTATCCATGAACTTTCATCCTCGGCATGGCTCGGTTATTCCCATTACCCGCGAAGAACTCAACCGTCTCACCGGGAAGTGGGGAACACCACCCGGATTTGCCAAGACCGGACATAACCCGGTTATCAACGGCTATTTTGCCGACCCGGAGGTACTCTATTCCGAGAAAACGGGTAAATACTATATTTATCCAACCAGCGATGGGTTCGACGGCTGGTCAGGCTACTACTTCAAAACTTTTTCGTCGGACAATCTCACCGATTGGAAAGACGAGGGCATTATTCTCGACCTGAAAAGTGATGTGTCGTGGGCCGACCGTAATGCCTGGGCACCTTGTATTATAGAGCGGAAAATGCCCGATGGCACTTACAAGTACTATTATTACTTCACAGCCGCTCAGAAGATTGGCGTTGCAGTTGCCGACGACCCTACCGGACCATTTGTAGATTCAGGAAAACCGCTTATCGACTTCCGTCCGGAAGGTGTTAATGGCGGTCAGGAAATAGACCCCGATATCTACCACGATCTGGCATCCGGCAAATATTACCTCTATTGGGGGAACGGCTATATGGCGGCCGTAGAGCTAAACGATGATATGGTAAGCATCAAGAAAGAAACCGTCCGCGTGATGACGCCCGATGCTACTTTCCGCGAAGCTATCGAAGTTTTCGACCGCAACGGAACATATTATTTTCTTTGGTCGGAAGATGATACACGTAGTCCCAACTACCGCGTGCGGTATGGTACGTCCGACTCGCCTATGGGACCGATACAAATACCTGAAAATAACATTGTAATTCAGAAAAACCCCGAACGAGGCATTTATGGCACAGGGCACAACTCTGTTTTACGCAAGCCCGGCACGGACGAGTGGTATATTGTGTATCACCGCTTTACCCGGCCCGATGGAATAAAGATGGGCGATGCAGCCGGCTATAATCGCGAAACTTGTATCGACCGGATGTATTTTAATGAAGATGGCTCAATTAAGAAAGTGATGCCGACGGAGTAAATCATCTGTTCTTTTCTATACTATCTTTTCATCTGCCAGATGTAGAGAAAATGCCTTCTTCCCAGTGTCGAATGATTAATTACACCCGGATGTTGTTATGTGTTACATCCGGGTGTAATAGGTGATAACATCCGGGTGTAATACATAACAACATCCGGGTGTAATTGATCATTCGACACTAGGAAGAAGATACTTTTACGGTACCAAACTTTACCTATCACCGTATGATATAAGAGGTATCTCCTGGTGAAACATATTACTTCAGCGCCTCCATCAACTTGGGCATCATCATCCACACTGTATTTTCTGTTTGTGCGGTATAAAGGTTGCCATCAATCTCATATTTTTCATCTGTTGCGTTGCCCTTCTGTATAGCCATTTTAGCCAGAGGATGTAGTGATATTCTTTTACCTTCTGTCAATCCGGCCAGTTCGAAAATCATGCCGGCGGCACAGTGTCCAATCATTATCTTACCTTTATCGCCAAAAGTTTTGATAACCTGCATCATATCCTGATTGTAAGGCATTTCGATATTCTCACTAAATTTAGGTATAGCATCACCACAACCGAATACCAGCGCATCATATTCATCCTCGTGACCTTTCAGGCTGGCAATCACATCATCGGCGAAGATAGTGATGCCCGAGTTAGTCTTAATTTCTTTGCTATCGGCCACAGCAAATACCTTATAAGGTATACCGTTTTCGAAAAATGCTTCCAGATACTGGAACAAACCGAATCCGTTGACCGGATTTACTGCTAATACTGCTACTTTCTTTGCCATAATTGTAAAAGTTTAATGGAACAATAGTTATTATTGGTAAGTTTATTACTTTTGTATTGCAAAGGTATGTATCAGGATTCGGAAAAACAAGAACGAACGCCGGCATAAGCTACTAACACAGAGATAACTATTATTGACACAGAGACAGATATGAACGAAAAAAATTTTAAGAATTTTCATCCTACCAACAATTGTCCCGTACGCGATGTACTTTGTCGGTTTGGTGATAAATGGTCTATATTGGTGCTTACTACCCTGCATGTCAACGGTACGATGCGTTTCAACGACATACATAAAACAATTGAAGATATATCGCAGCGTATGCTGACAGTACCCTTGCGTACTCTCGAAGCTGACTCGCTGGTGGTTCGTAAGGTCTATGCTGAAGTTCCGCCACGGGTCGAATATCATCTGACCGGAACCGGAGAAAGTTTGATTCCACATATACAGTCGCTCATTGATTGGGCTATGGAACATATGCCTGAAATTATGGAAAGGAGGGCAGTAAAATGATTGTAGCATTAATTGGCAGCCTTTTGTTTTCGTTGATAGTGATACTGTATATATTACTGGTTGTGGGTTTACCATATGGCGAATTCGCTATGGGTGGTAAATATAAGATTGTGCCGCCTGGAATGCGGTTAATGATTGTCTTTTCAATATGTATACAGGTTCTGGGTATACTGGTACTTCTACAAAGTGGAGGAGTGGCATCGTTTGGATTTCCGGCCGGTGCATTGAAGATTCTGGGATACGTTTATGCCGTTTATCTTTCGCTCAATGTGTTTATGAATGGTTTTTCGCGAAGCCGGAAGGAACGTATTGTTATGACTCCCTTGTCGCTGATTACTGCACTTTGTTTCTGGGTAACGGTTATCCGCCTTGATTAAGTACTGACGATGGAGTAGCACCACTTTAGATCTATGGTAGCGCCACTATAGAATTACAGTGGCACCACTGTAGACTGCCAATATGACAGTAATAATTCAGAGAATTTACTAAGGGATAAAGACGTGATTATCAAATCATTCCGGCTTCTGATTCAAAAAATATTCCAGTGCTTCCGGTTGCATAAACATCCTTTTGGCGGCGGCTTCAACATTCTTACCTTCTTCCTCGAAAATGCGTGCAACAAATATATGCATAGCTTCACCTACTTCTATAAGATGCCCGTCGGGATCGTAAAAGCGGATGCTCCGTTGCCCCCAGACCTCCGTATTTATTTCGTGTAAGAATTTAACACCATACTTTTTCAAGGTTTCGTAAACGTTGTCAAGATCAGTTGTTTCAAAACACATTTCGAAACGGCTAGTTGCATTGGTATCTAGTATATTATCTAATCCCAGCTTTTGCGGAATTATATTATCATCCATCAATTGCCAGATGGCTAATCCTTCTTTAAAACCATAATTCAATCCACCGAAGTCGGAGATAACGGTCAGGCCGAGTACTCCCGCATAGAACTCACACGATTTTTTTGCATCCTTTACCAGAAGTACCGGCATTAAGTTTGTCAGATTCATAATTAAGTTGTTTTATTTGTTTTCCGATTCAAAGATACGCATTGCCTTCCGGGTGTTTCCTGTAAAAAAACGACATTTCACGGGATAATATCTGTTGGGAGAATGCCGCCTAGTAATTTAAATTCTTTAAACAGGTGAGAATCATCGTAATAACCACAGTTCAGTGCGGCTGAATACATACTCTCACCGGAATGGCTTTTTAGATACCGTTGAGCCTGGCGAAACCTTTCCACCTTAATAAATGCTTTGGGAGATATGCCTACAGATTGTTTAAACCTCCGTTCGAATTGCCGGCTGCAAAGGCAAATTTCGTCGGAAAGTCGGGCTACGGTAATCTGCCCGCCTGTATTTCTGATGATGTTTACAGCATGAACGATGCGTTCTTCGGGAGCCAGTAAGCGGGGTAGCAGTGATATGAGGTAGTTGCTGATATGCGCCAGTCGATCGGGTATTGTAACTAATTCATTCATTCGCTCATGGAAAGACTCATCGAATAGGCTTTCAATCATAGACAGAAGCATGATATTATTAGTTAGTTCGTTCACCGGAACTTTGGTGAAAGCCGTTATAGCCACCGGATTGAAACGGATACCTATTTTCAGCATCACATTAGAAGTATAATCGAGGTCGAAATAAGAAGTCATGGTACCTACTAATTCGGGAATGCCCGCATAACGGCCGCGGTTGTAGTTTTCTCCCAGGAAGTCGAAAATAATATCGACACACCCGTCGGGCATCACGCGGTGAGAGAAAAGGGATTCGGCCTCACCATCCAGAACCCAATACGTTTCGACCAATGCGGCTAATGCTGCGGGAGGAGAATATTCAGTATAAGTAAGTGCCATATCAAATATAAATCCACATCAACAGCGGTTTATCCTGCTTTTGGAGAAGTTTATCGACGCTGCGCATCGTTTCGTTCGAGATAACCGGGCAACCCTGACTCATGCCCAACGGCAGATGTGTCGGGTATGTTTCTTCTTCGGGAACATACTCGAACGAATGCAACACCACAATACGTTTAAAAGCATTACTGTTCGTCGGCTCCAACCCGTGCATCTTGTAGTGTACATTGATACCCCATTTGCTGTACGAACGAACGCCTATTTTATATTTGCCGAGCGATGAGCAGTAACTTCCCTCGATATTGCTGAAAACCGGTTTGGCCGTGGTGCTGTTTTTACCATAACCATGCGCGCAAAGGCTCGAAAGGAGTATTGAATCGCCTTTGAAATCCCACACAAAGAAACGTTTCTTCCCTGAATGGATGCCGAAATCAATCAGAATACAATAATCAGTATTGTAGCCATTCGCACGACAGAAAGTACGGGCGGCGTGCGCCTTGTCGCGCAGGGATTCTTCGGGGGTAGCGGCGCTTGTAATTCCGCAAAGTAGTAATCCGGCGGCTACCAGCAGCAGGAAAACAGGTGTCGGGGTTTTATGAAGCATTTGGGAATTCATTGTTTATACAAACTTAGATAAAAATAATGATTTATAAGCGAGTCTAATAAAAATATTATTGAACACAGAGACACAGAGAGCACAGAGTTTTTTTATTCTCTGTGCTCTCTGTGTCTCTGTGTTCAATTTATTTATAGAGGAAATATAAGGGTAAATTTCAGGATATACAAAATCAAAACACATCTGCGCATTGTTGTTCCTGATATATATTTTACAACTGGCTCATTCCGCTCGCTTCCCCTAAACTTATTTACTTTTCTTCTTTGATTTCGGCTTTGATGCAAAATCCTCCAGTTGTTCTTCGGTCATGCTGTTGGCTACTTTCTTCACCTCATCGCTGGGATGTTCGTTCTCACCTCTTTTATACGAGAGGGCAGCGCCCATCAATCTCCTTTGTTTTTCGCTTTTTGCTGGCATAATGTTACTATTTAATTAATCAATCAGTTAATTGTAAATTAGTAACAATACGCTGCGACTGTTTGTTTATCAAGATGGATTTGTGGATCATAGCTTTACCTCACATCCCGTATAATCTCCAGTTACCTTTAGTAAGACTTGTTGTATCTTCTCAGGTATTCCCAGTTCGCCAAACAACTGACGGGTTAGTTGCAGTACTTCGCGGAAACAAATATCCAGTTCCTTTTCGTCCAACCCCGGCACGCACCGCTTATAAAGGGCATACCACACTTCCGGAATATCCTGTTCGAGTTTCTTCGTCGGGCTAAGCCAATGATTATTATCCGAACCCGTATGTAGACGGATGAACCACAACAGGTATCGTTGCACGAACCAGAATAGCTGGTGCGCGTGGGCCCACTCGCCCCGTTGTAACAGGTTCTTTTCGAAAATGAGGTTGTTCATCATTTGGTAAGCCATCCATTCTTTTTGTTCGGGACTGTCGCGCGAGGGACGGCGAAGCATATCGGGAATACCCTCAAGCATTTCGGCCAGCTTTCCATCTTTGTCAACCTGAATCATGTGTTCGGGGTACTCGAATGTAATTTCACCAATCCAACTACGTACCACATTGATTTCCGCTAGCGGAAGGAAATGGAACTCGCCCCGTATCAGGTTACTGAAAATTGCCACATCGGTACCAAACTCGTTGGTAAAGAAGAGGTCGACGGGGGAGATTTTCTCTATCCATTGTAGTTTGTCGAGTTCATTCAAATCGCGTAGGAAGATATAGAATTCGATGTCGGAATAGGCATCTCCCTCACCAATCATGAAGGAACCATACATAAGGACGGCCGAAATGTCTTCGGTATCTAGCGCCAGTCGGCGTACATTATTAATCATTTCTTGTTGTATCATGGGATTTTTTTTGTCCAGCATTGTTTACAAGATTAAATTTCCATTGATGTTCAATTTGAATGTAAGGCCCAAAAAAGACGCTGCTTTCTGCGATAGCATCATTCGTTCGAGAAAAATCTCGAAATATTCCATAATGGGGCAGATATTAGTATCAATCTTTAACGTAAGAGTAATAGTTTTCTCTTCTTTATCCAAATTTACTTCGGCTTTCTCGACTGCATAATTCACCCGGTCGTGAATATCTGTATAAATGGTAGCTTTATTGCGTACCCGGCTGCGGCGTACATCCGTTTTATCAGCAATAATAAGCGCGGCGGCAACCGGATTTACAGGATAAGCGGTAGATTCGTCGTGGTTGCCGATGGCGGTGATAACGGTGGCCGTATCTTCGGCAGACATACCCATCTTATCGAGCAAGCGGAAAGCCATGATTGCACCACTCTGTGCATGATCTACGCGGTTAACCACGTTGCCGATGTCGTGCATATAAGCAGCAATCCGTGCCAATTCTACTTCATGGTCGTTATAACCCAGGTCGAGCAGCAGATTACCTGCCACCTCGGCACATTTAGCGCTATGGGCAAAGCTATGTTCGGTATACCCCATGACCTCGAGCGAAGCATCGGCCTGACGAATATAAGTTCTGATTTCCTGTGAGTGCTTGATATCAGAAAAAGTTATTATATTACTCATTGTTGTTTCCCGTTGAATGCGGGCGCAAATATACATCTTTATGCAGGGATTACCGCATATTTGCAGATAATAGATTACCTTTGTATCCTAAAAAAATATTGATGTGATGGTACAGGATATAGCCCCATTGAAATTTGATAATACTTACCATAATTACCGACCCGATGGAACCTCAGTTATACTATCTTACGCCGATAATACGGTTCTTTCAAAAATTGATGACCGGATGGTAACGCTGCCACGGTTTAATGATTTTTTTCCTCAGACCGAAACTTATCCCGATGCGGTTTATTTATTCAGTATCGATGATATTCATTACTTTTTACCCATTATTCCATTAGAAGCCGGCAATGGGTTTACTTACAACCCGGTAGGGGCATTCCGTGATTTGAAACCGCGCTTTATTGCATTCGCTGTTTTTACGGGTGTGGGGCTGTATAGTTGGTACATAAGCCATATTTACTGTGGGAAATGTGGGAATAAGAACCATCGCGACGATAAAGAACGAATGATGAAGTGCCCCGTTTGCGGCAATATGGTATACCCCACGATAAGTCCGGCGGTTATTGTTGCCATTACGGATGGCGACCGCCTGTTGATGTCGAAATATGCCGGGCGGGAGTATACCCGCTACGCGTTACTGGCCGGATTTGCCGAGTCGGGCGAAACAATTGAGCAGACGGTACACCGCGAGGTTATGGAAGAAGTTGGCTTGCGGGTAAAAAACCTGCGGTATTATAAAAGTCAGCCGTGGGGTTTGTCATCCTCTTTGCTCATGGGCTTTTTTGCAGAGTTAGACGGAAGCCCTGAACTAACTGTAGATACAACTGAATTACAGGAGGCGCAATGGTTCAGCAGGGAAGATATTCCGCCGACGAATACCCGGCGCAGCCTGACTAATGAGATGATAGAATATTTTAGAGAGAGTTGCTAATATTCCTGATAAATATTATTTGCTGTATTTATCTCCCCACGTTTTTTTCATTTGCTCAAGCAATTTGCTTTCAGCCGGATTGTTTTGAGGTTGCCAGATGCGATTATTCATTAAATCATCCGGCAAGTATTGCTGATTAACGAAATTCCCTTCATAACTATGCGCATATTTATAACCGTCGCCATAACCTAATTGCTTCATCAATTTTGTAGGAGCGTTGCGCAAGTGCAAGGGCACGGGTTGATTTCCGGTTTCTTTAACCAGTGCAATGGCATTATCAATCGCCATATAGGCTGAGTTACTTTTAGGACTGGTAGCAAGGTAAATAGTAGCTTCAGCAAGTACGATACGTCCCTCGGGCCAACCGATTTTTTTCAATGTGTCAAAAGCGGCGTTTGCAAGTAATAAGGCGTTGGGATTAGCTAAACCTATGTCTTCGGCTGCCGATATAACAAGTCGTCTGGCAATGAAGGCAGGGTCTTCTCCTCCTTCAACCATGCGGGCGAGCCAGTAGATAGCTCCATCGGGGTCGCTTCCACGGATGGATTTGATGAAAGCAGAAATAATGTCGTAGTGCATCTCTCCATCTTTATCGTATGCCAACGGGTTTTGTTGAAGACGATTAGTAACTAAATCGTCATCA
>DAMCMT010000077.1:21187-21472 GCA_032108265.1 Bacteroides sp.
AATTATTACCGGGTCATCGGCTTCGGAGTCTACAACGAGTTCCAGTATGTTGAGGAGCTTACGGGCATCTCCTCCCGAGAAGCGAAGGATAGCGTTTGTTTCTTTTAATTCTATAGTTCGCTCTTTCAGTATTATATCGGTGGTGATGGCTCTTTCGAGTAATTCGAGCAAGTCTTCTTTTTCGAGCGATTTGAGCACATACAACTGGCTGCGAGATAGGAGAGGGCGGATAACTTCGAACGATGGATTCTCGGTGGTTGCGCCTATAAGGGTGACAGTGCCGTT
>DAMCMT010000078.1:0-21427 GCA_032108265.1 Bacteroides sp.
TAGATTAACTAAAATTTATGCATAAACAACCCCACAAGAATACGGGATGATCCGCAATTTCGCTATTCTTTTGCCGTATCCACGATGTGAAAGTACGTTGTCCTTCGTACATTTCAATAACACGGGCGCCGTTCGGTAAATTATTATAAACCGTATTACCACCTGTATAGCGTCCGTAAGTAAGTGCTATGCCTTTCCACATAACCGCATAATCATTGTCATGGTCGTGGCCTACGAATGTTCCCATCACATCACCGGCCAGTTTCATGGCGGCAAACATACCCGTATTAATTTTCGGAGAGCATTCTTTCTCCATTTTAGTGCCAATCACAATAGCATCATCATTGGTAATGGCTTCGTTATATTCGGGCAGCGGAATGTGAAAGAAAGCCAATGCAGGCAAAGGTTCACCATTATTATTGCGTGTATATTCCGCACTTTCGGCACGGTACCAGTTAACCTGTTCAAAGGTAAACCAGCCATACCCACCCATTTCTTTTAACTGGGCATAAGCGTTAGAATCCATACAGTAAATCAATCCGGCGTTTTTCTGTCCGGCTGCTGAAAGTATAGGAAGAGTAAAATCGGACGTATACTGTTCCGGCATCAGGTTATTGGGTACACTTCTGACTATTTCGTACAACTGCCGACGGCTTAAATTAAACTCATCATCGTGGTTACCGAAAGTTACTATGAACGGTATCTTATGGTCGGATACTTGTTTAAGGACTTGCACTAAACCTGTATCAGCGGGCGATGAATATACTACATCACCAGTAAAAACTACTAAATCGGGTTTTTCGGTATCCAGCACTTCATTTATACGTTCCAATGCGACTATGGACGCGGGATTATCATATTTGTAATGTACATCAGTAAACTGTACAATCTTGAATTTGCCTTCTTTATTAAATTTAAGCGGGGCTTGTGCCGATAAGGAGACAGAAAAAAACAGTATACAAAGCAAAATAACACTTTTGCTGGAAAACGCTCTGTTCATAAGTAGATGAGTTTAAAAAGATTTATATACAAGGTTAATAATTACAGCCAAAAGTACATATTAATTCAGAAACCCGAGTGAATTTAAGATAAATTCACCCAAAGTTTTGTACTTTTGTTGCCTAGTAAAACCTTATCAAATCACTAAATTAATTAACCTGATTTATGAAACCAACTTTATTTGTACTTGCAGCCGGAATGGGTAGCCGTTACGGCGGATTGAAACAACTGGACGGTCTGGGTCCTAACGGCGAAACTATTATGGATTACTCTATATTCGATGCCATCCGTGGAGGATTCGGCAAAGTGGTATTTGTTATCCGTAAAGATTTCGAACAGGATTTCCGCGAGAAGATCATCAGCAAATACGTAAATCACATCCCGGTGGAAGTTGTTTTTCAAGCATTAGATAACCTGCCCGAAGGATTTAGCGTTCCCGAAGGACGCGAAAAGCCCTGGGGAACCAACCATGCTGTACTTATGGGAAAAGATGTTATCAACGAACCGTTTGCCGTAATCAATGCCGACGACTTTTACGGACGCGATAGTTTCGCCGTATTGGGAGAAGCGCTTTCCAAAATAGAGGGAATGAAAAACGATTATTGCATGGTAGGCTACCGCGTTGGAAATACGTTGAGTGAAAGCGGATCTGTTGCCCGTGGCGTTTGCGGAACTGATGCCGATGGATATTTAACAACAGTAGTAGAACGTACGGCCATAGAACGTATCGACGGTAAAGTGTCTTTCAAAGATGAAAACGGCGAGTTGGTTACAATCAGCGATAATACTCCGGTATCCATGAATATGTGGGGATTCACTCCCGATTATTTTGAATATTCGGAAGAATATTTCAAAGAATTCCTGAAAGAAAACATGCAGAACCTTAAGAGCGAATATTTTATTCCTCTGATGGTAAACAAATTGGTGAATGAAGGAACTGCCCGCGTGAAGGTTTTGGATACTACTTCTAAGTGGTTCGGCGTAACTTATGCTGCCGACCGTCAGGGAGTTGTAGATAAGATTCAGGCTTTGGTGGATGCGGGAGAATATCCGGCGAAATTATTTGCATAATATTTGAAACGCAGATTAACGCGGATTTACGCAGATTAATAATTAATATATAATCTGCGGAAATCCGCGTTAATCTGCGTTTCATTAAAATTACATACTCATAAACTCTTTCTCTGCATCTTGAGGTTGAGGCTTTTCTTCACCCAGCGGCAAACCATCCTGGAAATGCATAGATGCATGTGCCCCATTGCAGAAAGGTTTGTTTGACGAAACGACGCAACGGCAAAGCGTTACCCGGTTGCGTATTTCGTAATTCGTTCCATCCGCACTCTCAATCCGTATACCACCTTTCACCCAGATAGGGCCGCTAACCCTGATTCCCGGGTCTTCCAGTATGCTGACGGATGGTTCCAGATCCGGTTCGTATATTTGTTTTTTCTCTTTGTCGTAAACTACCAGTCGGCCGGCTGGGCAATGCCCTGCTTCATGGCGTACCAGTTCTTTTTCTTCCTCCGTTTGCGCGCGCTGTACAATGTTCCATATCCGTCCGTATGCATCGCAAAAGCGGGCGAAAGCACAATACTTCTCGTTATCAGCCAATATCATAGCCGGACCCTCAAATGCTTCCGCATCTTGCAGTAAGGGTCGTCTGGGTGCAGTTTCTTTGGGATCCCAACGGAGGCTTACATGTTCGCCATCGCAATAGGGCTTCTTACGCGAAGCACCACAACGGCAGAGCGACACGGGTTGGGTAGGACTCTCGAACTTTAAACCTTTTCTGTACTCCCAGGAAGAACCCTCTTCGTTTTGAACAATAATTTCCTGGTCGAGGGGCGGATTTCCATATAAAAGATACGGTCCGTTTTCAGTAATCTTTATATAATATTTCTCAGGAGCCTGTTTGCTGCCAGCCGATGTAAATACTTTTTTGTTCTCTTCCATAATCTGATACTTTAATTTCAATAATAACAGAAAAGACTTAAAATAAGTTCTCCGTATTTAACTTTCCGCGCCCTTTTTTTGTTTATACAATAAAAATCTCCGGCAAGCTAAATGCTCTGTTCGGAAAAGATATGTTGAGATAAGGTAAAAAGACTTATTCTCAAATAATTATATCTATATATTTATATGAAAAAAGAATAGGGGAAGATAGGACTATGTACCTGGTACTTAAATGTTTTGAAGAGAAATGTGTGATCGAGATGCCCGAAGATTTTAATGCCGACGTCGAGGTTATAACGTTTCAAGATAAAGCTGAACTGGATAAATATTTTAACGAAGAAACCACGTTGAAAACAATAAAGATATCCGAATCGTGTAATGAAGTTACTACAGATTCTGAATGCAATGGTTCTTCTCCGAAGAGTATCTTTATCCTGAAAAATGAGTGTTACAGACGAATTCATTTCTCGCAGATTATGTGGGTGGAGGCTTCGCGTAGTTACAGCTACATTTATGTAGCGGGCGAACAACCTTTGGTTGTAACCTTTCCGCTGAGTGAAGTCGAAAAGAAACTTCCCCGGCCACAATTCATCCGTATACACCGTTCGTTTATCGTTAATACCGATTATGTAGATGCTTTTAACCGGAGCAGCCTGTTTATTAAGAATAAAACGTTCCCCGTCAGCAAAAATTATCAGAAAGACGTTTTCGGGCAGTTCCTTGTATTGGGTGGCAACAGCGAGAAACGAAATAAGAAAGAAAAGGAAGAAAGACTTTAGAAATGTAGTTCCGGTTTACAAATGGATTTGATCCTCACACGCGTTAGCCAGTTCGGCGTGATGAGTAATAAATATAACGGTTTTCCCGCTACAGTACTCCCTGAAATTGCGTACCAGTTGTCTTTCCGTTTCCGCATCGAGGGCCGATGTGGCTTCGTCCAGCAGTAATATTTTACCCGGACGCAGTAAGGCCCGGGCAATGGCTATGCGTTGTGCCTGACCTTCCGACAGTCCGCCTCCCGATTCATTCAGATGTGTATCTATACCATCGGGAAGTTCGAAGACAAATCCGGCAACTGCTATCCGCAATACTTCATTCATTTCGTCTTCGGTGGCATCCGGATTTCCCATCAACAGGTTATCCCGTATCCGCCCACTGAACAATGTATTTCCCTGCGGCACATACACAAAATTGCTGCGGGTCAAAGGGGAAATCTCTACTTTCCTATCTCCCGCGCGAAGATGTATTGTTCCATTATCCGGACTAACCAGCGCCAGAAGCAATCGGATAAGTGTAGTCTTTCCTTTTCCCGTTTCGCCCAGTATAGCATAAATACCACCGGGTTTGAACTCAATACAGAGATTATCGAAGACCTGTTTATTCTCCTTTTTATACGAGAATGTAACACCGTCGATAACAACAGCAGGGGCTTCGTCAAAGAAAATACTTTCTCCCTCCTCCTCGGCCGGAAGTTCTTCCAGTTCCATCAAACGTTCCGCCGCCGTCATAGCGGTAATCATAGTTGGAATCATCCGCGCCAGATCCAGAACCGGACGTTGTACCTTGCTTACAAGTTGAAGAAAAGCCATCATCACCCCGAACGTCATGCTACCCTGACTCAGCCGTACCGCCCCCCAGAGGAAAGTAACCAGGTATCCACCCGAGAAAGCAAAGGCAACCAGGCTGCGCGAGAACAAAGAAAACCTCGTCCGATCGAATATCTGCGTCCGCAAAGTATTCTGCAAGCTGTCCAACCTTTCCAGATTCTGTTTGCCGTGTTCCAATGTCTTTATAACCGTGCGATGTTGCAGACTCTCCTGAATCACCGACTGAATCCGGCTATCACTTTGCCGTATCTCGCGGGTATAACGTCGCATGTGCTTTATATAAAACCGGCCGGCAAGCAGAAAAACGGGTACAATGCAGATAATAAGCCAGGGCAACGAATTATCCAGTATGCAGAAAAACACAAACGAGGCTACCAACTGAATACCGGTAACGATTCCCGTCGGGATCGTGGTTGTAAGCAAGCCTACCACCGAAGCGGTATCCTGCTCAACCCGGTTCACTACATCGCCCGTATGAAACTGTTCAAGCTCGTTCCACCTGCTTTGGAGCAGCCGGGTAAAGATGCGTCGGCGCAATGCGTTTCCACCTTCAACCTGCATACGGCTATCGAGCCACAACTCGAGCATACTACAAAGCAATTGCAGGATAAGCAGAGCCGAAGTTATAATGCCCAGATACAACAAACTGCCTTCAGCTGAGCCGGTAGCCACATCGATAATCTGTTTGGACGACCAGATGAAAGCCAACGAAAGTGCAACCCCGATCATTCCTGTAAGGCAAGTTAACGCAATACGTTTACGTTGCCCGGCAGAAACCTGCCAGAACCAGGAAAGTATTTTATATGTTATTCTACCGTTCAGGGTGGCTATGCGTTTAATCATCCGGTTATTTTTTTCTATTAAAGAGTTTTTTCCATTGGATTCCTATACAGATAATTACCGTAGTGACAGCATACCATCCGGTTTCGGATGGCGAGATAAAACGGAAACGCCAGCAGCGTTTAATACTACTCATATAATTACGCCAGCGGGTTTTCCAGTATCCGGCTTCACTACGGTCGGCACGGCCATCATACTGCCCAAAGTTACCCGTCTGCAATATATCATCAATCAATATACCGGTGTTTCGCCGGTCACTATGGGTAATGGTTATAGGTGATTCCTCTTCCGGTAGTCCGAGATAATCGACAGCAATAGCGGCAAAAGCACCAGCCGGACGTTTGTATCTGGTTTTACTCAACATATCTTTCAGTTCGTTGCGATTGATATCAGCAGCGTGAATATGTACCAAGCGTGCCCAATCGCATATCTGACGCAATCCTACTCCCCCACTGATAAAGTGAGTTACGATATGTACAATCAAATATAAAGAATTGAACGTAGACGGCGGTACCATTACGTTCCCCGCTTCAGGAAGTTCCACAAGTGATGCCCGTAAGGGAAGCTCTTTTTCTGATATCTTCCTGAAACGCCGGTCGCTAAGCGGATTGCGAAGCATTGCCACAATCCGGTGATTCTCTATTTCTACTCCGCAATAATCGAACGAGGTATGTTTATACGTACCGGAAGGATGCCGGTGTCCACCTTGAGACTCGAGTAAGTTGTTTGCCGGCACGTAGTTGGTATCACCCACAAACATATCTATATCTCCCGGTTGCCGGTGTTCCGGGTGGGGATAATTAACCGCAACCCCCTGGCCTTTAAGAAGTACAGCCTTTATACCGGCATTTGTATATAAAAGGTATATTTCCGCCGCTACCTTGTCCAGATGCCTGTTTGCTTCCTCAATGCGTGCCACCTGCGCCACCCATTGCAGAAACAGCGGCCGTGGCGGATGCATGGCGGCAGGAAGTGTACCGATACCATCGTATACTAATCCTAACACCGCTTGTTGCCGTGCCAGTTGGTATATGGCATTCCAATCCGTTTCCTTCTGTTCAAAAATCCCTGCATCCGCCGGCCGGTCCCACAAACCCGCTCTCAATAGTTCGAAGAATTGCTTCAGCGTTGTCATTATTCCTCAATAATTCCGGCTTGCAACCACGATTTCACCAGCGCGCTTATATCACAAGCAACCGTTTCCTCATCTGTTTCATACCGATCCAGCAAAAGTCTGGTCATATCTTTTTCCGAGAAATCTTTTCCTGTTAACTCCTGCCACAAATACGCAGCCGATTCATTCAGGCTGATAATATTCGTAAAGTCTACGTTTTCCGCACCAGTGGCAATGATAATATGTTCGTCACCCACCTGACGCAGGATAAAGCCTTGTTTTTGTTTCATGTTGGTTAATTCTTTTATTTAATACATTCTTCTCCAAACTCCCAGTAAATATCTTCTTACCGGTTTCAATCCCATCCACACGGCCGAGTAAATCTTCCATACCCTCCCTGTGCAATTGTATATTTTCCCTTTGCGGTCAATTCTCGTCACAATTCCTATTGTATCAGACACCATTGCCAGCTCAGTTCCCTGTACATTTCCATCTCCCATAAGTGTCAATGTATCGCCCTGGCGCCCGATAATACGGTGCAGCACCAACCGGTTATCCGTTGTACGAGCCAGAATAAAAGCACCCCGTTTCAACTCATCCTCCGTGAAACCCGACAGCGTTACCTTATCCCGCCTGTCCACCAAAAAAGGATTCATGCTATTTCCCCGCACCACATGTGTCACCGTGTGTCCTTCGGCAATCAGCCGGGCAGTTTCTTCCAGCAACAGTTCGTTAGGGATGCTTACAGTATTCATGACCAGGCAATCGTTGAGTGGCAAAGTTCCGCTGCCTCCCCATCGGGCAGGCATTCCAATTTGAAAATCGGAATCTTCGAAGTAATCGAAATAAGCGTGTTACAAATATGGATATACTGGTTTTCGTCCTGCTTGAGGCACGAACACGAAGGCATCAGCGTAGCAAACGCGCGCGCAAAATTGACCTTATCAATACTGTTCGCCGGTGCCTGCTCAAGACGTACAAAAGCACCGACGGGTGCCTCCTCATTCCGGTAGCAAGGCGTTTTGCCACTCCACGGCGAACCATAAACCATAACCTTTCCATTCGGAAACAACCGCACAATCGGATTATCATCGTTCAGTAACTCCGTGTCTGGTATATATTCCAGCCAAAGACGGCTATGTGTACTCTTTCCCGTTCCACTTTTACCCAGGAACAGATAAGCAAAACCTTCTTTCCTTATTACTGAAGCATGAAACATCAGTGTATCACGCGATGCAGAAGAAAACGCGTACAACATCATCAGGAAATTGTTGGCCACAAAAGCATCCGCACTGATTATACCATGTAACTGAGCCTGTGCGGTACTGAAATCCTTACTGATGTACATAGCATACGGTGCCGTTTCATTATTCGGATATACCAATACCTCGTAGCAACCGGCATCCCGGTAAATACTACACTCAGCGCCTTCCCACTCGAAAGCAGTCAGTTTCGTTCCGTTTACTTTATTCTTTACACCCCATACGAAGTTAATTGTAAACAACACCGGTTCCTTTTCCCTATACTCGAACCTGAATGGTTCGAAAGAAGGCAGCATATAGCTAATCTCTGTATCCACAGGGAATGATACAGAAAAAACATGTCCGGCAATGCGATAATAGGTTAGGTTCATAAGCATTATTTTTCCAACAAATATAACTTATTTTACCACCTACAAGCACTTGCATAAGCAATTGTACAGTTAATTGTACAGATGTAGTACATAAAAATACCAAAATAAATGAAAGACAAAGATATTAAAAGATTCCGGATTCTGTATTTAGCACTATATTTTCTATTTTTGTATGTTATACAAATTAAGCAACCAAACAAAACTATCCAATAACCCTATGCCGAAACCAAACAAATACATAGCTATCCTCATTTTCCTATCTGTTTTTATCAGTTGTACTCCTTCCCGGAAAAATGTTCCCGTCTCTACCCGTTTCGAGACCGACAGTATAGCCATCCTCGCTACGGCCAACCAGTTCAAGGCCGACAAAGAGTATGACCGCGCCATTGCATTGCTCGATTCTGCATTCCTTATCCCCGTTAAAAGTCAGCAGCACCCCGACGGATTATCACCCGACGAAGCACGCCGCTTCATGTCCTACGCCCTTCGCAATCTTATGTTCACCTACAACCAGGCCCGACGGGTGGCCGACGGACACGAACATTTTGTCCGCCTCCGCCAAATGGAGCATCCTGTACTTGCCAACGGATGCCGCCGCGAGATGTTGATTTGCGATGCTCAAATGCTCATGGCTCTCGGACGCCGGGCCGAATCCTGCGAACTTCTGGACCAGGCCATGAATATCACAGAGAATGACGACCCAGGCAGCGAACTCTTCTGCGCCATCGCTGCCGGAATAACTTACATGACTGTCGATTCTACCGAAACCCGTGCCGAGCCCACTCTGCTAAGAGCCGTCGAAGCGGTAAGAAACGGAGCATACGACGATACGGGCCTCTACCCGCAGGCCATGGCCAACCTGGCCAACCTCTATATACGAAAAAACGACTTCGAACGGGGTATCAACCTCTGCCAGGAAGTACTCGAACAAAGCGAAAAATCCCGCAACCCGCGTGGCATCATGTTGGCAGCCATCAACCTGGCCGGAAACTATTTTGAACTCAACAACCACGACAAAGCATTATATTACATCGAACTCGGTCTCCAACAATTCACCCCCGACAACGACACCTGGGGCATGGCAGCTAGCCTCTACGAGCGGCGCGCGGGAATTCTGAAAGCAATGGGACAATCAGACTCGGCCTTTGTCGCCCTGAACCTGGCCGACAGTTTTTTTATACAGGCCGCCAATCCCCGCGGGCAGATACGCGTAATGCTCGAGAAACTCGATATCCGCACCGATATGCCCGATTCGCTGGCTAATGCACTTATCGATTTCGAAAGGATAAAAGACGAAGTTCCCGGTTACATGTACCTTAGCTACTACATGAATTACGGAAAAGCCATGTATGCTGCCGGCAGGTACAACGACGCCATACCTTTGCTCGAGGAAGCCGTGAGCCTGGCACAAAGCCGTGGCGATATGGAAACCGAGAACCACAACAACCGCCTGTTGCTCGATAGTTACCATAAAACCGGCAGACTCGCCGCTGCACGCGAGTTACTGCCTCGCTACAACATGATTATCGACTCCGTAACTCACGAAAAATCCATCCGCGAATCCGTCGCCTCACACATCCGCTACGAAACCGAGAAGGTAGAACAGCAAAACCGGCTCCTCTCTACCGAGGTAGCCCTGCACAACAGCATCATACGCATATACACCATTGCCGCCATCGCAGCTATATTCTTTATTCTGCTACTCGCCACCTGGTTCCTGTCGCGCCACCGCGCACTCAAGCTACATCATAAACTCGATGCCAAAGAACTGGAACTTGCATCCGTGCATCTGGAAGAAAAAGAAAAAGAACTGAAAAGAATTATCGATGCCCGGCGCGAACTCCATGAGCGTAACCGGGAATTATTGCGCCAACTGAATGAAATACAAGTCTCGACCCAGTGCGACGCCGGGCTGGATGCACTGATGGAGACATTAACTCCCGCCATGCTTACAGCCAAGGAAGAACAAGAATTCCGTACCACCTTTTCCGGAATATATCCCATGGCTCTGCCGCGTTTACGCGAAGCCTGTCCCGGTATTACCCGGAACGAAGAACTCTTATGTATGCTCATTTTCCTCAACCAAACTACCGAAGAGATAGCCCGCATACTCGGTATCGCTACAGCCAGCGTATTCCGCATTCGTTACCGGTTAAGACCCAAATTAAACCTTCCCGAAAAGGCCGCACTAGATATGGAGATAAAGAAGATAATGAATGGTAAATAAGCTTGCTACAGCGCGCTCACGCATCACATACGCTCTTGACAAGTTAATTGTACAAACAATTGTACAGTTCGGTTTTTACAAATCTTCAGTTAAAATTCCTAGATTCGTCGTCAAAAATAATTATGCGCCATGCTCGACGAATACAAAACAATTATCGACGAAATAAATCAAATTAATCATCGTCTGGAAAAGGTGGAAGAATACATCCAGCAACACTCTCTGTCAGACCCCTTACTGATAACACGCGTATCGACCCCTACCGACGAAGATAACTTCCGTCTCACCTTCCGCCGTAAGTGCCCCGGATTCATCCCCCGGCTGCGCGAATTGCTACCTACTGTAACCCCCGGCGAAGAGCAACTCTGCATGATGATAAAACTCAACCTGAACATACGCGAAATAGCCCGTATGCTCAATATTGATGTAAAAAGCGTGCACACTGCCCGCGCCCGCCTAAAACGTAAATTGCAACTCGAAGACAATACAACGATGGATCAATGGATAAAAAGAATAGATAACTAACACCCAATTCTGTACCTCCACCTGTACCCCCACCTGTACCCCCACCTTATCAACTGTACACCAAATTGTACACCCCTATTCCCACCCTTTCCCGCTCAAAACCCCTAGATTCGTCGGTCAAAAAGATAGATAGCTATGACCGACAAGCAACAAGCAATTACCGATGAGATTCGCAACCTGAATCTACGCCTCCGAAAGGTCGAAGAATACATCCGACGGCAGATGGCACTCGACCCCATCACCATGCCACCCATCAACACCACCGGCGACGAAGACAGCTTCGCCATACACTTCCGCCGCCGCCACCCCGGATTCATACCCCGGCTGCGCGAGCTTGTGCCCGCCATCACCCCGGCCGAAGAACGCCTGTGCATCATGATCAGGCTCAACATGACCGTGCGCGAAATAGCACACATGCTCAACAACGACGTCAAAAGCGTGCACACCGCCCGCGCACGACTCAAGCGCAAACTGCCGCTCGACGCCAACACCACGATAGACGAATGGATAAAACAAATAGATAACCAGTAAAACAAAAACAAGTATGAAAAAGAAAGAAAAGTACATCAAACCAATGATCGAAATCATCGAAGTACAGAACGAAGGCATCATGGCCTCAAGTATCACCGGAGTCGGCACCGGAGGAAACCTCGGTAACGGAGGCTCCATGTTCGGAACACCAGGCACCCGCAGCCGAAGCGCCAACACCCACCAGAGTGCCAGCCCGATGCAGGATTTGGAAGACCTGATAAACGACATCTTAACCGTAAAAAAATAAACAACAAACCAGTATGAAGAAAATATATTCAATCCCCGCCGCCGGCATACTACTTGTAGCCGCAATGGCAGCCTGTACCGAGAATATTGAACCCGACACACAACCCCAGCCCGCAAAGCAAATAACCATCACAGCCACCACCAACCAGCCACAAACAAGGCTCGCATTCGACGACCAGCTGGGCGAAGGCACAGCCGGCCAGGTAGAGCTAACCTGGAAGAAAGGCGATACGTTTGAGGTGATTCCTCATGGTAACCCCAATACCCGCGAAACCTTTACCCTGGTAGGCGACGGCGGAACCGCCACCGGAACATTTACCGGAACACTGCCCCAATCCGATGACAACCGCTGGGATGCCTACTACCCCAGCCTAAATATGGACTGGACCACCCAGCAGCAAACCAACAATGCCAACATGGATCACCTGGCAGACTACCACTACATGTACAGGTGGGTAACCGGAGACGAAGGCGCGTACTCCATAAACTTCAAACATGAAACTGCGCTCATGAAGTTCCTCCTCACCCTGCCCGAAGCCCTGGCCGATGGTGAAGAACTACAGAGCCTCACCCTGAGCGCCAATCAGGATAACTGGCTTTTCACGGTATTTAACTCGACAGTATCACTCACAGGCAACTCCCTCACCCTGCGGCTGAACGAGGTAACACCCACCGCCGACGGTAACACCATCACCGCATACATGATATTATGCCCACTCGGGTCCCTCAACGCCGGCACCACCCTCACCATCACCCTCGAAACCAACCAGCGCACGCATGCGTTTCAACACACGTTTAGCCAGCCGATGCCCTACGAAGCCGGCAAAGCCTACACCGCCACCATCCGCGCAGCCGACTGGAAAACCTACCCCGAAAACATGAAATTCACCGTACGCCCCACCGCCGCCAACCAGCAATTCCAGTTGCCCTTCGCCGCCGGCACGGGCGAATATACGTTGCTCGTAGATTGGGGAGACGGCTATATGCAAACAATCGTGCCAGGCACATCCAAAGACGCCGCCGCGCTGAAGCATACGTACAAAGAGGCCGGCAAGGAATACCCGGTTACCCTTTACACTACCCAAGCCTACGTCGAGGGCAAAGCGCAGATGCCCCAGTGGGACTTTTGGGCTTATTCCGCCGCCGCCCCGATGCTGTATTCCATGGATACACCGGTATTGCATACCGCGCAAACCAATCTCGTGAACTTCTTCATCAATTGCACCAGCCTTACATCGATACCCGCCGATTTGTTCGCCAAAAATACGCAGGCCACCAGTTTCTATTCCTGCTTCTCCGTTTGCACCAGCCGTACATCGATACCCGACGATTTGTTCGCCAACAATACTCAGGCCACCAATTTCTCGCACTGCTTCTTCAATTGCACCAGCCTTACATCGATACCCGAGGATTTGTTCGCCAACAATACGCAGGCCACCGATTTTTTTTGCTGCTTCTATAATTGCACCGGCCTTACATCGATACCCGCCAATTTGTTCGCCAAAAATACGCAGGCCACCAATTTCTGGGAGTGCTTCTCCGGTTGCACCCAGGCGACACTCGACCCCGATATCTTTGGCGAGGATATGAGCCATTTCGCCGGGAAAACAATAAGTTTCGAGGACTGCTTCCGGAACACCGGCTCCGCACTCGCCAACGCAGGCACCGCCCCCGCACTCTGGGAAATTGCAGACAGCGGCAGCTTCACCCCAACCAACTGCTTCACCGGCTGCAACAAAGTATTAAACTGGGAAGAAATCCCCTTCGCATGGGGCGGCCCCAAACTGCCCGAAGGCACCGGCAACAGCCTGGACGCCCTGGACGGCCAAGACGATTGGATAAAAAATTAATAACCAATTACAAATTACCAATTATGAATAAAAAGAAAAACATACCCCACCGCGCCGCACGGCCACTTTTCACTATTCACTATTCACTTTTCACTATCGCCGCCGCCCTGCTGCTGCCCCTATTATTCGCCGCCTGCACCAACGACGCCGACCCCGACCCACAGCCCCGGCTGAAAACCGTGACAGCCACACTGCCGCAAACCACCGGCACACGCGTAGGCATGGAGTACGACCAACCCGGTAACGCAATGAAAGTAACCTGGAACGCGGGCGATGTAATAAACGTAGGCTACATCACCAGCCAATCACTGACCACCGATGATATCGACACCGACACCGGCGCAGCCACATTCACCTTCGCCAGCGAACCCGATTTCACACAGGCAATCACCTACGGCACCTATGCCACCACCCAAACCCAAACGACCGACGACTACGCCCACCTGCCCGGCGCCCACGCCATGACCGGTACGTACAATGAGGCCGATAACACCATCGACTTCACACATGGTGTATCCGTATTGCGCATCGTCCTCTCGGGGTTGGAGAAACATTGAGCACCCTCACCGTAGGCAGCTATACCCTCAATCTCGCTGGCCTCTCAACCACCACCGAAGGCACCTTTACCGCCTGGCTTTCCATGAAGGCAGAAAACGATATCGAAAACCTCACCTTCACCATCTCCTATGCAGACGGCGAGCATACCCAGCAATACACCCACACCTTCGACGACGGCACCAAACTGCCCGCCGGCAAACTATTGCACTGCAACATCAACATGGAGACCAAAGTAGCCTTCATAACCGACCCTGAAACCGGAACCATCTGGCAACAGCCACAACACGTTGTACCCGAGGGATACGACCATGTGGTGTACGACGAGGCATCGTTCCTGGCCATGCCCACTGGATACGGCAAGAGGATTATACAGGTAGCCAACATTAAGCTGACTTCCGGCCTGGACAACGTATTCTCGGGCACCTACAACGGAAACGGATACACCATAACCGGTAGTAGCGGCAGCTATGCTTTCGACTATCTCGCAGCTGCACAAATCGCTAACGTGCATGTGCTCGGTGGCATGTGGCTGGCGAATATAGCTGAATCACACTTTTTCAATTGCAGCGCTGTGGGCAGCACACTGGTGAATAATGGCAACCCAGGCATATTCACCCTGTGCAGCACAGATCAGGAAAAATTGGTGAACGACGGTTCTCAACTCATCTACGCCTGCTGGTACAACAATGCCCCGCAAGGCACCCAAGTCACCGAAGACGAAAAAGACAGCATGGTCTGGGACGAAACCACCAAAGAGCTGGTAGAGGTAACCGTCGGCGACCTATTGAACAAAGACGGCAGCATCAACTGGAATTACAAATACGCACCAACACCCTAGAACTGCTCCGAAACCTCCGTGCAAGCTGCAGGGAACCTTCGGAGCACTCCGAAACCACCCCGCAGGCAGCACGGAACCTTCGGAGTAGTCCGAAACCAACCCGCCGGCGACATGGAACCTTCGGAGCACTCCGAAACCACCATGCAGGCGACGCGGTCCTTTCGGAGCACTCCGGAGGCACCATGCCGGCAGAACAAGCGTTTCGGAGCAGTCCGACAGGCATGCGTAGAGACGCATATTTGCGTCTCATCACCAAACGCAAAAACGAAGACGCCATGTAAATACGGAAGACGCCATGTAAATACGAAGACGCCATGTAAATACGGGAGACGCAAATATGCGTCTCTACAGAATAATAACAAACAAAAAAATAACAAAAATGGAAAAAATCACTCATCTATCCCTTTCTAAAATGCGCGTAGCCTCGTACGTAGGCTTCCTGCGCACGGTAATCAACATCATCCGCAGCGCAAGCGAGATGACCACCAACGCCAAATTCCTGGCCCTGGTACAATCACTGCTCGACCAATTCAACATCCTCGAAGAAGTCGTCCGCCGCCAGCAAGCCCTCTTGCTCACCCCCGAAGTAACCGCCGCCGACAAGCTGCGCGACAATACCCTGATGCAGCTCAAACACCTCATCACCGCCGCCACATACAGCTCCGTGGTCACCGAAAAAGAGGCCGGCGACAAGCTCAGCATCATCATCAAACCCTACGCCAAGGACTATCGCGACCAGATGGCCGAAGAAACCGAAGACCTCCGCGGCCTCCTCGCACAACTCAACTCGGACGAAATATTCACATACGTCGACGCCCTCACCCTGGGCGCCGTCCTGCAACGCCTGCGCCAGCAAAACAACGCCTTCGACGCCCTCTACCAACAGCGCGGACAGGAGCGAGCCACCACACGCGGCACCGGCGTATCCACCACCGACCAGCGCAAGGTGACCGACGACCTCTACCGAGAGGTGATCGAATACCTGAACAACGTCGTCGGCATAGTCGACATGGGCATCGAAAGCGGATTCAACGTCGAAACCCTCGCACAGGTAACGGCCGACATCAATGCTACCATCGAACAGTACAAAATCAACCTCGACAACCAGAATAAAAAACCCAAAGAAGACGCGTAGAGACGCATATTTGCGTCTCCTGTATTTGCCCTTTCTGGGTTGTAATGAGACGCAAATATGCGTCTCTACATTTTTGTTATACAGGATTTGAATTACATTTGCATAGCAAATATAATTATGACAGAACGTTTTCGAAATAAATACCGGATACCCTCTGCCCGGGCTGGATGGTGGGATTATGCGCAGAATGGCACATACTTCGTAACCATCTGCACGCACGAGCGTGAACACTTCTTTGGTGAGGTTATAGACGACGAAATGATACTGTCCGAAACAGGAATTATTGCCAGTCGGTGTTGGACAGAAATCCCGCAGTATTTTTCTTTTGTTATTCCCGATGTTTTCATTGTTATGCCCAACCATGTGCATGGCATAATAATTATAGATAAGGAGCAGCCACCACCATTCGACCCGGCCAATCAGTTCCAACCGCAATCAGAAAATCTGGCCGCCGTTATCCGCGGATATAAAGCCGGTGTTACAGCCAAAGCACGACGCGCCAATCCCGGTTTTGCGTGGCAAACCCGTTTTCACGACCATATCATCCGCAATCACGAAAGCTATCAACACATAGCCAATTACATCATCCACAACCCCGCCCGCTGGGACAAAGACAAATTCAACCCGTAGAGACGCATATTTGCGTCTCTTGTATTTGCGATTCCTGATTTTGCGTCTCCTGATTTTTCGTCTTATGAATTGCGTTTCATTACAAATACAGGGGACGTAAATACAGGGGACGTAAATACGGTAGATGCAAATCAGGGGACGCAAATCAGGGGACGCAAATAAGGAGACGCAAATATGCGTCTCTACCTGTTATATAGCCACTGTCCCAGGTTTCGTTCTTCGCGGTCGAAGCTCACGCCTACCTTTATCAGTTTACGTCCGTCGGCGGTGTAGGGGATGAGGTATCCTTTGTCGTCGATCTGCTGCAGGGCCATCTGTGGCGTGCCGTCGAGTTTGAACTCGAACACGTATATGTAGTCTTTGGTTTTTACTACAGCATCGGCCCTTCCTTTGGCGCTGCGCACTTCGGCCTCGGTAAACTGTCCCATGAGTTTGAAAACCAGGTAGAACACCACCTGATAGTGGCGCTCGGTTTTATCGTTGAGCTCGTAGGGGAAGTCGGCAAAGAAAGCGCGCAGGCGGGTAAGGAAGGCGTCGGGGTTGCCTGTTTCCAGCTCGTCGATAAACTGGCCGATATAGAAAGGGGCATTCTCTGTAGATATGCAGGTGTAGAACGGGGTTACGAAGTTGAGTAACCCGTATTCTACCTCTTCGTTAGGGTAGCCCAGGGTGTACATGCGGAATCGCTCGTCATACTTCCTGATGGTAAGATAGCCGCTTTGGTAAATCATGGGTACGGGGTTGTTGATGTCGGCCCGGTCGTCGGTTAAAGAAGCGGCGGGCACCTGAATGCCGTCGAGTGTGCGCAGGTCGAAGTTGGTTTGTTTCAGTATCTCGATGAGGAAGGTGGGTGTTCCGCTGGCGAACCAGTAGCTTTTGAACTTTCCGGCAGAGAGGGCGTTGAGTACGCTAAAGGGGTTGAACATGCCTTCGCGCTGGTCTTCGTTGAAGTAATACCCGTCGTACATACGGGTTAGGCGGGCTACGGCTTCATCGCGCGATATGTTATTGCTTACGGCAAGTGCCTCGAGCTCGGGGGCGCAGTATGTTTCAATTTCCTGCTTTGTCAGTCCGCAGAGGTCGGAAAAGCGATGATCCAGGCTGATGTCGACCAACTGGTTGAGGTTGCTGAATATGCCTACCTGTGCAAACTTGGTTACACCGGTGATGAATACGAATTGCAGCCACTTGTCGGCATCTTTCAGTACGGTGTAGAAGGCGGTAAGCAGGTTGCGGAAGCGGGTTTGCAGTTCTTCGTTGTGCATGGAACGCAACAGGGGTTTGTCGTACTCGTCGATGAGCACGACTACCCGCAGCCCGGTTTTATTATAGGCATTCTCAATCACCTTCTTAAAACGGTTGGAGTAGGAAGGGGTTACGCTGTGTGAATCGTAGCGTTGTTCCCAGCCGGCGAGTTGCTCTTCGAGTATATTCTGGAGGTCTTCTACCGTTTCGTACTTTTCGGCATTCAGACTGAGGTGCAGCACCGGGTATGTTTTCCAGTCTTTTTCTACGGTTTCAATAAACAGGCCTTCGAACAGTTCTTTCTTTCCCTGGTAGTAGGCTTCGAGGGTAGATAGCATCAGGCTTTTGCCGAAACGCCGGGGACGGCTCAGGAAGTAGGGGTTGCCGATGCGGATAAGCCGGTACATCTGCTCGGTTTTGTCTATATAAACGTAGCCTTCGCTCCGGAGTTTTTCGAAGCTTTGTATTCCGATGGGGTAGCGACGGAAGGGGGCGGAGTAATCTATAATGCTCATAATTATGATTTGTTTATTTATACAAACAAAGATACAGGATAAAATGGAAATTGTTTGCGAGTGGTGAAGATAATTAATTTTCCCCCTTCATCACCCGCTTTATCTCCGCCTCCAGCCCGTTTTTATCTTTCAGGTTCATCTTGGGGCGCAACCGGTACCGTATCCTCGTTACGCTGGTGGGGGCGATGCCCAGAATCCGTGCCATTTCTTCGGTGCTCTGGTTGAGGAAAATGAGCATCGAGAGCAATTCTTCGTTTTTGGTGATGCCGGGGCAGGCCTCGCGCAGCCGGTGCAGTGCCAGCGGGTAGAGGTTGGTGAAGGCGGCGCGGAATTGCTTCTCCTCGTCGGGCGTGAGCATGGCGAGGTTGAGGGTTTCCATCAGCCGGTCCAGCCCGGCGTCGCACTGGGTGGATGCCTGTATGTCGTTCAGTTGGCGAAGCAGCTCGCGGTTGCGCTGGTGCAGTTCCTGCCGCGAGCCGATGATGCGTTGCAGTTCTCTTTCTTTTTCGTTCAGGCGGATGGATGCCATGCGGTGGCGCATCCACAATAGCGTGCCCAGCAGCAGTACGAAGATGCCCAGGGCCACGGCGGCGATGGTGTACACGCGCAGGGTGCTGTTGCGCAGCGCCACTTCGGTAGAGAGGAGGCGGTTCTGCTGCTCTACTTTGTCGGTTTCGTAGCGGATGTGCGAGGCGATGGATTCGCGGATGGACTTGTGGTGTACCACCGAATCGACAATCATGTTGTAGCGGGGCAACAATAGGCGGGCGTCGTCGAGCCGTCCCATGCGCTGGTAGCAGTCGAGCAAGAGGCGGTTGCTGTGGTTCTCGGTCTCCATGTCCTGCCGCACGCGGGCCAGGCGAACGGCTTCTTCGAGTAGCGGAATGGCTTCGCGGTATCGTCCGGCCAGGTACATGGCCTTGCCGTAGCCCATGTGGTAGCTGAGGGACATGTAGCCGGGCACATCGTCTTTTATCCGCTCGTAACCGGCCAGGACGTTGGCCACGGAGTCGGGGCATTCGGCTTTGGCTTCGAGCATGCCCAGGGCCACGCGTATTTGTCCGCGGGGATTGGTGGCGCGGACGTAGAAACTGTCGGCCAGGTTCAGGGCGTAGAAGGCCGAGTCGGTCTTACCCATGCGGGTATAAATATCGGCGCGGCGCTCGTACAGGCTGGCGGCCATGCCCCAGGAATCGTTGTCGGGGGCGAAATATTGGAGCCCCAGGTCGTTGTAATACAATGCCTGGTCCAGGAAATTGAGTTCGGTATGGGTTCCGCACAGGTTGATGGCGGCCAGCATTACGCCCCGGTAGTTGTTCACCTTTTCGCTTTGTTCGATTACTTCCTGGCACAGCTCGATTCCTTTCTGGTATTCGTTCTTGCGGATATAGATGTTGGCCAGGTTGGCCATGGCCTGGGGGTAGAGTCCGGTGTCGTCGTACGCCCCGTTGCGTACGGCTTGTGCGGCCCGTAGCAAGGTGGGTTCGGCTTTCGTTTCGGTAGAGTCGACGGCCATATAGGTGATTCCGGCGGCGATGGTGCAGAAGAGTTCGCTGCCGGGGTCGTTGTTTTCATTCAGTGCCATGGCCTCGTCGAGCAACTGGCAGGCCTCGGCTCGTCGGCCCAGGGTTTGCAGCATCTGGGCATCGCACACCAGTATCTCGCGCCGGCAGTGGGTGGTTAGTATGGGGTGGTTCATCTCGCGTAGGCGCACGAAATGTTCGTGCCCGTCGGCTATCCGGCGCGAATGGTTGTAGGTGAACATCAGCCCCCGTACGGCAAGCGCCATGAGTCGGCGCGCTTCGTCGGGCGTTAATCCGTCGGGGTGCTCCGGGCTCTTCACAGGGACGAGGAAGGCGGAATCGAACAGGGCAATGGCCAGGTCGTATTCTTTATCGAGACGGTATTGATTTGCTTTGGATAATATGGCCAGGCTGTCGGTTTCGAAACGGGTGGAGGGATCTGCGGCCTGCGGAGAGGGGTCGCAACTGATAATGAGGGACACCAGGAGGAGCATTGGAAGAATGGTATAGGTATTGGTGTGTAGCATGTTATCGGTATCTATTTTATCTGTTTTATCTGTCATGGTAACGATTACAAATATATGAAATGCAGCGGGAATGTGAAAATTTTATTAACTTTGTATATCGTAGATTGAATATTAATTCACTCTTAAATTTGTATGAATATGAAACAAAACAAAAAGAATGTTGAAGGAAAACCTCCGTACGTGGCTCCCGCCATCGAGGTAATCCGTGTGGAGAATGAGGGCATCATGGCCAGTAGCACCGGAGGCAACCTGGAAGAGATGCCAGGCATCGGATGGATCGACAATACCACATCCAGTCGCAGCAGTAACAACCGCAGCCTGCAAAGCGCCAGTCCGCTGCAAGAGATCGAAGATTTATTAAACGACATCCTGACGGTACGAAAATGAAAGCAAAAATCTTACTACTGAGCATCGCAGCCATCAGTATGGCGGCATGCACCAACGACGCCGACCCCGAACCACAGCCCCGGCTGAAAACCGTGACAGCCACACTGCCGCAAACCACCGGCACACGCGTGGGCATGGAGTACGACGACACCGAAGACGCCACCCAAATGAAAGTAACATGGAGCGCGAGCGAAACCATTACAATAGACGGCCAACCCTACACCGGCACCAGCACCGACGACGGGCTGACAGCCACCTTCGAGGTGCCCGAAGATATTAATGCCGGCTCCGCCATCACCTACGGCAGCCATAGTAGCACCCAAGCCCAGACGGCCGACAAAAACTACGATCACCTGGCTGGTGCCCATATCATGACCGGTGAGTACAAGGAGGCCAATAACACCATCGACTTCACACATGGTGTATCCGTATTGCGCATCGTCCTTTCGGGGTTGAGAAAGGGAGAAGCATTGAGAATACTGAAGGTAGGCGACTATACCCTCGATCTCGCTGGCCTATCAACCACAGCCGAGGGTACCTTTACCGC
>DAMCMT010000079.1:0-21061 GCA_032108265.1 Bacteroides sp.
AGTACAAAACCGTCTTCTTCAAGCAGCAGTAGTTCACGAAGAAACTCTGAAAGTACTTCTCCATCGTCGTCCAGTAGTAGTTCTCGGAGTTCTTCGTCAAGTTCGAAATCGTCTTCCAGCAGCAGTAGCTCTAGGAGTTCTTCGTCAAGCTCGAAGCCGTCTTCAAGCAGCAGTAGCTCAAGGAGTTCTTCGTCAAGTTCGAAATCGTCTTCAAGCGGTAGTAGTTCAAGGAGTTCGGTAAGTTCTTCCTCGTCAGGTAGTAGCAAAAGCAGCTCTTCTTCAAGTTCAAGATCATCTTCATCATCCGGTAGCAGTTCATCTCGTTCGGGTGGTTCAAGAAGATAAATTATAAATATGTACAACTAGACTTTAACTATACTTTTGACTTTTAGCTTGGAAGCCGCACGATAATTTCTTTTATCGGTGCGGCTTCCTTATATATTTGCTCTAATCAATTATTCTTATCTTCAAACCTAGTTCCCGGTAAGGAATCACATTCAAATCTCCGATGTGAAAACTATAAATCCGTTCTTTATCAACCAGTAATTCGTTGTTTATTATGCGAAGCGTGTTCATATCCACGTTTTTAAAAATTGTGTTATTAGCATCCATGCATAACACTTTTACACCATCTGTATAAAACATAGGTAGCGGGTTATTGGTGGTCAGAGGACGTAGTTTATTTACATTCAACTCTTCCTGATTTGTTACTGGTACCCCATCTTTCACTAGTATGCCATCGTATACATATAATCCATAGCCGGGGCGGATGTATTTCGTTAAATCCAGTTCTTCGTGGCGCTTGGTCCTGAAGTTATATATCTGCACGCTTTTATAGGTGCTGACGGCGTTCTCCCGGCTTATTCCCAGATACTTTTGGCCATCCCAAACTATGGAAGCTATGTTCATATCCATTCGCGATATAGGTACACTTATGGTCGAAGGGATATATATTACTTTTTTTTCTTCGTCAGCTACGAAATTGTATTCGCCTGTTTCTGCAATAATATTCCATCGGTCAACTCTCTCAAGGCCTTCGGAGCTGGTTTCGTAGAACTTACTGTATGTAACGATTCCATCTGACAGTATTCCCGGGTGAATGATCTCGCTTAAATCCCTTATCTTCTGCGGATTTAGTTTTAGCTTCTTCACCGTATCGCATTGGTTGCGGGCATAAACATCGCCATTATATATAATGTAATGTTCGGTAATGTTCGGAACAATCTGCTTACCATTACTGCTTTTGAGTAAGTTGACGGATGAATTTGAATATTGACCGGTACTCTCCGAAAAAATGTACCCCAATACATACAGCCCGTCTTTATTACAGAAAAAGTTATCGCATACGGGTTTCAGTGTTTTAAAGTCGAAACCGGGTGGAATGTTTTCCAGTTCGATTAATTCATCCCCAATCAGGTCGACGAAGTATATACTATTGTTTTCGGGGTTCCTATATACCCTTTCGGCAAGTTCAATTTTACCCGATAGGTTGTCCATGCTACGATATCCCGACTCTTCGGGATAGAAATCCCTGTACAATCCGTCTTTATCTGCAAAGAGCAAATCCCTGAACGAGTTGGCACCTTGCCGGAGTACTTTAAAAGAAGTCAGGTCAAAGTCGTCCGTATACTCCCTGAAGGTTACCCCGCCAGCGATAAATACCAGTTCGGTTGTGTTGTAATCAATCAGTTTGTCTGGTTCGTAAGCCGAGGAATAATCACACCACTTGTATACAGTTCGCTCTTGGGGTGATATTCGGAAATCTTGTAACTGGTAATGTGCCTGTTGAGCACATACACCCATTGCGGCGCTGACCAGCAGGCCGGTAATAATCTCTCTCATGTCGTGTCTATTCTAAATGTGTGTGTTGTGTATGCCTGCATCCAGGCATTATATTTTTACCGATAATTCGTACCGATATAATCTTCTATTGTGAAATCTTTTTTCATTTCTTCTTTCCCAATCTGCTTCTGTACAGTATTGATAATAAGCGGTTGGCGTTTCATCACATATTTATCCATAAACGTAAATATCTCGTCCAGGTTTATCAGCATCGGATCGCCCGCAATTTCGTGGGCAGCATTTTCTACTTTATAAAAATAATAGGGAGATTGTATAGCGTCCAGACTCTCAGCGATGTGCTTTGAACCATAAATGCCCTGATTGTCCATTTCGATTATATCAAATGGCACATTACTGTCGGCATCTCCGTGGAATAACTGTATAGGCGCGGGAGCATTTCGCCATCCGAAACCTCCTTCACTTAGTACTGCACCTGCAAATGCGATGATACCCCCGTAGCGAAATCCTGTAGGAAGTTTTGCTGCCAGTTCATGTCCGTTGCATGCAAGGTATTCGGCTTGTAACACGGTTACAGCCCCGGCGCTCGATCCGTTGGCGACTATCATTTCCTTGTCGATGTTCCATTCGTCGGCATGATTGTAAACGAATGTGGTTGCATCGTATAAATCTTCTACAGCCATGAATATCGAATTAACCAGCATCTCGGCAGCTGCTTCAGACGTCAGATTCGGATTGCTGGATGCGTCCTTCATGCCCAGGCGATAGTCTATGGCAACTACAACCGAGCCTCCTTGTGCCAGTTGGCGGAGATAAGCTGTATTAAAATCACTGTCGCGCTGTCCGCCGGCAAACCCACCGCCGAATACAAAAATAATACATGGTTTATTGCTGGTTGTTACCGACGGTACATCATACTTATCCAGTTTTAATTCCTGGTTTCCTTTTACGGCAAATGTGTACGTTTCTTTGGTTACATCGCTGGGCACTAATGCCCAGACTTGCAGGCAGATAACTGTCAATGCAAAATGCAATACTGTGGTAAATACTCTCTTCATACATCTTGGTCTTTAAGAATATCGTGTCAAATTTAGTAAATCAATCTTTATAAGAGACAGATTTTATAATATAATTTTATTTATATACAACAAATTTATGCGGATTCGGTTTATATGCACTTCGATTAATAGCAAGATTTGTATACAGCTGTATTCATATACTTTGTATTTTTACCCCTTCATCCATTCCCATATAATTCATAATGAATAAAAAAGAAGAAAGTAAACTCGAATACCGTTCCCGCATTAACCGGGTGATGGACTATGTTGATCATCATCTCGACCAGCCGCTCGACCTGAATATTATGGCCGAAGTAGCTAATTTCTCGCCTTACCACTTCCACCGTATTTTTACATTTATGACGGGCGAAACTCCTAACAACTTCCTCGTTCGCCTGCGGGTGGAAAAAGCAGCCGTATTATTATATAATCCGCGCGAAAGTATTAGTGCGATAGCTTACCGTTGTGGTTTTGCCAATGTAAGTACCTTTAGCCGTACATTCCGGAAATATTTCGGGATGACGGCGCAGGAGTTCCGCTCGACCGAAAAACCGGTTTATGTAAGGAACGAAATACGATTTAGCAAGAATGGTAAAACGCTCAGCAAGAATGGTCAACATAACGTCGGCGAAGAGTTGCACCTTTGTAGTGTCGAACTAAAAGATATAATCATTATGGACACTAAAATTGAAGTTAAAAAAATGCCCGAGATGCGGGTAATTTACTGCCGGCACATGGGTGCGTTCAACGAAATCTACAAAGCTTACGAGAAGTTATGCCGTTGGGCTGGACCACGTGGGTTGATGAGTTCTCCGAACATGCATTCGCTCACTGTTTACCACGACGACCCCTCGATTACCAGTATTGACAAGGTGCGGCAGGATGCCTGTATCACTGTGGATGAAGACGTAAAAGTCGAAGGCGAAATAGGAAAGATGGTAGTTCCGGGCGGTGACTATGCCGTAGGACATTTCGAAATCGATATGTATGGTTTCGAGAAGGCATGGAATACCATGTGCAACTGGTTTACCGAAAGCGGCTACCAGGCCGGCGAGGGAGTTCATTATGAACTGTATTATAACGACCATAGAGAGCATCCGGAACATAAATTTATCCTGGATATTTGTATTCCGGTGAAACCGTTATAAGAGAAAAAATTAATTGTTATAGTATAATAAATGAACGTATTTGTTCTGAAAACATAACATATACGTTCTTTTTTATATGGAATTGATATAATTCTGTATACGCTTCAGTTGCTGTATTCAGGATGTTTAAGGGGATAACAGAGTTCTGGTTGAACTTAGTTTCTGTGGATTAAATGAACGAAAAATCAAGATAATCTATTTAATAAAAGATGATACCTGTTGTATTTCGTTCATAAATAGAAAACGTGTTGTCCTTAAAAAATCTTTTTCCCTTGTGTATTCTTAATATTTCTTTAATTTGTTCCAAATTTACATAATTTAACGAGTATAATGAGTACGCATTCATGCCAAAAAAGTACACTGACCGAAAAAAGTTTTAAAACGTGCTCTTTTGGCTATGATCCGTACTTATAATAATATGGATATTGATTGGCGGAATTTATATTATCGGAGTTGTTTTACCAAAAAACAATATGAAAGAAATAAAGCTTAAATACAATGAAATGTAGGATAAAAATAAGCTTTTGATTTCATAAGGATAATTGAGAAATGGCAAAATTCTGGGTTTTACATCCATTTAAATGAATTATACCCATTTCAGAAGCCTCAAAAAGCAGTCTGGAAGTTACTTATTTTCTTAGTTTTCATTCCCAATAAAAGGTTCTGCACACTTCGCATCTTGTTTCTCTTTGGAGAACACATAACTTTTATGAAGAGAACTCATAACTTTTCCAAAGAGAAGTAGTGACTTCTCCAAAGAGAACTCATGACTTTTCTTTAGAGAACTCATAACTTCTCCAGATCAACTGTATTTCTTTTCAGAAAAACTTATATTATATCCGCATTTCATGATACAGTAGCCTGTTTCAGCTACTCTTATTTACACTTTTTGCGGTTAATATTTTCTATTTGGCTCTAAAAACGGCACATCAATTAATTGTCATATTGAATTGATATTATACGTATTTAATTACACATGTATTATTGGTATCAAATATACCGCATATTTATATAACACTTTGAGCAGCTTTTCTGCCAAACTGCTACATTTTGAATTTTACTAAATCGATTCTGTTACGATATTTCCGTTCAAACACATTGCGGTGAGAAAAATACACATATAGACCGGTTCAATTTCGGATTGACAAATTGTCAATCCTCTATTATCCATGAAAACTATTATTCTGCCAACGGGTTCAGCCTATAAAATATAAGTTCAACCAGAACTTATTTTTCCACGGAAACACACACATTATTAATTAAAACCGTAAAAACTATGTAGAGAAAACACCACTAATCCGGTGGCTTATCCAGGATTAAGCCACCCTTGAATAGCGCTAAGCTATGAAAACAACTATTTAATTTAAATTTTTCCAAAATCTATTATTATGAGAGTAAAAAGTAGCATTAAGAAAACACCTTTCTTAAGAACCTACAATAAGAACCTATTTCTTATTGTATGCATTTGCCAATTATTATTCTTATCTGTGTATGCAAATGCATCCGTGGCTCAACAAAGAGCTATTACTGTCAAGGGGCTTGTCGTCGATAACCTGGGCGACCCTCTTCCCGGGGTAAATATTATGGTAAGAGGAGCCGATAAAGGTACCATTACCGATGTGAATGGTAATTTCTCACTGGAAGTTCCTTATGCAGAAGCCAGCCTGGTTTTCTCTTATGTCGGTTTTCAACCCAAGGAGGTTAAACTGGAAGGACAAAGAGACTTGCGGGTTGTATTGACCGAAGACAGTAAAGCGCTGGAAGAGGTTGTTGTTGTAGGTTATGTTACCCAACGTAAAGCTACCATCACCGGATCAGTTTCTACCATTACCACGAAAGACCTGCAACAAAGCCCTACTGCCAACCTGAATAATGCTTTAGCCGGACGTATGCCGGGTTTGATGGCCAACCAGTTCACAGGTGGTGAACCTGGTGTAGATGCGGCTACCTTACAGATTCGTGGATTTGGTACTTACGGAGATAAGAGCCCGATTGTTATTGTCGACGGGGTTGAAAGAGATATGAGCTATCTCGCACCGGAAGAGATCGAAACATTTACCATCCTGAAAGACGCTTCGGCAACAGCTCCTTATGGAGTACGTGGAGCCAACGGGGTTATCATTATCCAAACCAAACGTGGGAAAGCACAGGAAAAAGCCACAGTAAGCTTCAAAGCATCTTATGGTTTTAATGAGCCGGTTAAGTTCCCTAAATATCGAGGTTCGGCCGATTATGCTACCTTGTATAATGAAGCCCGTATCAACGACGGACTCGACCCCAGTAATACTTCCGAATTGTTCAGCCAGGAGGTTATCGATAATTTCCGAAGAGCCAAAGGAGACAACTCCGACGGGCTGGGATATGACTGGGATTATTTCGATTACGCTTTCAAACCCGGTACGCAACAAGACTATAGCCTTTCAATACGTGGGGGTGGAAGTAATGTCCGTTATTATGTAATGGGTAATTATTACCGGCAGAGCGGGAATTATAAACATACCAAACTGACCCAATACGACACCCAGGCAGTATTCACACGTTATAACTTCCGTGCGAATGTGGATGTGGATATAACGAAAAACTTTTATGCCCGTGTAGATTTAGGTGCACGTATCACAGACCGGAATGCTCCGGGAACAAGTGCTGAAACCGTAGTAGCTCTTGCCAATACACAACCTCCCCACTTGCCCATCACATTGCCCGATAACGGAAACCCCGATAACGAAACCTATGTGTTGAACAACCCTTATGGAATGTTATACGGAGATTATCAGCACCGGCGCAATATCTTAGGCGAGTTAGCACGTTCCGGGTATATAAATGAAAAGAAAACTTTTCTGAATGGCTCGTTCGCACTGGGTCACAAACTTGATTTTATAACCAAAGGATTAAAGGTAGAAGGAGTTTTCTCATACGATGCCGAAGAAGGACGCTGGCTTCGTCGTGATGCAGAAGGATATTCCGACGGATACCGTAATTTTGGTGGATACGCCACCTTTACACCCAAAGAAGGATCTTTCGGTTCCTATTACCTGAATAGTACTGCCGATTATACAGGCGCCTATCAACTGGGGAACCGGGATTTAAATACGGATAAAACTATCAGGAATGCACTCGAACATAAACCTACACAAAGCCGCACCTACTATCAGGCAAAGTTAGACTATATGCGTACTTTTAATAAAAAACATGATGTAACCGCCATGTTGTTAGCCAACCGGTCGACCCGCAGTTACGACAACCGGGTAGAATACCGTTATCAAGGAATAGCCGGACGTGCTACTTATGCGTACGACTCTCGATACTTATTCGAATTCAATATCGGTTATAACGGTTCCGAAAACTTTGCCCCTGGCAAAAGATATGGTACATTCCCCGCAGTTTCTGCAGGTTGGGTAATAACACGCGAGAAATTTATGGAAAGCACAAGCAAATGGTTGGATCACTTGAAACTACGTGCTTCCTATGGTTTAGTGGGTAGTGATAAAATATCAGACGAGAACGACGACCGTTTTGCTTATATGCAATTCTATAATAACAACGGTAGCTATAACTTCGGCTCCAATGATTTTGGTACGGGTGCTGCCGGTGGTGTTCGCGAAGGTAACTTTGCCAATCCCGATTTGACATGGGAAAAAGCCCGAAAACTAAATATTGGTATAGATGCTGCTTTCTTTGGTGAAAGACTAACTCTGGCTGCCGACTTCTTCTATGAACATCGTTACGACATTATTACTTCGCTGAGCGGAGGTGATAAGCAAGGATTCCCTGACATTGTTGGAAAGGCTGCGCCCTTCATCAACTCTGGTATTGTTGACAATAAAGGGATAGACTTCGAAATTGGTTGGAATGGGAGAATCGGCAGAGACTTCCGTTATTTCATCAAGCCCAATTTCACCTTTGCCCGTAATAAGATTAAATTCCAGAACGAAATTGAAAGAGATTTCGAATGGAGAAGAGGAACAGGACGCCGTATCGAAGAGCACTTCGTTTATGTATTCGACCACTTCGTAGCCGACCAGGCCGAGGCCGACCGTCTGAATGCTTCGGGATACCAACCTTGGGGTACGCTAGTGCCGGGTGATGTGGTATATAAAGACTTGGATGGCGACGGTAAAATTACCGACCTGAACGACCGTACCCATATGGGTAACCCCCGTACTCCCGAAATCCAGTTTGGTATTCCCTTCGGATTCCAATATAAAGGATTCGACTTCAGTGTAATGCTACAGGGAGCTGGAAATACCAGCTTGTTAATGAATGGACCTGCCGTATGGGCATTTGCCAATTACGAACAAGACCAATATGGTAAGGTAAAGAAAATGCACCTCAATCGTTGGACTCCCGAAACCGCAGCAACGGCTACATATCCTAGGTTAAGCTATGGAACAAACAACAATAACGATAACGAAAACAGTAGCCTCTTCCTGTATGATGCCAAATACATACGTTTGAAGAATCTAGAAATTGGATATTCACTACCGAAGAACTGGATACGGTTCGCAGGATTCCAGAATGTGCGAATCTATGGTCAGGGAATGAACCTATTGACATTCGACGGCCTGAAAGATGTCGATGTAGATCCCGAAACAAAAAAAGGAAACGGAGCATGGTATCCGATACAACGTGTTTTCAATTTTGGTGTTGATATAACTTTCTGATAAAATCTATTTATTATGAACAATTTAAAATATTTTATAGCCATCTTATGCTGTGCATTGATTAGTTCATGTGATGACTATCTGGACAGATTGCCGGACGACAAGATGTCGGAAGCGGATGTATTTACCCGCTACGATAAAGTAGACGGTATGGTAACCGAGTTATACGAGCAAGCAAGGAACTCTTCCAAGCCGCTGATTTATTTCAACCACTTCTCAACAGCCGGTATCACCGATGAAGCGGGAGCCAGTAATCACGAACAAGCTATTCCCCATCAGTTTAATGTAGGAAACTGGGGGCCTTCTGTTGGAATGCCCAGCAATAGTAGTGCCGGACAGTATTGGTGGAGTTTGTACGAAAGGGTACGCAAAGCTAATTTGATTCTGCAAGGAATCGAGAAGTATAACACCCCCGATAACCCCCGTATGGGCCGGGAGGGCGATTTAGATAAGCGTATTGGTGAAGTGCATTTCCTGCGTGCATACATTTATTACATACTGATTCGGCAGTATGGTGAAGTTCCCTATCTGGATTATGTCGTTCTTCCCAATGACGATAAGAATTTCGAAAAGCAATCTGTTCATACAATTGTCGAACGTATTTGCGCCGATTGTGATATAGCATATTCTAAGGTCCAGACATACGACCAGGCAGAGTTAGGGCGTGTCGATAAAGGTGCTACACTAGGATTAAAGGCCATGGCTCTTTGGCTGGCTGCTACACCGATGTGGAATGGTGGAAGTTTACCAAATGACACCCGCGTATATAAGAGTGAATACGGTTATGACCAAAACCGTTGGATTGCAGCTAAAAATGCAGCCAAAGCAGTAATGGATGCAAAAAAAGTAGATGGAACCCCGCGCTACCAGCTGTATACGAAATATGGCGAAGACGACTTTACCGACTCATCCGGAGGCGATGGCAAACGGGCAAACAATTATACCGTACAGAGGCGCTTGTGGGAGATGAACTTCGATATGGAAGCTATCCAGCAGGAATGGGTATGGTTCGGTACACGCGACAAAGATACCGGTTGGTCGGGCGATATGTTGCCGCCTAGTATGAACGGGCATGCGCGTCAGCGTCCTGTGCAAGAGCAGGTAGATGAATATGAAATTGTTATTGATGGTTATGGATATCCCATCTACAGCGACAAAGCAAAAAGTGTTTACGATGATGAAAACCCGTATGTGGATCGCGACCCACGCTTCTACAGGGACATAGTTTACCACGGAGCTACATATATGCCTCAAAATGAAGGAACGCTCATTAATACAGCCAGCGGAAACGATGCTATTGGCGGAAACTATCAATCCAACTCTACCCATACGGGCTATTACCATAGGAAATTCATCAAAGAAGGATGGTTCCCCAATAAACCGGGTCATCGGATTCATGGGCCTGCTCATTTCCGTCTGCCTACTATTATGTATATCTATGCCGAAGCAGTCAACAATACAGAGGGGGCTACCAAGGAGATTTACGATCTTGTCAATCAGATACGCGAACGCTCTTTCATGGCGCCGATGCCTCCCGAAGTAATTGGCAATACCGAACTTATGAATGATTATATACAGCGCGAACGTCGTGTCGAATTATATTACGAGAACGACCGTGTATGGCATTGCCGCCTTTACCTCGAGCCGGATAATACACAAGAACTGGCGAAAGAAAACAGCTATCGGGATGCCGACAGTTGGCCTTATCCAAAGACCCAACGGATGGTTCACGGAATGCGTCCGGTAGAAGACCCGAACGGAAAGATTGTTGTGGATGGCAAAACATATAAAATGACACGATTCAAAGTAGAAGACCGTGTATTCGAAACGCCTAAACATTACCTGTTCCCAATTATGGACGACGAGCTTAAACGTTCTCCAACACTGGTTCAAAACCCGGGCTGGTAAGTTTGAGTTTATAATGATCGTACTAAATTTACGGCTGCTCCAATCGGAGCAGCCTACCTTATTACCCATACACACGAATGTTTCCTCTTGCGGCATATAAGCATTTCATTATACAGTTTCTGAAATATGGAATAGTAGGTTTGTCGGGTGTTGTTATCGATTTTGCAGTAACATGGTTTCTGAAAGAGACAGGAAGATTTAATAAATACATAGCAAACACCTGTGGCTTTGTATGCGCAGCAACAAGCAATTATTTATTTAACCGTATATGGACCTTCGAAAGCGATAATCCGGAGATATTGTACCAATACTTTTCCTTTTTCATGGTATCGCTTATCGGACTTGGCATAAACAACCTTGCACTTTGGGGGTGTACTGATAAACTTAAATGGAGTTTCTACCTTTCGAAATTAGTTGCAATTGGAATAACCACTTTGTGGAATTTTACTATTAATTATTTCTTTATATTTTAATGAGTATGAAAACAACAACAATGATTTTAGGTACCGTCGCCGTACTGATTGCGGTGGCGTTAAACTTCCGGCATGCGCTGGATGATTACGGAGTAAGAAACAATAGCTTGCACATGGAAATTTTGGCGCAGAGCAATAGTGTCGGAGGAGGGAATGGTTCGAATGTAGGTGGCGGTGGTGGAATTCCCGATGGTGGAGGTTCTACCGGCGGTGGAGGTGGTTCCAATGGAAGTGGATGGGATTCTGACGGAGGAGAATTGGGAGGAATAACTGTAACTTGTGACCAAGGACGATATGGACGCTGCTCTTATCTTCGAATAGTAGAATTTCAAGGAACAACAGCATGTACATGTAAATGTGTGTCAGATGATAATCCTAATCAATCATGTAGCTTTTGGGAGGAACTAGCCTTTGGATTATGTAACTCATTGTGTAATAGAGTTTATCCATAATTTAATAGATTATCCATTTATTAAAATGAGTGGATAATTTTTTAATAAATAATAGTTATGAAAATATACATATATCTAATTATTACTTGCCTTGTAATAACTGGTTGCAAAGAGAACGTTAAGAAAGAAAACGATTCAAACATTATTAATCTGGACAAATATGATAATGTCTCTGTTTTCGATTTGTTTTCAAAAATAGAAATTATACCCTTAGAGACAGACAAAGAATCTGTTATGCATCCTCTATTCATATTGGTAAAACCTATAAACGAATTATATTATGTTTTAGATTTAAATCAGGAAGCTTTCTTTATTTATAGTCAAAATGGAGAATTTCTAAGAAAAATACACCAACCGGGGCAAGGACCAGAAGATTTTTCGAACATAGTTGATTTTGGTATAAATCGCTTTACAGGCAATATTGAAATGTTATCAGGAGACAGGTATTTGCAAATATACGATAAAGAAATCAGTAAACATATAGAGCGTATTTCACTCAACGGAAAAGTATTTCATTCGTTTAAAAATTTAACAGACGATATATATGTTTTTTTTTCAGATTACTCACATGAAGACCATTTGTATTTTTATTCCAAAAAGCAGAATAAATATATTGCAAGTACTTATAAATTTGATCCGGACGTCATAGGTAAATCCGGAATATGCCACAATTTTACTCCTTTTTATATGTACAACGATGTGGTTAGATTTTCCCAGGGTTACAATGGAGATATCTTTACGGTAAATGATTCAAAACTCCGGTTAGATTTAACTTATAGTTGGGATTTTGGGGAAAATACCATTGATGAATCAGTTGTGTTTCCATTTAGAGAAGAGATGACTTATTATAGGGAACTAAGGAGAAAAGGAAGCTATAAATATGCAATGGGCTTTACTGCTAACGGAGAGAATGATAACTATTTTATAACTAATTTCCTCTTTAAAGGAAAAAGTCATTCATTAATTCTGGATAAAAAAGAAAATAAAACTTACGTTTTTGATTCGTTTAAGGAAGGAGTTAATTGTTCGCCTTATCTGGTTAATAATACAGCAATGTATGTTTGGGCTCCTCCGGAATATATTCACATGTTCGTAAATGAAAATATTTTGGATGAAGATAACCGGCGTAAACTGGAGAGTATAACAGATGATGAAAACCCTATTGTAGTAAAATATTATTTTAAATAGAAATGAAAAAAATAAATCTTTTATATATATCCAGTTGTCTTTTAATTATACTTTTTTCAATCGTAATATTATTTGTTATCATAGATGTCAAAAATATTTTAGCTAAAAATGTACATGCTGGAACTACAGATGATAAAGCAGCTTTTGAAGGTTTTTATTTGGAGAGCATACTGTTTGAATCTATAAACAATGATATGACTATTGATAAGGAAATAGGAGGCATGAAAATATTATTGAATAATTCCAATCACGACCCTTCAAGGCCTTTATTAGTTTGCCATTTTTCATCAATAGGCTGTCAAAACTGTATTGATTATTCTATAGATAGAATGAGAGAAGAGATGAAAGATTTCTTAGAAACCGGGCAGGTAGTTTTTTTGGCAGCTCATTATGCTGAGGATGCCTTAAAATGGAAATTTGCGATTAATATTGGAAAAGAGAAAATGGGCTTACCCATAGAAACAATGAGTGTACCTTTTTATTTTATCCTGGATCAGAATACAGTTAAACATGTTTTTATCCCAGATTATACCTATCCTCAGTATACAAATGTTTACTTAAAAACAATAAAAGAAAAATATTTCGAGAGAATTTGAATATTCAGATTTCAATATAGCTCTTTTGATATTTGGAGAGATGACAGATTTTTATTTCAGTAAATCAAAAATGATCCTTAAGAACAAAAAAAGTAAATGAAAACACACGTTAAACCATGGTTTATCCACTGCCTCCTACTCATTGTTGCAACAGTATGTGTCTACTTCCCCATCCTATCGAATAATTTCCTTTACTTTTGGGACGACCAATGGGTGGTAATGAATTATTATACAGAGCGGGGATTCAGCCTCTCTAACTTGTGGGCTATATTCACCGAGTTTTACCATGGACAATACGCTCCATTAAATGAATTGCTATACTTGAAGCTTTATGCCCTTTTCGGTTATAATCCTTTCTTTTTCCATTTAGCAAGTCTGATATTGCATCTGGCGAATGTTCTGTTGGCTTATATTTGTATCAATCAACTTCTCTCCCGCTCTGAACGAGTAAAGTTATCTAATATCCCCGTTATATCTTTTCTTACTGCACTGATTTTCGCGATACATCCATTCAATGTCGAATCGGTTGCCTGGGTAAGTGCATCCAAAATATTAGTGTACGCTTTGTATTATCTGTTAGCCACTTTATCCTTTATTACGTATTTAAGTAATCAAAAAACAAGGTATTATATTCTTACGATTTTGCTCTTTATATGCTCTTTCTGGGGCAAAGAACAAGCAGTTACTTTTCCTCTGTGGATGCTTCTTATATGCTGGTGGATGGGGGTTGACCTGAAGAAGAAAAAAACAATAACAACCGTTTTACCCTTTTTTATATTATCCCTGTTCTTCGGCATCATCACCATGATGTCGCAATCAGCATACGGAGGGGGCATACTAAGCCAGGAAGCATCCTATCCCTTTTGGCAACGCCTTGTATATGCCTGCTATACGTTTATTGAATACCTGATTAAAAGTATTTTCCCCATAAAGTTATCATATCTATATCCATTCCCGTCTGTTATCGGCGAACCATTGCCTACATGGCTATTAATATATCCTACGCTTTTGATTATTTCATTTGTAGCTTTCTATAAACCGGTAAAATCAAATAAACTGTTGTTATTTGCTTTTTTATTCTTTTGCATTCATATAGCTTTGGCTCTACATATTATTCCACTTTCGCGTTTTGCTATTGTGGCAGATCGATATGCATACTTATCTACCATTGCCGTTTCGCTTGTATTATCTGCTTTTTTTGTTCGACTTTATAATCAATGGCGAAAGAATTGGAAACGCCTTATACCTGCTGTATCATGCCTGTTTTTTTTAGCTTATCTGGGTATATACACCCATACACGTACTTACGTTTGGCATGATACCGACAGCTTAAAAAATGAGCTAAGGGAGATATTAATGCAGCGTAAAGAATATAGAAATAATAAGGAAGGGCAAACTGCGTTCCCGATTATTCTTTTAAAAAAAGATTATAGTAAAACAAGAATGTATGCTTATTTAAATTTTAATGAATATGAAAACAACAACAATTTTAGGTACCATCGCTTTGTTTATTGCGGTGGTATTAAAATTCCGGCACACGCTGGATGATTATGGAGTAAGAAATAATAATCTGCATTTGGAAGTTTTGGCGCAGAGTAATAGTGCCGGAGGAAGTGGAAATGGCTCGACGTAGGTGGCGGTGATGGTGGAATTCCCGATGGTGGAGGATCTACTGGAGGTGGAGGTGGTTCCAATGAAGGTGGTGGTGGAACACTTTGGAAAAGATTTGACGAGAGCTGTGTATATACTTTCACTACAAAGGCAAATGCTGAAGTTTCGCTAAGTATACTTGGTGGCACAATTACATTAAGAGCCAATGGAAGGGGAGAGGCAGTATATGAAGCAAAAAAGGCTAGTACTCGCTGCGTTGCTAAAGGAGAGGAGCAATGTATAGCAAGATATTGTCCTGTCGCTTTTTGGTCCGAAAAATAATAACCCCAAATAAAGGCTCGTCTGTCTGAATCATTGTAGACAGACGGATCTTTATAATTAATGAATCAACATGAAAGCAGCAATCAGATACCTGGAATATCTCTTATCATTAATTCTTATATCCTCATGTTCCGGTTCCTCAAATGGACAAAAGGGAGATACACTTGTAATCCACTTTAATTTGGATAAAGAACCTGAAGATATTTACACTGTTGGATTGATTAATGATATGGAAATCTATCAATTAGACTCCAAAGAAATGTTATTTCAGGAAATCAATAAAATAATACGCCATAAGAACAGGTTTTATTTGATGGACAAATATGGAACTAAATCGGCGATAATATATGATACACAAGGTCGATTTGTCAATGTAATTAGCCAATATGGACAAGGCCCGGAGGAATATTATCAACTGGAAGATATTTTTATAAATACTGAGGATGAAACTCTGAATTTGCTTTGCCGGTTTGGTAGGAAATTATTAAAATATGATTTAGATGGGCGAGAGCTTAAAGAAATAGTCAAGCTACCGAAGATGTTTAGTAATCTGTCGAAAACAAATTGGGGATTTGTTGGATATATGGGGGATTACGACCCTGACAATGCGTATGCGAAAAACATATGGACAGTCTCTGAAGAATTGAATTTGATAGAAAGTTTTATGGATATTGACCCTGAACGGAAAAGTCAATATGGGGGCATGAGGCCTTTTTCCCATCATAAAAACAGTGATTATTTTATTCAGCAATTAGATAATAATATTTATGCTATTAATGAAAAAGAGATTTCGACTCCCTATTCTGTTAACTTTGGGAAAGCCAACTGGCCTGAGGATATGAAAACTTATGAAACATACTCAAATGCCGGGTTTGATGTATTGCATAAACATATACATGCTTTAGACTTTTTTCAAGAAACAGATAATCATCTAATATTCACATTCATACATGAAGGACAATCACGATTAGGGGTATATAACAAAAATACTGCTCGAACTCATTATACCGCTTTGTTACCCGATAATAGTAAATACTTTTTGAGTTTCGGAAATATTATCGGAATGGATGAAAACCATATATATACATTGATTGATGCAGCCTGGGTAAAAACAATGATACTTGGGAAAAATGAATATAATGATTTCGAAAAAGATTATCCGGAACAGATCAATCGCCTCCGTGAACGATTCAAAGGTGTCGAAATAGATGAAGAGGACAATCCTTTTTTAATTGTATATTCGATTAATTAAAAATAAACATTGATGAATGTATGAAAACTGAACGTTTGATTGTAAGCATTATTATTTGTGCTTCCCTGTTGTTGGTCATTTTTCTTTTCTACATCAACCGTCCTATGCCGAATCAAAAAAGAACAACTGTAGAACCGGAACTCAATGCCAAAACAGATGAACTAACCTCTATGATGCAACAAATGATTACTTACCAAAATCATCGAATTGACAGTGTTCAGGTTCATGAAAATGGTGAATATCTTTCCTTTAAGAATGCACTTAATCGGAAAAAGTTAGTTTTATTTTACCCTCAACATTTTTGTGGTGAATGCACAGAATACGATCTGGATAATTTCAAAAAACTTTCCGACCAATATCCTGAACAAACCGTCCTGATATCCACTCAATTACAAAAGAGAGAACTACTGTTTTTTACCAAAGAACACAAACTGAAATGCAAATACTATAATGTGCATTTGCCTGCTAACGATTTATTAAATGACATACATGAGCCTTGTTATTTTCTTGTAGGCAAAGATCTTTCAATCTCCCTCTTTTTTAACCCCGATATGTCTCAAATGGATATGACGGATTTCTATTTCAGCAAAGTAAAAATGATTCTTAAGAACGAATGAGAGAAATGAAAACACACAACAAACCTTGGCTTATCCACTACCTCCTACTGTGTCTACTTTTGCTCTTACCAAAGGTAACTTTCCTTAATATCGGCATACCTTGGGGTAGATAGCTATCTATTCTTAATGAACCTTGAAAAAGAAGATATAAAGTCGAGATACCACATAGTCCAGATATTTCCGGGATTATTGAAAGTTTACTTACTTAGGATGATTATTTACAATATACTTAATAGATGATTGAACTTTGGGTATAACGAGATTTAATAAAAAAGAAATTATGCGTATATTATTAATATTTATTTGTATTGTTTTTGTTTCATGTTCTTCTAAACAAAATGAAATAAAGAATACTCAATCATATATTATTGACATTAATAAGGCCTCCGTTGAAGACCAACTATTGTATTCAACAGTTTTTGGTAAGATGAAAACCATTATTCTTGAAACTTCGGATGAAGCTTTAATTAGTATGATTAATAAAATGGAAGTATATAAGGATTATATTATTATATTGGATTATTATTCCGCAAAAAGTATTTTTGTATTTGACAAAGAAGGGAAATTCATCAGAAAAATCGGTGCAATAGGTGCTGGCCCGGGTGAATATATTTCCCCCCATGATTTTACAATTAATTCTAAAAACGGAGAAATTTATATATTGGATTTTAGTTCTCAAAAAGTACTCAGATATAATATAACTTCCGGGGAATATTTGTCAACAATAAATATGCGTGGAAAGGATAGAAGTTCTATTTTTAAGATATGTTATACGGATGATATATTATATACTGATGCCGCTTTTTCCTATGAATCGTCTTATAATTATCTTATGCAAGCGGTCAATCCCTCTTCAGGAGAACAAGAGGATAGATATTTTACAACTGAATACACCAATAAAGGATGGTACGATATCTACACAATCAATTCTAAAACATTCTATTATACAGGGAAGCGTTTATTATTCAACCAATTCTTCATGGACACTGTAATATCTTTAACGCCTCAAATACAACCATTTATCATTATAAAAAGTAAAGATCTAGTAACTCGGAACGATATAGAGAAATTCGTAAATACCGATTACAACGATCAGATGGGCATTAACAAAATCAGACATTTGACCAATTTTATAGAACATAATGATTTTATCTTTTTCCATTATACAAAAGGACCTTTCCGTAAAAACATATTATATAATATAAAAAACGAAAAGGCTTGTGAATATAAGTATATAACAAACGATTTTATTTTTAAAACCAGAGAGTATATAATTCCCAATATTGGTTGTGTTGTTTCCGAAGGTTTGTACACATATTATGATAGATACGGAATTGATGAACTTATTTTCTCCGCAAATAATGGATGGTGCTCGGATATGTTAGATAAGAAAGAAGAACTTGCTAAGTTAAGTAAAGACACAAATCCCATTATTTTCTATTTTGAATATAAAGATTAAAAACGTATGAAAAAGAAAGCAATAAGTTTATCACTTCTTTTTATAGTCATTGTACTATCAGTAATTTTGGTAATATTTAATACCAGAACAATTTCTGATAATAGTGATATATACTACGAACATAATATTCAGGAGATTCCTGATTTATTTATAGAAGGGTTACGTTTAAATCAAATAAATGAGATTTTGGATATAAGTTCTCCTGTATTAATATACAGATATACCACAGATGTATGTAGTTCTTGTTTGCATGAAGATTTGTATGAATTATCAAAGTATATGGATAACTTAGGCAAACAAAACGTAATGATTCTACCAGCCTATCCTAATAGCCGATATTCCCGTATTAGATTAAGCAATGAACTGGCTAAATTCAATTATAGAAACATCTCTATTGATTCGGTAGCAATACCTTTTGATGAAGATGGGGTTACCAAAAGATACTTTGCATTGATTTCCGGAAATGGAGAACCAGAAATGGTATTCTTCCCGGAGATAGGTAAAACAGAATTAACTAAATTATTTTTAAAAAGAGTTCAACTGAAATTCAAAAATAACAATGATTACAGGAGATAATGCACACATTAAACCATGGTTTATTCACTGTTTTCTGCTTATTGCAGCAACCGTATGTGTCTACTTCCCTATTCTGGACAATAATTTCCTTTACTTTTGGGACGATCAGTGGGTCGTGATGAACTATTATACAGAGCGGGGATTCAGTATTTCCAACCTGTGGGCTATCTTCACTGAGTTTTACCATGGTCAATACGCTCCATTAAATGAACTATTATACCTGCAGCTTTATTCTCTTTTCGGGTATAATCCTTTCTTTTTCCACTTAGCAAGTTTGTTATTACATCTGGCGAATGTTTTGTTGGTTTATATATGTATCAATCAACTTCTCTCCCGTTCCAAACGAGTAAAGTTCTCTAATATCCCGGTTATATCATTTTTTACTGCGCTGATATTCGCCATACATCCTTTCAATGTCGAATCTGTTGCCTGGGTAAGTGCATCCAAAATATTAGTGTACGCTTTTTATTATCTATTAGCCACATTATCTTTTATTGCATATTTAAGCAATCAAAAAATAAGATATTATCTGCTTACGCTTCTGTTCTTTATCTGTTCTTTTTTGGGTAAAGAACAAGCAGTCACTTTTCCTCTATGGATGCTCCTGATATGTTGGTGGATGGGTATTGGCTTTACGAATAAAAAAACAATAGCAACCGTTTTACCCTTTTTTGTATTATCCCTGTTCTTCGGCATTATCACCATGATGTCGCAATCTGCATACGGAGGTGGCATACTAAGCCAAGAAGCATCCTATCCCTTTTGGCAACGCCTTGTATATGCCTGCTATACGTTTATTGAATACCTGATAAAAAGTGTTATTCCTATAAAACTCTCTTATCTATATCCATTCCCGTCCATTATCGGCGAGCCATTGCCTACTTGGATATTAATATATCCCACACTTTTAATCATTATATTTGTAACTTTCTACAAATTGGTAAAATCCAATAAACTGGCATTATTTGTTTTCCTTTTCTTTGGCATACATATAGTCCTGGCTCTTCATATAATTCCACTCTCACGCTTTGCTGTTGTGGCAGATCGATATGCATACTTATCTACTATAGCCGTTTCTCTTGTATTATCTGCTTTTTTTATTCGACTTTATAATCAATGGCGAAAGAATTGGAGGCGGATAATACCTGTTATGTTAAGCGTGTTTCTTTTAGCTTATCTAGGTATATACGCCCATAAACGTACTTACGTTTGGCACGATACCGACAGTTTAAAAAAGGAACTAAGGGAGATATTAATTCAGCGTGAAGAATATAAAAATAATAAGGAAAAGCAAACTGCTGAACTCGACTATTCTTCTAAAAAGATTATAGAAAAACAAGAATGTAATTATTTATAATTTAATGAATATGAAAACAACAACAATTTTAGGTACCATCGCTTTGTTCATTGCGATGACATTAAACTTCCGGCACACGCTGGATGATTATGGAGTAAGAAACAATAATCTGCATCTGGAAGTTTTGGCACAGAGTAATAGTGCCGGAGGAAGTGGAAATGGCTCTAATGTAGGTGGCGGCGGTGGTGGAATTCCCGATGGTGGAGGGTCTACCGGCGGTGGAGGAGGCTCCAATGGAAGTGGAGGAGAAGGAGTAGCATGTGAAACTCGTGAAGTCAAATTTGAGACATCCTCGATTGATTGTGATGGCAAAAATAAACCAGCGGTTATTACTTCAAATTTTTTTTGTAAGTCGGGGTATTCTGGAAGCTGTAAAGATGGAGTTAAAACAACTTATTATGATTGTAAAGGCGAAATAAGGTCTACCGAATGCTATGATACAACGTATTGTCGATAATTAAAATGCCTTAAATTTAAGAAAGCTACTTAACTCCTCCTTGAACATAATCCCGGTATAGATATAAACTATATCATTACTGTCCAAAGAAATTTTCCCATAAGTTCAGTTGATCTGAATCGGAATC
>DAMCMT010000080.1:0-20914 GCA_032108265.1 Bacteroides sp.
AAGGAATAGTTCGCGAAGGAATTGTGACTTATCTTTTTCTAATTTATGTAGTTGGAAGTTCTTATTTCACACACAATTTGCCGAAGTGGATGGATTCCTTGTCCTTAAATTCTGGGCGCAAGGCAACTTATCTTACATGATGCCTGTAGGCGAAGGCGACTTAAAAGGTGTGCTTGAAAAAATGATTGAAGATGCACAGAACGAAGGAAGTAAGTTGCGTATGCTGGGCGTTTGCAAGGGTATGAAACAAGACCTGGAAGATATAATGCCCGGTAAATTCAACATTGAACCCGATAGGAACTACGCCGATTACCTGTATCTGCGTACCGACCTTGCTACATTGAGTGGCAAAAAGTATCAGCCTAAAAGGAATCACATTAATAAATTCCGTAAGAGTTATGATAACTATGAATATGTATCTATCACTCCCGACCTTATAGGCGAATGTCTGCGGTTGGAGGCCGAATGGTGTAAAATGAATAACTGCGACCAGCACGATGGTACGGGGAACGAGCGTCAGGCTATTATTTACGCCCTCGAACACTTCGATGAGTTAGGGCTTACCGGAGGTTTATTAAGAGTTGACGGACAGATTGTAGCTTTCACTTTCGGGCGACCTATTAATTATGATACTTTCGGGGTGCATGTTGAAAAAGCCGATACACGGATTGATGGGGCTTATGCGATGATAAACTATGAGTTTGCCAACCACATACCCGAAGAATTTACCTATATCAATCGCGAGGAAGACCTGGGTATTGAAGGCCTTCGCAAAGCCAAGCTTTCGTACCAACCTGTAATTATCCTGGAGAAGAGTATGGCATGTTTAAAAAATGATGGATAAAGTTGATGACAATAAAAGAAAAAGTAAAAGAACTGTGGAGAATATGTTTTGATGATAGCGAGGAATTTATTGACTTATACTTCAGGCTTCGTTACACAAATAAAGACAATATTACTATACAGAGTGGTGATGAAATAATCTCGGCCTTGCAGATGTTTCCGTATGCAATGACATATTGCGGCTCGCAGATTAATACTTCTTATATTTCGGGTGCATGTACACATCCTGATTACCGGGGAAAAGGTGTAATGCGTGAGTTATTATCACAGGCATTTGCCCAGATGACCCGCAAGGGTATTGCCTTGAGTACATTAATCCCTGCAGAGCCTTGGTTGTTCGATTATTACAAAAAGATGGGATACGCACCGGTATTTACCAATACTCACATAAGTGTTAATTCCGAAGAGATCCTTCCTGTTTCCGGCAATATCGATATACAATCGGGTGTGGAGTTCGATAAGACGTCGTTCGACTATTTGTATAAAAAGTTGTCCGAACGCTCGTGTGCGATCTTACACGATGAAGATGATTACAAAGTAATTCTGGCAGATATTCAACTTTCGGGCGGCCGTGTTTATTCAGCATTGGCAAACGGAATGGTAACCGGTATTGCATTTGTCGAACCCCAGGCCGGTAATTCTTTACGGGTAACTGAACTTATTGCCGATAATGGAGATATTAAGAACAGTTTGCTCAGGAAGGCTGCGGACGATTACAACGCTAAGCGGCTGACGATAATCTCCCCACCTGGTAAAGATGATGGTGCACGTCCGTTAGGGATGGCGCGTATTATATATGCCCGGGCAGTTCTTCAACTATATGCCGCTGCGAATCCCAAAGATGAGATGAATATTGAACTGACGGATAAGCAGTTATCCATGAATAACGGTTATTATTACCTGGTGAACGGAAAGTGTATGACTACCAAAAAAAGACTCCCCGGAAGCCACCTTCAATTGAATATCAGTGAACTTACAGAGAAGCTTTTCTCTGGCTATCAACCGTATATGAGTTTGATGCTGAATTAAAAGTTATGAATCCCGACGGTAACTGGCGAATCACTTTTATGTTATTCATTTGGTACTGGCAAACGAATCATTTGGTACTGGCAAATGAACCATTTGATACTAGCAAATGAACCGTTTGATACTGGCAAACAAACCATTTGATACTGGACAAGTGCTGATGCCAAATCCCCAGGTCGCTACGCTTCATTAGGGGTTATTAAAATTGAATCTCTGTGGGATTCTCTAACATCATTACTTTCTGTTTTGAGGGTTTTGATCCGCATGGTGTAGGGGCGGGTCTTGTGTCCGCCCTACATGCCGCATGGTATTCCGCAAGGTGTATGCATTGCAAACTATTTTCATAGGGCAGACTACACCGTGCGGGTCAATCCCGTTTCCATCATTTTTAGCTAAATATGCTATGCCCGAAAAGTTTAGATAGCTTCAAAGTAATAACCAGTCAATCAGAACTTTTCTTTATTCAATAACTTTCCTTCCTCGTTGTAATACCTCCATGTTCCTTTCGGGCGATTGGAGGAATACTTGCCGCGTACTTTTAGTTTACCGTTTTCGTAGTATTCGCGGTGGCGCCCATGTCTTTTTCCTTCTTTTATTTCGGTTTCACTTCTCAACGTACCGTCTTCAAAGAATTCGCGCATTACATTACCTTCGAACTTTTCGATATAGAAACGTTTCAGTGCATCCATTTCCTGTTCTTCGGTTGCTTCATCGTCAGAATCTGCTTCCTCTTCTTCCTCCTCGGCAATCAATACTTTGTCTTTGGCCTGGGCAGCAGCCTCAGGGTCGTAAGGCTTATAATTCATTATATAATGAAGTGTTGCCGAATGGTTATCTCCTAAGATTTGAACCGACCAACTGGGGAATGAGTAAAGTACATCTTTGTTTTTACTTACATCATTCCATGTATCAGTATTCAGTGTACGCTTAAGTTGAGGGAAAAACTTTTGCATATCCGTGTAGAAGAAGAACGTCGAGTTGTTTTTAAATTGCGAATAGGCCTTTTTGAATGTTTCGTTGTCTTTCAGCAGGTTCTTTTGTTCGTAGTCCTCAATGAAAGAAAGTAGGGTAGACGGTTTATTGCTGAAAAGTACATAATCGTCGACATAGGTATAAAATGGCTTTTCGAACTTGTCGAACATCTTGCCGAAGAATAGCCGGAAGAATCCTTTCATCTCGAGGTAGTTGATTTCGTAGTCTTTATACTCGACAGACTTAATCTTAATCGGAGTACGGTTCTTTATTTTCTTTTCAATGAACTCCATATTCTTACGGGCATCTTTCATGTTTTTTGCTCCGATAGCCAGTATCACCTCGGGTTCAGTTCCCATAAGCAAGCCAGGCTCAGATTGCGATACGGCGAATTCTCCCGACATCCAACTCAGGAAATTATCTTCCAGCGATATGCCGAAAAGACTTTCGATCTTCTTCCGCGAACTGGCGTAGGTTTCATATTCTTCCGGATCGTTTACCTGCATGGCGGTTTCCAGTTCTTTCACGAATTTAACCGGGTTATCAATACCTATATGCGTATAGACAGCCGTGCGGGCCGACATAATTTCGTGTGCTTTCATCTTATGTTTGCCCGAGTTGAGCAGTGCTGTTACATAAGGGTCGGCAGTATCTTTACGAATGGTATATCCTTTCAATTCAATCCTGTCGTTGTTCGTGTCAAAGTGGAGACCTGCAAAACCCATAGATGAGCTTAGCATATTCATGTATTCGCTTGATTCGTCCAGGAAAAGCGACATATATTCGGGCAATCGCTTGTAATTCACAAACATACGGAACAGGCCTTTGCCGGCAACCATTTTATCGACTTCCATGAAGTGATAGTCCAGCCCGATTTTAGGATTATGTCGCCCGTCGATGGCAGCTTCCAGTAGCTTGGAGGTATAAGAAAGGGCTACATGGTTATCGATGAAAGAGAGATACATTATTTCGCGTGTTTCAGGGTCTTTTATTTCTAAGATATCAGTCTTGTTGTACGTACGCCGGGTTACGATGCTACCGGTCATTTTGACGATTGTTTCAATCTGGTCTTTAACCATATCCAGTTTGGCCGCTTTCTGCAAATCCAGGATAATAAGGAAATCGAAATCGTTCGGCCGTGTTTTATGTACTGAGATAAGCATATCCCGCTTGCCCACCAACGAAAGCAATGTTTTATTGCTCTGTACGATGGAGTCGAGCATTTCGGCTGTAGCAGCAATTTCCTGAATAGGTTCGGCTTTCTTTAAAGCTTTCCATGTATCGCTCTGGCTGAATGTAGTCCAGTCGTTTACCGGGTCGGATGATTGGATGATAAATGCAGCATCTTCGGGCACAAGGTATATCTGCTGAATGTTTTTATCCGGAGATACATATATATCTGCTACGGAGTAGATTAAATAAACTGCAACAGCTACAAGTAGCAACAGGATAATTTTTTGGGCCGGGCTTTTCTTTTTTGGGGCTGTTGGCAGATCAGAGTGCGTAATGGCCGGCTGTACTTCAACCGGCTGTTCTTTCGGTGTTTGTGTGGCCTCGCTCTGGGGCATGTGTTCGTTCAATGGTTTGTCTTGTTCGTTCATTACCTGACGTATTTGATTGTGTTTCAGTGGCAAAAGTAAATAAAAAAGCAGGTAAGTTTTACTCTTTCCTGCTAAAAAACTACCTTTGAATTGTTATATCATTTTAAAGAATACCATGCTTCAATATATAAATGCTAAAACGATATTGTCCAAACTGCGTTCGGGCGATTCTCTTTTCGGCATATCCTATAACATGAACCTTTACCGGGGATGCCAACATGGGTGTATTTATTGCGATACCCGTAGCGAATGTTATGGTGTGGGCGATATTTCGCAAATCTCGGTTAAACAGAATGCCATCGAGTTATTGCGAAAAGAGTTACGAAGTAAAATTGCTAATAAAGGAACCATTGGTACCGGTTCCATGAACGACCCGTATATGCCTGTAGAAAAGAAAACAGGCATGGTACGGCAGGCGCTCGAAGTTCTTGCCGGTTATCATTTCCCGGTACATATCATCACTAAAAGCAATCTGGTAATCCGCGATACGGATATATTGCAGGATATTTCCGGAACGTACGCCGCCGTTAGTGTTACTATAACTACTTTCGACGACGAACTGGCTTCGCGGCTGGAGCCGAATGCACCGCTTCCATCCAAACGTTTCGAAGCCATCGAACAATTGGCGGAAGCAGGTATCTATACAGGAATTACGATGATGCCACTTCTTCCGTTTATAAATGATAATGTAGAGAATGTACGGAATATACTGCGCCGGGCAAAAGACTGCGGGGTATCTTATGTTATTCCCATGTTCGGGCTAACGTTGCGGAAAGGTTCGCGCGATTATTATTACCGGGCATTAGATGAGCAGTTCCCCGGAATGAAAGGGGAATATGAGCAAATGTACGGCGAACAGTACGAATGTAAAAGTCTTGTAAGTAAGCAACTCTGGGAAATATTCAAAGAAGAAAATATTCCGGGAAAGATGAGGTTTTATACTCCTGAACCTGACGGGCAGTTGAGCCTTTTCTAAGGTATACTGTTTTTCCGTCACCCCGAGCGAAGCCGAGGGGTGACGGGAGGAATGAATTTAGGAGACCCGGTTGTTTATCAGACGCATGGCCGCAGTGTAATGCTCGGATGGAACAGACAAATGAATGTCTTTTGTTCCTTTATCTTCGACCGAAGCATTGATATACGCTGCTTTTAATAAGTTTGAAACACTTGCCACTTCCCATGGACTTCCTGTAAATACCTTCACTAATTTGCTCTTCTTACCTGTTGTGATCATTTTTGTTGTTTGTTTTGTGTAAGCCCGGCAAATATATAGATTACCATTTTAAAATGATGTCATATTTTCCGTATTTTTTGGAACATTTAGTGCAAACGTTTTCATATTTAACAAGGGGGCTTAAATTTAATTAAGGAAACAAAAGAAACCATCCGCGTGATGCAGATGGCTTCTTTTATTTCCTTAATCGAAATTACTTCTCGTCATTCTCCCGAATCTCAACCCGGCGGATTTTACCGCTGATTGTCTTCGGTAATTCTTCAACAAATTCAATAACGCGCGGGTATTTATACGGTGCGGTTACTTTCTTAACATGGTCTTGAAGTTCTTTCACCAGCTCCTCGCCTGCGCGTGCTTTATATTCTTTAGAAAGTATAACAGTAGCTTTTACTATTTGTCCGCGAATCTCGTCGGGTACGCCGGTTATGGCACATTCAACTACGGCCGGGTGTGTCATAAGCGCGCTTTCCACCTCGAACGGGCCGATGCGGTAGCCGGAACTCTTTATAACATCATCGGTACGACCAACGAACCAGTAGTAGCCATCTTCGTCTTTCCAGGCCACATCTCCGGTATAATAAATGCCGTCGTGCCATGTTTCGGCGGTACGTTGCGGGTCGCGGTAGTATTCTTTGAACAGACCGATTGTTTTTTTGTCGCTGGTGCGGATAACAATTTGTCCTTGTTCACCCGCTTCTACGGAACGGCCTTCGTGGTCGATAAGGTCGACATTATATTGCGGGTTGGGCATGCCCATGCTTCCCGGCTTCGGTTCCATCCACGGGAAAGTGGCAATGGTGAGGGTTGTTTCTGTTTGTCCGAAACCTTCCATCAACTTGATGCCGGTAAGGCTTTTGAAACTTTCGAATACGGCCGGGTTCAACGCTTCACCTGCTATGGTACAATACTCCAGGGAGGATAAATCGTATTTTGATAAGTCTTCACGTATCAGGAAGCGGAAGATAGTTGGAGGCGCGCAAAGCGATGTGATGCGGTAATCGTTTATCTTTTTCAGTATTTCGGCAGGTACAAACTTTTCATGGTCGTACACAAACACGGTTGCCCCTGCAATCCACTGGCCGTAGAGTTTACCCCAGACTGCTTTTCCCCATCCGGTATCGGCAATGGTAAGGTGAATGCTGTTTTCGTGAAGATTGTGCCAGAAAGTAGCGGTGGTAATATGTCCCAACGGATAAGTAAAATCGTGCGCTACCATTTTAGGTTCTCCGGTTGTTCCGGAAGTGAAGTACATTAACGATATATCTTCATTCTTATTGGCTTGAGCCGGGCGAACGAATGGTGCCGCGTTTTCTATTCCCTGGTGGAAATCGTCGAAGCCTTCAGGAATAACCGGGCCGATGCTAACGAGTTTCTTCACGCTGGGGCATTCGGGCATAGCTTCGAGTATATGGTCGGTAATAATTTGCTCGCCGGCTGCCACAATCATTTTAATATCGGCTGCATTGGAACGATAAATAATATCCTTTTTAGTCAACAGGTGCGTGGCGGGAATAACAACTGCTCCCAGTTTATGCAGGGCAATGATACTGAACCAGAATTCGTACCGCCTTTTAAGTATTAGCATCACCATATCGCCGTGTCCTATTCCCAGGCTCCGGAAATAAGAAGCGGTCATATCGCTATATTTCTTTATTTCGCCAAAGGTGAACTCTTTGCATTCATCTTTGTCGTTTGTCCATAATAAGGCACGTTTATCCGGGTGTGTCTCAGCCCATTTATCAACTACATCGTATCCGTAGTTGAAGTTATCAGGTACTATTATTTTAAGATTCTTTCTGAAATCTTGCTGCGAAGTGAAGTTGCGTTGGGATAAAAACTTTTCTACCATTTGAGTTTTAAGTTATAAGTTTTAAGTTATAAGTTTTAGCTATGCAGTTCTAAGTTTAAAAGTTGTTTTATAGGTTCAACACCCAATACTTAATACTTAGAACTTAAAACTTATTACTTTATAATATTACTGCCAGGAACTGAACCTTCTGTCCGTCCAGCGCTTTCATTCCATGCGGAAGTTTGGAATTAAAATAGATGCTGTCTCCCTCGTTCAGAATAAGTTCTTTGCCGCCGATACTTAGAAGCATACGGCCCTCGATAATATAGTTAAATTCCTGTCCGCTATGGCTGTTATAATTCATGGGAATATCATCCGCTTTCGGTTCCACGGTTACGATAAACGGGTCGGCGGTACGGTTGATGAAACCCGAAGCAAGTGCCTGATATTTGTACGCTTTGGTACGCTCGATAGAAACTCCTTTACCCGCGCGGGTCAGGAAGTATGAGTTCATCTTAGGCTCTTCGCCAAACATTAAAGCATCCAGCGCAATGTTATATGCGCGTGCAATCTTTTGCAACATACTTACCGAAATATCGTGTTCGCCTGTTTCGGCTCGCAGATATTCATCCGGACACACTTCTGCCCCGGCTGCCATATCTTCAACGCTTAATTCCAGAACTTCGCGCAGTCCGCGCAAGCGTTCGGAGATTTGTTTAATCTGGTCGTCCATTTTGAGTTATAAGTATTAAGTTTTAAGTATTAAGTTTGCTATGCAGGCGGGTATTTTTTTTAAAGTTCTGTTATCCAATGCTGCTTAGCTTGCATAGCAACTTAGAACTCAGAACTTAAAACTTACCACTTAAACCGAAGTCTTCATCGCCTTTATGATCGCCGATGTAAAACCTGCGTGGTCTAATTCATTTATACCTTTGATAGTGATACCACCGGGTGTAGTTACTTTATCAATCTCTACAGAAGGATGGGTGTCGTTATTCAAAATGATTTCAGCGGCACCCTTAACAGATTGAGCAACCATTTTCATGGCATCCTTCGGATAAATACCCATCTCGATACCTGCCTGCATAGCTGCTTGTATGTATTTAAAAACATAGGCAATGCCACAAGAGGTAAGAGAGGTTGTAGCCGGTATCTGTTTCTCCGGAATGAGCATAGCCATACCGAGTTCATTGAAAATATCGAGTAATAACTGTTGTTGTTCGCCCGAAGCATTCATTGAAGCAATAAGCGTCATACTTGCCATTTCGGAGATGGCTGTATTAGGTACCAGGCGGAAAAGGACAGCAGATGAAGATATCCATCCTGCATATTCCGAAAGAGGTATACCGGCTGCAACAGAAACAATTATTTGCTTATCCGGATTGAACTTAAGTCCGTTTACAACTTCTTTTACGAGCCATGGTTTTACCGCCAGCATTACTATATCTGCCTGGTCTACTGCTTCCTGATTATCTTTAGTAATATTAATATCAGGATTAAAAGCTTTTAATCCTTGTAAAATAGAGTCTGATAAATCCGTAACAACAATATCTTTGGCTTTGATGATTGTTCCGCGAGTCAAACCTTTAGCTATGGCTCCTCCCATATTACCAGCTCCGATGATAGTAATTTTCACGTTGGCTATTTTTATTTAATTATTCTTTTTCCTCTTCTTCTCTCTTGTTCATGGCCTGACGTTATTAGCACTTCAAAAATAATCATTTTCCATTAATAACGGAACGAAAGTGCTTTATAAAACTTTCTGCCTGCTCCATACTCAGCGAGAGTGGAGGCAATAACCTGATAACATGCGTTCCGGTTACTCCGGTAAATATTTTATAATCGAATAATAATTTCCTACGCAGTTCCTTAACAGGTTCGTCAAACTCTATTCCTATCATTAACCCTCTTCCCCTGACGGCTTTTATACCAGGTATTCTTTTCAGTTCATCCATCAGATACGCTCCTACACGGGCGGCGTTACTAATCAGGTTTTCTTTTTCCATAACCTCAATGACGGCCAGTGCGGCAGCGCAAGCCAGATGATTACCACCGAAAGTAGTGCCCAACATTCCGTGCACGGGTGTAAACATGGGGCTAATCAATACCCCGGCTACCGGGAAACCATTTCCTATTCCTTTGGCAACGGTGATAATGTCGGGTTTAATACCGGCATATTCGTGGGCAAAGAATTTACCGCTACGTCCGTATCCGCTCTGTATCTCGTCCAGAATGAGTATGGTGCCTGTCCGTGTACAAAGTTCGCTAAGTTGGCGCATGAAATTATCGTCAGGGATAAGTATACCACCTACTCCCTGAATACCTTCGATGATAACAGCACACACATCGCCCTTTTCGAGTTCGGCTGTTGCTGCCTCAATATCATTGAGTGGCAGGTAGGTTACGTGTCTGTTTGAGTTTACCGGAGCAATAATCTTTGGATTATCGGTAACTTCTACTGCCAGTGAGGTGCGTCCGTGGAATGATTTATTGAATGAAACAATTCGGGTACGTCCGTTATGGAAAGAAGCCAGCTTTAATGCATTTTCATTAGCTTCGGCTCCTGAGTTAATAAGGAACAGGGAATAATCATCGTAACCCGATAGTTTTCCCAATCGCGTAGCTACATCCTGCTGCAAAGTGTTTATTACTGAGTTGGAATAAAAGCCAAGTTTGCTTACTTGACTGCTTATTCTTTCGACATAGGTAGGATGAGAGTGACCGATGGAAATAACGGCATGACCGCCGTATAAATCGAGGTATTTATTGTCTTTATCATCCCAAACATAGCATCCTTCTCCTTTTACTATGTTGATGTCGAATAACGGATATACGTCGAATAAATTCATTTTTGTTAGGTTTTAAGTTATAAGTTTTAAGTTATAAGTACGGTGCGTTATAACGGAAAACTTAAAACATTTTATTTATAATATAAAGAGCTGCTCCTAAAATGGCTCCAATCAGGCATGCCCTGAAGAAATATTCTTTTTTGAATTTTATCATATAATATTGTGTTTTAAGTTATAAACCGCAGGTAAACTTATAACTTAATACTTACAACTTATAACTCAAAAAGCCGAAGGCTTTAGCCTCAACCCTACGGTTTCTTCGAGGTTGAACATTAGGTTCATGTTGTGAACCGCTTGCCCCGAAGCGCCTTTCAGCAGGTTGTCGATACACGAAATAATCAATAGTTTATCTCCGTGTTCCTCCAGGTGAAGCAGACATTTGTTGGTGTTGACTACCTGTTTCAGGTCAATATTCTTATCTAGAATATGTACGAAAGAATCTTTTTCGTAATATTCTTCATAAATGCGGGTAATCTCTTCCAGCCCGACTTTACATTTTACCACAATGGTGGCAAAAATACCGCGTGGGAAATTACCGCGATAAGGTATAAAGTCGATATCAGAACCAAAGCTGTTTTGCAACTGTTTCAGCGATTGTTTAATCTCGGGTACATGCTGGTGGTCGAATGCTTTATAAATACTGATATTGTTATCGCGCCAGCTATAGTGTGAGGTTGATGAAGGTTTAACTCCTGCCCCTGTACTTCCTGTAATGGCATTTACTGTAATATCATCATTCAGCATCAGGTGTTTAGCCAAGGGTAGTAAACCCAGTTCGATGCAGGTTGCGAAACATCCCGGATTGGCTACATATTTGCTTTTGCATATTGCCCGGCGGTTCAGTTCGGGCAAGCCATAGAGAAAGTCATGGTCGTCGCTCTTGATGCGGTAGTCCATGGATAGGTCTATGATTTTCAGTTCTTCCGGAATATTGTGGCTTTCCATAAACTTCCGTGTATCGCCGTGGGCGGTACAGAAGTACAGAAGTTCAATTTCGTCCAGAGGAAGGGCGTCGGTGAAGGTAAGGTCACATTCGCCATATAAACCTTCGTGTACATCGGTTATCTTGTTTCCTGCGTTACTGGAACTATTGATGAATACTATTTCTACGTCGGGGTGATTTACCAATAGGCGTATCAATTCGCCTGCTGTGTATCCTGCTCCCCCAATTATACCAACTTTTATCATTACTCTGATTTTCCGTTTTTCTTTTGATTCGCGAAATATACCCGCAATGCGGTCGAAGATATTTTAGTAAATCCTTTCGCATCCTCGGCAGTCCAGCCTTTCTGAACTTCACCGTATTCGCCTAACTCATTCTTCACAAGGTCGTAAGCAGAGTCAACACCTACCAGTGTAAAGCTATACGGACGCAGGGTAATAATCACAGTTCCGTTGACATTACATTGCGAGCTTTGCAACATCGCTTCAATATCGCGCATTACAGGTTCCAGGTATTGGGCCTCGTGCAGGAACATACCATACCAGGTACCTACCTGCTCTTTCCAGTACTGTTGCCATTTACTGAGTGTATGCTTTTCCAATAGCTTATGGGCATTGATAATCAGCATCGGGCCTGCGGCTTCAAATCCTACACGGCCTTTCAGTCCAATGATAGTATCGCCTACGTGCATATCGCGGCCAATGCCGTATTTGCTGCCTATTTCTTCTACTTTATTAATTGCTTTCACCGGGTCGGTGTACTCTTCGCCGTTTACTGCAACAATTTCACCTTCCTTGAATGTCAGCTTCAGGGTTTCGGTTTCCGAGGCTGTTACCTGGCTTGGATAAGCATCTTCGGGTAAAGTCTGGTCACTCTGCAATGTTTCCTTTCCGCCAATGGAAGTTCCCCATAGCCCTTTGTTAATGGAATATTCCATTTTCACGAAGTCGGCTACATAACCATGTTCTTTCAAATAGTTGATTTCATATTCGCGGGTAAGGATCATGTCGCGGGTAGGAGTGATGATCTCCAATCCCGGAGCCAGTACTTCAAAAGTGAGGTCGAACCGTACCTGGTCGTTTCCGGCACCCGTACTACCGTGTGCAATGGCATCTGCACCAATTTCGCGAGCATAATTAGCGATAGCTATTGCCTGGAATATACGTTCCGAACTTACTGAGATTGGATATGTGCCGTTGCGTAGTACATTCCCGAATATCATATATTTAATGCTTTTCTCGTAATAATCGTGTGTAACATCCAGTGCAATGTGTTTTACTGCTCCCAGCTTGTATGCTTTTTCTTCGATTACTTTCAGTTCTTCTTCATTGAAACCGCCTGTATTTGCAATAGCGGTATATACATCGTACCCTTTGTCTTTAGACAGGTACATGGCGCAGAAAGAGGTGTCTAAACCTCCGCTGAATGCCAATACTACTTTCTTTTTCATAATTTATATTGTTTATTCTTTATTGCTAATTAGTCCTTAAGCCCAGCATGGGCTTTATTATGCATAACCGTATGCGAGCGAAGCGCAGCTTACGGGCGACATGGTGCCGTAGCCAGAACCCCGCAGGGGTGAGATACCATTATGCCACCCCTGCGGGGCTTTACCAAGTTGTCACTGCTAAATCCGTAAGCTGCGCTTCGCTTGCATACGGTTATGCATGATATTACGCCTGCGGCGTTGCCGGAAATCTTTTGAAATCCAAAGTTAAACAGAATATTTATAATTCGGTAGTACTCGGCGAACTCTGTTGTGAAATTTCTTCTTTTTCTTTTGCCGGATCGTAAAGCATAGCCGTGCATATACAATACCGTCTTTCGGTTCGAACTAATACATCATGGTTTACACATCCTTCGCATCCTTTCCAGAATGCCTCGTCGTCCGTAAGTTCGGAGAATGGAACAGGAACATATCCCAGTTCGGTATTAATTTTCATTACCGCTCCTCCGCTCGTTAGTCCGAATAGTTTAGCATTCGGCCATCGCAGGCGCGAGAGTGTGAAAGCAGCTTTCTTGATACGCTTTGCCAGCCCTTGTGCACGGAACTTCTCGACTACAATCAGCCCCGAGTTGGCTACATATTGTTTGTTGCCCCAACTTTCGATATAGCAAAAACCTGCAAACTCATCACCATGTAGGGCAATAATTGCTTTCCCTTCTTTCATCTTCTGCGCCAGGTATTCGTGGGTACGGCGGGCTATACCGGTGCCTCTTACTTTGGCTGCTGCAGTTATTGTATCCAGAATCGTGTCTACGTACACTTCGTGCGAAGCGTCGGCCACCATCACATCAATTTGTGTATCCATTTTAATCTATAAAATTCAATCTTTGTTACTGTTGGGGATGATAAATGTCAACATGGTACGTACGGCAGCCTGGGTGGTACCTTCGCGTAGTACCAGCATAATGGTATCATCGCCCGCAATGGTGCCGATGACGTCATGAAAGTCGCGGCTGTCGATATCATAAGCAATGCTGCTGGCATATCCCGGACGGGTTTTAACAACGGCAATGTTACCCGAGAATTGCAGGGAAACGAATCCGTTTGTTAGTAGCATTTCCCTGGCCGATTGGTCGGTAGTACTGCGTTTATACATTATATTATTAGGTAGTACGTAAACGTACTTACCATTCATAGTTGCGGCTTTGGCTACTTTCAGTTGTTTCAGGTCGCGTGATAAAGTAGCTTGAGTCAACGTAAATCCTTCTTTGTTTAATTCAATCAGTAAATCCTCTTGCGAACTTATTTCTTTGTTTGATATGATTAGCTTAATAGTGTCTAATCGGGTCGCCTTTTTCTTCATTGTTGCATAATTATTCTTAAGTCGCTGCAAATTTATGCAATAATTGGGATAATTAATGCATAATACCATACTTTTTTTATGGTTTTATACATTTTTTGAAGTGTGAAACTGTTATTTTTATCGTTAGGACAATCCTTGTTATCCCGTTAGGACAATCCTTGTTATCCCGTTAGGATAACGGTCGTATCCCGGTAGGATAACCCCTGTTATCCCGTTAGGATAGCACCCTTATCCCGTTAGGATAACACCCCTTATCCCGTTAGGATAAGACCGTTGTCCCGGTAGGATAACTTTCGGGTTGGTTATTTGTCGGCCATCATGTCTTTGTTGATACCGAATTTCTCGACTTCATGACATTTGCCCGCCGGCTCTACATGGATGATGATGTCGTACACATTTTCTACGGTTGCTTTGATGCTGTTTTCAACTTCATGTGCAATTTCGTGTGCCTGATTGAGCGTTAATTCGCCGTCGACTTCAATATCCAGTGCAATCATATACATATTGCCTAGCTGGCGCGAGCGCACGCGGTGGGGATTGCTTGCTCCCGGCACTTTATCGACTGCTTCGAATATTTTATTGTAAACAGATTCATCACGTACACCATCCATAAGTTCTACGTTGGAATCCATGAAGATGGTTATGGCCGATTTGATGATAAAAAGGCTGATGAGTAACCCGGTAACGGCATCCAGCAATGGTAGTTTAAATATGAAAGTAAATATAAGCCCTACAAGTACTCCGGATGATATCAGTACATCATTCCGCATATTTATAGCGTTTGCAGTAAGCATTGAACTGTTTATTTTACGGCCTTGCTTGTATTGGTACCATGCCAGGATAAGCTTACCGATAATGGAGAAAACCGTAACATTTATGGCTATTGCGGCAGGCATTTCGCGGGGTTCGCTCGAGATCAGGATTTGGATGGACGAAATAAACATTTGTACACCTGCCCAGAAGATGACGAGAGACAGGATTTTGGTGGCTATTCCTTCGGCTTTATCATAACCATAGACATACTTCTTCGAAGGAGGGCGGTTCATGATCCGGGCTGTGAAAATCATTACAATAGAGATGATTACATCAGTTGCCGAGTCAATACCGTCTCCCAATACGGCGAGACTACCTGCCCAAAGGCCGATAATTATTTTGGATAAGGAGAGTATGGCGTTTCCGATGGTGCTTATCCAGGAGGTTCTTATCAGCGTATTGTCTGGCTTTTCCGGGTTGTTCATATTGCTTATCGGTTATGGTTCTGCTAATCATTAATATTATTCAGCATCGTCACCCCGAGCTTGCCGAGGGGTCTACTAAATTGGAACTAAGTAGCTCCCTCGGCAAGCTCGGGATGACGAAATATGTAATCAAAAAGATTGAGCCGGATTCATTATCCGGCTCAATCCATTATTCGAACAACTCTGGTATAGTGGCCAAAGTTGATTGTAATCCGTATTATTCAGCAGCTACTTCTTCTTTACTTTTCTTTCCCATTAACAGGTAAGCAATCGGAGATGCGATAAACAGTGATGATATCGTACCGAAGATAACACCAAGAATCATGGCGAAAGAGAAGCTGCGAATAGAGTCGCCACCGAGGATGAAGATACACAACAATACAATCAACGTACTGGCCGATGTATTGATGGTACGGTTCAGTGTCGAATTCAGCGATTCATTGAACAACTGTTTCTTATTGCGTTTCGGGTAAAGTTGGAAGTACTCGCGTACACGGTCAAAGATTACCACCTTGTCATTAATTGAGTATCCGATAGCTGTAAGGATAGCACCAATAAATGTCTGGTCTACCTCGAGCGACATCGGCAATATACCCCAAAGTAATGAATAAACTCCCAGGATAAGTAATGTATCGCTGATAAGTGCTACTACCGAACCGATACTATAAGAAACATTACGGAACCTGAGCAGGATATATAAACCAATTGCAACCAGCGAAAGTAATACCGACCAGAATGCCGAGGTCTTGATATCATCTGCAATACTAGGCCCTACCTTCTGCGAACTTACAATACTACCACCCGTATAGTTTTCGCGGTCGATAAATGTTTCGAGCGTAATATTTTCGGTAAGCAGCGGTTGTAATCCTTCGTAAAGTTCTTGCTCAATGCGTGAGTCGATTTCAGGAGAAACAACATCAATCTCGTAGTTAGTACTGATACGTACAGTACGTTTGTCGGTACCCAGTGCAATTACTGTTACATTGGCGCCTTCAAATTTTCCTTCGAGCAGTTCGCGAACTTCTTCCGGTTCAACCGGGTTCACGAATTGTACCTGGAAGTTACGTCCACCGGTAAAGTCGATACTCTGATTCAAACCACGAATAACCAGTGAGCCGATACCGATAAGTAATGCTATACCGATTATGGTGAATGCTTTTTTAGTTGCTCCAATGAAATTGTAATTGGAGTTGATAAACATATTCTTCGAAATCTTCGAGGTAAATGTCAGATTCAGAAGCTTATCTTTATTCAGGAAGTATTCGTAAGTTACACGGGTAAGGAATACAGCAGTAAAGAACGATGCAATAATACCGATCATCAAAGTAGTGGCAAATCCGCGGATAGGACCCGTACCAAAGTTAAACAGGATGAAACCGGTTATCAATGATGTAAAGTTCGAGTCGAAGATAGCCGAGAATGCATTCGAGTAACCATCGGCAAGAGCCTTTTTGATACCTTTACCGGCACGCATTTCTTCCTTGATACGTTCGTAGATAAGTACGTTCGCATCCACCGCCATACCCAGCGTAAGAACCATACCCGCAATACCGGCCATGGTAAGTGCAGCCTGGAAGGATGCAAGGATACCCAGCGTAAAGAACAGGTTGATAATCAGTGCAGCATTAGCAATCAAGCCCGGGATAAGTCCGTAAACCACACACATATAAACCATCAGCAGGATAAGTGCCACTACAAACGAGATAAATCCGGCTTTGATGGATTCGGCTCCCAATGACGGGCCGATGATGTCTTCCTGTACAATATTGGCAGGAGCAGGCATCTTACCCGATTTCAATACGTTTGCCAAGTCCTTAGACTGTTCAGGAGTAAAACGTCCGGTAATTTGAGAACGTCCTCCGGTGATTTCTGCGTTTACGGTTGGTGCAGAATATACATATCCATCCAGAACGATGGCTACAGATTTGCCTATGTTTTGTTTAGTCAGCAGTGCCCATTTGCGTGCACCTTCGGTATTCATCGCCATGCTGACAGCCGGATTACCATAAGTATCGTAATCGTTGCGTGCATCGTCTACAACATCACCTTCGAGTGGAGCTCTTCCGTTACGTTCGGTTGATTTGATGGCGTATAGTTCATAAACCTGTATTTCGGCATTTTCATCGGCAGCTGATACGCCCCATTTCAAACGGAGTTCTCTTGGGAGTGAATTTACTACTTCGGGCATAGCCAGCAAGCGGTTCACCTCGGCAGTGTCACGAGCTTCGGAATATCCAACAATGGGTCCCTGGCCGCTTGAATTAAGTTGCAGGATTGACATCAACGGATAATCTTTCCTGAGTTGTGCACGGTTTACCGATTCGCTCTGTGAAGTATCGCCACCCTGAAGTGCAGACAGTAAGCTGTCTCTTTGCGAAACAGATTGTTGCTCGGTAGCAGTTTCCTGTGCTGGAGTTTCCTGATTATTTGTTGACTGTGAAGCCAATACGGTACGCAGGCGTGTATCGGCAGTTTGCAAATATGGAAGAATCTCACTTGCATTATAAGTTTCCCAGAATTCAAGGTTAGCCGATCCCTGGAGAAGTTTTCTCACACGTTCAGGCTCTTTTATACCGGGAAGTTCAATCATAATACGGCCCATACGGTCTTCCAGTCTTTGGATGTTGGGCTGAACAACCCCGAAACGGTCGATACGTGTACGGAGTACATTGTACGAGTTGTCGATTGCTGCTTGTATTTCTTCTCTCAGAACTCTTTTTACTTCGTCATCTGATGAACGTTGGCTTACCCTGTCTTTCAACTTCTGGGTAGCGAACAGTTCGGAAAGTCTTGCTCCCGGAGCCAGTTTTTTGTACTCTCTTTCGAAAATGGTCACGAAATCATCCTGACTGGTTGCCTGAAGTGCTGCGACCGAAGCCAATGCCTGGTTGAAAGTTGCATCGGGCTTATTATCAGCCAAAGCTTTAACTACATCGGGTACCGAAACTTCCAGAATAACGTTCATACCTCCTTTAAGGTCTAGTCCAAGACCTATCTCCATCTCGCGAACCTGTTTCAGCGTATATGCACCCAGCCATACTTTTTTGTTTGCCAGTGAGTCCAGGTAATGTTGTTCCATTGCCGGATCGCCGTTAGCATAATCTTTAGCCTTCGATGCATAGTGAGACGATACGAAGGTAAATGACAGATAGAACGCACAAACCAGTGTGAGTAATATCGCAAAAACCTTCACAAATCCTTTGTTTTGCATTTTACTTTGAATTTATTTATTGTTATTTTTTAATTTAATTCAATTGCATACGGGGGTGCAAATATAGCTTTTTTTTCACATTCAATAGTAATTGAGAGGTAATTATTTGATGGCTAGACGCTTTTTTAAGAACTGGCCTCCTACTTTTTTGGTATATGAATAAAAAAAAAGATTAAAATCATGCAGTATTTATCTTACTTTTGTATTTCTTATTATGTATAATCATAACAAAGGCAATGAAAAGGAGAAGAAATCAGAGGTTGAAATGCTTAAATTATTTGCTTGCAGGGGTAATATTGCTCCTGGGGTTTCCTTCGTGTTTGGATGATACTGATTCTGGTTTGAATGAACAATATGGATCCGAAAATTCCAGATATACTATAAAAGGTAAGGTAATCAATAAAGAAAATAAAGTTGTTCCTGATATACAGTTGATTGTGAAAGGATTGGTGAGAACTACCTCTTATAGCGAATACGAGCGTAGTGTTGATACTTTATATTCAGACACAAAGGGAGAGTTCCTGTTTAAGAATGTTATTATTGCAAATGAAATGAGATATAGTATCATCCACAGGGATATAGATAAACAAGGTAATATAAAAACTTATCTGACAGATACTGTTGATGTGCCTATGCCCGATCCTTCTACCGCAATAAACAACCTCAAAGAAGGAACGGTTATAGCAAATATTGAAATTATATTAAAGGAAAATACTCTCGAAGAAAACAATCAATAACTCTTAAAACCTCGGGTACTATGGTAAAATCAAAAAGAAACTGGCTAAAAGTATGCAATACATTATGGGCTTTATTGGCGGCTGTTTTGGGATTTACAGGCTGCGACCAAATTGGAACTGAAAGATGTGAGTATGGGATGCCCACTGCCGATTACAAAATAAAAGGAAAGGTTGTTGACTCGCAAGAGAAACCTGTGGGTGATATTCAAATTATTGTGAAGAGAGTGTTAGGTGATAATCCAGATCATCATTATAGCTGGGACACCTTAACAACTGATAAGCAAGGAGAATTCCTGTTTGAAAAGTCAGAAACCTCGGAACATAAATTCAGGATAGACTACCAGGACATAAAAAACGGGATATTCAAACACGACTCAACTGATGTTGTTATGCCAAATCCTACAGGCGGTAAAGGATGGTATGAAGGCCAGTCGTACAAAGAAAAAACCATAATTCTTGAAGAAATAGACGCTGAAGATGGCGAATAACCTATCTATCAGAAAGAAACTCGGACTGGAAGCGGCAAGGAGGATAAGGTTGAATATCAAACAACTTCATCCGCTTTACCAATTATTCTGGGAATGTACTTTGCGCTGTAATATTAGTTGCAAACACTGTGGCAGCGACTGTAAAGTTTCATCCGGACAGAAAGATATGCCTGCTGCCGATTTTCTGAAGGTTATCGACTCCATAACTCCACATATTAATCCGAACCAAACCAATATTATCATCTCGGGTGGTGAGCCGTTAGTGCGCAAAGACCTCGAATATGTAGGACTGGAACTCTATAGGCGGGGATATCCCTGGGGCTTTGTATCTAACGGGCTTTATCTCACCCGCAAGCGTCTGGATAGCCTTATGGCTGCCGGGCTGCATGCTGTAACCATCAGCCTCGACGGTTTTAAGGAAGACCATAACTGGCTACGTGGGCACCCTAAAAGTTTCGAGCGCGCATTCGAAGCTATCAAAATGCTGGTACACGAACCCGAGTTGAAGTGGGATGTGGTAACCTGTGTCAATAAACGTAACTATCCATACCTGAACGAACTGAGAGATGAACTTTATAAGATAGGGGTACGCGAATGGCGTGTATTCACTATTTTTCCTGTTGGCCGTGCAGCCGAATATCCTGAATTTCAACTTAGCAATGAAGAGTTTACCGGACTGATGGAGTTTATCAAAGCCACCCGGCAGGAAGGTAAGATGCGTTTGAGTTACGGTTGTGAAGGTTTTCTGGGAAAATACGAAAGCCACGTCCGCGACCATTTCTACGGTTGTAATGCCGGTATTACCGTAGCTTCCATTCTGGCCGATGGTTCAATCTCTTCCTGTCCAAGTATCCGCAGTAACTTCCATCAGGGCAATATATATAAAGACGATTTCATGGATGTATGGAACAATAAGTTCCAGGTTTTCCGCGATCGCGAATGGATGCGGAAAGGCGAATGTGCAGATTGCAGATTATTCAGGTATTGCGAAGGAAATGGTATGCATCTGCGCGATGAAGAAGGGGAGTTGTTACTTTGCCATTATAAACGCATCAAGTCATAATTTAATAGCTTTAATCATGTCTTGTTATCTCGTTTCTTTTCTGTTTTGATTGAAACAGAAAACGCCGCAGGCGTGTGATTATGCATAACCGTATGCAAGCGAAGCGCAGC
>DAMCMT010000081.1:0-17786 GCA_032108265.1 Bacteroides sp.
TAGCACCACATAGATGGCTTGTACTACTTGTTGTTATGAAAATAATTCAAAGAACTAATGCTTTATTGAAGTTGTATTCCTCAAAAGCGAGTGCAAAGGTAAGGCTATTTTTTTAATCACAAAACTTTGGGAGAGTTTTTTTTCAAAAACTTTCGAATATTTTAAAATCAGTAATTTTTCAGCGACAGCCTTTAAAGATATAAAAAAATTCTGCTTTGACAAAGCAGAACTCTAAAAAAATAATAGGAATCACGAAAATAGAGATTGATTACCAGCCAGTTTCTTTCCAGCCTCCTTCCTTGTACCAATTTAAAGTGCGATAATATGAATTCACAGTCGCATTACTAAGAGGAATATATGTTGCCATGCCAGAAGAACCGGTCATATCAAATCTACCAAGACTACCATTATTCTTTTTTCCTTTTGCATAATTGGTTTTAGTAGTCATAAAATAGGGTTGAGATTTATCAAAAGCAGTACGCCATATTCTATAATCATCATTATCACCAGTAAGTTGAAACATTAACTGATCAAAATCATAATAATAACGAGTATAGTCTCTATCATAATATAATAATGATGAGACATCGATTATTTCTTTACTTCCAACATATCGTGGTAATATGTTCCTTGTTATTGATGCTAGATTTTCTAATTCACTGGTTTTAATAACAGATATTGAAACACCAAGACTCCATTCGCTTCCTGCTTCTCCAAATATTTTATTGTAATAATCAAAATAAGCAGCACCTACATCAACACTTATATCTTTTTGGTTAGCAAAAATAGCAGGTATAACTTTTTGATAAGGAGCACCCGGACCAGGTATTTCAGTCGGAGAAGAAATTATATAATCGGCACAGTTTTTTAACTGATAAGCAACCTCAATAGCCTGCATGTAACATGCATCAAAAAGTATAAAGTTGAAGCGTTGAAAATTACTCAATACATCGGCAAGATCCACAATATCCATATTGTATCCCTGGTAATCACCGAACCAACGTGATGAAGCCGAACCTTGAATCCATCCTTCACCATGTGAGGCTAGTATTAAGCCATAATCATGTGCCGGATAATTCTTTGTTATATATTGGAGAACCTCTGTCATAACTTTCTTTTGAAGAGGATTCTGGTTTTCATATCGTACAATTGTATCAGCAACTACTCTACCTTTATTCTTTTTGACGTGAATTAAATATGGTTTCTCATTTTCTGACTGCGAATAAACAAGCAATTTATTTTTCGAATCATCAACCTCATCCATACCTTCACACATCTCTAAGAAATCATTTCTTAGATGACCTGTAAGTTCATTCGTAAGATTATCACCTATCAAATATGCTAAAACTGTACGTTGAGCAAACTCCGGCTCACCCGGATTGTTGCCTTCTTCATTATTACATGCCATAAAAAGAAGACACAAATATACAATTGACAAATATTTCTTCATACCACCCTTTGAAAAACCGGAAATTATTCTTCCGGCTTCTTAAACGCAAATTCCTCGGGTGTTATTATATTTAGCCTTATGGTTTTATCTTTCTTATATTTATTTAAAATCTTGTTATACTCTTTTTCCAGTTTCTTCTTGTTTTCCGAGAAATAAATCATGCAGGTTCTATTCTTTTCTCCGCGCTGATATTCAAGAAAGTTTTTCAACTGATAGGAATACAACTCTCTTTGGGGCAAGAAATTATTCTTTCCTAGTTCAACACTATCCAAACGTTGAATATTTGTATAGTATACTACAGTATCGGTAAAAGATGCTGAAATGCCAAAAGCATACACATCTTTTTTTTCTTTTTTTAAAGAAAACGCTGATAACAATATAAACGCAGCTAAAATGGGTAGTGCTACTTTAATGAATTTCATATGTTCCTATTTTATATTATGGGGCAAAGATACAGTTTTGGATTTAAGAAAAAAAGGTAATAGATAAAATCATAGAAATAAGAAAGAGCCTATCTTTTCAGATAAGCCCTTACATAATTTTTTTTCTTTTTGTCGGAAATCAATATTCTTATTTATCCTAAATAAGATTTGAGCAATTTGCTACGATTACTTTGTCTTAATCTTCTGATTGCTTTTTCTTTAATCTGACGAACGCGCTCACGTGTGAGGCCAAACTTATCGCCGATTTCTTCAAGTGTCATTTCTTGTTGTCCGATACCAAAAAACATTTGTATAATGTCTTTTTCTCTCTCGGTTAACGTAGAAAGAGCTCTATCAATTTCCCTGGCAAGTGATTCATTAACAAGAGAACGGTCTGCCATTGGCGAATCGTCGTTAATCAATACATCCAACAGGCTATTATCCTCACCTTCAACAAAAGGTGCATCTACAGAAATGTGCCGGCCTGAAACTTTCAGGGTATCCGAAATCTTATCAACCGGAATATCCAACTCATCTGCGAGCTCTTCCGGAGAAGGACGGCGTTCATTTTCCTGTTCGAATTTAGAGAAGGCTTTACTGATTTTATTCAGTGAACCTACCTGATTCAAAGGAAGACGTACAATCCTCGATTGTTCTGCTAATGCCTGAAGAATGGACTGACGAATCCACCATACCGCATAACTGATAAATTTAAAACCACGTGTTTCATCAAATTTTTCAGCAGCCTTGATCAATCCTAAATTACCCTCATTAATTAAGTCGGGCAAACTCAAACCCTGGTTCTGGTACTGCTTGGCTACTGATACAACGAAACGAAGATTAGCACGTGTCAATTTTTCTAAAGCTACACGGTCACCCTTACGGATGCGTTGAGCGAGTTCTACCTCTTCTTCTACAGTAATAAGATCCTCACGACCGATTTCCTGGAGATATTTATCAAGAGAAGCGCTCTCTCTGTTAGTGATACTTTTAGTAATCTTTAGTTGTCTCATTCTTAAAAAACAGATTTGGAGTGCAAAGTTACTACAATTTATTGATTTAAGCGCTAAATCGAAATAACTTTTTTACTATTAATACCTATTGAGCGAAAAAAGAGTACTGCCCGGTGCATGGTGCATAACGGCCAGTACTCCTTAGATTTTATTAGTTCAGTTTAGTTTATTCCTGAACTAAATCTACAGCGTAGTTGGCTCGTCGGCCTGATGGATAAATTCCTGATAGGAATAATACCTGATCGGTTTCTGGCGACTTAACGGCTGCATTAAACACCTCTTCCAAATCCTTGGTACTACGGATGGTTTTACCGTTAGCTTTCTGGATAATGAATCCTTTGCGTATTCCGGCTTCGGACATTTTTCCTGATTCAACACCTGTAACCTGTACACCAGCATTTAGTTTGAGTTGTTTTTTCATATCATCTGAAAGATCCTGGAATGCTGCCCCAAGTACTTCCATTCCAGTTGGTTTAACTATCTTAGTGGTACCTTGCTCGTTTTTCAAAGTTAGTTCAACAGTCCGTTCTTTCTTATCACGTATAAGTTTTACGTTTACTTTGTCGCCTGGGCGATGTCTTGCCAAAGCTTCCTGTAAATCAGCAAAAGTCTTTACTGTTCTACCATCAATACCGATGATAACATCATCCGGTTTGATATCTGCACCAGCAGCAGAACCACCATCAACAATTTCAGCTACATATACACCTTCGTTTACACCAAGGTCTTTATTCTGTTTCTTCCATTCATCGCTCTGACGGTATTCTGAGAAGGAGTTACCTTTTATACCCAAGATAGCACGTTGAACGGTTCCATATTGTTTCAGGTCACCGACTACCTTTGTCATAATACTGGTAGGAATAGCAAATCCATAACCCGCATAAGCACCTGTTGGCGAAGATAATACAGCATTAATACCTATTAATTCCCCCTTGGCATTTACAAGCGCACCACCACTGTTACCTCTGTTGATAGCGGCATCCGTTTGAATAAACGATTCAACACCACCACTATAAACACCGAGTGCACGAGCTTTTGCACTTACGATACCTGCGGTAACCGTCGATGTAAGGTTAAAGGGGTTACCTACTGCCAATACCCACTCTCCTACTTTCAATGCATCCGAGTCGCCGATTGGAATAGTCGGGAAGTTATCTCCTTCTATTTTTACCAATGCTAGGTCAGTTGCAGGGTCGGTACCAATTACACGGCCGGCATAAACACTGTTGTCATTGAGTTTTACACTGATTTCATCAGCATTTTCAATTACGTGGTTATTCGTTACTATATAACCATCCTTCGAGATAATAACTCCGGACCCAAAGCCAACCCTTGGTTGAGTCTGAACTTGGCGTTCACGTCCTGAGGGATCTCCAAAGAAATATTCAAAAATATCCGGAGCCTGTCTTACAGTTCTGGTTTTTGATAATTCTGTCGATGTTATGTGTACTACTGCATGTATTGAGTTCTCTGCTGCTAAAGTAAAATCTACCGGTCCGGCATCTGTTGCATTGAATGCGGCCAGTCTTACATTTTCATTTTGTTTAAAAAGACCATCTTCAGAAGAGAGCACCACCTGCTTATTCTCAGATTGCTGCATAGTATATGTCGTCAGTCCTGCAACACCTGAACTTAGCAGGGCAATTGAGCCTACTACGAGGATGTTTTTTGTTGTTTGTTTCATACTGTTCATATTAAACTGTTAATAATTCATTTTCATTTAACATTCTGACGTTAAAATAACAACAAATATCGTTCACTTAATTCGCCTGTCACTCATTTTTGTCCTCTTTTAACAGTGAAGAAGAACAACTTAACAGCACTTAACGACAGACGCTGACAAAATTTACATTGCTTGTGACAAAAATTGTAATAGTCAGTAATTAAACTGTCACAAGTGTCAAACAATCTGCCAGTTACAATGGCATTACGCCAATTCCCGGCAATTCGGTAAGGGTTATCTTGCCTCCAATAACTTCAACACCTTTAAACAAGTCGTTAACTATCAGCAAATTACCATCCAAGTCGGCAAAATCTACGGCAGGTGACAATTGGGCAGCTGCCGAAACAGCGCAAGACGACTCAACCATACAACCTATCATCACTTTCATGTTCAATGCCCGTCCCAGGGTGACCATTTTCCAGGCTTCACGCATTCCGGTACATTTCATCAATTTAATATTGATTCCCGAAAATGCACCGCTAATCCCTCTGATATCTTTCAACCGTTGTAAAGATTCATCAGCAAATACCGGTAACGGACTATGTTGAGTTACCCATGCAATATCATCCAATTGTTCTTTCGGCATAGGTTGTTCTATCATCACAATTCCTTGTTCATTCAACCAGTGAATCATATCTAAAGCATACGAACGGTCTTTCCATCCTTGATTGGCATCCACTGCAATCGGTAAATTGCTAACCGAACGTATGGTTTCAATCATCTCTTTATCATTATCGCGGCCAAGCTTTACCTTTAATATATTATATTGTGAAGCTATCTCACGGGTTTTTTCACGAACGACTTCTGCTGTATCCATACCAATGGTAAATGTTGTGTAAGGTGCTTTCTCCTTATTTAATCCCCAGATTTTATACCACGGAGCTTTCAGCAACTTACCAACCAAATCATGCAAAGCTATATCGACAGAAGCTTTTGCTGCGGTATTACCGGGCATGATGCCATCAATATAATCCAGAATAGCATCTAGTTGGAACGGATCAGAGAACTGTTCCAGATTGACCATTTTCAGAAAATTCATCACCGACTCCACCGATTCTCCCAGATAAGGGGGCATAGACGCCTCGCCGTATCCGGTAAATCCATCGTATTCTATTTCAACCTGAACATCCGGCGTGGTAGTTCTTGAGTTTGTTGCCACTGTAAATACATGCCTCAACTTTAATTCATACGGCCGGAAGCTCAATCTCAATTTAGAGTTATACCCTTGCCTGTTAATGGAGAACGATGGTATTGCCGCTATAGTATCTATCGAGCCAGCAAAAAAACCAGTACCTACCATTCCCAGTGCAGCAGTTTTGATAAACTCTCTTCTGTTTTGTCCCATATATTTCACTAGTTTTCTTATTGCGGCAAATAATACGGATTTGTTTCCGTTGTACTAATTCCCGCCGTACCTATTTTATCCAGTATGCGCGTAGCAAAAAGCAAGCGATTCAGGTTAAACTCATCAAAATCTTCGTCATCTTCATTAAAACTTCCAGTCCGCACATCACCTTGTGCATGGATAAAACGCTTATTACCTATATATATGGCTACATGTACTATACGTTCTTTGTTGCCATTTATTGCTTTGCGACCAAAGAAAATCAAGTCGCCGGGTAGTAAATTACCAAAATCATCGTTTATTTCTATCCGGGTACCCACATATGCCTGTTGGGAAGCATCGCGCGGAATAATAATATCGTGCATGAAAAGAACATTGCGTACTAATCCGCTACAATCCATTCCTTTAGAAGATGTACCGGCCCAAAGATAGGGAACTCCTGTTAATGTAAATGCAGTATTAAGTACACTTGCAGCATCTTGCTTCACAGTTGCCCTCCATTCTTTTACAGGTTTTGCAAAGCTTTCGTGTAACCAGGCTTTGCGCCGATCGGGGTAAATTATTTTATAGTATCCTTTTTCTCTCCCTTCCACCTTAAAACGATTACCGGCAACAACATCTGATACTGGAAGAGAATGAGGATCCGGACTTTCGTAAGCAAAACCATAATGTGCGGTAACAATCACCTTTTCGGCCGTAAGCCAGCTATTATATTCTTCCCGGTTTACAGGTACGATGCCGGTACGGTGTACCCAGGCGATATAATCGTCTGGCGTTTGTATACGATACCAGGTTCCATAATCGAGTACCTTAACCGGCATTCCCATAATGGCCTGCGTTTGCATTTCCGAAGCAAAATCGGGTTCTGCATGAAGATTACAAACCGAAAGATTAACTATACCATATATTTTGTCGTCTAGTTTATTTGTGTCGGGTAAAAACCTGATACTATCTATTATCTCATATCCGGCATCCGAAAGTTTATTTATTAATTTTTGTGCGGCAGGTGCAGAAGTTGTTTCTCCTTTTATCGTCAGTTGTTTTCCAATGAGTTTATAATCAATGTCAAAGACCGCTACCCTTTTGTCGGGCACATATAACAGACGTACTTCATCGGATATTTGTTTCACATTCTCCGGAAGTTTATTTTCATTATTATTTCCTGCTGATTGGCAGGCACAAAGAAGAACTGATATTATATATATTGAGATGTATTTCATTAATAAAGTTTTTATTCAATGTTCACAAACAAAGATATTAATTTTCAGGAATAAATCAATTATCTTTGCTTCATGTTCAAGTATAAAATTGCGCAATATATCGAGAAGGAACAACTTATGCAACCCACTGATAAAATACTGGTTGCCCTGAGTGGTGGTGCCGATTCGGTAGCACTGTTGAAGGTTTTACTGTCTCTTGGTTACAATTGCGAAGCTGCTCATTGCAATTTCCATTTGCGCGGAGAAGAGTCGGATAATGATGAAACTTTCGTCAGAGAATTATGCCGGAAATTAAACATTCCACTTCATGTAATTCAATTCGATACAATCAGCTATGCCGCCGAAAGAAAAATATCCATAGAAATGGCAGCCCGCGAACAAAGATACACCTGGTTTGCCGAAATAAAAGAAAAATGCCATGCCGCGGTGATTGCCGTAGCCCACCACCAGGATGACAGTGTGGAAACAATGTTGCTGAACCTGATTCGCGGCACCGGAATAAACGGATTGAAAGGCATCCGCCCCCGGCGCGATGATATTGTGCGTCCCCTGCTTGCAATAAGCCGGGAAGAAATTATACAATACCTGAATGATGCCGGACAGAGTTATGTAACCGATAGCACGAACCTCTCCGACGAATACATCCGGAATAAAATACGGCTTCGCCTGATTCCATTAATGGAAGAAATTAATCCTTCCGTCCGGCATAGCATTGCCGAAACAGGAAATCATTTAAGCGAAGCGGCCTATATATATAATAGGTATATAGAAGAGAAGAAAAAAAAAGTACTCAGTGAGGAAGGAATTAACATCCGGGGATTACTGGATGAAGAGACTCCCCGGATACTCCTCTTCGAAATATTACACCCACTCGGGTTTAATACATCTCAGATAGATGATATTTTTCAATCGCTCACCGCACAACCCGGCAAGCTTTTTGTGAGCGCTACCGGTGGATATAAAGTTATCAAAGACCGCATCATGCTGATTATCAAACGCTCCGAACAGAATAATGATACGAAACCTCAACTTACATACGAATTAAAAGATTATACCCCTGAATTCTGCATTCCTAAAGAAAAAAACATAGCATGCCTGGATGCCGGCAAAGCAACTCAGCCCCTTACCCTACGCAAATGGCAACATGGTGATCGTTTCATTCCTTTCGGCATGAAAGGCCGTAAGCTGGTGAGCGATTATATGACTGACAAGAAATTTTCACTAGCCCGCAAAGAACAACAATGGGTGCTATGTAGTGACGAAAACATCGTATGGCTTGTTGGCGAACGTATTGACAACCGTTTTCGTGTAGACGAATTTACCAAACAGGTTCTACTAGTCAGTATCCGGTAATCTACCGCAACGCTTCCGCATATCTCCCGTAAACGATTATAAATAATACGCAGAAGTATTCATAAAAACCCGGGACAGCTTGCTTACTCATATATGTGAGTAAGCTTACGCATATCTGTGAGTAAGCTTCCTCATTACTGTGAGTAAGCTTACTCATTACTGTGAAACGCCAAAGGATAACGTAGGAATATTAATAGGATTCAGGTAAAGCCCGACTAATCTATCCGGACTTTATAGATAAAAAGCCAATACCCCAGGTAGAAAGAACAACCATAGCAATTCCTATCACACTAAAGTTTGCGGTTGCTTTTGCTTCCTGAAATATTGCGAAAGCAATGGCGCCATTGGAGATTCAAATGTACGGGCATTTTCCGGACAAACTTTCACGCAAGCACAACACCGGATACATTTTGAAACATCGGTGAACAATTCATTTCCTTTTTCTATTGCTGCATTCGGGCAAGCTTTCACACATTTACCACAATGAATGCATAATTCTTCGCTTGTGGCAGGAGTTTTAGGAGATGGTATACCGCTTTTGCGCAATGCAATCACTTTTCGCAAAAAACCAAGTAAGGGGAAAAATGGCTGACGAGGGCGTCGAATAGTACGAACATCTACCGGATAAAGATTTTCACTACCGGTAGCAGTGGATGTTTTTTCAAATATCGAATACCCAAACTGTCGGGCCAGTTCTAAATCATCTTCGTCTGGCCGGCCGGCTGATATTGGATTTTCCTGAGTATTAAATGAATGCTCACCAACAAACGTAGCCCCGGCAATAACCGAAAATCCGTGTCGTATTGCAAATTGATCGAGTTCCATCAGTGCCTTTTCATAAGCACGGTTACCGTAAACTACCACCAGCACAGCAGGAGTATTATCTCCCCGAATATTTTGAAGCCGTTCCATAGCCAGTGGAGCCACATGCCCGCCATACACAGGAACAGCGATAACAGTCAGTGTATCCGATGGAATGTTCACCTCGCCGGGCGAATGGTGAGTTATATCGGTTACCGAAATATTTTCTGCACCTGTACCGTGAACAATTGCCTGTGCAACTTGTTTTGAAGTTGAAGTAGGTGAAAAATAAACGAGATGAGCCTTAATTAGTTCCATTAGCCATAATTTATTTGGGCAAATATACTATTTTATATGATTAAAACTTAAATAATTGTTTTTAAATCAAATTTAGTTATTATCTTTGCAGCGTTGATTAAAACTCTGATACTCCTTATCGGGGAATTTACCAATTCAATTTGCTATTAATCCCATACATCATATATACAAAATTATAATTTGCATTGCCCATGGCTAATTGTGCTGATTTGTTGATGATTCACCTGCATAGTAACATCCTGAAAATCTGAAATAAATAAAATATTAACTACTTACTTTCATGTATGTATAACATTATTCAACTAAACGACAAACCATTGTCGGAACTCCAATCTATTGCCCAGGAAATGGGTATCAAAAAAGCCGATTCTTTCAAAAAAGAAGAGCTCGTTTATAAAATACTTGACGAACAAGCTATAGTAGGCGCTACACGTAAAGTAGCAGCCGATAAAGTGAAAGAAGAGCGCAAAGATGAAAAGAAAAAACGCTCTCGCGTGAGCGTGAAAAAAGAACCGGATAAAGTAATCAGCGCTTCAAAGAATGGCGAGGTAAACAAAACCGAAAACGCCACTCCCGCTAAAGCTAAACCGGTAAAAAAAGTAACTCCGAAAGCTGTTGAAAAAACAGGAGAGGAAATAAAACCAATTGAAGAAACGGCACCGATAGATGCTACGCAGCCTGCGGTAGAGCCAAAAGCTTCGGCTAAGCGTAAGCCACGCGCTAAAAAAGCAACTCAGGAAGAACCGGAAAATGTTGTTGAACCTGTTACTAAAGCAGCTCCAGTTACTGCTGAAAAGAGTGAGCCTACCGAAAAGCCATCTATTCCCGCTGAAGTTGTAAGTAATGAAATAATTGACATTCCCACTACTGATGATTTCATTCCTATTGAAGACCTTCCGTCGGAGAAAGTACAATTGCCAACCGAACTTCTGGGAAAATTCGAAGCCACCAAAGTGGAACCTGTAAAGCCGCAGGAGAGAATCAAAGAAAAGCCTCAACAGCAACAACCGCAGCAGCAGGTACAGCAACGTATGCAACGTCCGCGTCTGGCAAACCAGAATCAAAATCAGAACCAAAACAATAATAACAACAATAACCAGCGAGTACAAAGGAATAACGTACCACAGAACCAGTACGATGCTCCAGTACAAGCACCAGCACCTGAACGGAAAATTATCGAACGGGAAAAGCCTTACGAATTCGATGATATCCTAACCGGAACCGGCGTGCTGGAAATTATGCAGGATGGTTATGGCTTCCTGCGTTCATCAGACTACAACTACTTGTCTTCACCGGACGATATTTATGTATCTCAATCACAAATTAAACTATTCGGACTGAAAACCGGTGATGTGGTTGAAGGAGTTATCCGTCCGCCGAAAGAAGGAGAAAAATATTTCCCGCTGGTAAAAGTATCAAAAATCAATGGACGCGACCCAGCTTTCGTACGCGACCGTGTTCCATTCGACCATCTTACCCCGCTTTTCCCCGACGAAAAATTCACGCTGTGCAAGAAAGGTTATGCAGATTCTCTTTCAGCCCGCGTAGTCGATCTTTTTGCTCCTATCGGCAAAGGCCAGCGTGCACTTATCGTAGCACAGCCCAAAACCGGTAAGACGTTGTTAATGAAAGACATTGCCAACGCCATAGCCCTTAACCACCCGGAAGCATACATGATTATGCTACTTATCGACGAACGTCCGGAAGAAGTTACCGACATGGCTCGCAGCGTTAATGCCGAAGTTATTGCTTCAACTTTCGACGAACCTGCCGAACGCCATGTAAAGATTGCAGGAATTGTACTCGAAAAAGCAAAGCGATTGGTAGAGTGCGGACACGATGTAGTTATATTCCTGGATTCAATAACCCGCCTGGCACGCGCATACAACACGGTTTCTCCGGCTTCCGGAAAAGTACTTTCCGGTGGTGTCGACGCTAATGCATTGCACAAACCGAAACGTTTCTTTGGTGCCGCCCGTAACATAGAAAATGGCGGTTCGCTTACAATAATAGCAACTGCACTTATTGATACCGGTTCGAAAATGGACGAAGTTATCTTCGAAGAATTCAAGGGCACAGGTAATATGGAGTTACAACTCGATCGCAACCTGTCGAACAAACGAATATTCCCGGCCGTCAATATTGTTGCATCCAGTACCCGCCGAGACGATTTGTTACAGGATAAACAAACACTCGACCGTATGTGGATTTTACGTAAATACCTCTCGGATATGAATCCGATCGAGGCAATGAACTTCGTAAAAGACCGTTTGGAGAAAACAAAAGATAATGACGAATTCTTATTGAGTATGAATAGTTAATTCTAAGCAAAGTTCTCTGAAAACTATCGATATATATCCGCATGGCTGTTTTCTGCTTAGAAACTGTCATGCGGATTTTTTTTATATTTAAAAACACACCTCAAAACCTTTATATTCCGGTATTTTTTACTAAATTTGCAACCAATAATAATATGAAATCATAACACGGATATTTTGTGAATCAATTACGTATATTTATTCTTCTTCTGGGAATTCTTATCTCACCATATCTTTCCGCAATCCCGGAACAACAAAAACTTTCACAATTACAATCCTTATTCAATAAAAATATACCCGGCACCATTGCATTGCCTACAGATACTGTAATTAAATGGGTAGACGAGATAGAACCTTTCCTACTGAGCAACAATTTGCAAACTGAATATTTTGAAACCGAACTGCTGGCCATAAATGCTTTCTGTTTCCGGGGTGATATTATCCTGGCTATTAATCGTGTACACAAAATGGTTGATGATGCAGTTGAACAAGGTTCAGCCCTGGGATTCGCTTTAGCCAATGTTGGTATTGGCGACACCTATGTCTATTCCAATATGCCAACCGAGGCCATAAACTCTTACTCGGAAGCTTTACAAAACCTGGAACAACTTCCACAAACAGTTAAGCATCAGAAAATAACTCTCTTGAAACTGATTCACGCATCTATGTATCAGGATAATATAGAGAACTTTGCCGGCTATATTACAAAATTAAATGAATTATTCTCTGATAATCCTGAGCATGATTCTCTTTGGCCTACTGCACTATTATACAATGCTTATTTCCATATTAAGAATCATGAACCAGAAAAAGCATTGAATTATCTTGAGCAGGCAAAATCATACATCGATAAAGAAACGGCGAGTGTACGTACAGCCACGCTATATTATATTAGCTCTAACTACTACAAAGGAATAAATAATCTGCAGGCTGCTTTGAATGAACTTAATAAATTGCCTCTGACTTACGTAAGGAAGTTAGACTCCAACAGATATACGAAACTCGAAGTAGCCAAAGCTGAAATTTATGCACTGATGGAAAAGGACCATGATGCTGCTTTATTATATCAGCGAATTGTTAACAGGAAAGATTCTCTATATGCAAAAAGTTACGCGCGTCAGGTAAACGCTTTACGAGCCATGTATCAGATTAATCAGATCGAAAAAGATAATCAGGTTCAAAAAAGTAGAGAAATAAGTTTATTCCTGATTATCAGCCTTGCAATCCTCTTTCTGGGAGTACTTCTGGCATTCTACATCATACGAAGCACTAAACTACTCCGGAAATCGAAAGAGCAGCTTGAAAGTGCTAAAACAAAAGCTGAGAGTTCGATGAAAACAAAAAGCATGATTCTGTCAAACATGAGCCATGAAATACGCACACCACTTAATGCACTTACCGGCTTTTCAGCAATACTGACGGAATCAATGATCGATGATGAAACCCGCCAGCAGTGTAATGACATTATACAACAAAACTCTGAGTTATTACTGAAACTTATAGATGATGTGATCGATCTCTCCAGCCTCGAATTCGGAAAGATGCAATTCACATTTAAAGATCAGGATGCAGTAAAATTATGCCGCAATGTTACCGATACAGTTCAAAAGGTAAAACAAACCCAGGCTGATATACTGTTCAAAACAGAACTCGATTCTCTGGTACTACATACAGATGAAGCCCGAATCCAGCAGGTATTATTTAACCTGATGATTAATGCAACCAAATTTACCACACAAGGGCAAATTGTTCTCGAACTATCTTTAACTAATCCCGACAAGGCATTATTCTCTGTAACCGATACCGGTTGTGGTATTGCCCCGGAAAAACAAGACAAGATTTTCGAACGATTTGAAAAGCTCGACGAACGGGCACAGGGAACCGGATTGGGTTTATCCATATGTCAGCTTATCATCAACCATGTTGGCGGAGAAATATGGATTGACCCGGATTATACCGGAGGTTCTAAATTTTGTTTCACACACCCAATTCAAAAACAGTAAAGAAATGAAGAAGCTATTTATACTCATACTGTCTTTGAGTTATACGGTGTACATGATCGCTTCACTGCAACAGTATCCCTTGCGGGCAGACAGTCTTGAAGAAGTTATCCAGAACACATCAAAAGATGATACAGCACGTCTTTCTGCCATAAAAGAACTGGCACGTATTGTTCAAAATACAGATAAAGGATTAGAATTGGCTCAGGAATTATTGCATGAAGGCAAAACACATACTCTTAACAGGTATACCGCTTTCGGTGCTTATTACTCAATGATTTATTACTTCAACCGTCAGCAGGTAGATAGTACAAAGCACTATTCAAATATTGTACTGCCTGCCGCCGAAAAAGAGAAAATATGGATAGTTTACTTTGATGCGCTGAAAATCCGTACATATGCCTATATTCTTGAAGAGAATTATGAGCTTGCCATTAATGAGGGGCTAAAAATGTTGAAAAGAGCAAGAGAAGTTCATTTCACGGATGGAATCGTTTCGGCCAATGCTGTAATCGCAACTTCATATCTGGCAACTGAGAGATGGGATGAAGGATTGGAACATCTGCATGAAGCTTACAAATTCCTGCCTCATGCCAAAAACATTCTTGTATCCATAGATGTATTAGGCATGCTTATTTCGGCTTCTTTCCAGACCGATGATTATCCCGCACTTTACCAATACATAGAAGAATTTAAGAAAAGTCTGAACGATTATCTCCAGGTTGCTCCCTTAAGCGATTCATTTTACAGTTATTTCGCTTACACAGAAATATATCTGGGCTATTATTATCTTAGAACAGGACACCCTGACGAAGCTTTTTCACACCTCCAAACAGCCAAAGAACATCTGAATAAAAGTACTTATACCATCGACAAACTACGCTATATGGATGCCATGGCTGAATATTACCAGAGTATCGGCCAATTTGAAAGAGCTATCCCATATCTGGACACTACATTGGTTGCTCTAAAAGATATTTATGTGAGTGATTACTACAAACAGATGGTGAAAAAGGCTGATGTATATATCCAAACTGGCAAATATAATGAGGCTCTCCCTTTATATAAAACTGCTATCGAAGGAAAAGATTCCATCAATCAGGTAATATCCCAAAAACAGATGGACCAGATTCTACAAATATATGATATTGATAAGCTTCAGTTTGAGAAAGAACGGCACAAAAACGAACGTCGTACGATTTTCCTCTTTCTTATTATATTAGGAATTATATTATGGGCTACATTTACTATCCGTATTATCTTCGTCAAAAAGCGGTTAAAGAAAGCTGAAAAGGAAATAAGAAAAGCCAGTACAGTTGCTAACGAAGCAAATGAAATCAAAGAACGGTTTTTATCGAACATGAGTTATAACATCCGTACTCCGCTTAACAATGTAGTTGGATTTTCTCAACTGCTATCAATGGAGCCCGACATGGATGAGGAATTAAGGAATGAATATTCATCGATTATCCAGAAAAACTCAGAAGAGTTGATGAGTTTGGTTAACAATGTACTCGACTTATCGCGCCTGGAATCCGGAATGATGAAGTTCAACATGAGCAAATGCGATATTAGCTCACTCTGTAATGACAGCCTGTATACAGCCAACCAACAAAATAATGGCTTAATTCGTGTTACCACCGATATACAAACTCCCAATGTAGAAATCTCTACAGATTATAACCGCTTCCTGATGGTGCTATCCAGTACCCTTACCTATCCGGTTCCTTTCGGAGAAAAAAGGGAAATAACTTTGCGCATAAAAGAAGAAAACGATACGCAAAAACTCTCTTTCGAAATAATAAATAGTCCTCTGGCCGAACCTGCTTTCACTACTCAGGAAGTAGCTGTCCGTAATGAGATTAACCGCCTGTTCATCGAACATTTCGGAGGAACTTACCGTGTAATTAACGAGAACTCTTTACCGCCCACCATTGTTTTTACTTATCCTGTAAGTTTATCCTGATAAAAAAACAGTAACTTTGCAGTTTCTTTAAAGAACAAAGTATGTACGGTAATAAACAGATATGGAGTGTCAGCTACCCGATACTCCTTAGCCTACTCGCACAAAATATTATAAATGTAACCGACACGGCTTTTCTGGGTCATGTCAGTGAAGTTGCCCTTGGCGCCTCAGCTATGGGCGGACTCTTTTATATCTGCGTATTTACCGTTGCATTCGGCTTTAGTATCGGTTCTCAGATTGTAATGGCTCGTCGTAATGGCGAAAGGCAATATCAGGATGTAGGCCCGGTTATGATTCAGGGGTGCATATTCGTATTGGCACTGGCTTTCCTGATGTTCGGTCTTACCCGTGCATTCGGGGGAAATCTGATGTCGGTCATCGTTTCCTCTCCCGAGATATACGATGCCACTATGGAGTTTATCGACTGGCGTATATTCGGATTTTTCTTTTCGTTCTTCAATGCCATGTTCCGGGCGTTTTATATTGGTATAACCCGCACGAAGGTTCTTACCATTAATGCTATTGTCATGGCAATAGTGAATGTGATACTGGACTATGTTTTGATTTTTGGACATTGGGGGTTCCCGGCTCTGGGTATCAAAGGCGCTGCCATAGCATCCGTTATTGCCGAAGCCAGTTCCACGGTATTTTATTTAATATATACGTATGTATTTGTTGAATTCAAAAAATACTGCCTTAACAAGTTCGGTACATTCGACTTCAAACTATTAGGTCGCATCCTCAGCATATCCTGCTTTACCATGTTGCAGCACTTTCTATCTATGGGAACGTTCTTCGTTTTCTTTATGGTAGTAGAGCGTATCGGCACTCGTGAACTGGCTATAGCAAACATTGTCCGAAGCATTTATGTAGTAATGTTTATTCCGGTCAATTCACTATCCGCGACGGCTAATAGTTTGGTTAGTAATGCCATTGGAGCAGGAGGCGCATCGCAGGTAATACCACTGATAAAGAAAATAGCCCGTTTCTCACTATTACTTATGATAGCTTTAGCAGGCGCAATTGCTTTGTTCCCTAAAGCAATACTATCCGTATATACCAGCGACCCGGGATTAATATCGGACTCCGTAGCATCCGTTTATGTGATATGTATTGCCATGACTATTGCATCCATAGCCAACGTAGTATTTAACGGAGTATCAGGTACCGGCAACACGCGTTCAGCATTAATGCTCGAATCGGCAACCCTTGTATTCTATGTAGGATACATATTCTTTGTCGGTTCATTCCTGAAAGCACCTGTCGCTATATGCTTCACAACAGAAATCCTGTATTATGCCCTTTTGCTGCTGGTAAGCTATATCTATTTCAGAAAAGCAAAATGGCAGAACAAAAAGATTTAATTTTGAATTATGAATTTTGAATTATGAGCTATTAATTACAATGCCGCATGGAAACAATTCAAAATTCAAAATTCAAAATTCATAATTATTTAGTACATTTGCGCTCCGAAACACGTAATTAACAGAAACCACATATGTTCGATAATTTAAGCGAAAGACTAGAGAGGTCATTTAAAATTCTGAAAGGTGAAGGTAAAATCACCGAAATCAACGTAGCCGAAACGCTCAAAGATGTTCGCAAAGCCCTGTTGGATGCCGACGTGAACTACAAAGTAGCCAAATCTTTTACCGATACCGTTAAAGAAAAAGCACTTGGACAAAATGTGCTTACTGCCGTGAAGCCCAGCCAGTTATTGGTGAAGATTGTTCACGACGAACTAACCCAGTTAATGGGAGGCGAAACGGTAGAAATTAATCTGGAAGGTAAACCTGCCGTTATCCTGATGTCGGGTTTGCAAGGTTCGGGTAAGACTACTTTCTCGGGCAAGCTGGC
>DAMCMT010000081.1:17796-20505 GCA_032108265.1 Bacteroides sp.
AACATGCTGAAAACCAAGAAGCATAAACGTCCTTTGCTCGTAGCAGCCGACGTTTACCGTCCTGCCGCTATCGAACAGTTAAGGGTATTGGCCGAACAAATCAACGTTCCTATATACTTTGAACTCGATAATAAAAACCCGGTAGCCATTGCGGAAAATGCTATAAAAGAAGCAAAATCCAAAGGTTACGACCTGGTAATTGTCGATACAGCCGGACGTCTGGCAATTGACGAACAGATGATGAACGAGATTGCAGCTATCAAAGATGCAATCAACCCGAACGAAATCCTGTTTGTTGTCGACTCCATGACTGGTCAGGATGCCGTAAATACTGCTAAGGAATTCAACGAACGCCTGAACTTCGATGGAGTTGTCCTCACCAAACTCGACGGTGATACCCGTGGTGGTGCGGCTCTTTCTATCCGTTCGGTAGTCAACAAGCCGATTAAATTCGTCGGTACCGGCGAAAAGCTCGAAGCCATCGACCAGTTCCACCCCTCACGTATGGCCGACCGTATACTCGGGATGGGTGATATCGTTTCACTGGTGGAACGCGCGCAGGAACAATACGACGAAGCCGAAGCCAAACGTTTGCAAAAGAAGATTGCCAAAAACCAGTTCGACTTCAATGACTTTATGAGTCAGATTAAGCAAATCAAGAAGATGGGTAACCTTAAAGACCTGGCATCCATGATTCCGGGTGTAGGCAAAGCCATCAAAGACATAGATTTGGACGATGATGCTTTCAAAAGTATCGAAGCCATTATCTACTCCATGACTCCGGCGGAACGCTCTAACCCTGCCCTGCTGAACGGTTCGCGCCGCGACCGCATCGCCAAAGGTAGCGGAACCAGCATTCAGGAAGTAAACCGTTTGCTGAAACAGTTCGACCAGACCCGCAAAATGATGAAGATGGTAACTACCAGCAAGATGGGGAAGATGATGCCGAAAAGAAAATAAATAAGTTATGAGTTATGAGTTTTGAGTTATGAGTACCATGCGGTATCGTAACAGAACTCATAACTCAAAACTCAAAACTCATAACTCAATGGAATTGATTGACGGAAAAGCAATCTCCGAACAGGTAAAGCAGGAAATTGCAGCAGAAGTAAATGAAATTGTTGCCCGTGGCGGCAAGCGTCCTCACCTGGCTGCTATTCTGGTAGGTCACGACGGTGGAAGCGAAACTTATGTAGCCAACAAAGTAAAAGCATGTGAAGCCTGCGGTTTCAAATCTTCACTTATCCGGTACGAAGATGATATAACCGAAGAAGAACTACTCGCGAAAGTACAGGAACTGAATGCCGACGAAGATGTAGACGGATTCATCGTTCAGCTACCCCTCCCGAAACATATTTCCGAGCAGAAAGTTATCGAAACCATTGACTATCGCAAAGACGTTGACGGATTCCATCCCATCAATGTCGGCCGTCTTTCCATCGGATTACCTTGCTATGTTTCAGCCACACCCAACGGAATACTGGAATTGCTGAAACGATACAAAATCGAAACTTCCGGCAAAAAGTGTGTCGTTCTCGGCCGCAGTAATATTGTCGGCAAACCGATGGCTATGCTTATGATGCAGAAAGCCTATCCGGGCGATGCTACCGTAACCGTATGCCATAGCCGTTCCAAAGACCTCATAAAAGAATGTCAGGAAGCCGATATAATTATTGCTGCCCTTGGTCAACCGAATTTTGTTAAAGCAGAGATGGTAAAAGAGGGAGCCGTTGTTATTGATGTTGGTACTACCCGCGTACCATCCGACAAAACTAAATCGGGCTTTAAACTGACCGGAGATGTACTTTTCGAAGAAGTTGCACCTAAATGTTCGTACATTACTCCCGTACCGGGTGGTGTAGGGCCTATGACTATCGTGTCTCTGATGAAGAATACGTTATTGGCAGGTAAGAAGGCTATTTACCAGTAATGAAGTGTCTGACCTCATTCACTCTGTTGCTTTTCATCAGCCTTGGCATAGCTGCTCAAGACACAATACCCCAACGGGTTTCCCGTAAAAACTCTGTCTACTTAGAACTTGGCGGTAGAACGTTAATCTATTCTTTTAACTACGAACGTATTGTTCCGTTAAAGAACAGACACCATTTTATCGTCGGAGCCGGTGGAGCCTGGAATCCGATATCCGGTGATGAATCAGTAACCCTATTTGCAATTTCTGCGGGGTATATATATGGTTACGTACACTCATTTGAGTTAGGAGCAAATTATGCTCAGGAGTTTGGTGATGACGAAGGTCTTTTCGGTTTAAGAGTAGGTTACCGCTATCAACGAAAGAACGGTTTTCTTTTCAGAATAGGTGTTTCTCCTTTATTATTATCGGTAGGTTATTATGAAGGCAAGTTATTCGGAGATAGATTTACCTCATTACCAGTATGGCCTTACTTATCGTTCGGGTATTCGTTCTGAACTTATCGAAAAAAATACGCCAAGTTATTTGCAGTATTGAAGATTATCTCTATCTTTGCACCGCAATTAGCAAAAATAACACGGTGGCTATAGCTCAGCTGGTTAGAGCGTCGGATTGTGGTTCCGAAGGTCGTGGGTTCGAGCCCCATTAGCCACCCAGAAATAAAAAGCTGTCTCATAACGAGATAGCTTTTTTCTTTTTCCGCAGATTACGCTATTAATATTGCTTTTCTGGATCATCCCGTATTCTTGTGGGTTTTCTCAAAAAGTTTTATTTTTGCT
>DAMCMT010000082.1:0-20443 GCA_032108265.1 Bacteroides sp.
GCTAACGGCGCCGGTAAGACCACCGCCATGCGTATGCTGTGCGGATTAAGTAAACCCACTTCCGGACAAGCCACCGTAGCAGGTTACGACATATCCCGGCAAGCCGAACAAGTAAAAAAACACATCGGCTATATGAGTCAGAAGTTCTCCCTGTACGAGGATTTGAAAGTATGGGAAAACATCCGCCTGTATGCCGGAATATACGGAGTAAAGCCCGATGTAATCAAAACCCATACCGACGAAATCCTTGCGAAGCTGGGCTTTACCGCCGAGAAGAATACCATGGTGCGCGACCTTCCACTAGGCTGGAAACAGAAACTAGCCTTCTCCGTTTCCATATTCCACCAGCCACGCATTGTATTCCTCGATGAACCTACCGCGGTGTAGACCCTGTTGCCCGCCGCCAGTTCTGGGAATTAATATACGAAGCCGCCGAAAGCGGTATCACCATATTCGTTACTACCCACTATATGGACGAGGCCGAATACTGCAACCGCGTATCCATCATGGTAGACGGAGGTATCGAAGCCCTCGATACCCCACACGAATTGAAAAACAAGTTTAATGCCAACGACATGGACGAGGTATTTCGCAGCCTTGCCCGAAAAGCTACAAGAAAGGAGGATTGAACCGATGAAACAGTTTTTATCATTTGTTCAAAAAGAGTTTTACCACATTCTGCGTGATACCCGCACCATGATGATACTTCTTGGAATGCCCGTGATACAGATAATCCTCTTCGGCTTCGCCATATCAACCGAAGTAAATAATACCCATGTTGCCGTGTTCGACCCTTCTCAGGATACATCTACCCGCGAAATCATCGAACGTTTTCGTGGTAATGAATACTTCATTTTAAATCGTATTTTGTATAATCCGGCAGAAATTGATGAAGTCTTCGAAAAAGGCGAAGCCAGCCTTGTGCTTGTCTTTAGCGATAATTTCAATGAAAACCTTCTGCATACAGGCGACGCCGCTGTGCAACTGATAGTCGACGGAACCGACCCTAACCAGGCATCCACCATATTAGGCTATGCCGGCAATATTATCCATTCATGGCAACAGGAACGAATGCAAAACACACAGGTACCCGTGCAGATAATACCCGAAATACGTATGCTGTACAACCCGCAAATGAAAAGCGCTTTCTTCTTCGTACCCGGCGTTATGGGGCTTATCCTGATGTTGATTTGTGCCATGATGACCTCTGTAGCCATTGTACGCGAAAAAGAAATGGGCACCATGGAAGTACTTCTTGCGTCGCCCATAAAACCCCTATACATTATTCTCGCCAAGACAGTGCCCTATTTTCTACTATCTTTCGTTAACCTTACCACTGTATTGTTAATATCAGTCTTCATTCTCAAAGTACCTGTAGCCGGTAGTCTTTTCTGGCTTATAATTGTATCGCTGGTTTTTATATTGGTTGCCCTGTCCATAGGTATGCTGGTATCCAGTCTGGTACGTACACAACTCGCCGCCATGCTCATATCCAGTATGGTAATGATGATGCCGGTATTGCTACTTTCGGGAATGATTTATCCACTCGAAAGTATGCCTGTTATCCTGCAATGGATATCCAATATAATACCCGCCCGCTGGTATATTGCAGCCGTTAAAAAGCTGATGATTGAAGGCGTGCCCATTATATATGCAATGAAAGAATTATGTATTCTGGTAGTTATGGCTATCTTCCTGCTTGCCATAAGCCTGCGGAAGTTTAAAGTAAGACTAGCATAATGAAAGAATTAAATAATAAACGGTTTTGTATGCCGGTATCAAACGTATGTGTACACCCGGGTGTTCGGGCGTTGTACACCCGGATGTACCGGGTTTGTACACCCGGGTGTACAAGGGTATTTGATACCGGCAAATGAAAGGAAGTAAATAAGATAAAAGGTTAAAAGATATAAGGTATTAAAACTAAAGAAATAATAAAGGTCAAATAGTGATGATAAGATATCTGATTGAAAAAGAATTCAAGCAACTTCGCCGCAACCCTTTTCTGCCGAAGTTAATTGTTGGTTTCACTTGTATGATGATGCTGGTAATGCCTTTTGCAGCCAATCAGGAAGTCAAAGACCTGAATGTGTGTATCATTGATAACGATCACAGTACCTACTCCCGGCGGTTGATACAGAAAATTGATGCATCATCGTATTTCAATCTTTCCGGTTTGGCAAATACCTATGAACAGGCGCTTGAGAGTGTAGAATATGGGGAATCCGATATTATACTCGAAATCATATCCGGGTTCGAAAAGGATATGATAAATGGAAATACTACACAGGTAATGATATCGGCCAACGCTGTAAACGGAATGAAAGGCGGCCTGGGAAGTTCGTATCTGACATCCATAATGACGGGTTTTGCCGGCGATATCCGCGAAGAACTGTTTATGTCTTCCGGTACGGAAATCATTCCCGTAGTTAATGTCGTTACTCAAACCCGCTTTAACCCGCATCAGGATTACAAGGTGTTTATGATACCTGCCCTGATGGTTATGGTTATAACGCTGCTCTGTGGATTTCTTCCCGCACTGAATATTGTAAGCGAAAAGGAAGTCGGCACAATCGAGCAAATCAATGTAACACCCGTAAGCCGGCTTACATTTATACTATCCAAACTTATTCCTTACTGGATAATGGGTTTTATCATACTTACCCTCTGTTTTGGCTTATCGGCACTACTTTACGGGTTGCATCCGGCAGGAAGCTTTGCAGTAATTTATATGTTCACTGCCATATATGTGCTTGTGGTATCTGCGCTGGGGCTGGTGGTTTCCAATTATTCGGCTACCATGCAACAGGCTATGTTTGTGGTATTCTTTTTCATTATTATATTTATTATTATGAGTGGGCTGTTTACCCCGGTTAATAGTATGCCGGCATGGGCACAGACCATTACAATATTTAATCCCCTGAAATATTTTATGGAGGTTATGCGTTCTGTTTATCTCAAAGGTAGTGGTGTAGCCGAGTTGAGCAAACAATTGTTGGCGTTGTGTACCTTTGCCGTGGTACTGAATGGGTGGGCGGTAATGAGTTACCGGAAAAGGGGATAAACCGCGATTTATCGTATCTTTGCACCAAATTATTTCAATGAACAATGATCCTAACCGTTCTGGCAGTTATTCTACGGGTATTATCTAACCCCGTAGCCAATGTTTTTCAGAAACAGTTGACTAACCGTAACAATCATCCGTTACTGGTTAACTTCAATGGTTCTCCGGGCAGCGGGAATATCATAATTTATCTGGAAATATACGGTATTAAGGGCATTGAAAAGAAAATGCGGGTGGTATTGGGCTTTCAGATAATCGAGTTCTGTTTCCAGTTGCTTGCTTTTAATTTGTTCAATTAACAGAGATTTCTGCTGTAGCAACCGGATTCGGAAATTATTCTGACAAGTGGAATGTATGACTTGATGAATGGTAAATAACTAATCGGAAAATACTACGTATGAATATGTGCCGTATTTACAGTTTTACATTTTTTATCAACCTAACCCTTTATTTATTAAGATTTTATTCGTAATTTCGGGCGTTTTTTTGCGTTTCGAGCGAATAATATTATAAATCATAAACACACATTTTAAATCCATGGAAAATTTACAAACAGGACTTTTGTTGATGGTAGTGGGGATGGTAACCGTTTTCCTCATTCTTTTAATCGTTATTTATCTGGGTAAACTTCTTATTTACCTTGTCAATAAATACGCACCCGAAGAAATCGTTGCACCGAAAGGAAGACCTGCAACTGCACCCGCCCTTATTCCAGGCAATATACTGGCAGCTATTACCGCTGCGGTGAACGTGGTAACCCACGGCAAAGGAAAAGTAGTGAAAGTAGAAAAACAAAATTAATCTTATAGAATTACCGGAAAAATGAAAAGAGAAATTAAATTCAGCTTGGTTTTCAGGGATATGTGGCAATCGGCCGGAAAGTATGTACCCCGTGTTGACCAGCTTGTAAAGGTAGCCCCGGCTATTATTGAAATGGGCTGTTTCGCCCGTGTTGAAACGAATGGAGGAGGTTTTGAACAAGTAAATTTACTATTCGGAGAAAATCCAAATAAAGCCGTGCGCGATTGGACTCAACCGTTCAACGATGCAGGCATTCAGACACACATGTTGGACCGCGCGCTGAACGGACTTCGTATGTCTCCCGTTCCGGCAGACGTTCGTAAGTTGTTCTACAAAGTAAAGAAAGCTCAGGGAACAGATATTACCCGTACCTTCTGCGGATTGAACGATGTACGTAATATCATTCCTTCCATCAAATATGCAAAAGATGCCGGCATGATATCTCAGGCAGCTTTGAGTATCACTCACTCGCCCATCCACACTGTTGAGTATTACACCAATATGGCAATGGAGCTCATTGCTGCCGGTGCCGATGAAATCTGTATCAAAGACATGGCAGGTATCGGACGTCCGGTATCATTGGGCAAAATTGTAGGTAACATTAAGAAAGCACATCCCGAAATCCCAATCCAATACCATAGTCATGCAGGCCCGGGATTTAATATGGCTACAATTCTTGAAGTATGTAATGCCGGTTGCGATTATATCGACGTAGGTATGGAACCGCTTTCATGGGGAACCGGACATGCCGACCTTATCAGCGTACAGGCCATGCTGAAAGATGCCGGATACCAGGTACCCGAAATCAACATGGAAGCCTATATGAAGGTTCGTAGCATGGTTCAGGAATTTATGGACGACTTCCTCGGTCTGTACATCAGCCCGAAGAACCGCTTAATGAACTCGCTGCTTATTGCTCCGGGACTTCCCGGCGGTATGATGGGAAGCTTAATGGCCGACCTTGAAACCAACCTCGAATCCATCAATAAATACAAAGCCAAACGCAACCTGCCGTTTATGACTCAGGACGAACTGCTTATCAAGTTGTTCGACGAAGTTGCTTATGTATGGCCACGCGTTGGTTATCCTCCATTGGTAACACCATTTAGCCAATATGTAAAAAACCTGGCTATGATGAACGTTATCGCCATGGAAAAAGGAAAAGAACGTTGGGGTATGATTGCCGATGATATCTGGGATATGATTCTGGGTAAAGCAGGCCGTCTGCCGGGCGAACTGGCACCTGAAATCATTGAGAAAGCCAAACGCGAAGGCCGCGAATTCTTTGATGGCGACCCGCAGGGAAACTATCCGGACAACCTGGACAAGTACCGCAAGCTGATGAAAGAAAACAAGTGGGAGCTTGGACAGGACGACGAAGAACTCTTCGAATACGCTATGCACCCGGCTCAGTACGAAGCCTATAAGAGCGGTAAGGCCAAAGAAGACTTCCTGGCTGACGTAGCAAAGAAGAAAGCCGAGAAAGATAAATCTCCGCTGGACGATGCCAAACCCAAAACACTTACCGTACAGGTCGACGGACAGGCTTACAAAGTAACCGTTGCTTATGGAGACAGTGAACTGCCTGCTGCTAAGGCTGCTGGTGTTGCTCCGATACCAACCGGCGAAGGTAAAGATATAATTTCTCCGCTTGAAGGTAAATTCTTCTTAACCAAAGATACTTCTGAAACTCCACTGAAAGTAGGTGATGTCGTTAAAGAAGGCGATGTGTTGTGTTATGTAGAAGCTATGAAAACCTATAACGCCATCCGTGCAGAGTTTGGCGGTACCGTTGCTGCAATACTGCCTGCTCCGGGAGATACTGTTTCTGAAGATGATGTATTAATGGTGATACAGTAATGAAGGAGATATTCGAGAATTTATACGATATGACTGCGTTCAGCAATATAATTGCCGAACCGCAGTTCCTGGTGATGTACGTCATCGCCTTTGTCCTGCTGTATCTGGGTATCAAAAAGCAGTATGAACCTTTACTGCTTGTTCCTATTGCCTTTGGTGTGCTTCTGGCAAACTTTCCGGGGGGTGAAATGGGTATTATCCAGGCTGATGAGAACGGAATGGTATTTATCAACGGTGTAATGAAAAACATCTGGGAGATGCCTCTGCATGATATCGCACACGAAATGGGAATTATGAACTTCCTGTACTACATGTTGATTAAGACAGGTTTCCTTCCTCCGATTATCTTCATGGGTGTGGGTGCGTTGACCGATTTCGGCCCAATGCTTCGTAATCTGCGTCTGTCTATCTTCGGCGCTGCTGCCCAGTTTGGTATTTTTACCGTTCTGTTGGTAGCTATCCTGATGGGCTTTACTCCGCAGGAAGCAGCTTCATTAGGTATTATCGGTGGTGCTGATGGTCCTACGGCTATCTTTACAACCATTAAGCTGGCTCCGCATTTGCTTGGCCCGATTGCTATTGCAGCATATTCTTATATGGCGCTTGTTCCGGTAATTATTCCGTTGGTTGTGAAAATCTTCTGCTCAAAGAAGGAACTCATGATTAACATGAAGGAACAAGAAAAGAAATACCCGTCCAAAACAGAAATAAAGAACATGCGGGTACTCAAAATCATCTTCCCGATTGCTATAACAACTGTAGTTGCTTTGTTCGTACCAAGTGCGGTGCCTCTGGTAGGTATGTTGATGTTTGGTAACCTGGTGAAAGAAATCGGTGCCAATACATTCCGTTTGTACGATGCTGCTTCGAACAGTATCATGAATGCCGCTACCATATTCCTCGGACTTTGTGTAGGTGCAACAATGACAACCGAAGCTTTCCTTAACTGGACAACAATTGGTATCGTTGTAGGAGGTTTCTTAGCTTTTGCACTTTCAATTACGGGTGGTATTATGCTTGTAAAACTATTCAACTTGTTTACCAAGAAGAAAATCAATCCGCTTGTTGGTGCAACCGGGCTGAGTGCTGTACCTATGGCTAGCCGTGTGGCAAATGAGATTGGGTTGAAGTACGACCCGAAGAACCACTTGCTTCAATATTGTATGTCAAGTAATATATCAGGTGTTATCGGTTCGGCTGTTGCGGCCGGGGTGCTGATATCATTCCTGGGATAAGATAACTCTTAAAATAAAAGAATCAGTAGTTTGGCTTACACCTTACTGCTGATTTTTTTATTATCTGATATTATCCAACTTTACACCTTATATATATAGGTACAGTTAATTACTATAACCGCATATTATACAATAATTTATGTTGTATATAAATAAAAGGAGAATATAATTAAATATTCTCCTTTATTTATTCTTATTATTAAAATTATTTATTTATATTTGCGTAGTAATTAAATAAATCTGATATAATAATATAAAAGCGCACGTAATGGAAAAAATCAAGGGATTAATTAACGCACCATTTACTCCATTCTTTTCGGATGGTGAAGTAAACTACCAACCCATTGAATCATACGCCAAGCTTCTTTTGGATAACGGCCTGAAAGGAGTTTTCATCAATGGCTCATCCGGCGAAGGATATATGCTTACGGACGAAGAAAGAATTCGTTTAGCTGAAAAGTGGATGCAAGTTGCTCCGGCAGACTTCAAAGTGATTGTCCACGTCGGTAGTACCTGCGTCAAAAGCAGTCGCCGGCTGGCTGAACACGCCAAAGAAATCGGCGCCTGGGGAATTGGTGCCATGGCTCCACCATTCCCACGCATCGGACGGGTGGAAGAACTCGTAAAGTATTGTGAAGAAATAGCTTCGGCCGCACCCGAACTTCCTTTCTACTATTACCATATTCCCGCTTTTAACAATGCTTATCTACCAATGGTTGAATTCCTGGAAGCGGTAGACGGACGGATACCCAACTTTGCCGGAATCAAATATACATACGAAAGTCTTTATGAATACAACCAATGCCGGTTGTATAAAAACGGAAAGTTCGATATGCTCCACGGACAGGACGAAACCATCCTACCTTCGCTGGCAATGGGTGGCGCCCAGGGTGGTATCGGCGGTACAACGAATTATAACGGCTGCGAGTTGAACGGAATAATCGAAGCATGGCAGGCCGGTGACCTGGAAACCGCCCGCGAAAAACAAAACTTCTCCCAGGAAGTAATCAATGTAATTTGCCGGTATCGTGGAAATATAGTTGGCGGTAAACGCATCATGAAACTAATCGGACTGGATTTAGGAAAGAACCGCACTCCCTTCCGGAACATGACCGACGAAGAAGAAACCGCCATGAAGGCCGAACTCGAAGCCATCCATTTCTTTGAAAGATGTAATAAGTTTAAATAATATGAATACTCCCGATTTATCATCCCCCAACGAATATCTGAAGTACTGGAGTGAGCAATACAAGCAAGACTTCCTTACGGACATACTTCCTTTCTGGCTCAAATACGGAGTCGACACGAAGCATGGAGGGTATTACACTTGCTTAAACCGCGACGGCTCACTCATGGATAGTACGAAGTCGGTATGGTTTCAGGGACGTTTTGCTTATATACTGGCTTACGCATACAATCATCTGGAAAAAAACGAAGAATGGCTTAAGTTATGTAAAAACGGTTTGGATTTTATCGAGAAGTACTGTTTCGATACGGACGGCCGTATGTTTTTCGAAGTTACCGCCGACGGGGTGCCGGTACGGAAGAGAAGATATGTCTTCTCGGAAACCTTTGCCGCTATTGCTATGGCTCAATATTCACTGGCTACGGGAGATAAGACGTATGCCGATAAAGCCGTCGAACTATTTCAGCAAGTAATTTACTACCGCGAGAATCCGCAATTGCTGGAATCCAAATACCGGGAAGGATTACAAGCCAAAGGCCATTCGCTCTGTATGATTTTAATAGATACGGCAGCCCGCATACGGGAAGCAATCGACCATCCTGTACTAACCCGGCAGATAGATGCTTCCATAGCCGAACTAAAAAAAGACTTTATAAAGCCCGAATTTAAAGCCATTCTGGAAACTGTCGGCCCCAACGGCGAATTCCTGAATACCCTTGCCGGACGCACCATTAACCCGGGACATTCCATGGAAACCGCCTGGTTCATATTGGAAGAATCCCGATACCGGAACTGGAACCCGGAATTGAGGGAATTAGGCTTAACGCTGCTCGATTGGTCCTGGGAGTGGGGATGGGATAAAAAATATGGAGGTATTAGTTATTTTAAGGATTGTATGAACCGTCCCCCCCAGGACTATTGGCACGACATGAAATTCTGGTGGCCGCAAACCGAAACAGTCATTGCAGCCCTATATGGCTACCGGGCGTCGGGCAATATGAAATACCTGGAAATGCACAAACAGATAAATGATTATATTTATGCCCGCTTTCCCGATAGGGAGTATGGCGAATGGTTTGGGTATTTTCATTATGATGGTACCCTATCGCAACCCGCAAAGGGTAATTTATTTAAAGGACCGTTCCATATTCCGCGGATGTTATTGAAAGGGATTGAATTGTGTGGCTTCTAGCTACTTACTTCAAAAAGTAAAACATGAAAAACAAAAAATATTACCCCTGGGTAGTAGTCGGACTTCTTTGGGTAGTTGCCCTTCTCAATTACCTCGACCGACAAATGCTCTCCACCATGCGAGACTCCATGATGATTGATATTGTGGAACTGGAAACCGCCGCCAACTTCGGCCGACTAATGGCAGTCTTTCTCTGGATATACGGTCTGATGAGCCCTGTAGCCGGACTTATAGCCGACCGCATCAACCGTAAATGGCTCATTGTAGGCAGTCTTTTCGTCTGGTCTTTCGTGACGTTAATGATGGGATACAGCACCAGCTACAGCCAGGTATATATTCTACGTGCGATAATGGGCGTAAGTGAAGCCCTATATATACCGGCCGGGCTGGCGCTTATTGCCGATTATCACCAGGGCAAAACCCGTTCGCTGGCCGTAGGCATACACATGACCGGATTATACGTAGGCCAGGCACTCGGAGGCTTCGGAGCCAACGTAGCCGCTGCATATACATGGGAAACCACCTTTCATACCTTTGGTATAATAGGTATTGTATATAGTTTGATACTAATATTATTCCTGTACGAAAAGAAGAGCCACCTGGCCGAAACACCCAAAGTAAAAAATGAAAACCCCTTCAAAGGCGTATGGAAAAGCCTGTCGGTATTACTAGGAAATATATCTTTCTGGATAATTCTTTTCTATTTCGCCACACCCAGTTTGCCCGGTTGGGCAACCAAGAACTGGCTTCCTACACTCTTTTCCGAAAATCTTTCCATAGATATGACCCAGGCCGGGCCATTATCCACCATCACCATAGCGATAGCGTCCTTTATCGGAGTTATCGGCGGCGGCATATTATCCGACAGGTGGATACAAAAAAATGTTCGGGGGCGCGTGTACACGGGTGCCATAGGTTTGGCGCTTACCATACCGTCGTTATTATTACTCGGCTTTGGGCATAACCTGGTTATGATAATTGGCGGCGGCTTATGTTTCGGTATCGGTTATGGCATATTTGATGCCAATAATATGCCTATACTATGTCAGTTCGTTTCTCCCCGTTACCGGGCAACTGCTTACGGAATAATGAACATGACCGGAGTTTTTGCCGGTGCCACCATCACCAATATACTCGGCAAATCTACCGACAGTGGTAACCTCGGTCACGACTTTGCCATGCTTGCCGGGCTGGTATTAATCGCATTAGTCATTCAGGTTATTTTCTTACGCCCTAAAGTAGCCGATATGGCCGATGAATAAATTCTTAAATAAGTAAAGAGACTCAAAAATATACATCATGAAACACATTTCCATTATCATCTTATCCATATTGTGTTGCCATCTGGTAGCAGCCAATCCGGCCGACACGGTACAAGTCAAAATGAATCGTGTTCCGGTAATGCTCGAACGTACAGATAATGTAATATGTTATCTCAGGCTTGATGCCGCGCACGCCCGGATGCTGGACGAAGTAGTCCTTTCATTCGGCAAAGATACCGACATCGATAATATCGCGGCTGTCCGCCTTTATTACAGTGGAACGGAAGCTCCGCAGTACAACGGGCAAATGCGTTATGCGCCTGTTCAATACATATCGCGCGACAATCCGAAATACGTCAGGGATATTAACCCGACTTATTCTATCCTGAAGTCCGAAGTAAAACCTTCCTCCGGAACAATCCGCCTGGAAGCGAACCAACAGCTTTGGAAAGGAATAAACTATTTCTGGGTAAGTGTGCAAATGAAACCCGGAACATCTGTACACTCTAAGATGTCCGTGAGTCTTGACAACGTATTACTGGATCGGAAAACAGCCATAATCGCAAAAGATAAGGATAACTCTTATACCTTCCGGATGGGAGCCGGTGTACGCTATGCCGGCGACGATAACTCGGCCGCATACCGCATTCCCGGAATGGTAACCACCAACGCCGGTACACTTCTGGGCGTATATGATGTACGGTACAACAGCAGTATCGACCTACAGGAATATGTTGATATCGGTGTAAGCCGTAGTACCGATGGTGGACAAACCTGGGAACCTATGCGCATCGCTATGAGCTTCGGAGATGATTCTACATTGCCAAAAGCGCAAAACGGAGTAGGCGACCCTGCTATACTCGTAGATAAAAAAACAGGAACTATTTGGGTAATAGCCGCCTGGACACATGGCATGGGCAACGGCCGGGCATGGCATAACTCCGGACAGGGCATGGACAAAAGCCATACCGCCCAACTTATGCTGGTGAAAAGTGATGACGACGGACGCACATGGTCCGAACCGATCAACATTACCGGACAGGTTAAAAAGCCCGAATGGTACTTCCTGCTTCAAGGCCCCGGTATGGGAATTACGATGGAAGATGGTACACTGGTATTTGCCGCCCAGTATATCGATGCTGATAGAATGCCTTATTCCTGTATTATCTACAGCAAAGACAACGGGCAGAACTGGCAACTTCACAATGCCCCTCGAAGCAATACCACCGAGGCTCAGGTAGCCGAAGTAACCCCCGGAGTACTGATGCTTAATATGCGCGATAACCGCGGAGGCAGCCGTGCCGTATATACTACCTCCGATATGGGACGTACCTGGGCCGAACATCCATCGTCCAGAAGCGTATTGCAGGAACCTGTTTGCATGGCCAGCCTGATAAATGTAAAAGCCAAAGATAATGTACTCAACAAAGATATTCTACTTTTCTCTAACCCTAACTCAACCAAATCTCGGAATATGATAACCATTAAAGCCAGTCTGGATGGCGGAAAGACATTTCCTGATGAATATCAGGTAATGCTCGATGAAGGCCATGCCTGGGGCTACTCCTGCCTGACCATGATTGACCGCGAAACCGTGGGAATCCTCTACGAAGGTAGTACAGCCCACATGGTATTTCAGGCGGTGAAATTAACGGATATCATCAGGAAGTAACTATTCCCGCATGGCTCAACCGGAACGGTTGCTAATCTTGGTAGCCCGTTGCTTTAGCATCGGGGTAGAAATATTCGATATTCAAAATTGCGTGCCGAAGGTATGCAATTTTTGAAAACATATTGAATACAACCAAGATAGCATACCTTCGGCACGCTATCTCTGAGTGACCCATCCAACCCGATGCTAAAGCAACGGGCTACCAAGATTACAACCGTTCCGGTTGAGCCTTGCGGGGATAGTTATAATATATAATATAATATAATGAACACTCCAATATAATGATGAAACTTCCAGTTAACCGTTAACGCTTCATTTCATAATTGAGGACTTCTGGATTTATTATATATTTCATATAATTAAATAATTTAATAAATCTCTCGTTGTTATTATAACCGCCCAAATTCCCTAAACCCATTTCCCTGAATCATTTTCGCATATCATCCGTATTCCCCTGTTTTACCCTCACTAATCCAACCCTGTTTTCTGGTTATCCTACCGGGATAACGGTCTTATCCCGGTAGGATAACCCCTTGTATCCCGTTAGGATAACCCTTGTATCCCGGTAGGAGAAAGCCGTTATCCCGGTAGGATAGAATCGTTATCCCGGTAGTATACTGGCGATTTTATATAAAAACGCCGATTTTCCGAGAAAAACATACATCTATAATCCAGTTTTTACTTTCATTTTTATAAAACAAGTATCTGATATTCCCTAAACAACCACTTATTATAGTATCAGTATAATTGAAATAAATTAATTATATTTTTTATTATATTCTTTATTATTAAATATATTTATTTATATTTGCAGTGTATTTAAATAATTCATTTAAAACTTCCAAAAAAACACTACTATGATAAACAATGAAAAACGCAACCATATTTTTAAACCAATCAGTAAATTTATTATGAAGAAAAACCTATTGATTTTGGTGCTGGTCCTTTTAAGCCCCCTATATGCTTTCGGACAAGCGCAAATCACAATTTCAGGTACTGTAAAGGATACTTTTAAAGATGGTATTCCTGGAGTGAACGTTTACGAAAAAGGAACTACTAACGGCACAATCACGTCCATCGACGGAGATTTTACTTTAACCGTTTCAGGACAAAATGCCACAATCGTGGTAACGTTCGTGGGTTTTAAAACCCAGGAAATAGCCTTAAATGGCCGTACTAATATCAACATTGTACTGGAAGAAGATGTTGAAATGCTGGATGAAGTGGTTGTTACCGGATATTCGGGAACCCAGCTACGATCCAAAACAACGAACTCCATATCCAAAGTCAAATCCGAAGCTTTGAGCGTTGGGTTATTCTCCAATCCCGCCCAGGCGCTTTCAGGTGCCGTAGCTGGTTTAAAGGTTATCCAGAAATCGGGTAGTCCCGGTGCGGCTCCAACCATTATACTTCGTGGTGGTACCAATCTGGACGGAACGGGCTCACCCTTGATTATTGTCGACGGGCAGCTTCGCGACGGATTGAACGACATCAACCCGGAGGACATCGAATCCATGGATATTATGAAAGATGCAGGGGCAACCGCTCTTTATGGTGCCCGCGCCAGTAACGGGGTAGTGCTGGTTACCACCAAAACCGGAAAAAAAGGATACCGTGAAATTAATGTAAAAGCCAAAATGGGACTTAACTATGCGTATCACCCCCACAAGTTTCTGGGCGCCGAAGAGTATATAAAGGTAATGCGGCAGAACGTATATGATAGCGGACACCTGTTTGTAGATAACGACGGTGTTACCAAAGGATACGGTAACCTGGGCTATCTGGACGGCGCCCAACCGTTCGGAACCGGGAATGTTTACGGCAAATCTCCCTGGAGCACCATGTACCTCAACGATGAGAATTCTTACCTTCAGGGCCACGGCTGGAAAACGATGACCGACCCGATTACCGGAAAAGAATTGATTTTTAAAGAAACAGATATTGCTTCTTATAACATCAACCAGCCCAGTATGTCGCAGGATTACAATATCAATATGTCGGGTGGTAACGATAAAGGTACTTATTATGCCGGTATAGGTTACAACCATCAGGAAGGTTTACCCGTAAATACCTTCTACGAAAGATACTCTTTTGTGCTCAACGCAAGTTACAATGTGGCCGATTGGCTTACCTCGACCTCTTCTTTAAATTACAACCGTGCCAACTGGAAGAATATGCCCGGTTCACAAGAAAGCGAAGCCCATTATTTCGGTCGTATCATGTCCTTGCCTCCAACCGTTCGGTTTGAAGACGAAGAAGGTAATATGCTTCTGGGCAATAATCGTCAGGATGGCAACCAGGCATACCAGCCCGATAAGTGGCAAAACGATAACCAGTCGGATAAATTTACGATGATACAATCTTTCCAGGTTGATTTCATGAAAGGTCTGTTCCTGAAAGCGTCTGCCAACTGGTATTACGCGCAGGAAATGAAAGAAGCCTTTACCAAAGACTTCGAAACGACCCCCGGTTCCTTCGACCGTACCCGTAATACGTCGGCCGAGTATTTCCGCGATTTCCGCCAGACGTATAATGCGGTGTTGAATTTCAACCGTACCATCGCACGCGACCATAACGTAAGCGCATTGCTCGGTACCGAATATTACGACAAAATGTACAAGATGTTCAAAGCTTCGGGCTCGGGAGCGCCGACAGATGACTTTGGCGACCTGGGATTAACATCGAGCGACGCCGGTAAACGTACAATCGATTCGGAACACCGGAAGATGCGTATTCTTTCCTTCTTCGGACGTGTGAATTACGACTATAAAGAAAGATACCTGTTGTCGGCCGTATTCCGTAACGACGGATACTCTTCTCTTTTAGGCGATAATCGTTGGGGATTTTTCCCGGGAGTATCGGCGGGATGGATTTTCGGTCGTGAAGAATTCGTTAAAGAATCCCTACCGTTCCTTTCGTTCGGTAAGTTCAGAACAAGTTACGGTGTCAACGGTAATGCTTCGGGCATCGGCGAATACACTTTGCAGGGAGCATACGGAACCCATACTTATAACGGTAATGTAGGTTATCTGATTAAAGAATTACCCAATCCTAACCTGCGTTGGGAAAAGACTCATACATTCGAACTGGGGTTGGATTTGAGTTTCTTCGATAACAAACTAACAACCAACTTTACCTTCTATAACCGTCTGACTTCGGATAAATACGCTAAACTGAGTTTCCCCACTTCGACCGGATTCTCGTCTATAACCAATAACAACGGAGAACTCCGTAACCGCGGTTTGGAAATCGAACTATCAGGACGTATTATCGAAAACAAAGACTGGTCGTGGACTGCCAGTGGAAACATCTCCTATAATAAGAACAAAGTTATCTCCTTGCCTTATAATGGTATGGAACGTAATCGCCAGGACGCTTTCGAGGTATATACAGGCAATGGTAATGAAAAAATGTGGGTAGGTGGCTACCAGGAAGGACAGGAACCCGGTATGCTATATGCGTACAAAGCACTCGGCATTTATAAATCGTGGGATGAAGTACCGGCAAACCGCAAGGTATATACCATGAACACAACCAACGGCCAGGTATTATATGGTAAAGATAACTGGAAAGGACTGGAAGCTTCCAAGCAGGATGCTAAAACGGCATTCCCTATCCAGCCCGGTGATGTAAACTGGCTGGATGTAAACGGCGATAATGTTATCGACGAATTCGATAAAGTGAAGATTGGTAACACCATACCCCGCTGGTTTGGAGGTTTCAACAGTACTTTACGTTGGAAAGGTCTTCAACTTTATGCCCGTTTCGATTATGCACTCGATTTCTGGGTATCCGAAAACCATAGCCAGAGCAAAACTCCCTGGTACATGGGTTGTATGCAGGGAACCTATAACGTACCCGAACTGGTGCGCGATACATGGTCGGAAAGTAATCCCAACGGCAAGTACCCCCGCTTCTTATGGGCCGACCAGCTGGGTAAAGGCAATTACTCCATGCCCTCGAGCATGTTTGCTTACCGGGGCGACTACCTGGCCATCCGCGAAATATCTTTGAGTTATTCTTTGCCCGAAAAATGGATAAGCAAAGCCAAACTCAGGAAAGCGGAAGTATCGGTTACCGGACAGAATCTGGGATATATTACGGCAGCTAAAAATGTATCTTCTCCCGAAGTATCCGAAGCCGGTTCGGGATATGCCCTGCCGCGTACCTTATTATTTGGTCTGAACCTTACATTTTAAATCTGATAATACTTTTTAAAAAACATTGATATGAAAACATTGAAATCAATAATAAAACCAGCGGCCATGGTACTTGTGGCCGGCCTCCTGATTTCCGGTTGTGATGCGCTCGACCTTTCACCACTCGATCAATATGGTAGTACTTCGTACTGGAAAACCGAAGCACATGTACGGGGATATATGGACGGAATACATAAACATTTGCGCGATAAAACCTTTCAGCATTCATACCTTTTTGGCGAAGCAGGCGGTGGAAGCTCCAAAATAGGCCAGTCTGTGGACGGTACAAACATACACAACGGAGAGATCAAAGAGAATAACCTATCGCAAACATCACCAGGTGTTACCAAGTGGGGAGAACTGTACGGCCTTATCTTCAACATCAACCTGTTGATTGAACGCACCTTAGAGGCCGATTACATGACCGATGAGCAGAAAAGCTACTATCTGGGTCAGGCGTACGGCTTACGGGCTTTCCATTACTTCGACCTTTACCGCATATACGGTACGGCACCCTTGCAACTCGAACCCAAGGTAGCCAATGGTATCATCGAACCCGATTTATTATACGAAGCCCGTGCGAATTCCAGCAAGTTAATGGCTCAGATAAAGTCAGACCTGAACGAATCTTTAAAATACTTTGGCGATAACAATTCATTCGATCCCATGAACCGAGGCCATAAGAAAGGTTATTGGTCGAAAGCAGCCACGGAGTGCCTTCTGGGCGAAGTTTATCTATGGAACTCCAAAGTAACCACGGGAGATAATGTAGCCAGCGAAGCCGATTTGGAAATAGCAAAACGCCATTTATTGAATGTCGCCAACAACTACGGCTTATCGATGATGACTGATTTCTCAGAAGTATTCAGTGTAAACCAGAAAGGAAACCAGGAAGTAATCATGGCTGTAAGATACGCAGTAGGCGAAGCCGAAAGCGACGGGAAGAACTTCGTGTACAGTATGAAAACCGGAAACTATGTGGGTGGCTCGTTTTTTGATGAGAGCGGCGCTCCCTTATCCAAAGATACCTTGCAACTGGGAGATACCGGCTGGGCCGTACATGAATACAAAGAAGGCCTTTTCCGCAATTTTGATAAAGCAGATAGCCGCCGGGATGGTACTTTCCTGAGCGTATATAATGCCGAAGGATCATTAATGGGAACTTTCCTGCGTAAGAAGATAGGTACTTTCAATACTGCTACCAATAAACGCGAGTGGATTGCCGATGAAATCCTGTACCGCTTACCCCTCGTTTACCTTATGCTTGCTGAAATTGAAAATATGCAGGGAGGCGACGTAGCCAAATACATTAACCTGGTACGCCAACGTGCGTATGGCGAGAACTGGGATGCCGAATTGTATGGTTACACCAATGCCGACTTTACAACTAACGAACTTGCCATACTTCGCGAAAAAGACAAAGAGTTCGTCAATGAAGGTCAACGCTGGTGGGATGTACGACGCATGACACTGACCAAAGGCGGTAAACACCTGGTGTTCTGCAAAGAAGGCAATATTGATTCGGACAGACCGATTCTGGACGAAAGTACAGAGGCATTCCGGGTATTGTGGCCGATTGACACGGAAACGAAGAATAAAGATAATTTGGTGGATCAGACACCTGGCTACGAAGTAGAGGAGGAAGATTAATATAGGATGTGTGGATGGGAGTGTTTTCCGGCATTCCCATCCATATAATTTATATATTTGTATTCTGATAAAATAACCGTCTCTTACAACAATGAATACAACAAATATACGCCTGCTTCTTATTCTGATTATTTGTTCAGTTGCTATTATAAATATACGTGCGCAACAACGTACCTATTCTACTTATTATCACCAGCGTGTTTCACTATTCGAGTTTCTTCCGGTAACTTCCGATGATATTATTTTCCTCGGCAACAGCATTACCGATGGAGCCGAATGGTGCGAACTCTTACATAACCCTCGCATCAGGAACCGCGGCATAAGCGGCGACACTACTTATGGTGTATACGATCGCCTGAATAATATCCTTGCCGGAAACCCCGCCAAAATATTCCTGCTTATCGGTGTCAACGACCTGGCACAGGGAATTGCACCCGATTCGATTGTGTACCGCACCGGATTGATTGTTTCTCGTATCAAGGCTGAATCCCCCGGTACCCAGCTTTATATTCAAAGTATTCTCCCGGTGAACGATTGCTATAATATGTTCAAAGGACATACCTCGAGGTGGGAACTTATCTCTGTAATAAACCGAGGATTACGCGAACTTGCCGAAAGGGAAGGAGTAATCTATATAGATTTATACACTCATTTTGCCAATGAAGACGGTAAACTAAAACCCGAATATTCCAATGACGGGCTTCACCTGATGGGCAAAGCATACATGGAATGGGCCGGAATAATCAGCCCATACATATCCACACCAAACAAAAAAACGATGGAAACAACATGGAAACCACTTCCCGACCTTCCGGGAATGAACAATACAGCACCCCTGGGTGTCTCGGCGCCTTTCACAGGATTACTAAACGGCAATGTCGTAGTTGCCGGGGGCTGTAACTTTCCCGATAAACCTGTCACCGAAGGCGGTGCAAAAAGATACTATAACGAAATACGTATGCTAACCGGTGACGGCGATACTGCCCAATGGAAACTTATCGGGCATTTACCTTACGAAGTTGCTTACGGTGCCACCGTTTATACCGATAATGGAATGGTATGTATCGGTGGTAACAACAATAAAGAATCTTTTGCAGGTGTGTATTTACTCACCTGCAATAAAGAGGATAAAAGATTGGAAATCAAGGAACTGCCTTCCTTGCCGCAACCAATGGATAACTTTGCTGCTACCGTATATGGTACCCGTATTTATGTTGCCGGAGGAAATCAGGGTGGGAAACCTTCTTCTGCTTTCCTTTACCTGGATATGGAGAACCTGCAAGAGGGCTGGCATTCTCTGCCAAATTTCCCGGATGGAGCGCGGGTACAACCTGTTCTGGTATCATCGGCCAGTGCCGGTAACCTACGCATTTACCTGGCCGGAGGTTTTTCTTCTTTGCCCGACCGTAAACCTTATGTTCCCGGCAGCGTATTGCGCTATTGTCCTGAAAATAATCTTTGGGATACTGTAACCCACTTACCGTTACTAACGGATGGTTCGCCCCGAACCCTGACAGGTGGTTGTGGTGTGGCTTATGGCGATGGTATTTTATTCTTCGGTGGTGTAAACTATAATTGTTTCTATCAGGCCATAGACCGTCCGCGACAAATAATACAAGCCAAAACTGAAGGTAATACACTGCTGGTCGATTCTTTGGAAAAGGAAGCCCGAGAGTATATGCATCATCCGGTAGAGTGGTACAGATTTAATACGGAATTGTTGTATTTCAATACATCAACTTTGGCCTGGGATGTATGGGCTCAATCGGATAAACTGGCTCGTGCCGGAGCCGAGGCGGTAATTCATAAGGATCAGTTGATAGTAGTGAATGGCGAGTTAAAGCCGGGAATACGTACGCCGGAGATTAATGCTCTTGATATTTCACATTCTATTTTTTTGTTTCCTTAACCACATTATCAGCCATATAATAAATACGCCAACAACGATCAGCAAGCTTCCGATAGCTATACCACCGGTATCCATTTTAAATTGTTCCCACCTGCTCAGGCTTCGTTCAACCGGATAAGGAACCTGTATACTGTCGCAAATAATAATACTGTCGCGTATCAGGCGATTTTTATATTCAGTTCGCCAGCGTGTTAACCATACCGTATCACCTTTTTCTTTGATAAATACCGAATCATATAAATATATACTATCCCGGTAGTGCCTGTCTTTATATTCCACCCTGACAGATTCTATCGGGATGTATTCGGTTGTCTTACATGATGTTAACAATATTGCAAGAAACAGAAAAATCATTCCTGCAATGGTAATTATCTTCATTCTCTCGGTTTCATTCATTTTTTACAGTTTTGAGG
>DAMCMT010000083.1:0-20407 GCA_032108265.1 Bacteroides sp.
TTAGTAAAGTTAATAATTTATTCTTTACTGACACAGTTTAAATTACAGTCTCAAAATATATGGAAAACATGTGTATTCCCCCTAACTCACATTCCTGACTTTTTTCAGTAAACTTTGTTTTTGATAGAATAACTATTCGAAATATTCAGCTCTTCTTTGGATAAGCCACCAAACTTAATGTGTTAACCTAAAAATAATATGCCTATGGTATAAAAATTACACTGAAACACCGGGATGTGTTGCAACCACTTCCGGCCTCGACTTTATGCTCCACGAGCAATTTATTTAAGTATTAACTTTATTAACGTTACAAATGTATGAAAGACAACACATTTGAAGGAATCATTTTACTGTTTAAACCATGTTATCGGAAAACACTACTTAGAATGAAAACCACACTCTTTTTTTTCATCTTTTTCGCTACTGGATTATTTGCAACCGAAGTTCATTCGCAAGCATCCAGAGTTACCCTAGATATGACGAATGCCAGTATCAGGGAAGTATTACGTGAAATCGAGAAACAATCCGATTATCTTTTTATTTTCAGTCCGAACGAAGTGGACCTGAATAAAAAAACATCCCTGAATATGAAAGATAAAACGGTAGCTGAAGTTTTATCTGCTATTTTCAGGGAAGCGGATATAACTTATGCGATTGAGGGAAATAACATTATGCTGCTGAAACGTGTAGAAGTTTCCCAACCCAACCGGAAAACTATTACCGGTACTGTAATAGATGCACATGGCGACCCCTTAATCGGTGTAAGTATTCGTGAAAAAAACACCTCTAATGGTGCTATCACGGATATCGACGGAAATTATACTATTACTGTGACAGACGAAAATTCTGTACTTCAATTTTCATTTATCGGATATGCACCACAGGAAGTGAAAGTAGGAACCAAATCTGCCATTAATATATCATTACAGGAAGATTCGGAAATACTCGACGAAGTTGTAGTTGTAGCCTACGGTACCCAGAAAAAGGTAAACCTTACCGGTGCCGTATCATCCGTGGGAAACAAAGACCTTACGGTAGCTCCCGTATCCAACACCACCCACGCATTGGCAGGACGTTTGCCGGGGCTGACGGTCATTCAGAAAAGCGGACAACCCGGAGCTAACGAAGCCCAGTTGAATATCCGTGGTTTTGATAAGCCATTGATAATCGTAGACGGTATAGAAGCAGCTTTCCATACCATCGACCCGAATATGATTGAAAGTGTTACCATACTTAAAGACGGTGCAGCCGCTATATATGGTTCGCGTGCGGGAAACGGTGTTGTGCTGGTTACCACCAAACGCGGTATCAAGCAAAAGCCAATAATCACATTCAGTGCAAACCTTACATTACAGGGAATTACCAGTATGCCTTCACCTACAAATGCAGGACAGTATGCCGAACTGGAGCGCGAAAAGTGGTTACAGGCAGGACGTCCGGCCGAACAAGCACCATTCACTGAAGAGCAAATTCAAAAATATTATGATGGTACCGACCCGCAATACCCGAATACAAATTGGAGAAAAGAACTCATCAAAGAGTGGACTCCTCTACAACAATACAATCTTTCGGTACGCGGCGGAAACGAAGCGATAAGATATTATGGTTTTATAGGTTATACCGACCAACAGTCTATGTGGAAAAATAACGGCGGACACTACGACAGGTACAATATCCAATCGAATATCGATGCAACGATTAATGATAACCTGAGTTTCCAACTGGATGTGGCGGCTATCATCGAAGGTTCGATGTTCTCAGCCCGCGGTGTTGGTGAGGGTGCAGGCGTATGGGGTGATTACTGGAGTACTTTGCCTATATATCCGGCCTCTTTACCCGACCCGACCAAGATATCTTATGCCGATGGTGGAGGTACCGGTGGAGCCCATATATCGTCGAATTATGGTTTAATGGGGTACGATAAATCCAATAACCAGAATTATAAAGGAACTGCTTCACTGATATATAAGGTTCCCGGAGTGGAAGGATTATCGGCAAAAGTACTTGTTAATGGCATCGTTAACTACAACCGCTTTTCGAAATTCAACAAACCGGTTTCCTACTACAAATACGATGTGGCCAGCGACACTTACACACTGGCAGGCTCACTGGGAACCACAGCCCAGTTGAAGGAGGTTAATGATATGAACAGGTCGATAACCACCCAGGCATCCCTTAATTACAACCGTATATTTGCCCAGGTACATAACCTCTCGGCTCTGGTTTTATTTGAGGGTATCGATTACAACGGCAACAAATTCTCTGCCGACCGCGATAACTTCCTCTCTCCCTCCATTGAACAACTATATGCCGGTGATAACAGTACGGCAAAGAACGATGGAAGCGCCAGCGAAAACGGGCGTATGAGTTACGTCGGTCGTGTAAACTATTCCTACATGGACAGATACATGGTTGAAGCTACTTTAAGAGCCGATGCTTCAGCAAGATTTTCTCCATCGAAAAGATGGGGTTATTTTCCCAGTGTATCTATGGCATGGAGATTAAGTGAAGAAAAATTCCTGAAGAGTGTATCATTTCTGGATAACCTGAAATTGAGGGCCAGTTATGGACAATCGGGAAACGACGGCGAAGTTAACTTTCAGTATTTATCCGGTTTTAAAATGCGCAGTCAGGTAGGATATCTTTTTGGAATTACACCTATGAAAGGAATATATTCATCCGTAATCCCTAATCCCAATCTATCCTGGGAAGAGATTGAAATTATTGGTGGAGGTATTGATTTCTCTTTACTCAACCGGAAAATATATGGAGAAGCCGATGTATTCTACCGTAAAAGGACGGGTATCCCGACTGAGAGAGATAAATCCCTGCCCACTACTTTTGGCGCATCCCTACCCAAAGAAAACCTGAACAGTCTGGACAACAGGGGATTTGAATTATTACTGGGCTCGGTATTTAATGTAGGTGAATTTACTTTCGATGTTTCAGGTAACATCGCCTGGTCCAGGGATAAATGGATACATAAAGAAGAACCGGAGTACACCGATCCCGACGAAATACGTATGACAAAGGAATCGGGCAACTGGACCGACAGGCTCTTCGGTTATAAATCGGATGGATTATTTACCAGCCAGGCCGAAATAGACGCGCTGGAATTCGAACAGGATAATAACGGCAATAAAACATTGCGTCCGGGAGATGTTCGGTTTGTAGATATGAATGGTGATGGAAAGCTGGATTGGAGAGACAAGGTAGAACTGGGTGCCAAATTTCCTCACTGGACTACCGGTATCAATGTCAATATCAGATACCGGGATTTTGACTTCACCGCCTTGTTCCAGGGAGCCTTCGGATATTACACAGATGTGTGGGTAATCAAACCCCAGAACAAAGTTTACCCCAAAGAAGTGTACGAACTCAGATGGACGGAAGAAAACAACAATCGCAACGCCTTAGTACCCCGGATGGGTGGTTCGAGCCTGAACGAATCGGCATCCGATTACCGTTACAAAAAAGGAAATTACCTACGTTTAAAAAGTGCTGCGATAGGTTATACTATTCCGTCGAGGATATTGAGGAAACTCTCAATCGAACAGGCAAGAATAACTTTATCGGGAACCAACCTGTTGACTTTCGACAAATTGAAAAAATACAATCTGGACCCGGAAGTACCATTTGGGCAAGGAGGATATTACTACCCTCAACAAAGAACTTTCAGCCTCGGGCTTAATGTTTCATTCTAATTTTTAATAAAGAGAATCATGAAAAAAATATTAGCAATTTGTATAGCAAGTCTATTTTTATTTAGCTCTTGTTTTGATTATCTGGATAAAAAGCCGTTAGACCTTATTTCAGACGAAGACGTTTGGAAGGACGAAGCATTGGTCGAAGCTTATCTGGCAGAGTTATACCGCTTAATGGCCTATTTTGCTAACGAAAGCCCCGGTGAGGGCTGGACGGGCGATGGTTTTATTCATTGCTTTGCAGTAAATCATGTAAGCGACGAATGCAAATCCCAATGGCTCGATTGGTGGGATGCCATCAAATGGTATAACTATAAGTTCGGTAACCTGAAGATAGAGGGCGGATTGCTCGAATGGTGGGGGTACGGACCAATACGTGATATCAATGTTTTTATCGAAAGGTTACCCGAAACAACTTTGAGTCCGGAACTGAAACAAGTCCGAACTGCTGAAGCCCGTTTCCTGAGAGCATTTTCATACTTTGCCATGGTAAAACGTTATGGAGGTGTGCCCTTAATTACCAAAGCTCAGCCTATGGATACACCCGAAGAGGAACTATATCCTAAACGGGATAAGGAAGCGGATATTTACGACTATGTAATCAAAGAAATCGACGAAATATCAGGCGACCTCAAAGAAACATTGCCTAACTCCGAATTAGGACGACCTACCAGGTACGCTGCCCTGGCGCTTAAATGCCGGGCGGCATTGTATGCGGGAAGTATTGCCCAGTTTGGTAAAGTACAATTGGACGGTGTCGTTGGTATCCCGGCCGAAAAAGCTTCGTATTATTACCAGATTGCTTATGATGCAGCCCAAGAAATCATAAAAGGCGGCAAACACTACTTATATAATGCCGATGATGATAAAGCAACCAATTTCAGGAATATTTTCCTCGTTAAGAACAATCCCGAAGTTATTTTTGCTAAAAAGCATAATGAAGTAAACGGGTTGAACGGCCAGGGTAACGGTTGGTGCGTAGATTTCTTCCAATGCCCCCGCCCGCAGGGATGGAACCGCGGAAACCTCGATGGTGCCTACCTCGAATTAGTAGAAGAATTTGAATACATCGACGGCCGGCCGGGTAAACTGGATCGGGAAGCTATCCAGAAAGGTTTGTGGACTACGGAAGAATTGTGGAAAGACAAAGACCCGCGTTTCTTCGCCACATTCTATACCCAGAACACTCCGTGGAAAGGTAGCAAGATTGAATATTACAAAGGTTTGCTGCTTCCCGACGGAACCATCCAGACAAATGACTCGTACGACGGAATTATGGCCAGCGGCGACCAGGATGTAGACGGAACCTGCTTCGGTGTACTAAAATACCTCGACGAAAACCATGATAACATGGCCGGTACCGAAAGCGCCTGGGCAACTTCCTCGCAGGACTGGCAGATATTCCGGATGGCCGAAGTTTACCTCAACCTCGCCGAAGCCGCCTTCGAACTCGGAAAAACAACCGAAGCCATGAATGCTGTAAACAAAGTACGCGAACGTGCCGGAATTTCTTTACTGACAACCATAGACCGTGAGAAAATCCGCCGCGAACGAAAAGTAGAACTGGCATTCGAAGGACACAGATACTGGGATGTTAGAAGATGGAGAACCGCTGTGACAGATTTATCCAGAGAATTCTCCGGGCTTCGGTACGTAATGGATTACAACAGCTATAAAGCCGGTGAAACCAAATACAAACTAATAGTTGTCGAACAAATTGATGGCTCTGTAAATACACCATTATTCAAAGAAGAAAATTATTATTTACCCATTACTTTGGAAAGGACATCCAATAATCCTAATTTGGTTGAGAATCCGGGATATAAATAACAATGCGGTAAACCTCTCATTCACTTTGCAGCAAACCACTTAACTGGTTTGCTGCAAAACGCCAGAGTACTTTGCTGCAAACCATTAAAGGGGTTTGCAGCAATAAAAACGGACTATTCTTGTCAAAAATGGAATATCATTTATCATAAATAATAAGTTGATTAGTTTATATATACATATTTTTGTATAGCAAGGTGAGATAATCCGTAATAATATTTTCAAATACCAATAACAAAATGAAAAAATTAATCCTCTTCTTTTTATTCATTCTGATTACTTTAGGAATTTATGCCCAAAAGAAACAGTATGATGTAGCCGCTTTCCTGTATCCGGCCTATGCTTCGGACGACCCACGCCTGCGCCCCTTCTGGCCCGAGGGAAATGGAGAGTGGGAAACTGTTGCCACTGTACAGAAACGTTACCCCGGACATTACTGGGACAGAAAACCTTTATGGGGCTATATCAACGAAGCCGACCCTTCGGTAATGGCTATGGAAATAGATGTTGCCACTAAACACGGAGTAAACGTCTTTATCTTCGACTGGTATTGGTACGATGGCCGCCCGTTTATGGAAACAACACTCAATAACGGATTCCTGAAAGCAGATAATGTGGAAAAGATGAAGTTCTACCTCATGTGGGCCAATCATGAAGTAGTAAACACATGGGATACGCGTATTTCTCAACTCAAAGAGCATAATGTAATATGGACCGGAAAAATAGACCGTCAGGAATTCGAGAAAATATGCAAACGCAACATCGAAAAGTATTTTAAACACCCGCAATACTATACAATTAACGGTAAGCCGGTATTTATGATTTACGACATTCCGCAACTGATAGAGGGATTGGGTGGTATCGACCAAACAGTCGACGCATTAAAGTGGTTCGAAAAAGAAACCCGGAAAGCAGGTTTCCCCGGACTCGACTTACAATTGACTATGTGGAGCCCTAATGTAAATTACAGTGGTTTCGATGGTGGAAAAACAACCAACCCGGAAAACGATTTTGTAAAGAAGTTAGGTTTTACCAGTGCTACCCACTATCAGTTTGCCCATTTTACCAATGTAAACGAAGATTACATGAATATTATGGAAAGTGTAAAGAAGGAATGGGATCGTATAGATGCTACTTATGAATTAACTTATTATCCGCATATCAGTGTAGGCTGGGATAATAGTCCCCGCATCGAAAAGAGTGCAGTCGTGAAAAATAACACTCCCGAAAACTTCGAAAAAGCATTGCGCATGGCTAAGGAATATGCAGATAAACATCCGGAACAAGTACCATTAATCACCATCAACAGTTGGAACGAATGGACGGAAACGAGCTACTTACAGCCCTGTAATGTTTTTGGTTACGGATACCTCGAAGCATTAAAAAGAGTTTTTAAAGAATAATCTTTTTCAATAGAATAAAGTTATCCGGACTTTTTGATATAGTTCTTTTTTTCGGTTTCGAGTGAAATGAATATTGTATCTGACTTCCTCCCCCTAACCCCCTCCAAAGGGGGATAGGCTGCGCTATACACTGTTTCCGCATGGTGTCCCCCTTCGGAGGGGGTAGGGGGAGGATGTGGAAAATACGTATCATTTACCTCATTTCTTTACCGGTTTTAATTGAAATATACTATATCGAAAAGAATTAGATAACCTCAATACATATCCATAGCAATCAATAGGTAACAATCAAATAATTAAACAATAATGAAACAAATTACCCTGATGTGTATATTGGCATTGGTTTGCCTTAATTCTGGCGCAAGTCAACCAGAAAACACGAAAAATGATATAACCGTAGCGTGCTATTATTTCCCCAATTATCATACCCGCGACAAATCAGATATGCGTATTAGCCGCAAACATTTCGAAAACTGGTCGGAGTGGGAACTGGTTAAACAAGCCAAACCACGCTTCGAGGGTCACGACCAACCCAAAGTTCCCGCATGGGGCTATCAGGACGAAAAAGACCCGAAAGTAATGGAGCAAAAAATAGAGGCAGCCTCTACCCACGGTATCGATGTATTTATATTCGACTGGTACACTTACGAAGGCAGACCTTTTCTAAACCGCTGTTTGGACGAGGGATTTCTTAAAGCCGGGAATACCAATTCCATCAAATTCGCCCTTATGTGGGCTAACCACGACTGGATGGAACTATATCCATACAAGGCCGGAGATAAACACGACTATTTATATTCCGGAGCAGTTACCCCCGAGTCGTTCGACCGTATCGGAGACGAAATTATCAGCCAATATTTCACCCAACCGAATTACTGGCTAATAGATGGTAAAGCCTATTTTTCCATCTATGATATTCAAAAGTTTATTGAAAGTTTCGGCTCTCTGGAAGCTACCCGCCGTGAAATGCAAAAACTGGATGCGAAAGCTGTCAAAGCTGGATTAAAGGGAATTCACTGGAATCTGGTAGCCTGGGGAAGAGCCATTCTGCCGGGGCAGGATGCTCCTATAAACAACGATGAACTTATCCGGGAGCTCGGATTCGACTCGGCAACATCTTATGTATGGATACATCATTCGGGAATGCCCGAAATGCAAACCGATTACAATTATGTGAGAGATAATTACATGAAACACTGGGATAAAGTAAAAGGTGAGTATGATGTTCCCTATTATCCAAATGTAACGATGGGATGGGATTCAAGTCCACGAACCGACCAGTCTACCGAATGGCCGTCGAGAGCAGGCTATCCCTATACAAATATTATAGCGGATAATACTCCGGAAAATTTCAAAACAGCTTTGCAAATGACCAAAGACAAATTATTATCCGATCCAAACGGCCCCCGAATACTGAATATAAATTGCTGGAACGAATGGACAGAAGGAAGCTATCTGGAACCGGATACTAAAAACGGAATGGGATACTTAAACGCTGTCCGCGATGTTTTCCAATAACTATAAACCATAAAATATATCACATAACATACTATGCATTTTAATAGATTGTTACAACGAACGTCGATACTCCTTGGCGTTGCGGCTCTTTCATGCCTTATAACTCAGTGTAGTACACAAGATACTATACAAGTACACTCAGGCAAAACACTGACCGCAAAACAGTTGGAAGAAGGATTTAAGAATCCACCTTTATCAGCAAAATCGGGCGTGTACTGGTACTTTGCAGATGGCAACTTTTCCAAAGAAGGCCTTACCAAAGACCTTGAATCAATGGCTCGTGTAGGAATAAACCATGCTCTTTTCCTTGAAATTGGCGGTATCCGGGGAGATGTTCATATGTTCAGCCCCGAATGGAAAGACCATTTTAAACACATGGTTGAAGAAGCCAAAAGACTGGATATTCAATTGTCTTTAGGTACCGGCCCCGGTTGGGCAGGTACAGGCGGCCCGTGGGTGAATGTCGAAGAATCGATGCAACACCTTGTATCCAGTACCGTCTTTGTGGAAGGACCAGGTATAAAAGATGTGGTTATCCCGAAGCCGGCGGCCAAAAACCGTTATTATGGTAACTTTCATTTCACACCAGAATTGCGCAAACAATGGGAAGACTTTTATGAAGATGTAGTCGTCCTGGCATTCCCCACCCAACCGGGAACCGAACTTATTGATGACATAGTCGAGAAATCACTTTACGACCGCCCGCCGCACAGTTCCATGTTCGGAGTAAAACAATACCTGCCGATGCATGCATCTTACCCCGATGCCCCGGGCTCCGTTATAAATCCGGATGAAATAATAGACATAACATCGTGGATGAAACCCGACGGAACCATTGAAGGCAATCTTCCCCCCGGCAAATGGACCATCATGAGATTTGGCTCACGCATTACCGGAGCCGTCACCAGCCCGGCACCTCTTCCCGGCCTTGGATTCGAAACCAATAAGATGGACACGGCTGCCATTACCCACCATCTCAACCATTTTGTAGGTGGACTATTGCAACATATCGGTTTCGAAAAAAGAACTCCCGACTCTCCTTATGGCGGGCTTGCCATGCTTCATTTCGACAGTTGGGAAATGGGTTCACAAAACTGGACACCCAAATTCAGGGAAGAATTTACCGCCCGCCGGGGATACGACCCGCAACCTTATTATCCGGCATATACCGGTTTAATCATAGGAAGCCGTGAACTGACCGAAAGGTTCCTGTGGGATTTACGTAAAACCATACAGGAACTCATGCTCGAACATACCGATTATATCAGGGAATACGCTCATAAACAAGGCTTAGGCCTCTCCATCGAACCCTATGATATGACCCCGATGGCCGACCTTGAACTTGCTGCCACTGCCGATGTACCCATGTGCGAACACTGGAGTATCGGTTATGGATTCAACACTACATTCAGTGTTACCGAAGCAACTTCCATAGCACACCTGAAAGGTCAACCCGTAGTTCCCGCCGAAAGCTTTACCGCCCTTAATGATGGTTGGGATTTATATCCGGGAAAACTGAAAAATCAAACAGACTGGGCATTGGCCGCCGGTATAAACAGATTTATGTTCCATACCTTCCAGCATCAAAGCCTGCCCGATAACTTGCGCCCCGGAATGACAATGGGTTCTATTGGTGTACATTGGGATCGTAACCAAACATGGTGGGAAATGGGTAAAGCATATCATGATTACCTTTCGCGCAGCCAGTTCCTTTTACAGCAAGGACGCACGGTTTCCGATATTCTTTACCTCTCTCCCGAAGGTAATCCGCACGTATTCCGGGCTCCGGTTTCAGCCTACGAAGAACGAATACAGGGTAAGGGTGATGCCTTTTATATCACTCCGGACGAAAGAATAATCCGTTCCTCCGAAGCCGAATTCCCGGCACTTCTTCCTGATAAAAGAGGTTATGCTTTTGATGCCTGTCCTCCCAGCTTCCTGTATAAAGCATCTGTAAAAGATGGGAGGGTGGTATTTCCAAGTGGTGCCGAATACCGCATATTGGTACTACCGCATATGGAAACCATGACCCCCGCAATACTCAGCAAAATAAAACAACTGGTTAACGACGGAGCCACCATTGTAGGTATGCCGCCCAAACAATCGCCCAGTCTCCAGAATTATCCGCAATGCGATGCAGAAGTTGCCGACCTTGTAAAAGATATATGGGGAGAAACTACTACCATACCTACGGCAATGGAAAAGCGTAATGTAGGCAAAGGAAAAGTTATTTGGGGAGAAGAGATCATCAACAGCCTGGAGAATTTGTATCCTAATTACTACTGTACCGCGCAAATCCTATCCGGGATGAACATAAGCGAAGACTTCGTTTCCAATGGCGATTTACGGTATGCACACCGTACTACCGATGATTATGATATATACTTTGTTTCCAACCGTTCGGGAAAACCAGTCAGTACCGATTGTTCTTTCCGTATTGACAATAGGATACCCGAATTGTGGGATGCAGTAACAGGCGAGATAACGCAAATAAAAAAATATACTTCGGAGAAAGGACAAACCACTATCCCGATGAAGTTCGACATTGACCAGAGTTTCTTTGTAGTATTCCTCAAATCACCCGGTTCGACATCTAAAAAAGCAAAGAACTTTGCATCATTCCATACAGTACAAACCCTGGATAAGACGTGGACGGTATCATTCGACCCGGCGTGGGGTGGCCCGGCAAAAACAACTTTTGATAAACTTATAGATTGGAGTACACATACAGACGAAGGTATAAAGTATTATTCGGGTACAGCCGTTTATGAGCAAACATTCAATATGGCTGATAAATCCGGTGGAGAATATTACCTAAATCTCGGAGAAGTAAATATCATGGCAAAAGTGTGGCTGAACGACAAAGAAGTCGGAACCGTATGGACCTACCCCTGGCAACTGAATATTAGCGATTATATTCAACCAGGTGAGAATAGACTTAAAATGGAAGTGGTGAATTTATGGATAAACCGGCTTATCGGCGATGACTTCCATCCGTATGATGGATACATGAACGGTCGTTGGCCTGATTGGGTGGTGAATGGTACCAAACGACCTACCGAACGATATACATTTACAACTTTCAATCCATACAACAAAGATACCGAACTGGCAAAGTCCGGATTAGTGGGACCAGTGATAATATTAACAACAAACAAATAATATGTTTAAGTAATTCTATCTCAGGTAATTACTATTTTAAGAATGAAAAATAGTTGTTATACTAAAGGTAATACTGGAAAGTTCGTGTAAAACAGCGCCGTTCTTCATGTAAAACAGTGCTGTTTTTCTCGGAGAACAGGGCTGTTTTACATGAAGAACAGCCCTGTTTTACACGACTTAATTGGTTCTTCTCTTTTGCGGAAATGATTTCTGGCATTTGGATAATAGCCTATATCTGTAATGTGGAGAATGGAAAATAGAGGCTTTCTCCGCTGAATCCGTCTTTACGATTAATCATATCTTCAACACTGAATTCGGATATAAATATTAATTTCCTTTTTATACAATTGATTTTTATTAGACCTTCAAATTACTCTTCAACTCTTTCAATGCCATTCGTGTTGCCAGAATATGCTCGCAGGGTCCTTTCTTTAATTTATTCGTGTAGTAAAACGAACATTCACATTCCGCATCAACCAGGCGTTCATCTTTATCAATAATTGCAAGTGTGCGGTAAACTATGTTCTTTTCTTTAATAACCCCTTTAATCTGTAGTTTATCATCTTTAGCTTCCGGGGCAATGCTCTTAACGCTGTTTTGTTCAATCAACTCATTGGCTTTCTTTTCCTGCGGACTTCCGAAACAAAGTTGGTCAAAGTCGAGCGGCTCCTGAGTAAGTTCGCGAACGCGGTAAACACCTGCTTTAAGGTCATATACTACCCGGCCAGCCTGCGTATAAGCCGTAAGTGCGGATGATACCGTTGCCGTATCTAATCCCAGACGGGCGGCCAGACTGTCGGAAGATTCGAACCAGTTTTGTTTCAACGAATCGAATACTAATTGTTTGGTCGAAAAGTCGACGTTTCCACGCGGTGCCATCAGGTCGAAGTTTCCGGCACGACTCCAGTCATTGGCAGTCCAACCGGAAAGTCCCAGGGTAAAAGTCATATCTCCCATATCAGCCATGAAGAAAGAGGGGAGTCCTGAACCGAGAAGCGCGACTTTGAAATTACGCGTTATCGGAATTAGCCGTTCCAGAATCATAATACGGCGGCGTCCCCATATCCGGATGGTTCGACTATCGTCTCCCGTATAAAGAGAGCGGTGACAGGTAATTTCTTCGTACCACGGTTCGAAGTTAATACGTATCGGTTTGCCTGGCTCGAGTATAAAGCGGATGGCACGCGGCCCCTCTTTTTCCTTGAAACGGCGTAGAAACTGGCATATACTGAAAATATCCATCGGATGCAGGTCGAATGTTGTTGCAGGTAGCGTCATGGCGGCGCTTACTTGCAGGAAGCCACGTACCCACGAATCGGGTAAATCGATTCTTACTTCTTTATAAGTTTCCTCGTTGGTAGTTGTAGCTTCAAATCCGGTGGGGTCGATAACGAAAGAGGTGTCTTTGTAATCGCGTATTTTCTGGAATTCGCCGTACAATTCGGCCGAATAGTCAATATTGGTTGTACCGCATTGGAACTCGTTTATCTCTTTGAATACATTGTAATTGCAACTCAGTTTGCCGTACGAAGACTCGTCCTGGCTGAAACATTCGAAGAATACTTCATCCGGATGAACGGTAATAACCGGGTCGAGAACGAACCAGGCATCCTTATCATTCTGGTACAGGTAATCGAAGTAACGGCGCTTCGCCTGGTTGAATGGCCCCATAACGCGGTTCTTTTCTTTGTATATACCGTCGAGTTCGTCACGCAAGAATTTTATACGGTTACGTACATCCTCTATCTGGAAAGAAGCCATGTATTCGCTCAACCATAGTTTTTCCTGTTCGGCCACCCATTCCATGTATTCGGTACGGTCTTTAGGTTTGAACCGCAGGTCGGACACTACTACATCATGCAGTGCGGAAATGGCTTCACGGAAAGATATTTTCTTGTTCAGCTTGCCTACAAAGAATGTGGGTTCGCGCAAGGCATCGGGTACAAAATTCATGGCAGTGCCGGTGGCACTGTTGTTTACAGAAGTACTGCTGCTGTATTTATAATCGAATAACATACGGCTTAAGATTTAATCGTTAAGTGCATATCCAGGTGTGGATAAACGTTTTTGATTTCAGTAAGTATGTGGATGCAGGTGGCCTTATCCTGTACGGTAGACTGTGCTGACATATCGTCTATAATCGGTGCAATGATTTCGGCAGCAGCCACATCTCTGAGTGCTTCCTGTTCCAGGAACTTTAGTATGCGGTCTTTGGCTACACGCGCTTTATTAACGCGTGTGAGGACGGAACGGAAATAATATTCCAATCCGCGTATAATTTCCGTATTACCAGCTGCGGATGCGTGATATGTGTTCTTTGAAGTAGTTCCAACACCAGTGGCGCAAAGCAAGCAATTCATGATTACCGAATGAAATAATCTGCGGCAGGCTGAACTCATCCGTCCGGGTATAAGCCTTGAGTATTTCATAACCGGTGAGCTGGCTGTTGCGATATTGCGAATGAATCAGTTTGGTAATGTCTTTGGGTGATAATCCGCTGTTCCAGTAAGGCTTCAACTCATTCTGGATGAAAGCCACCAATAACTCATGTGCGCCTTCGAACTTTTCTTTGCGGATAAGTGCGTAATTGAAATGACGCACAGTTGCATCGCCAACCGAATAACCCTTAACCATATCGCGTATAATGGGCAGAATACTTTCCATTACATCTTTATACGGATTATCTACCTGGTTCAGGACGAAATTATAATTATCCAACAGGAAGTTAGCCGGATACATTTTGAATAGTTTAATACCGTCTTGGCGTACATCGGTATTTTCATTACGCATAAAGAGGTCTACTACCGATACCGGTATTTCGGTAACACTGGCCAGACGCTGCGCTTTATGTCGCATGATAGTACTTGCAAGGAATAGATTCGAAACCAGTGGCGAGAGAATAAGTTGTTCTACAATATCCCAGCTTATCCGGCTTAGGTATTCGGATGCAAACAAGTCAATACGGCGGATTACTAACCTTGCCAGCTCATTATTGCTATCGGTGTTTTCCATTTGCATTAACTCTGTAACCAATTGACAGATGTACCGGGAATTTCTCCATATTATTGCTTTCAATATCCTCACGCAGGTTGTGCGGAAGCTTTTCAATTAACTCACGGGTAAATGCAATAAGTTTATCGCCTTTTAATATCGTCAATAGCCCCTCACAAGCAATATGACGAATATATGCTTTTTGTTTCTGCTGCCCTGCCAGTGCGCGAAACAGTGGCTCGGCGCTCTCCACTTTCATAATAGTTAATGTGCGCAGAGAAGAATATGTTTGTATTTCAGTACCTTTAGTAGCCAGGCGTAATATATAAGGAACGGCTTCCGTAATACCCAGTTCACCAGCTTTCCAAATTACACGACTGGGTTTCCATTCCGTTTTGAAACTCTTTTTGCTGTCTATCGCATCTTGCAGACGTTGCAGGATAACTCCCTGCGGTGTTTGCGGATTGACTGCTTCGAGTGAAGGGAGTTCCACCTCCACCTGTACCTCTACTTCGGGTTGATATCCTTTTTTGCGTTTCTCATTTTCGAGTGAAGCAAAAACTGCCTGAGCTTTATCCAGCGATACTGCTTCGGGAGTCTTTGTTCCCGGTTTGAGGTTGGCACCCCGGCGACCGTAGCGGAAATTTACGAGGTATTCAGTGTCGGATAACTGGCAAAGGTCAATCTCATAAACTTTGTCCGAGTTTCCTTCTTTGAAGTATAATTTACTTTGTTGTATAAGTTTCATGTTGCTGCGGATTGAAGGTTAAGAGAATATATTCCACCAGTCGTTACCCGACTTTTCAGGCTTTTCGTCCGAAGTTTTTTCGGGTTCAACGTCATTGCGAGGCAGCTCGCTGCCGTGGCAATCCATATTGGATTCCGGTTGTGCGTTCTCTGGATTGCTTCGGTCAAGACCTCGCAATGACGGGGTGGTGGCAATTGCAATCTCATCTGTTTGCGGGCATCCGTACTTTTCAACAATAGCAGTAAGTTGCTTGCTGTATTTCTCGCTTTTAGCCGGGTTCACCATTTTGATGAAATGGATGTAACCTTCAATGGAGTGGAGAATATTCTCTGCACGTCCCCATTTCTGACCGTTCCAGCCGTTCTTTTCAATATTGTGCAACAGCGCCCTGAACTTGCGTAGCTGTGTACGTTCCACATTCAGTACCTCGTTTACAACTATCCCGGTAACCTTTTGCTGGCCACCGCTTCGCATAATATGTGTTTTTTCGGGGTTGATGGTAAGACCCTCCGACTGAATAATTTCGTCCAGGTAATGCAACAATCCCGAAATATTCTTTTCGCTTTCTTTACCTGCCGAGAAGCTAAGGTCGTCTGCATAACGAGTATAGGTAAAACCAAATTTATCGGCCAACCCTTTCACTTTTTTATCCAGTTTATAAGCAATCAGGTTGCTGATAGCCGGACTGGCAAGTGAACCTTGTGGCAGAATGCGTTTGCCTTTCTGTACATAATAACTCACTCCGTCCATTTCCACCGTTTCGGTTTCGGCCTGTGTACATATCAGGGCAAAAATTGTGGTTGTGCATTCGTTACGATAGAGCGCTGCCGGATAAATCCATGTGTCTGTTCGCCAACGGGAACCTGATTTAATATATTATGGAGTACCCACAATTGCAGATTCTTCATCTGCCGTTTGGGTGCGGATATCCGGCGTTTACCGCCCGATTTCTTTGGAATTTCGAAATTATAATAGTGTGTACGCCTGGAAACGGTGCGCTGGAAAAGCAAATAACGCAGTGTCGATAACTCGAGTTGCATTCCCGCAGCCAGTTCGGTTAGCGTATTAAAAACGGGAAGGTTGTATTTACGAAGTTGTTCGGCATCGGTTTCTGTGTTATTAAGTCCGGCAGACACATTTTTGCCCAGATAGATAATCTAGTGTTCTTGCATTGCTTTCCACTTGGCAGCTTTGTCGAGGCGTTTGTGTTTATTCCGTTGCTTGGTTTCTACCCGCTTTTCTTTAGCTTTCTTCATGCGTTCTTTACGCATTTCGCGAAGCATAGCCTCCTGGTTTCGGTACCTGCGGTCTTGTTCGAGCAGTTTGTTTAGCTCTTTGGAAACTTCCACTTCCCGGTTGATAAGTGTCTCGGATATAGTGGGTAGTGGCGACGCGTCCCAAAAGCCCAGCCTTTTCATTTCTCGAGAATGTAACTGTCTTTCGAAGTGGCACGGATACGGTCGTAAATTTGCTGTCTGGTTAACTTTTCCGACATAGCAGTTGTGTGTTATTCGTTAAACCATAAATAAAAAAAGCCCGTTGAAGGGCTTTTCTTTTCTTTAGTTCGGAATCTTCGTATTTTCCCAAGACTATATCAATCAACTCCAGAGATACCCTACTATACGCATAGTTAATCTCGTGGAGAGGAGAACTGCGACTATGCGTATAGTAGGGTATCTCCCAATAAAGATTGCAGGTAGTGCCGAATGTCAAATATCTATTCGCCGATGACGAAACATCATCTTTTTCTTTTCAGAAAAGCAAGGTACTTTCCGAACTTGCGGAGGCAAATCTATATATTTACGTTTAATAAACAAAATAAAAAAAAGGAATTTTTTGTATTATACAATGGCATATAATCTAAATCCATAAATAATCATTGATGGTCTGTATGTAATTTAGTGAATGGTTTCACAATTGTAATCCCATGATCTCACGATTGGAGTTCCATGGGATTACGTATGGCGGCCCATGGGATTCCAATTGAAGGCCCACTTATTGATACTGTGAAAACTATAAAAACACACTGTGAAAACAACTTAATCATACCGGTATAACAATAAAAACATACCGTGATACATAATTTATGCCGGCTAGTTAAAGTGTAGAATGATACTTTCATGAATTTAAGCTTAATACTACCTCTGTTTCATTAACTTAATATCGTTAATGTTTAAAGGATGTTATTAAAGATTGTATATGGTTAGGAAATTTGCACATAATATAGAAGCAGCATATATTTGTACTGTGTTTTTCATAGTATTAGATTTTAAGGTTAACAAAAGATTGGCTGCTCGGGATGAGTGGCCTTTTTTATTGCCGGCAATTTTTAATTTATCATATTAAGTTGCTTAATAAACAACTATAAAGATGTTAGTTCTTAATTTCTACTCCGCTAAAGCTTATCCTTCCTCGTAAACGCAGTCTTAATTCCGGGTGTACATCTGCAATGTATTTTCATTTATCATCGACTCCGGCTAAGCTACTTTCAAGTTCGGTTATTACCGTCCAGTTGTTCGGAACATATATTTCAATTCCACCAAAGGAAGAATCTATATCAATAATGGTATCACCCGGTTCGATGGTTGTTCCGCGTAAGTCGAGCATAGTTCCGCCGAAATTATTCTGAATGCGGGCACCTTTAAAAAATTTATCGGATACAATTTGTCGTACGCTACCAAAATTATTCTCAGATATTATGTAGCCATCATTATTCTGGTAATTGGTGTTCGTCGGATAGTTGTGTGCATGGTGTTTCCAATGGTGTGGTAACATATAATAAATTATCATCAATACACCTAATATAACAAATATGAAAGGCCAGTAAGTTTGCATCCATCCTGCTCCGGCTCCTGTAATATATGGAATCAGGAAAAAACTGCCGATAGACGTAAGAAGTATCCCGGATTTGAAATTCCGGGGAATAAACGACCAGATTCCCAATACCACAAGTAGTGACGGCCACGAGATTATCATACTGAATACAGACGGGTCTATATAACCCAGGTTGCGGAACATAATTAAAAGACCTGTGGCAATAAATATTCCACCAGCAATACATACATCAATAAGGCAACGGTTTTTGAAGTTTACGATTTCCATAATGTTTTTATTTTTATAAAGTGATAAATTTTGTTTTATGGAAGCAAAAGTATAAGTTATCGTTGCGCATTACTATGGATAGGAGCCGGGAATAATGGTTTCCTCTTTGAACGGCGGATATTTCTCGACGAATGCAGATAACTTAAAACTTCCTTAATGTGCCGAACATTCAATATTTATTGATTGTATTAAGGAGAACAGTATTATTAATAACTTAAAGAATAAAATTATGAACCGTGATAAGCAAATGGCCAAAGATGCCGAAAACAAGAAAGCCCAGGCGCGCGAAGAATATGCAAAAAACAAACCGTTATTATCGGGCTACAGGGTGAAAGAGAAATCAATTGATTATGTTCATCCGTTGGAATCAGACCCTATGAATGACGAGCTGGACGAAGATATAACAACAGATAAGATTTCGTAGTAATTTACTTTCATATATCCCATTTTTATTATAGGTTTGTGTGTATTTTAACTATAAACATACAAACCTATAATGGCAAAAAAGAAAAAGAAACAGCCTTATGCTGAAGTCAAATTATTTGCGGCACAATATAGAAAAAGATATTTCCACCGGCTCAAACAAATATGCGATGAAATTCACCCCGATCTGTATGAAACTTTGTCTCCACGCGAGCTGGAAACCATTTACGCATATCGTGGTACTCACATCCGCGCTTTAGGTACCCATAAAGTACCCGGAAAAATAACCGGTTATTGCGAGGATTTTATCCGCGAACACCTTAAACAACATCAGATAGAAGTCATTCCTGATGGACTAACTTTAAATGCCCAGGAGTATTCCACATATATGATACCTTTGGAAAATATAATCCAGGCAACAAAAGAAAAGCATATAGACAGGGAATGGTATCAATATATGAATCAGGATTGGTATGTAGAACATCTAAAAAAATATCTCGATTATATGGAGGTTTTGGCTACTATGCTGATGTATCTTATCAGCCATTCGGCCTACTCGTTATGGTATGTAGAATGGGAATTTAAACTTCAAAGGGTAAGCGGACACCACGGAATAAGTCAGATTTTCTGGTTAACAGGCCATCGCCCTCAAAAATATTCCATAAAATTCGACGATGGGAAAACACGTACCGGCTTGCAGATTACATATAATGTTCCAAAAGTTTTTAATGAAAGGCAGATTGATAAATTTATTCCATTAATGGTGCCCCCCTCTGCATTTGGTTCTAAGTGGGAAGGTGTAGATACTCCTGTGCCGGTCTTAATTCAGGAGCATGCTCTAAATCGTTTGGACGAACGACTTGGATGTGATGTTTTCGGATATGTGGAGCAGGAAATGGTGGAGTCCCTGGCTAATCCTGTAATTCATACTACGCCTGATGGCAAACTTTTAGTCGAAATGCGTATCAGGAACAAAAAAGCCGGATACTTTTTGACTGAGATGGATGATAATCTAATTTTTATCCGGACTTTCCTTTTCCTGACAAATGCAAATACCCCCGAAGGTCATAAACTGAGGGAAGAAATCGGTCTTAAAAAAGAAGATGTGAAGTATCTCAAACTGGATAATCTGACCACGTTAATGAATTCGGATATTATGGATGATAAAGAGTTATGCGATACGCTCAGGAATGCCGGATGCGAGTCACTATTAATATTATGCGAGGAATTAAAAGACCGTGATTTCTGGAGTCAAAAGGGTGAAGAAAAGAAGATCGCAGATAAGTTAAAAAGTTACATCCGGAAAGATGAATGGTGGGATGTTATTGAGGATAAAGACGAAGAACAAGAAGTAAATAAGGAGGAACCCACCCCTCCAGATTTATGAGGTATAATGCTGCATGTTGGGGTGGAGTGTAAATAGTCATTAAGTTTAAAAAATATACTCAATAACATCTTCAACTTCTTTGTGCGTATCGGTAGTGTAAATTAAACTGTGTCAGCGTTCTGCTTTCACTTTAAAATATCAG
>DAMCMT010000084.1:0-1868 GCA_032108265.1 Bacteroides sp.
GATTCCGATTCAGATCAACTGAACTTATGGGAAAATTTCTTTGGACAGTAATGATTTAAGATATAATTTTCGTAAGTTTTTAATAATGATAAATTAATATCATCAAAAGTTATATTCTGTCTACCTGTTTCTTTCAAAAAAGCGCTAAATAATCTGATTTGACCTCGATATGCATTCTTAGCAGATTCTTTGAGTATTTTGTCATCTAATATTGCCCTTATTAACCATGCTATAGGGTTAGTAGCCTTTTTTTCCATATCTTTATAAATGTATTTTTTCAGTATAATTACTGCGTTTGACAATTGATTTGGGTTACCACAAAGATATTGCTTATACTCTGTAAATGAGGTTTTAAGTTCCTTGATTTTCGAATTAACAACGATATTATTCTGATTATCCAGTTCTGTTAATCTATAACTGATATAAGCTTCTTGTTTATCCTTATTCCATTGTTCAGGATATACTTTTACGCCTGTCGAAAATTTATGCTGCTTACCATTCAATCTGATAAGCAAATAAATGTTTGTAGGCTTATTGGATTTGGTTGTTCGCAAATTGAAATTAATTTTCACCTCATTAAGGAAAACTTGTTTATCCATACCTTTGTTATTCAAAATGGTTATTAATATTCGTTCTTTGTTTTCGTTCTTTTTGAAGTGATTATTAGCAAAACGAGTTAATTTCCATTTTTCTATAACCTATCAATAGGCTTTTAGGAAAAAAATCCAGTATCGAAAAAATTAAATCTTTTTTTCCGATACTATTGTTTTTTTTTGTACTTTTCGACGATAAATAATAACTGGACATGAATTTTAAGAGAAATATACCCTATAGAGAAATATTATTTAAAGCGCTTATATTTATTGGCACTGTTGCTTTGATTGTGTATTTTATGCCACGTGATGGTAAATTCAACTATCATTTTGAACTGAATAAGCCATGGAAATATAGCCCGTTGATGGCTGCTTTCGACTTTCCTATTTATAAAGATGATGAGATTGTAAAGCAGGAACAAGATAGTATCCTAAAATCTTTCCAACCTTATTTTACACAGGATACGGAAGTGAGTAAAAATGCCATTGATCAGTTACGAGATGATTACAATACCTACCTTAAAAATGTATTTCCAACAGTAAGTTATGTTCGATATATTGAACGAACGCTAACCGATATTTATAAATCGGGTGTTGTTTCTTTGGAAGATATCGAACGATTACATCAGGATAGTACTGCTGCTATACGGGTAATCGAAGACAGGCAATCCAGCCAGCGTGTTACCGATGGTATCTTTACCATCAAAGAAGCATATGAGTACTTATTGAATTCGGACACCGTCCGCTATAAACCAGATATCCTGCGGCAGGGAGCATTGAACGAATATATTTTCCCGAATCTTATATACGATGCCGAGCGAACCGATGTGGCTAAGTCTGAACTATTTGATAATTATTCGTGGGCGACTGGTATGGTGCAAAGCGGGCAGAAGATTGTTGACCGTGGAGAGATTATAAATAAGGAAACTTATGATATACTCGAATCGTTTAGAAAAGAATCGTCTAAACGAAGTGAGTCCTTAACACAGAAAAGGTTAATATTGGCAGGGCAGATTATGTCGGTCAGTATTATTATTATGTGTTTCATGTTGTATATCCAGTTATTCCGTAAGGATTTTTACGATAATAACCGGAGCCTCTCATTACTCTTCATATTGATTATTTTTTATTGTATCATTACCGCATTTGTGTTTCTCAGTAACTCTTCGCATGCATATGTTATACCTTATGCCATGTTACCCATCTTTGTGCGTATCTTCCTCGATTCGCGTACGGCTTTTATCGCTCATATTACCACAATTATGTTATGCTCTG
>DAMCMT010000084.1:1878-20205 GCA_032108265.1 Bacteroides sp.
TATTGCGGTTCCCTTATGAATTTATTTTATTGCAAATACCCACCGGGCTTGTAGCTATATACAGTTTGCGCGAGTTGTCCCAGCGTTCGCAACTTTTCCGTACAGCCATATTGGTAACCCTCACTTATCTGGCTTTGTATTTCGCTTTTGAATTAATGACGGAGAACGACCTGAACAAGCTGAATCGGGTAATGTATCTGGATTTCCTTATAAACGGAATAATGCTTTTATTCGCCTATCCTTTCCTCTTCCTTCTGGAAAAGTTATTCGGTTTCACTTCGAATGTAACGTTGGTCGAACTCTCCAACGTGAATAATGCATTACTCAGGCGTTTGTCCGAACAGGCTCCGGGCACTTTCCAACACTCTATGCAGGTGGCTAACCTGGCTACAGAGGCAGCAAACCGGATTGGCGCTAAAAGCCAGTTGGTACGTACAGGCGCATTATACCATGATATCGGTAAAATGGAAAATCCGGCTTTCTTTACCGAGAACCAGTTGGGAGGGGTAAACCCACACAAGAATTTGCCTTATGAACAGAGTGCGCAGATTGTTATTAACCATGTAAAAGATGGTTTGCGTATGGCTGAGAAGAACAATTTACCCCGCGCCATCCGTAACTTTATCTCGACCCACCACGGACGGGGCAAGACTAAATATTTTTATATTTCCTGGAAGAACGAACACCCGGACGAGACTCCGAACGATGAATTGTTTACTTATCCCGGTCCGAATCCGTTCTCCAAAGAAACGGCTATTCTGATGATGGCAGATGCAGTAGAGGCTGCTTCCCGGAGTTTACCCGATTATACGGAAAATACTATCAGTAATCTGGTCGAAAAAATTATAGATTCTCAAACCGAAGAAGGTTATTTCCGGAACTGTCCGATAACATTCCAGGATATCGAAACGGTAAAGGGTGTCTTTAAAGAAAAGCTAATGACTATTTACCATACTCGCATCAGCTATCCCGAGCTAAATAATAATGCTGCAAAAAATGAGCATATCATCGTAGCCGATAAACCTGTATCCGAAGAAGAAAATCCGGTTATTGTAACTGCCGATGAAAAGGTTCCACAACAGGAATTGGAGAAAGAACCGAAAGGATTAAAGACGGAATAATATTAAGAGAACCTCTTGAGAGAAACCCTGGTTCTTCCCCAGAGAAACCGGGGTTTCTCTAAAGAGGATCAGTAGTTTTTCCTAAGGAAAAAGTTAACTTTCTTAGTATAAAAAACAGTGGATCCTCTTCAGAAAAACAGTAGTTTCTCTAGATGAAGAACAGTAGTTTCTCTTTTACCTGTTTCTTATCGGGATTCATTTTCTGTTTCCAACTCAGCTAATAAGCCTGCACAAGCATCTTCCAGCAAGTCAATTACATATTCAAAGCCCGATGAACCTCCGTAATAGGGGTCGGGAACGTGGTCGGTCTGGTATCGGGTACAGTATTCCGTCATGCGATGGATTTTTTGTTGTTCTTCGGGAGACGGTGCCAGACGCCTGAGGTTGGAGATATTGTTATCGTCCATACCCAGAATTAAATCGAAGTCGTAAAAATCTTCCGTTCGTACAGGACGGGAACGATGTGCTAGTTTATATCCTCTTTTTGAGGCATGTTCGCGCATACGCGAGTCGGGTAGTTCACCCTCGTGGTAGGCGGCTGTTCCGGCGGAGTCAATGCTGTATTTATCTTCCAGTCCGGCTTCTTTTACAAGCTTGAGCATAACACCCTCTGCCATGGGTGAGCGGCAGATGTTGCCTAGGCATACGAATAGAATTTTTTTCATATTATCTTTGTTTTAAATTTCCTTCCTAACTTACATCGGGTCTACATCATAATAAACAATTAACGACTTAAACCGTTCATCCTCGAGCATTTCGCGCTGAACAAGGGTTAATATCTCACGGGCGCGACTCATCGGGGCGTTGTATTCTATCTTTACAACAATCTTTTTGATGTATAAAGTTTGTACCCGGGCAACGGGTGGTTTGTCCGGGCCCAGTACCCGGGAACCGAATACTGTTTTCAGCTTTGCTGCCATCGTATCTGCCATGATGTCGAGCAGTTGAGCGTTGCGGTTTTTCAGGTAAACATACACCAACCTGTAAAAAGGCGGGTAACGGAACATCTGGCGTTCGGCCAGTTCATTGTTGATCATCTGGCCGAAATCATTATTTATAACCTGGGAGATGATAGGATGGTCGATACTGCGCGTCTGTAGAATAACCGTGCCGCGTTTGTTTTTTCTTCCTGCGCGGCCGGATACCTGAGCCATCAATTGGAATGCCCGTTCGTACGAACGGAAATCGGGATAATTCAGCATGGTATCGGCATTCAGGATGCCCACAACGCTTACATGGTCGAAGTCGAGGCCCTTGGATACCATCTGGGTACCGATGAGTATATCTGTCTTGCCTTGTTCAAAGGCAGTGATTATTTTTTCGTACGAGGTACGCGACCGGGTGGTATCCAAATCCATGCGGGCTACGGATGCTTCGGGGTATATCAGCTTTATATCATCTTCAATCTTTTCGGTACCAAAGCCACGGTGAACGAGTTCGGTACCCTCGCATGCCGGACACGAACGGGGCAATGGAATGGTATAACCGCAATAATGGCAAGTCAACTGGTTAATACCTTTGTGATAGGTGAGGCTTACATCGCAGTTTACACACTTGGGCACCCACGCGCAGGTTCGGCATTCGACCATGGGCGCAAACCCGCGGCGGTTCTGAAACAGGATAACTTGCTGCTTATTATCCAACGCCTGCCGTATGTGTTCGAGTAAAAGGGGCGAGAATTGTCCGGTCATTCGTTTCTTGCGGTGCAATTCTTTGATATCTACCGGAATAATTTCGGGTAGCTGAATGTCTTTGTAACGCTCGCTTAGTTCTACCAATCCGTATTTGCCGGTGCGGGCGTTGTAATAGGTTTCGACAGATGGGGTTGCCGTTCCCAGAAGCGTCCTGGCGCCGTACATCGAGGCTAGCATAATGGCGGCATTACGGGCGTGGTATCGGGGTGCCGGGTCTTGCTGCTTATAGGTGGTTTCGTGTTCTTCGTCTACGATAATCAGCCCAAGGCGTTTGAAAGGCAGAAAAACGGAAGAGCGTACGCCGAGTATGATGTCGTAACTTTTATCTCCGAGTTGCTTTTGCCATATTTCTACCCGTTCGGCATCGGGGAATTTGGAGTGATATATACCCAGCCGAGGACCGAATACACGTTTCAGGCGTTCGGTTATCTGGGTGGTGAGGGCTATTTCGGGAAGCAGGTACAATACTTGTTCGCCACGTTCCAGTGCTTGCTGGATGAGGTGGATATATACTTCGGTCTTTCCGCTTGATGTAACTCCGTGCAGAAGGCAGACTTGTTTTTCGGCAAAGGAATTGTTTATAGCATCGTAGGCTTCCTGCTGGTAACTGTTCAGGGGATTAATATCGGCTGTTGCATTCGCGAACGTCGATAAACGTCCGGTTTCGTGGTGGTAAACTTCGAATATTCGTTTTTCGACCAGTCCGTTGAATATGGACGGTGATGCAGAGGCTTGTTGCAAGAGTTCTTTTTTGGATACTTCGCGTGGAGTTTTCTGTCCTAAAACTCCAGATACTTCGATATACTTCATCAGCAAAGACAGTTGCTTGGGGGCGCGGGTAAGTTCGTCGAATATGGTGCGGAGGGCATCTTCCGTACAGTATTCAATATTAAGTTTTACGCGGGTTTCAGTACGTGGCTTGTAGGAGTGGCGAAGTTCCTCTTTAATGAATACCGCCCCTTTCTCGAGCAATACTTTAATGGCTGGCAACAGATTCCGGGAAGCGCATTCTTTTTCCAATTTGGTGACAGATTGCTCTGTGGTTTGCGCCAATAAATCCATAATGAGTTGCTCGCGGGGCGATAAAGGGGTCTCTGCTTCGAAATCGGGATTGTATTGCACAATGGTTTCGCTTTCCAGCTTAAGTCCGGAGGGTAGGGCGGCTTTATATACATCGCCTACGGTACATAAGTAATATTCGGCCAGCCATTCCCAGAAGCGGAACTGGACGGGCAAAAGTACAGGGGTAGTGTCGAGTATGGATGCTATTTCCTTTACTTCGTATTCGGATGGTTTCCTGTTGTGTACTTCTTTTACGATTCCGGTGTAGTATTTCTTTTTTCCAAAAGGTACAACGACTCTGCAACCGGGTACAAGGGCGTCTTGTATTCCGGCCGGAAGCGAATAGGTGAAACTGCGGGGAAGCGGTAAGGGCAATATTACATCAATGTATCTCGTCATCAAGTGGCAAACTTAGAAAAAAAACGAGAGTGGTGCAAGGTTTTAGTAAGAAAGCATCGGATCAGATACAGAAAAATAACCAGAGCGAACAAATCTACTAATCGTTGGTTATTTAGAGAAATACTATTTGCCATGAAAAAGAATAACTTTGAACTCAATATAGACCAGCTTAAAGATACCGCCCAGTCTTTCCGCGAAAAGTTCGAGCGGGGTCTCCGCGAAGAAAATACCGAGATCCAATGCCTTCCAACATATATAAAACCGTATATGTCAATCCGCGATGGAAAGGCTCTTGTACTCGATTTGGGTGGTACCAATTACCGGGCTGCCATAGTCAATTTTAATGCGGGACATCCATCCATACATCCCGAGGATGGGTGGAAAAAGAAACTGGATATAATGAAAGAACCCGGCTTTACCCGTGAAGATTTATTCCAGGAGCAGGCCGACCTTATCAGTGAGATTGAACATGAACAGACATTACCCATCGGGTATTGTTTCTCGTACCCGGCCGAGTCCTTACTGAATGGAGATGCACGTTTACTACGATGGACGAAAGGTGTGGATATACCGGAAATGATTGGTCAGTCGGTCGGTCAGCCACTTATGGATTACCTTAACCACCGGGGAATCGCCCGTTTTAACTCGATAAAAGTTATTAACGATACTGTTGCCAGCCTCTTTGCCGGATTAGCCAATCGGGGATACGATGCTTACATCGGACTTATTGTTGGTACAGGTACTAATATGGCAGCATTTGTCCCCAATAATCATATACCTAAAATCAATCCCGGCTATAAGCATACAGGATTAATACCTGTAAACCTTGAATCGGGTAATTTTACTCCACCCTATCTTACTGAGGCAGACGATGATGTTGACAGACGTTCGGATAGCCCCGGTCGTCAACGCTTTGAAAAAGCAGTATCGGGTATGTATGTGGGCGAAATCTTCAAATACTTTTTTCCCGAAGTATCCAAAAAAGAAGAATTCAATGCCCGCGACCTGAACTATATCGTTAATAATCCGGATATGTACAAAGAAGACTATGTGTTTGTAGCCACACAAATATTCAAACGCTCGGCGCAATTGGTTGCCGCATCACTGGCCGGACTTATCTTATCCTTGGTTGAATTCGACATTAATATCAAAAAGATTTGCCTGACGGCCGAAGGTAGTATGTTCTGGAGTAAATTCGACGACGGAGATGACTACAATGAAATAGTTATTAAGCAGCTCTATAAATTGCTATCAGAGTATGGATATGGAGATATCCGTATTGATGTGGAAGAAAAGAAAAACATTAACCTGATTGGCACAGCAGTGGCGGCGTTGTCGTAGTAACTCAAAACTCATAACTCAAAACTCACAACTCTCAAATATTTTCCGTAAATTCGCACCTTGTATAAAATAGACAGCAAATTTATGAGTCCGAAAGACTTTACGTCCATCCTGACACAAACTGTAGCCGAACTTTCCGGTAGCGAATCTTACTGCGGACTATTCCACCGTCACAAGGAGGGTGAACCTCTGCCATCCTTGCCTGTGCTGGCTGAAATTATCGAACTGGCACGTTCTATCCTATTCCCGGGATACTTTGGCAACTCTACCATTAACAGTAATACACTCGAATATCATATCGGGGTAAATGTAGAGCGGCTATATAAATTGTTATGCAAACAGATATTGGCAGGACTTTGCTTCGAACGTGAAGGTTGTAGCTGCAATGCTACCGACTCTAAGCGAGATCAGGCAGCAGAACTGGCTGCCGATTTTGTAAGCTGTCTGCCCGCCATGCGCAAAACACTGGGTACAGATGTTGAGGCTGCCTATATGGGCGACCCTGCTGCGGAAAGCTATGGTGAAGTTATATTCTGTTATCCCGGTATCAAAGCTATCAGCAGTTACCGCATTGCCCATGAATTATTAAGGCTGGGCGTTCCCCTTATACCACGTATAATTACTGAAATGGCTCATAGCGAAACGGGAATAGACATTCATCCTGGTGCTAAGATTGGTTCACACTTTGCCATTGACCACGGTACAGGTATTGTTATCGGTGGTACAACCATTATCGGCAACAATGTGAAACTGTATCAGGGTGTTACGTTGGGTGCCCGCAGCTTTGCACTTGATGAACAGGGCAACCCGATAAAAGGTGTCCCACGCCACCCGATTATCGAAGACAATGTGATTATATATTCCAACGCAACCATACTCGGACGTATAACTATCGGTAAAGGTGCCACCATAGGAGGTAATATCTGGGTAACTGAGGATGTTCCGGCAGGAGGAAGAGTAGTACAGAAAAGATAACTTTTAATTATTATGATATTATTTTTGAAACGCAGATCAACGCGGATTGACGCAGATTATTTTAATTATTCAATCTGCGTCAATCCGCGTTAATCTGCGTTTCAAAAAATTATAGCAACCCAAACAAATGATTCAATTCGAAATGATAGCCAAAACCTTCCAGGGATTGGAAGAAGTCTTGGCAACCGAGCTAACAAACCTGGGCGCAAACGATATAGAAATAGGTCGTCGCATGGTTTCGTTTACTGGCGATAAAAAGATGATGTATAAAGCCAATTTCTGCCTACGTACAGCCATCCGCATCCTGAAACCCATCAGCCACTTCAAGGCAAACAATGCCGACGAAGTGTACGAGCAGGTAAAAGCCATTCAATGGGAGAAGATTCTGCCCGAGGGCAAGACATTCGCCGTCGATGCAGTTGTATTCAGCGATGAATTCCGTCACTCCAAATTTGTATCCTACAAGGTAAAAGATGCTATTGTAGACTATTTCCGCGAAAAAACAGGAAAACGTCCGTCGGTACGTATCAACAATCCCGATGTGCTGATCAATATACATATCGCCCAGACGAAGTGTACACTGTCGCTCGACTCTTCAGGCGAATCACTTCACCGCCGGGGATATCGTCAGGAAGCAGTTGAAGCACCCTTGAATGAGGTACTAGCCGCCGGTATGATTCTGATGACCGGATGGAAAGGCGAATGCGACCTCATCGACCCCATGTGCGGTTCGGGAACCATTCCTATTGAAGCAGCACTGATAGCCCGTAACATAGCTCCGGGAGTATTCCGTAAAGAATATGCTTTCGAGAAATGGGTTGATTTCGACCAGGATTTATTCGATGACATTTACAACGATGATACGCAGGAACGTGTGTTCGAACATAAGATATATGGGTATGATAATAATCCTAAAGCTAACGAAATAGCTACCCGTAACATCAAAGCCGCCGGTGTATCTAAAGATGTAACGCTGAAATTACAGCCATTTCAGCAGTTCGAACAACCCGAAAAGAAATCCATTATGGTTACCAACCCGCCTTACGGTGAACGTATTTCGGCACGCGATTTACTTGGGCTGTACCAGATGATTGGCGAACGGCTGAAACATGCATTTACCGGTAATACAGCCTGGATTCTGAGTTACCGTGAGGAATGTTTCGATCAGATTGGATTAAAACCTTCAGTTAAAATACCGCTCTTTAACGGATCGCTTGAATGTGAATTCCGGAAATATGAAATATTCGACGGGAAATATAAAGAATATAAAAGGGATTACAGGAAATGATATAATACTATCCATGAAGAAGACTACATTCATATTATTCATTGCGTTGGCTCTACCATGCATGGTCACAGGCCAGCGAACACCGGAGTTAAGCGAACTTATACCTGGCGGAAACAATTATAAGTCCATCGAGAATCTTTACGGATTAAGTTGGTGGGGCGATGTATGTATACAAGCCAAACATGATAGTTTAATGACTATCGACCTGAAATCGGGCCAGCGTTCTTTGTTATTGACACAGGAACAGTTGAATAAGGCATTGCTCGACAAGGATAAACCTAATTCTACGGATGTTGGTGCATCTACGCTTTATACCGTACAAATGCCCTGGCCTGGTAAAAAGTTGGTATTGGTGCCACTGCGCAACAAATATGTCGTTTATGATTTCGAGAATGGTCATATTGCACATAACCTAACCGTTAAATCGAACAATGTAGATTATTGTACTGCATCCAATCGGGCTGCTTATACAGTGAATGATACCTTGTTTGTCGATAGCGAAGCTGTGGCAGTAGGAGGCAATGGCATAGTTTACGGACAATCTGTACACCGCAACGAATTCGGGATTAACGGAGGAACTTTCTGGAGTCCGAATGGTAATCTGCTTGCGTTCTACCGTATGGATGAAAGTATGGTGACTGAATATCCGCTAGTGGATATTTCGACCCGAATTGCTGAATTGAGAAGCGTTCGTTATCCGATGGCAGGCATGACCAGCCACAAAGTACAAGTCGGTGTTTATAACCCGGTTAGTAAAGAAATCCTATATCTGAACACTGGTGATCCGACCGACCGTTATTTTACCAATATCAGTTGGTCGCCCGATGAGAAATTTATCTACCTCATCGAACTAAACCGCGATCAGAACCATTCTAAGTTGTGCCGGTATAATGCCCAATCGGGAAACTTAGATGCTGTACTTTTTGAAGAAACCCATCCCAAATATGTAGAGCCTCAAAACCCTATTGTTTTTTTACCGTGGGACGATACCAAATTCATTTACCAGAGCCAACGTGATGGTTATAACCACTTATACCTATACGGTACAGACGGAAAACTAAGCAGACAACTTACATCCGGACAATGGCTGGTACAGGATATTCTGGGTTTCAACGAAAAAAAGAAAGAAGTTATCATTGCCAGTACAGAATACTCTCCCTTGCAAACTAATATATTCCGTGTAGTTATACCTTCAACTAAACGTTACCCGGTTGGGGGTGGAGAAGGAGTACACAATGCCCGGTTAAATGCTTCGGGCAACTACCTGATTGATAATTACAGTACTCCGGAAGTTCCACGAAATATTGATCTGGTTGATATTCAGAAAAACAAAAGCCTCAGTTTGTTTACTGCTAAAGACCCGTTTGAATCCTATAAGATGCCCACAATAGAAACAGGCACTATTAAAGCAGCCGATGGCGTAACCGATTTATATTACCGTTTGGTTAAACCTGTAGATTTCGACGAAAACAAGAAATACCCTGCCATCGTTTATGTATATGGCGGTCCGCATGCGCAAATGATCCGTAATTCGTGGCAATATAGCGCACGCGGTTGGGATATTTATATGGCTTCGCAAGGTTATGTAATGTTTACCGTCGACAATCGTGGAAGCAGTAACCGTGGACTCGAGTTCGAGAACTGCACCTTCCGCCATCTGGGTATCGAAGAGGGAAAAGATCAGGTGAAAGGCATTAAATTTCTCGGAACCCTGCCTTATGTAGATACTAACCGTATAGGTGTTCATGGATGGAGTTATGGCGGACACATGACTACTGCCCTCATGCTTCGCTATCCCGAAATTTACAAAGTCGGTGTAGCCGGTGGCCCGGTTATTGACTGGAAATATTACGAAATTATGTATGGCGAACGTTATATGGACTCTCCACAAGATAACCCGGAAGGTTACAAGGAAGGTAATCTGAATAACCTGGCCGGCAACCTGAAAGGACGTTTGTTAATGGTACATGATGACATGGACGATACCTGTGTACCGCAGCATACCTATTCGTTCATAAAAGCTTGCATCAGTGCAAATACATATCCGGATCTGTTCATTTATCCCGGTCACAAACACAATGTGTTTGGTGCTGACAGGGTACATTTGCACGAAAAGATAACGAGATATTTCAAAGAACATTTATAATAATTCTTGAAACGCAGATTAACGCGGATTAATGCAGATTCTTTTTATATATTTGTTTTTTAATCTGCGTTAATCCGCGTTAATCTGCGTTTCAAATAAAAATATGCAGATATGAAGATACTATTACTTGGTTCGGGAGGCCGCGAACACGCCCTGGCCTGGAAACTAGCCCAAAGCCCAAAGTTGGAGAAACTATACATTGCCCCAGGCAACGCAGGAACTTCGGCTGTAGGAGAGAATGTAGATATAAAAGCAACCGACTTTGAAAGTATAAAAACTTTCGTACTCGAAAGAAGTATCGATATGATTGTGGTAGGTCCCGAAGACCCGTTGGTTCAAGGCATTTACGACTACTTCCAGGAAGATATCACCACACGGGATATTGCAGTTATCGGCCCCAGCCGCGAAGGAGCCCGCCTGGAAGGAAGCAAGGAATTCGCCAAAGAATTTATGCAACGCCACGATATACCGACAGCACGATACAAAAGCGTCACCCGCGAAACACTGGAAGAAGGTTTAGCATTCCTGTCAACCGTTTCGGCTCCCTATGTACTGAAAGCCGATGGGTTGTGTGCCGGAAAAGGTGTGCTTATACTCCCGACACTGGAAGATGCCCGCTTCGAACTGAATGCCATGCTTAGTGGTATGTTCGGCGATGCAAGTGCCACTGTGGTTATTGAAGAATTCCTGAGCGGTATAGAGTGTTCTGTATTTGTACTTACAGATGGCGAAAACTACAAAGTACTACCCGTAGCCAAAGATTACAAACGCATAGGCGAAGGAGATTCAGGATTGAATACCGGCGGTATGGGTAGCGTGACACCAGTTCCATTTGCCGACGAAACTTTCATGGAGAAAGTACGTACCCGTATCATCGAACCAACCATCAACGGACTGCGCGAAGAAGAAATTACCTACAAAGGCTTTATCTTCCTGGGACTCATTAAAGTAAATGATGAGCCAATGGTTATAGAGTACAATGTACGTATGGGCGACCCTGAAACAGAAAGTGTTATGCCACGCATCCAGAGCGATCTGGTAGAACTGCTCGAAGCAACCGGTAAAGGAGAACTTGATACGGTTGAACTCATTGAAGACCCACGAACAACCGCTTGTGTAATATTAGTAAGCGGAGGCTATCCCGAAGCTTATGAAAAAGGATTCCCCATTACCGGACTGGACGAAGCTGCGCAGACCGACAGCATCATCTTCCATGCCGGTACTGCAATGAAAGGTGGCCAGGTTGTTACGGCCGGCGGCCGGGTAATAGCCATTACCTCTTACGGAGATACCCGGAAAGAAGCTTTGGAAAAGAGTTACCACGTGGCCGGAATGATTGATTTTAACAAGAAGTATTACCGCAAAGATATCGGGTTCGATTTGTAATTACCCTAAACGATATGCAGTATTTGCAGCAAACAGTAACCAAGGGAAGATATACACTCCCGCTAACAGTATTCCTGACTTGTATCAGTTGGATAGGAGTGTATTTCCTGTTGCCTGATATACCCCGGGAAGCAAAACAACCGTTTGAAGACATCCTGAATGCATATTTACCTGATTGGGGTGTCAGATTATTAAGTTTGCTTAGCTATTTTGCCGCCGGGTACTTCCTTATTCAGTTTAATAACAGGTATTTGCTGATACAAAGACGGGCATCCTTACAAACAGCTATATTTTTGTTGTTTATAACTGCTTGCCCTATGCTGCATACAAATTATATGGCAGGGGTGGCTACAATATTCCTTCTGTTTGCCATATATAACCTTTTTAAATGCTATCAAAGTCCAAGCCCGATGGGTTATGTGACAAATGCGTTTGTGTTTGTTTCCTTTGCCGGACTTCTTTTTCCGCATTTATTTTTGTTTGTTCCGGTTTTCCTGTTTGGTGTATCGTACATTCACAACCTTAGCTTCCGCAATTTCCTGGCGGCACTTCTGGGACTGGGTGTACCTATTTGGTTATTATGGAGTTACGCATTCCTGACAAAAGAAATGGAACTGTTCTATACTCCTTTTCAGGAATTAATTCGCTTCGAACCATTCCGTATAGAAAGCCTGCAGCACGAAAGCCTGGCAACATTTTTTTATTTCTTTATAGTATTTATAATTAGTGCTGCGTTTTGCATGACGAATGCTAACAAAGATAAAATAAGTACACGCATTTACCTGCGATTTATTATTGCATTCGTTTTCTGTCTGTTTGTATATGTAATCCTTCAACCTGCCCAGTCAACATTTCTGTTGCCCTCCATCTTTACCGGAGTAAGTATACTCGCTGCGCATTATTTTGTGCTAACGAACAGTAAAGCGTCGAATTTGTTTTTTATTTGTACCGTTATCGGTTTAATACTCTTATTCGGCTTCAATATATGGATACTTTCCTGACTTTTCTTATTCAATGGGGTTATCTGGGTATGTTTCTGGCAGCACTCCTGGCAGGGACCATTGTACCGTTCAGCTCGGAAGCAGTACTGGCAGCCTTGGTACATCCGGCTACCGGACTGGACCCGATTCTGTGTATACTAGCTGCAACAGCCGGCAATATGCTGGGTAGCCTTACCTGTTACTGGTTGGGGCATCTGGGAAAGATGGAATGGCTGGTGAAATACTTCCATATGAAGCAGGAAAAGATTGAACGTATGCAATCTTACCTGAAAGACCGTAGTGCATTCATGGCTTTCTTTGCTTTTATCCCTGTTATAGGGAGTATTATTGCTGTGGCACTGGGTTTCTTGCGTAGCAACCTGAAGATTGTTATCATATTCATGTTCATTGGTAAGCTACTAAGATATGTTGTTGTTGTACTTGCTGCACGGGGTATTTTTAGCTGTTTCGGATAATAAATGGAACGAATTGTCGAACATACAGCCGATGGAAGCGCTACCCTTTACATCCCCGAAATGGATGAACACTACCACAGTGTAAAGGGTGCAGAAACCGAATCCCGCCATGTCTTTATTGATACAGGACTAAAGGCTATCAGGCAAACAGCCCCCATCAATGTACTCGAAATAGGTTTCGGAACCGGCCTGAATGCTTTTCTTACGTTAAAAGAACCCCTATCCGGCACATCTTCTATCCACTATACAGGCATCGAACTTTATCCACTTACATGGATTACGGTCGAGGCATTGAATTATACCAGCGACCCTGTTTTCCGGAAATTGCATGATGCCCCGTGGAATAAAGAACAGGAAATAGTGCCCGGCTTTACTCTCCATAAAATCCAGACCGATTTTACCCGCTATCCTTTTAAAGAATATAATTCTTTTGATTTAGTTTACTTCGATGCCTTCGCCCCGGAGAAACAGCCGGAAATGTGGCAACCGGAAATATTTGAGAAGTTGTTCTCCATAATGAACCCCGGAGGTGTATTGACTACTTACTGCGCCAAAGGCATAGTAAGGCGCACTATGCAGCAAGCCGGTTTTACCGTGGAACGGCTTCCCGGCCCACCCGGAGGAAAGCGGGAGATACTGAGAGCCAGAAAGTTAACTTCCTGATATTCCATTATGACATACAATAATATTGGTGGCAGAATTACCTGCCATTTCTGTCATAGTCAAGGTACGTAGGTTGAGGGTATTAAGTTACGTAGGTTGAGGGTATCAAGGTACGTAGGTTGAGGGTGTCAAGGTACGTAGGTTAATGTGTCAAGTAACGTAGGTTAACACCCTAAAGTTACGTACCTTAATAACATAAGGTACGGCAGCTAGAACCATTAGGTACGGCAGGTAGAATCATCAGGGTATATACCCTTGCATTTGCAGGTTTACAACCTTGCGAAACCAATCTTATTCATAACCGCCTTTTCAATCTCCACGAGAATAAATACCATCAATCCCATACCAATAGGGTACAACCAATCGTACCACGGCAAAGGCATTATGCCGAATACAGTATTCATAAACGGTATGTAGGTAATCGAAAGCTGTAAAACGATAAGCAGAGCCGAGACTACAAACACCGCTTTGTTGGTAAAGAAGTCTTTGCCAAAAGCAAACTTCCGGATACTACGGCTATTGTACAGGTGAAACATCTGCGTAATTACGATAGTTTGCAGGGTAATGGTACGTACTTCTTCATCGTTCATACCCTGATTAAGGAGGAATATATTCAGTAACAGAGTACCGCCTCCAATTAATACCGATACAAAGATAATACGCCACACGAAATATGAATTAAGCAACTGCGCTTTGGGCGAACGGGGTTTACGTTTCATCGAATCGGGTTCGGCTACCTCGAATGCCAGTGCGAATGAAATAGTGACCGATGTTACCATATTTACCCATAATATCTGCACCGGTGTCAGGGGCATAAGTGTGCCGAAGAGGATGCTGGCGATAATAAGGAAACTTTCGGCACCGTTAGTCGGAAGAATAAACAGTATAGTCTTTTTCAGGTTATCGTACACGCGTCTTCCTTCTTCGACAGCGGCTACGATGGTGCTGAAATTATCATCAACCAATACCATTTCGGCAGAGTCTTTAGTTACTTCCGTACCTTTAATACCCATTGCAATACCTACATCGGCCTTTTTCAGTGCCGGGGCATCATTTACACCATCGCCCGTCATAGCACACACATGGCCGTTGGCTTGAAGTGCCGTTACCAGTTTCAACTTGTGTTCCGGGCTGGTGCGTGCAAAGATATCATACTCTTCTACCACTTCCTCAAATTTCTTATCGTCCATTTTTTCCAGGTCTTTACCCTGTAGAGCTTTCTCGCCATCGCCGATACCCATCTCTTTTCCGATGGATTTGGCAGTATCGGCATGGTCGCCTGTAATCATTTTTACTGTAATCCCTGCACCGTGACAGGCTTGTATTGCATCGATAGCTTCCGGCCGCGGTGGGTCGATAATTCCGGCAAGTCCCAGCATAACAATATCACTTTGTACATCTTCGTGTGTGATTTCCGTTTTATTACTATCAACCTTTTTATATGCTGCACCAATCATACGCTGGCCTTTGCGGGCTATTTCGGCTATTTTCTCTTCCCAGAATTTCCGGTTCAGTTCGTGGCGGCCATCTTTATGGTCTTCGCAACAAGCCATTTCGAGCATACGGTCGGGAGCGCCTTTTATAAAGATAAACCGGTTGTTCTCGCCCATATCAGCCATAACGGCCATGTATTTATATTCCGAATCGAAAGGAATGGTCGATATACGCTCCATCTCGTCTACTTTCAACTCCGACTTTTCAAACAACGTAATCAAAGCTCCTTCTGTAGGATCGCCGTTTACCGCCCAGTTGCCATTGTCCTCGCGCAGTTCGGCATCGTTGCAATAGTAAAAGCTGTAAATAAGCCTCCGTAGCACAGATTCGTCTCCATCAATATCTACTTCCTGTCCACTTTCACAAAGCTGTCCTTCAGGAGCATATCCTGTACCCGTAACCCGGTAATTGGTTTCCGCTGTTACAAGGGTCTTTACTGTCATTTCATTCTTGGTTAAAGTTCCGGTTTTATCTGAGCAAATAACCGAAACAGAACCTAGTGTTTCTACCGATGGAAGATTACGCACAATTGCATTGCGCCGTGCCATATTCTGTACACCAATTGCCAGGATGATGGAGAGAATAGCCGGAAGCCCTTCGGGTATGGCGGCAACTGCCAGTCCGATAACCGACATCAGCAATTCGCCCGGTTCGTAATCGCGGAAGAAATACCCGAAAAGGTAAACCAACCCTGCAATCAATACTATGGCAATGGATATGGTTTTGCTGAATTTCGAGGTTTGTTTTAGCAGTGGAGTGGTTATCGGGTTAACCTCAGAAAGCATTTGGTTAATCTTACCTATTTCGGTATCCTTACCAATAGCTATTACAACACCGGTTCCTGTTCCCGAACTAACAGTAGTACTCGAAAAAGCCATATTGGAACGGTCGCCCAGTTCAATTCCTTCGTCCAGGGTATCGATGTTTTTCTCTGATGGAACAGATTCGCCCGTGAGCATCGATTCCTCAATTTTGAGGTTACTGGTTTTCAGTAAGCGCAAGTCGGCCGGAACCTTATCGCCGGGGTTTAGTTGAACAATATCTCCTATCGTAACCTGGTTGGCATCAATCTCTTTTCGCTGGCCATCTCGTATTACATTAGCTTTAAGCGAAAGCATATTCTTGATATTCTCCAATGCTTTCTCGGCTTTGCTTTCCTGGAAAAAACCGATAACGGCATTGATAACAGCTACAATAACAATGACCACAGTGTCGATATAATGCCCTAGCACTGCCGATACAATGGCTGCGGCGAAAAGTATGTATATCATTACGTCATTGAAATGCTTCAGGAAGCGGAGTATCTTTGATTGTTTCTTTGGCTTGGGAAGTTCGTTTACCCCATATTCTTCCACCCGCTTTGTGGCAGTGTCGGTAGTCAATCCCGCTTTAGTATCTGTTTCGAGTTCCTGTAAAATTTGTTGTATGCCTGTTGCGTACCATTGTTGTCTGGTAGTATTGTTTGTTTCTTTCATTACGATAACTTTAATAAGTAGCATTGTTTTATTTCACCACAGATTACACAGATCGCACAGATTATTAATTAAAATCCGTGTAATCTGCGTAATCTGTGGTGAAATATAAATACCAACTTCTGTTTGACTTTTATTGGATAAACAAAAAAACAGCCTGTACTGTTTCGGATAAATAAATATCATGTACCTTTGTTTTATGAAAAACTTATTTGTAATTATTATATCACTGGCAGTATTAACCGCCTGTGGCGGCGGTGCCAGGAAAACTTCTGATGAGCGGATTATAACAGTAACTATCGAACCACTACGGTATTTTACCGAAGCTATAGCAGGAGATAACTTTACAGTTATCAGCATGGTTCCCAAAGGAGTAAGTCCTGAAACTTACGACCCAACACCCCGTCAGTTAGTTGATCTGGGTAAAAGCGAAGCCTATTTACGTATAGGTTATATCGGTTTCGAAGTGTCCTGGATGGACAGGCTTATCCAGAATAACTCGCAACTTACCGTATTCGATACTTCGAAAGGGGTAAATGTTATACGTGGGGCCGGACATTATCATGGCGACCATTACCATGCCGGTGGGGTAGAGCCACATATATGGAACTCGGCCGTTAATGCCCGCATCATTGCAAAGAATATACTGGATGCACTGGTTACTCTGGACAAGGGCAGCGAAACCACATATATAGAACGGTACAATTCACTTATCAATAAGATTAACGAAATAGACAGCACCATTCAGAATATTCTCCACGAGAATGCCGACCACGCATTTATGATTTATCACCCGGCGCTAACTTACTTCGCCCGAGATTATAGCCTGCACCAGATTTCGATTGAAGAAGACGGTAAAGAACCTTCGGCTGTACATCTTAAAGAACTGATTGAAGTAAGTACATTCGAAGATGTAAATGTTATCTTTATTCAACCCGAGTTCGACCAACGTAATGCCGAAGTCATAGCCAAACAAATAGGTGCCCGCATTGTACCTATTAATCCGCTGGCATACGATTGGGAAGCCGAAATGATACGTACTGCCCAAAGCCTGAAGCATGAATAAACAGAAACTTATCTCGCTGGAAAATATATCGGCTGCCTATGATAAGAAGGTAGTGCTTCGCGATATTAACCTGACGGTATATCAGAAGGATTTCCTGGGAATAATTGGTCCCAATGGTGGTGGAAAGACAACACTCATTAAGGTTATCCTGGGCTTGATGAATGCTGCGGGTGGAAAGTTGCATTTCTATATCGATGGAAAAGAGACTGAACATCTTACCATGGGCTACCTGCCCCAATATAATAGTATCGACCGCAAGTTTCCTATTTCAGTAGAAGAAGTTATTCTTTCTGGTCTCAGTTCGCGTGAATCGCTCACCAGCCGTTTCACGGCCGGACACAAACGAAAGGTAGGCGAAATAATCAACCGCATGGGGCTCGAAGGGCTGGCAAAACGTCCCATCGGACAACTTAGCGGAGGCCAGTTGCAGCGTACGCTTCTGGGACGGGCTATTATCTCCGACCCTCAAGTCGTTATTCTGGACGAACCCAGTACATATATTGATAAGCAGTTCGAAGCCCGTCTTTACGAGTTACTGGAAGAGATTAATAAAGATTGCGCCATTATCCTGGTGAGCCACGATATCGGCACGGTACTGCAAAACGTTAAGTCAATAGCGTGTGTAAATGAAACCCTGGATTACCATCCTGACACCGAAATAAGTGGGGAGTGGTTGGAAAAGAACTTTCATTGCCCGATCGAAGTATTGGGGATCATCCCGTATTCTTGTGGGGTTGTTTATGCATAAATTTTAGTTAATCTAA
>DAMCMT010000085.1:0-20163 GCA_032108265.1 Bacteroides sp.
CACCTCCGGCCATTATATCTTCGTTCCTCGGAAAACAATTGTCGCAAGTTCTGGACTATATAGAATCAAACGATACGAACGAACTCTTCACCGTAACCGGTAAACAGGGAATGAAACTGGATATTCCACAAATTCCCGAATTGATGATTGACAATACCGACCGTAACCGTACCTCGCCTTTCGCTTTTACCGGCAACCGTTTCGAATTCCGTGCCGTAGGTTCCGAAGCCAACTGTGCATCAGCCATGATTGCCCTCAATACTGCCATGGCCGAACAACTTATTGCGTTCAAAAAAGATGTAGACGAACTAATGGCAAAAGGAGAATCTAAAATATCAGCCATTCTCAATGTTATCCGCAAATATATCGTTATAAGCAAACCCATACATTTCGACGGCAACGGTTATTGCGATGAATGGAAAGCCGAGGCAGCCAACCGCGGCTTGGATTGCGAAACCAGTGTACCGGTAATCTTCGACAATTACCTGAAACCCGAAACCATCACCATGTTCGAAACCGCCGGCGTAATGAGCCACAAAGAGCTCGAAGCCCGCAACGAAGTAAAATGGGAAACCTATACCAAAAAGATTCAGATTGAAGCCCGCGTATTAGGCGACCTGGCCATGAACCACATCGTACCCGTTGCTACCGAGTACCAAACAGATCTCATCAGCAATGTACACCGCATGAAAGACTTGTTCCCGGCAGAGAAATGGCAAAAACTATCAGCCAAAAACCTGGAATTGATTGAAGAAATTGCCGAACGTACCGGATACATCAAAGAACACGTCGACAGCATGGTCGAAGCCCGCAAGGTAGCCAATAAAATAGAGAGCGAACGCGAAAAAGCCATCGCTTACCACGATACCATTGCTCCGATGCTGGAAGAGATACGCTACCACATCGATAAACTCGAGCTAATCGTGGATAACCAGATGTGGACACTTCCGAAATACAGGGAGTTACTGTTTATCAGATAGTTACCAACTGTCAGAATCAATATTTATATATCGTAAATCGTATAGCCTTATACAATCTACAGTATAGTCTTATACGATTTATGATATAGCCCTATACAATTTGCAGTATAGCCCTATACAATTTGCAGTATAGCCCTATACGATTTACAATATAGCCCTATACAATTTGCAGTATAGCCCTATACGATTTACAGTATAGCCCTATACGATTTACAGTATAGCCCTATACAATTTGCATTAAAAATGAAATTCTTATAAATAACCAGAAAGAAAGGATTACTCCTTTCCATCGGTTATTTCTTTTGTTGGTTGTTTTAAGTTTGCAGGGAGAGAGTTATCGTGAGGTAATTCTCTCTTTATATTTCCGGTAATTATATATTAGTTTACACCAAAACCGGTAGAAAATGATGGAATTTAAACACGGAGGTACTGTGTTTAAATTCCATCAAAACTGTAAAGTTTCATTTAGCATAAACTTGTATATAATCGCCATATTTCCAAACATTACACCCCTTCCAACTGTTATATGATTGATTTAATAAATATAATTATAACAAATGAATAATCCCAAAGAAAATACTCCGAAAGGAAAATCGGATAATAAAAAATGTAAGGTCGAATATCCGGTCGAGCAAATGCGTCCCGACGATTCGGAAGACAGCATTATGATACCTCCTACCAGTCAGGAAGTAAAAGCCGCCGTCGAAGAAATGAACCCCGATGAAAACAGCATGAACAGCAGGGGATAATCTATTTTAATTATGAATTTTGAATGTTGAATATTGAATGAACCATGCGGCGCCGTTATAATTCAAAATTCATCATTCAAAATTCATAATTAATTCCTATCTTTACACTCCAGAAATAGAATTTAGTTTTAAGCCCTATTTTGAATTATTGGTTTATTGATAGGCCTGCGCCATTCAAAATTCAAAATTCAAAATTCAAAATTCTTAAAGTATGGATAACAGAAGCCTGGTTACGATTGCCGACCATTCGAAAGAGAAAATTCTCTACCTGATTGAAATGGCCAAGCAATTCGAAAAACAACCCAACCGCCGACTATTAGAGGGAAAAGTCGTAGCTACCCTCTTTTTTGAACCCTCTACCCGCACCCGCCTTAGTTTCGAAACTGCCGCCAATCGTCTGGGAGCCCGGGTTATCGGATTTGCCGACCCGAAAGCTACCAGTTCTGCCAAAGGAGAAACCCTCAAAGATACCATCATCATGGTAAGTAATTATGCCGATATCATCGTAATGCGGCATTATCTAGAGGGAGCCGCACGCTATGCCAGCGAGATAGCACCGGTACCGATTGTCAATGCAGGCGACGGAGCCAACCAGCATCCCTCGCAAACCATGCTCGATTTATATTCGATATACAAAACTCAAGGCACACTCGAAAACCTGAATATATTCCTTGTAGGCGATCTTAAATATGGCCGTACCGTACACTCCTTACTTATGGCTATGCGCCATTTCAACCCTACATTCCATTTTGTAGCACCCGAAGAGTTGAAAATGCCCGAAGAGTACAAGCTATATTGCAAAGAACATGGAATTAAATACATCGAACACGTTGATTTCAATGAAGATATTATTGCCGATGCCGATATTATCTACATGACCCGTGTGCAGAAAGAACGTTTCACCGACCTGATGGAATATGAACGGGTGAAAAACGTATATATTCTTCGCAATAAAATGCTCGAGAAAACACGTCCGAACCTGCGCATCCTGCATCCGCTACCCCGTGTCAACGAAATATCTTATGATGTAGACGATAACCCGAAAGCTTATTATTTCCAGCAGGCACAAAACGGGCTTTACGCACGCGAAGCCATATTGTGCGATGTATTGGGAATTACACTTCAGGACATTCTCTAACTTCAAAACCGTATCCGTATGGAAAACAAGAAAGACGAAACAAACAGAGAATTACAGGTAGCAGCACTGAAGAATGGCACTGTAATCGACCATATCCCCTCCGAAAAACTTTTTACCGTTGTTGCACTTCTGGGTCTTGAGAACATGGAGAGTAACATTACGATTGGTTTCAACCTAGACAGTAAGAAGCTAGGCAAAAAAGGTATCATTAAAATTGCTGACAAATTTTTCTGCGACGAAGAAATAAACCGCATAGCTGTTGTAGCCCCGAACGTAAAACTTAATATAATAAGAGACTACGTAGTTGTGGAAAAGAAACAGGTACGTATGTCGGACGATTTAAAAGGAATCGTCAGGTGTGCCAATCCTAATTGTATCACCAACAACGAACCCATGGCAACCCTCTTCCATGTTATTGATAAGGATAGCTGTGTTCTTAAATGCCATTATTGCGAAAAAGAACAAAGGAGGGATGAGATTGTGATAATTTAGTTTAATAGTTAGAAGTCAGTAGTTAGTAGTTAGGAATTATAGTATTTAAACCTCCGAACTAGCACCTACTGATTCCTAACTACTGACTACTAACTACTGACTACTAAAAAAATGAAACAAGACTGGAAACCCGGAACACTCATATACCCACTGCCTGCCGTTATGGTAAGCTGCGGAAACGATGAATCCGAATATAATATTATAACCCTTTCCTGGGTAGGTACGTTGTGTACCAATCCACCAATGTGTTATATCTCCGTAAGGCCCGAACGGCATTCCCACGCCATCATTAAAAAGAACATGGAGTTTGTAATCAATCTGACTACGAAAGATACTGCTTTTGCTACCGACTGGTGCGGCGTTCGCTCGGGGAAGGACTACAATAAATTCAGTGAAATGAACCTTACTCCCGGCAAAAGTACGGTTGTACGCGCTCCACTTATCGAAGAATCACCTTTGTGTATCGAATGCCGGGTAAAAGAAATCATATCCCTTGGCTCGCACGATATGTTTATTGCCGACGTGGTCAATATCCGTGCTGAGGATAATTATATGAATGAAAAAGGTAAGCTGGAACTGGCCGAAACCAACCCGTTGGTATATGTTCATGGAAACTATTTTGAACTTGGCGAAAAAATAGGTAAATTTGGCTGGTCTGTCGAAAAGAAAAAGACAAAACACGAAGAATGAAACGCCTTATTTTTATATGTATTCTTTCAGTTATTGCTGTTGTCACTGTTTGCGGTCAGCAAAGCAGGATTGAACGCATCAATAACAAGAAAATCAACTTTGGTTTTCGCTCCGGATTCAATTCGTCCATGTATCTGGTATCCGACTTTAAAATTCACGAAGTAACCATCGATGATATAATAAATACATATAAGATAGGATATTTAGGCTCGTTCTTCCTACGGCTGAACTTCCAGAGACATTATATACAACCCGAAATATCCTATCAGGTAAGCCGGTGCGAAATATCGTTCGACAGGCTGGGCTCGCAATTGCCTCCGATTAAACCCGATAATATGGTAATCAAATCCAAAATACATAGTATTGAGGTACCTGTGCTTTACGGTTATAATATAATTAAAAGTGGCCCGTATGGTTTTTCGGTTTTTGGCGGTCCGAAAATCAAATACCTTATGAATAATCTAAATGAGATAGAATTCGAGAACTTCGATCAGAAGAATTTGAATGAAAAACTTTATCCAATAAATTTAAGCCTGACAGTCGGCGTTGCTGTAAATATATCTAATATCTTTTTTGATTTCAGATATGAACAAGGTCTCAGTAATATTTCAAAATCGGTAACGTATGATAATATGGAAAGTCGCGAAAGCCGGTATATTACATTCGACCGCCGTGATAATATCCTTAGTTTTTCACTCGGTATAATACTATAGAAGTCGGAAATCCGTTTTTTTGCTAAATCGCAATAAAAATTCTTTCTCCTTGTTTCTTACTTCTTACTTCTTATAACTAAATTTGTACGCTTAATAAAGGACATCTTTAAAAGCACTTTATAATATACACAATGAAAAGAGACGATTTAATTTTCGAAATTATCGAAAAAGAACATCAACGTCAGCTTAAAGGTATTGAGCTGATAGCATCCGAAAACTTTGTGAGTGACCAGGTTATGCAGGCAATGGGTTCCTGGCTAACTAATAAATACGCCGAAGGGTATCCCGGGAAGCGCTATTACGGTGGTTGCGAAGTGGTTGACCAAAGCGAGCAACTAGCCATCGACCGCCTGAAAGAAATATTTGGTGCCGAATGGGCTAACGTACAACCCCACTCGGGAGCACAAGCCAATGCCGCCGTATTCCTTGCGGTGATGAATCCGGGAGATAAGTTCATGGGTCTAAACCTTGCACACGGTGGACACCTTTCTCATGGTTCATTAGTAAACACATCAGGAATTATCTATACTCCTTGCGAATATAATGTAAAAAAAGAAACCGGCCGCGTAGATTACGACCAAATGGAAGAAGTAGCTTTACGCGAAAAACCCAAAATGATAATTGGTGGCGGCTCAGCTTACTCACGCGAATGGGATTACAAACGTATGCGCGAAATTGCCGACAAGGTAGGTGCTATTCTTTTGGTGGACATGGCTCACCCTGCCGGACTCATCGCAGCGGGTTTACTTGAAAATCCTGTGAAATATGCGCATATTGTAACTTCGACCACACACAAAACTCTTCGTGGTCCACGCGGGGGTGTTATCCTTATCGGCAAAGATTTCCCAAATCCATGGGGTAAAACAACTCCAAAAGGCGAGATTAAGATGATGTCTCAACTACTGGATTCTGCTGTATTCCCAGGTATCCAGGGCGGTCCGTTGGAACATGTTATTGCAGCAAAGGCAGTATCTTTCTATGAATGCTTACAGCCCGAATACGTAGAGTACCAGAAACAAGTGAAGAAAAATGCTGCTGCTCTTGCTCAGGCACTTATCGACCGCGGATTCGAGATAGTTTCCGGTGGTACCGACAATCACTCTATGCTGGTAGATTTGCGTGGTAAATATCCTGAATTAACCGGTAAGGTTGCAGAGAAAGCTTTGGTTGCAGCCGATATAACTGTCAATAAAAACATGGTTCCGTTCGATAGCCGTTCTGCTTTCCAGACTTCAGGTATTCGTCTGGGTACACCTGCAATAACAACTCGTGGTGCGAAAGAAGATTTAATGCTGGAAATTGCTGAAATGATTGAAACCGTATTGTCTAATGTAGACAATGAGGAAATTCTGGCAGGAGTTCGTAAACGTGTAAACGAAACAATGAAAGATTATCCATTATTCGCTTATTGATAAGATAAGCCAGATAATAAAAAGAAAGCATCTCAATTGGGATGCTTTCTTTTTATTCTACGTATTCTTTTATTTTACTCTGCAATTCGGCTACCGAGATAGGTTTGGTAAGGAAAGCATTACAACCTGCCTGTTCAGCCTGTTCAATATCCGAGTCATAAGCGTAAGCAGTAACGGCTACAATCGGAATAAAAGGATCAATCTGTCTGATTTGCCGGGTAGCTTCTAGTCCATCCATTTCAGGCATTTTAATATCCATGAGAATCAAGTCAGGTGATATATCTTTATATTTCTCTATAGCTTCTTTCCCGTTTTCAGCTCTTATCAACTCATAATTATCCTTGAATGTGTCTCTGATCAATAAATAGTTGCTATCAATATCTTCGGCAATCAAAATCCTGATTTTCCGGGAAGGTGTTGAGTTAATTTTCTTTGAACGTCCGGATAATAGAAAATCAGGTAGTTTGCTGTCAAATGATGTCGCATTTGCTTCAGCAGGTTTCTTAAGATTTTTATCATAAGGAAGCGTAAACCAAAAACAAGTTCCTTCACCCCATTCTGAGTCAACCCCAATACGTCCGCCAAGTTGTTCTACTATATTTTTACAGATAGCTAGTCCTAAACCGGTACCCTGAGCAAAATGATTAAGCTTAACAAAACGTTCGAATATAGATTCCAACCGTTCTTTTTCTATTCCTATTCCGGTATCTTTTACATAAAACCGTATGGTAGTATCATTAGTAATATGATAGCCAATCCTGACATCTCCTTTTTCGGTGAATTTTAATGCATTCGTTATCATGTTTGACAAAACCTGGTTTATACGGTTTTTATCAGTTTCTATGTAACATTCGGGTATATGACTTTCAAAGATAACCGGCACTTTAGCTCCAATTTTCAAATTACCAGCCGCTACGACTCCTCTACATAAGCTGTTTACATCTGTAACACCACGTACAAATTCCAACGCCTGTGCTTCTATCTTCGATAAGTCGAGTATGTCTGATATCAGTTGTAATAAAAGGTCGTTATTCTTTTTTATAATATTGATATATTCTGTCTTTTCTTCCGGTGAAACAGCTTCGAGCAAAAGGTCGGAAAAACCAACAATAGCATTCAGAGGTGTTCGTATTTCATGACTCATATTAGCCAGGAAAGCCGATTTTAGCCGGTTACTTTCTTCAGCTTTTTCTTTAGCGACAATCAGTTCTTTTTCCTGCTTTATTCTAAGCGTAATATTTTCGAGTTTTAAAACTCCACCCACAATCTGATTATGGTCATTTATTACCGGATTCGCGGTTACTTCAAGAATTTCTCCATTCCGTTCGAGTGTATGGTATTCTAATCTCTTGGATAAAAACATACGTTTTATAGGGCAATTATCACACGGTGCTTCCCGTCCATATACTGATTTATAACAGAAGTGACCCGGTTTATAGGCATCAGGACCAAGCAATTGAGAAAACAATGACAATGATTCCCATTGAACAACAAAATCTTTGTTCATGTAAACCAATCCAACATTCAGATTATCCAAAACAATTTTACGATCGGCTACGGCTTTTTCGGCTTTTTCCTTAGCAATAATCAATTGCTTCTCTTTTTCTGCAAGGATTCTGGCTTTTTGCTCCCTGTCAGTTATATCATATAGAACTCCAACAGCCTTTGTGCATTTACCGTAAGAATCGAATTCAAATGCTTCACCAATCATCTCATACCACATACATTCTTCATTGAAGCAGTTCGAACGGTACTTTAAATGTAGATTGCGGCTTTTATTCAATGCAATCTTTCCTATCTCCAAATAGAAAAGGTTTTTATCATTAGGATCGATGGTGGATGAAAAATTGGATATTGATACAACTTTCCTATTAATTTTCGCCCCATCAAAAATCATGAATTCTAAACTATTGTCGTTCACATACCATGTCCAGGGATAAATAAGCCCCACTTTACAGGCTAACCCAACACGCTTGCTCTGCTCCTGATAGAATGTTTCCAGATTTTTTTGCTGAACCAGACCAGGTATTAATTCTTCGAGGGATAACTGATCAATATTTGCTGAAGGAGAATTATGAACTGAATTTAACTTGATATAGCCACACACTTCCTTTAATTTACCTTCAACATAACGTGGATTATTCAGAACAGCCTCCACCAAATAGAATTGTTTATCAATTTGCAAATTAATTAAACAATTAAATATTTGAGTTGTGGAGAAAGATTCAAGAGCTTTAATGATCGTTTCCCGTTCGTTAGATAAAATGTAAGAAAAGAATTCCTCAAAGGTCATTCTACGGGAAGAGAAGCTTAAGAAAGACAAAAGTAACTTGTCAAATGTAATTATCTGTGTTTCAAAATTTGCACACCATCCTCCAACTTTTAAAGATTTACAAATATCTTTATAAGATTCATTCATACTCAATCCCAACTAATTTTGACTTTTTCGTTATTCTTCGCGAAGATAAACTATTTCCTTGTAACATTATTCATCAAATCAAGTAATATTATTATTTTTGTCTGAAAATCTTTGAATCATATTATGAAAAAAATACGAATAGGCCTTCTGACAAGGATTATTATTGCAATTATACTCGGTGTTATTGCAGGAAATTTCTTACCCGCCTTTTTTGTCCGCATATTTATTACTTTCAATGGAATATTCAGCGAGTTTCTTAACTTTTCCATTCCATTAATTATTCTGGGGCTAGTAACAGTAGCTATTGCCGATATAGGGAACCGTGCCGGTAAATTATTACTTATTACTGTATTGATTGCATATGGTTCGACCATATTCGCCGGCTTTCTATCGTATTTTACCGGGGCAACTTTTTTTCCTAAAATGATTGAGCCGGGGAACTCATCTTTCGACCAGGTGACACAAACCGATGGATTAACATCGTTCTTCTCCGTAGGCATCCCGCCATTGATGGATGTGATGACGGCTTTGGTTCTTGCCTTTACGCTCGGATTGGGATTGGCTACACTTCAGCGCGACTCTTTAAAGAATGTTGCAAGGGATTTCCAGGATATTATCAACAAACTTATACGGACAGCAATTATACCTATACTGCCTGTTTATATATTCGGTATTTTCCTTAATATGTCGTACTCCGGACAGGCATACTCTATTTTAGTTGTCTTTATCAAAATAATCGGTGTTATTTTTGGTATCCATATTTTCTTGCTTATTCTTCAGTACTGTATTGCAGGAACTCTGGTACGCAAAAATCCGTTTAAGCTGCTTGCTAAAATGATGCCTGCTTATTTTACCGCTTTAGGTACGCAATCGTCGGCAGCTACCATTCCCGTTACATTGGAGCAAACTATAAAGAACGGAGTTTCGCCACAAATAGCCGGTTTTGTGATTCCGCTATGCGCTACTATTCACCTATCAGGCAGTACGCTAAAAATTGTTGCTTGTGCGCTGGCATTGATGATTATGCAAGGTATGCCTTATGATTTTCAGATGTTTGCCGGATTTATATTACTGCTTGGAATAACAATGGTTGCTGCACCGGGTGTCCCGGGAGGAGCAATTATGGCCGCATTGGGAGTATTGCATTCCGTATTGGGCTTCGATGAATCGGCTCAGGCACTGATGATTGCGCTTTATATTGCAATGGATAGTTTTGGTACTGCGTGTAATGTTACGGGAGACGGAGCGATAGCTTTGGTTGTTGATAAAATAACGACAAAAGGAGTGAGGTAAAGAGTGAGGTATAGGAGGTAAAGTAGATAAGTATACCTCACTCTTTACCTCACTCCTTATCTCTCGATTATCTCTATTACCCAGCTATTCAGCTTATTTGTAGTAAAAGCATTTTCGGTCATTATCTTATCGACTACACCGAAAACATAGTCCTGAACTTCGGGATTGCCTAAATCCAAAACCAACTGGCTACGGTAATAATACGTTTCGCGGTTGGGGCGAATGCCGGTTCAATTGCAAGAATAATTGTTTTTCTCATGGTGGTATTGTTTAAATAATTTCCATACGGACAATTTGCCTTAAAAGGCTTGTTTGACGTAATATTCAGGGTATTCTGCAAGGGTATATACTTTTGCTTATCAGAGTATATACTTTTACGCTCCAAGAGTATATAGTTTTATACTATAAGAGTATATACTTTTGCATCACAAGAGTATATAGTTTTGTACCCTAAAAGTATATACTCTTGTAAACAGAATAGCTGTTTTTCATTTTTATAAATAACAGGTCTTTTCGACGCTATAAAATATTTTTACTAGTAGCCGGGATTATTACTCCATCCAGCAGCATGTACGGAAGAACCGACTTAGCCTGAAAACCCTCAATGATGAACTTTCCAAGCTGAACCGGAAACTACAGGATTCCAACCACACAAAAGAAGAATATGTAGGATTGTTTGCTGACCTGTGTTCTTCATACATCGATAAACTGGATAAATATCGCGAAAATAAAGGACAGCGCTAAAATAGCGTCTTTTCTGCGTTATTCGCCGCAAACTAATAACCGAACGAAAGTAAGAAGTTAAGCCATCGACCGGGAAAATTTTGAAAAAAGAAGCTGATGTGTATCGGAGATTTATTATAATGGAGATTATACTAAAAAAAAGGAATGTCCGGGAACATTGTATTTCCGGACATTCTAATTTATAGTCTATGTGGTTATAATTAATCTGTCATTAATTTACGATACCGTACACGCTGGGGTTCTTCATTGCCAAGACGTTTCATCTTATTCTCTTCGTATTCCGAGTAGGAACCTTCGAAGTAGAATACATTCGAATCTCCTTCAAAAGCAAGGATATGCGTACAAATTCTGTCGAGGAACCAACGGTCATGCGAGATAACAACGGCACACCCAGCAAACTCTTCCAAACCTTCTTCCAAAGCGCGAAGTGTATTTACGTCGATATCATTGGTAGGTTCGTCCAACAAAAGAACATTGCCTTCTTCTTTCAGTGCCATTGCCAGATGCAAACGATTACGTTCTCCACCCGAAAGGACACCACAAAGTTTTTCCTGGTCGCCACCTGAGAAATTGAAGCGTGACAAGTAAGCACGTGCATTGATATCGCGTCCACCCATTCGGATCAATTCGTTACCACCAGATATAACCTGATAAACACTTTTTTCAGGGTCAATATCCGAGTGTTGCTGGTCAACATAGGCTACTTTTACAGTTTCTCCTACTTCAAATTCACCCTTATCTACTTTTTCCAATCCCATAATCAGGCGGAAAAGAGTAGTTTTTCCTGCTCCATTAGGGCCGATTACTCCTACAATACCGTTAGGCGGAAGCATAAAATTGAGGTCATCGAATAGCAATTTATCTCCATATGCTTTGGCTACATGGATAGCCTCGATAACTTTATTACCTAGTCTCGGGCCATTCGGAATGAAGATTTCCAATTTCTCTTCTTTTGCCTTTACATCTTCATTTAGCAATTTATCATAAGAATTCAAACGGGCCTTACCTTTTGCATGACGGGCTTTGGGTGCCATACGTACCCATTCAAGTTCGCGTTCCAATGTCTTCCGGCGTTTGCTGACGGTTTTTTCTTCCATTTCCATACGTTTGGTCTTCTGTTCCAGCCAGGAAGAGTAGTTTCCTTTCCATGGAATACCTTCTCCACGGTCCAGTTCAAGTATCCATCCTGCAACATGGTCGAGGAAATAACGGTCGTGGGTTACAGCGATAACTGTACCTTCATATTGCTGCAGATGTTGTTCAAGCCAGTCGATAGATTCGGCATCCAGATGGTTGGTAGGTTCGTCAAGCAAAAGGATATCCGGCTTTTGCAGAAGCAAACGGCAAAGGGCTACCCGGCGACGCTCTCCTCCTGAAAGGTTTTTAATCAACTGGTCTTCCGGTGGACAACGTAAAGCATCCATAGCTCGTTCCAGTTTGCTGTCCAGGTTCCATGCATCGGTTGCATCTATAATATCCTGAAGTTCAGCCTGACGGGCAAAAAGTTTATCCATCTTATCAGCGTCCTCGTAGTACTCCGATTCACCAAATTTCAGGTTTATCGCTTCATATTCTGCCAATGTATCCACAATGGGTTGAACACCCTCCATAACCACTTCTTTCACGGTTTTGGTATCATCCAGCTTCGGTTCCTGCTCCAAATAGCCAACTGTATAGCCAGGAGAGAATACTACTTCACCCTGATATGATTTTTCAAGACCTGCAATAATCTTCAGCAAAGTTGATTTCCCGGAACCGTTCAAACCGATAATACCGATTTTCGCTCCATAAAAGAAAGACAGGTAAATATCTTTAAGTACAAATTTATTAGGTTGGAAAGCTTTGCTCACTCCCACCATTGAGAAAATGATTTTTTTATCGTCAGCCATATATAAATAATGTGTAATGTGATAAGTGCAGCAAAGATATGAAAAACATCGGAATATTTTTGGATATTTAATAAATACTCGTACCTTTGCACCCGCTTAACGGCACGAAGGTTTGATTCGCTAGCTCAGCAGGTAGAGCACATCCCTTTTAAGGATGGGGTCCTGGGTTCGAGCCCCAGGCGGATCACAAAGTAAAACCCTGACAATCAATAGGTTATCGGGGTTTTCTTTTTGTATATACTCTTCGTTTTAGGTCAGAATAAAGGGGTTTTAGGATGTTTTTAGGGTATTTGTTTACCCGTTTGTTTACCCGTTTTTCATAGGGGTAAACAGGTTTAGTTATACTTCTGCAAATAACGTAACACTATGAGTATCAGCATAAACGTTGTTTGTCGAAAAGAAAAAAGAAACAAAAATAACACCGCACCAATACACTTCCGGTTTACCCTAAATAGAAAGATTCGATATGTAAGTACAGGACTGAGTATTGATATCGATAAATGGGATTTCGATAATCAAAGGGTAAAGGAGGATGTATCATACGATAATAGTATTCAGTATCAGCTAGATACAAAGTTAATTGAATACAAAAAGAAGATGCGTAAACTTGAAATTTTGGATATTCAGGTTACATTAGAGAACATTATTGAAACTAACAACCGAAAAGTAAATTGTACACTCAGTAATTGCTTTACAAGAGAAATCAATCGGTTTTAATCATTAGGCAAATTCACCACTGCATCGAAGTACAAAGCAACTCGGTCACTCATTGAACAGTTTCGTACTTCAAACATCCGGCTGGATGAAATTGACCTTATTTTCCTGAATGACTTTGAGTTATTCTTAAGACAGAAAGGTAATAAGGATAACAGCATTGCCACTAGGTTTGCTGTTTTAAAAGCAGTATATAATAAGGCTTTATTGGAAGAACTATTTGTTCCAAAAAATAATCCGTTTGTTAAATTTAAAGTTGGTAAGCTATGGACACCTACCCGTAAACGGGCAATATCCAAAGGTGAATTAGATAAGATTATAGCATTAAAGTTATCTAAAGCAACCACCCACTACTTAGATTTTGCACGGGATGTATTTTTGTTTACATACTTCACAGCAGGCATTAACATTTGTGATATAGCAAATCTGCAATATTGCAATATAAATAATGGAAGAGTACAGTATGTAAGAAGCAAAACAGGTAAGGAGATTAACTGTAAATTGATGCCCATGGCCGAGGAAATCATTGCTAAGTATAGTAATCCGTCAGGCTCTCCTACTGATTACATATTTCCAATACTTAACAGGAATGTACACCGGACAGAGTTGCAGAAGTATAACCGCATCCATAAGGTAACACAAAAGGTTAATAAGCAACTCAAGGAGTTAGGGAGACTTACAGGGATTACAACACCCATTTCTAGCTATGTGGCCAGACATACTTATGCATCGCAGCTTAAATTTAGCGGTGTTTCTACTGCAATTATTAGCCAATCACTTGGTCACAGTTCAGAGAAAGTAACTCAGGTATACCTAGATAGCTTTGGTAATGAACAAATTGATGAAGCAATGAAAAATTTACTGTAAAAACAAAACCCTCCTTAGTCAACAGCAGCTAAGGAGGGTAAAATTTTAAATCTTATTCGGCATTATTTCTTGGTGTTCCTGGGACTTGACCGTTACCTAATATTTGCTGCTGGCCGGACAACAAATTTTCTGTATCGTACGGTTGAAGTTCTTCGAGAGTGAATATCGGCTCTTTCATTTCTGAAAGATGATTAAAGAATTCACTTCTCAATCCATTATCCAAAACGTCGTAAGTTCTTTTTAATCCTGTAAAAGCTACATGCTCAGCAACTGACGTTACATCCATACCTAAACTTTCACAATCCTTTCTGAACCGTATGCTATCCAGTAAACGATAAATCTTTTTAAGAAACTCCGGCAAAAAATTTTCCAAAGTATATTCAACTCCTTTCAATTTCCCTATTGCCTGTTTGATAGCAGCTTTCTTTGTCTCAGGACTTCTATCGATTTGAGTTCTATAAATAGACCTTGCTTTCTCCAACGTAAGTTCAAAAGAGGTTTTAACTTTTTTGTCCTTAGTTTTCTGCGTTTTATTTACTGTTGTTCTCTCTACAACGTTTTCACCACTTGCAGCATCTGCTACTTTAACAACACCATTTGTTTGAACATCTGTACTCATAATTAATGAAATAAGATGTTTGCCAATCTAGGGAGGTCGCCCCACTTATTCTCCGTTTCTAACGTCCAACACATCGAATAATGTAATCTTGTCTCGGAATCGGGCACTGGTCGGACATAAAAGCTGTCCCTTTTCCTCAGTTATGCACAACATATAACTATTTACATAAACTATGCCAAAATCTGTAACAAAGTGTTTTTGGCAGACATTTTTTATAATTGCTAATAATTTGCCAAAAATTTTATCGCAAGCGCATAATTTCTAAGCAATTATGAACTATAATAGTGACAAAACTTCATTTTTATGACTAATAATGACACCAAGCCTAGTTTTCCGGTCTATAAAGATGACACAAGAAAGAGTTTCACTGCCAAATTAGCAGACGGAGTAAGGATTGACCGCTATCCGGAATTAGTATACACCCCCAGTTTGTAAAGTTATATTTATTTTGTATCTTTGTAATACAAACAATGGGGAAGAACATTTTTAATTTTGTTTCGAGAATCCTCTGGTTTTCAAACTTCTATCAGATTTAAAGACCCTATATATAGATATATTCCGAATTTTTGATGACAACAAACCGAGGATGAGTAAAACGCATCCTTATTATTTTATCTACATTTCCGGATTTTATAATTCCGAAACCAGAAATTCCCTTATATAAAAAGATTCTCTCAACTTTCCCAGATTCTTCCGATTTTCTCAGATTCCGATTCCGGATTTTATGATTCCGAACAGAGTAAAACCCTTATAAAGAAAGAATCAATATTTTTCCGGAACACCATTTTAGAGATTTATTCATTTATAAATTTCAAAATTTTCTACTATGATTGAGAAAGAACCAATCAAAGCACCACCCGGCGCACGCTACTTAAGTGAATTCATGAATAGATTACATGTAAATTGTTTAGAAGATAAAGGAAGTACAGGATGTGGGGGTACAGACTTAGCACTCACAAACGATGTTGATACTATTATTGTAATGCCTTATGTTAGCCTTATTAAGAATAAACAAGCGCAGGCAATTATAGAAGCACAAACCGAAGATTTGAAGAAGAAACCGATAAAGCCATTCATGGCAATATATGGTATCAACCCAGAAGATGATTCAGGTTTAAAGCCTGCAACAAATGAAGAGATAATTGAGTATTACCGGAAAACTAAAAAAGGAGACCGAAAGTTCTGTGTTACCATGGACAGCTACCGGAGATTGATTGAACTTCTTACTAGTGTCGGAATAGATGTATTTAATGAGTTTTTCTCCTTAATAGACGAATGGCATGTTTGTTTTAACAGTTATATCTTTAGAAATAGAGCGATAGCGGATGTCTTGAGGTTATCCCGGCAATTTAAAGAGGTTACATACATGACAGCCACACCGATTGAAGAAGAATTTATGTTAGAAGAGATTAAAGATTTGCCTGTGCAACGAATCGAATGGCCAAATACAACAAGTGTAAATCTTGTGTCAGTTCCTACGAACTATCCGGTAAAATCAGCCTGTGAATATATACATGATGCAATTAATGGCTTATCTTTCGGAAATCTGCATTTTTTCGTGAACAGTGTTGAATTTATAAAGCAATGTATAGATATGGCCAAATTAACTCCCGACCAAGTAAAGATTGTATGTTCAAAAAACAAGAATCCGGGTAAAGGACGAAAGACTAACCAAGCAAAACTTGGTGACGCTTATAAAATACAGGAAGCGATTGAACCTGCCAAAGTTATAAATTTTTATACAGGTGGTAACTTTGAGGGTTGCGATGTATATGATGAAAATGGCCGGATATTCATTGTTAGTGATAAGAATAGAGTACATACTTTATTAGACATTTCAACATTAGTAATTCAAATCTGTGGTCGTATAAGAGATACTAAATACAAAGATATTATCTGGCACATTTTTACCGAAACAAGATACAATGGTGCATCTACCTTGGAGGAATTTACTCAAGTTACCAATAAAACAATGAAAGAAACAGAATCATTTGTTGATGAGATAAACGCTATGTCCGATATTAACCGTAAAAAGGTTATTGAATTATACAAAAGAGATACGGCCAAAAGCAATGATGTCAAATATGTGAAAGTGGAAGCTGATAAGTTAAAGCTGGATAAGAATTTACTTAAATTAGATATTATGAATTTCAAGATTAAAAATCATATATATAATTCCCGAATTCAGCTAGTAAAGGAATATCAACGCAAAGGCTTCACACATCTATCGCAAGTTCCTATGATATACCCGTCTGATAAACTGAAAAAAAATAGTAAAGTGAAGATTTCTTTTGAAGATGTTTTTGAAGAATATGTGAAGTTGAAAGAAGAAAACTCTCTTATATTCATCATAGGCAATACGGAAGACAGGAAAAGAACTATTGAACAGGAGAAACCTATGATAAAACAAGCCTATGATATTTTAGGAATTGAAAAGGTAAGAGCATTAAAATACAATATTACTAATATCAGGAGGAATATTGTAAAAAGCTGGAATACTACAAATGATGCGAAGATAATTGCATTGTTAAAGAAAGAGTTCCCGATGCTAAAACCGATGCCCGGGGAATATATAAGAGAAAAACTTCAACAGATTTATGATTCTTTAGATATACCTGCAAAAGCTAAAGCAACACATCTGGACAAATGGTGTGAGACTATTAAAAGTACACCAAAGGTAAAAGGAACAAGTGTTGACCATTACGAGATTATTAGGTTCAAAATTATTTAATAGAAAAAATTATGGCATTAAGAACAAGTACAGGAAACATGTATAGATTTGTATCACATACTATTGATTTTATTACCGGAAGTTGTATTCATAAATGCCCTTATTGTTATAGGAAAGGTTACGGTGGTAAAGTGAAAAAATTAGATAACCGTGAATTATATACAAATTTAGGTAAACATAATACTATCTTTGTGGGCAGCGGAGGAGATATGTTTGCAAAAGATATTGCCGAAGAAGAAATCATAAAAACATTAGACCACCTTTATGCTGATAACCAGAGGAAAGGCAATGAAGCTAATAAGTATTTTTTTCAAACTAAAGACCCCGAACGGTTTTTGAAGTTTGCAGAGCATCCTCTGATTAAAGATTCAATATTATGCACTACCATCGAAACAAATCGTTATGATAGCAAATTTATGGGAAATACGCCCCGGCCGGAAGAGAGAGCGGTGGCAATGGAAAAGATTGCTGCATTAGATATTACTCCCTACGTTACAGCTGAACCTATAATGGATTTCGATTTAGTTGAAATGGTATCGCTGATAAAAAGATGCCGACCTAAGAAAGTTAGCATAGGTATGAATTCAAGGAGAGAGATTAAGTTACCTGAACCAAGTCCGGAAAAAATCTGTGATTTGATAGATGAATTATTAACATTCACCAAAGTTGACATAAAGAGAAATTTAACCTATTACATATTAGATACCTACCAAAAGAAACATCCTGAGAAGAAACTCAAACAAACAAGAGGATAAATACATAATTCAATGAGAGCCTGCTTTTTAGTGGGCTTTTTTTGTTTATTTACTTTTTGATAAGTAAATGAGTTCAGCACCAAAACCACAAAAATATCCGATTTAAAAAATAAGTTCAAAATTCACTCTATGATTATATATAGCCACTTTGAAAAATACCCTTCCCCTAACATTTGTGGCTTAAACTATATATAAAAGTGATTTTTACAGATTAGTGCTAAGCATAATTCAATAAATACTACGTAAACAGGACTTCACAACTCTCATGAACCCGCCCGGTAGTTGTAAATAAAAACTAATTAAATCTACGCAATCATGGGAGAAATAATGGAAAAATTTAAAGTGTGTGAGGTATCTGTAAAATACTCACCAAAGGTTAAAGCATCAGAACGTTATCAAATCTACTCTTCGAGGGATTTATACAACCTACTGATGAAAGTATATGATACTAATTTACTAGAATACAAAGAGACTATGAAATTAGTTTTATTAAACAAGGCTAATAAGGTATTAGGTGTGCATCACTTATCAGAGGGTGGAATTGACGGTACATATTGTGATGTGAGACAAATATTGCAGATAGCACTGTTAACGAATAGCACATCTATTGCAATTTCGCATAATCATCCCTCTGGCGGTAAACCTACAGCAAGCGAACAGGATAAAAAATTAACTGCTGCTGTCTATGAGGCCTGTAAAACAATTAACATACAGTTGTTAGACCATTTAATTGTAACAACAGAGAGTTATTTTTCATTTGCTGACCAGTCACTTATTTAATCATTAAATCATGGGATATAAAATTCATTTAGCTGTATTGTGTATATTATGTGTGATTGTTTTCTGCATTTGTCCACCTTTTGGTATAGCTATTAAATGTGTAATCAAAGAGGTAAGACAAAGACAATGGGAAGATTATGTTTCAGGCAAACATAATAAAAAGTAATCACTAATATAGAAAGTGAATGCAATGCTAATAATCAGCAAGTTACATATCCGTTTCAAATTCGGATATATAAAAGTATTCACTTTCATATTTAAACCTATAAAACTGAATATAATCATGAGTTTAAAATACAGTACAACAACAGCGGATTTCTTAGAATGGAATGATGCTATGAACTTAATTCGGAATCTATATAGAGATAAGAATTATAAAATGAGTTTATTAATTGCTATCGGTTGCTTTTGGGGTTTAAGAATAAGTGATATTCTTGCTTTAAGGTGGTATCAGATTTTAAATGTAAATGAGTTCACCATACAGGAAAAGAAAACAGGTAAGAATCGTACTATCCGAATCAATTCACAATTAAAGAAACATATTGCAGATTGTTACAGGCATATAAACCCGATTGGAGATAATTCTCCTATTTTGGTTAGTCAAATGGGAACAGTTTACTCAATACAGCGTATTAATGTTGTTCTTAAAGAGATTAAATCAAAGTATAAACTGAAAATTAATAACTTTAGCTGTCATTCTCTGAGAAAGACATTCGGAAGACAGGTTTATAATCAGAATTCCGAGAATGCAGAAATGGCATTAATAAAACTCATGGAGTTATTTAATCATTCATCGGTTTCTATAACTAAAATATATTTAGGATTGAGACAGGAAGAACTACTTACTACTTATGACTGCTTAACCTTTTAATAAACAAAGTTCTTGCCATTTGAAACGCTTTTTCTAACTTTGTGGCAATTCCGGTGATAAACCGGAAAAGACATAATTAGTACCGAAAGGACGTTCAAATATTACCTTGCATTGGAATCTGGACAATTTCAACTACTCGGGGTGATAGGCAAGAACTGTTCCTGTCGATGCTTTCTTATATGCTTATCTTTATTGATAACTATATATCAAGCATTGACGGGGACTATTGTTTATTATTGAGTAGTAGGCAGTCCGGTAGTGTAAATTAAACTGTGTCAGCGTTCTGCTTTCACTTTAAAATATCAGG
>DAMCMT010000086.1:0-19560 GCA_032108265.1 Bacteroides sp.
GTTAGTAAAGTTAATAATTTATTCTTTACTGACACAGTTTAAATTACAGTCTCGAGGAGTAGAGTAGTCTCTTAACATTTACTCAACTCCTCTATAACTTCTCTTTTACCTCCTCTTTTACCTCCTCTAACACCTCATTATTTCTTCTTTCCCTGATTAGCAACCGCCTCCATCAATTTTCTGATTTCTTCGGGATCGCCCAGGAAGTAGTCATTAGCCAATTGCATATTATCATCGAACTCAAATACATACGGTACTGCAGTAGGAAGATTCAGATGTACTATTTCTTCGTTTGATATGTTTTTGAGGTATTTAATGATTCCCCTGAGGCTATTACCATGCGCTGCAACCAGAATCTGATCTGCTGTTTCCAGGTTTGGGAAGATCGTTTCTTTCCAGTAGGGAAGTATTCGTTCTACTGTATCTTTCAGCGATTCTGTACGTGGAAGTTCGCTATCAGGTACGTCCTTGTAACGGATTTCATGACGTGGATTTCGTGGGTCGTCTTCGGCCAGTGCGCCGGGAGCAATATCATAACTTCTGCGCCAGATAAGTACTTGCTCGTCACCATATTTCTCAGCAGTTTCAGCTTTGTTCAATCCCTGAAGGTTGCCATAATGCTTTTCGTTAAGGCGCCAGTTCTTTTCAACCGGTATCCAATCCAGATTCATGCGGTCGAGAACGCAATTAAGCGTTTTTACAGCCCTTTTCAGGTAAGAAGTATAAGCTATTTCAAACTGAAAGCCTTTTTCCTTTAATAAATCGCCTGCTTTAATGGCTTCGGCAACACCCTTTTCAGTTAAGTCAACGTCTGTCCATCCGGTGAAACGATTTTCCTGATTCCATGTACTTTCTCCATGACGGAGTAAAACTATTTTCTTCATAATTATTTGTAATTGATATAAATAATGGGCAAATTACGACTAAAAAAGAGATAAAAACCGTTTTATTTAAAATAATTAAGTTTTTATTAAATTATTAACAAAAGAAGAGTATGTTGAAGGTGATATATTATATTTGAAATAGTATCCCGGAAGGTTGCAGGTAACGTCCCGGGAGATTACAGGTAACGTCCCGGCACGTTGCAGGTAATGTCCCGGGATGTTGTAAGCACGTTTTATTTATTTCTTCATTCGCTCAAAGCCGAATATCTTTTCGCGTTTGTCTGGTGTGCCTTTTATTTTATTTGTAAGCACTTGTGCAGCTATCATACTAAAGGTAATACCGTTGCCACCGTATCCCAAAGCATAGAGCATATAGTCTTTACCCGGCCAGGTTCCGATAAACGGAAGACCGTCTTCGGTGGAGCTGAAAGTGCCGCACCATGTCATTTCAGTAACGAAAGGTATATCCGGGAAAAGTTTCATAAATTTATTTTCCAGTTTCTTTACTTTTCGGCGCAATAGTTTGTCTCGAACGACCGGATCTTTGTATTCAATATCTTCTCCACCAACGAGAATACGATTTCCGTTCACTGTACGAATATATAAATATGGTTCACGGGTTTCCCAGATAAGGCTTTTGCCCGGCCATATATATTTTTGTTCAACAGGTTGTGAGATGATGGCATAAGTAGAAGTAAGCTGCATAACCTGTTCGGGTAGGAATCGTCCTGCTTCGAAACCGGCCGCGATTACAACATACTTGCACTGTATAATATTTCCATTGTCGGTTACTAATAAGTATCCTCCCGGAATTTCTTCGCACCGTTCAACCTTGGTATGGGTAAACACCAGCATAGAGTGTTTACCCATAGCATGTTGTATCAGGTGTGTTGCACCTGCATACGGATCCATTTGTGCAGAAGATTTATTTTCCAGGGCGCACCGTGCCTTTATACCGTATTTTTCTTCTAACTCCCGTTTATTCAGGAAATTGGCCGGTAAACTATGCTTTTCCCTCATTACATATTCTTTCTGAAGAAGTTGTGCACCACTACGATTACTGGCATAAAATACACTGGGAACCCTTTCGAATTCAGGATTATAATCTATAGACTTAAATACATTTTCGATGTCTTCAATGGATTGCAGGCACGAAGCATAAGCAAGTGCTGCCTGTTCTTCTCCGATTTTCTCCGATAAATCAACCAGTGGAGTATCGATTTCGTATTGAAGCAAGGCAGTGCTGGCTATCGAACTTCCCGAAGATACACTCTGTCGGTCTATCATAGCACACTTAATCCCGGCTTCGCAAAACTCGTGGGCAACCAATGCACCGGTTATGCCTGTACCGATAATCATTACATCCGTATTAAAATCGGATAGTAACGGGTTGAAATAATTGTAGAGAGGATTTTTGGCAATCCAATAAGGTAATCCTGAATATAAGTCCATGGCTCTGCTGATTTAAAGATATTGTCAAGCGCTCCTTCGGAACAGAGATACAATCCAGAGTAAAACTACGGCTCCGATTACCGACATGAGTAATGAACCAAGAATACTTGATGTTGAAAATCCCAGAAGCGTATAAATCCAGCCACCCAGTACGCTACCTACTAAACCTACGATAAGGTTCATGATGATACCGAAGCCACTGCCTTTCATAATCCAACCGGCTATTGCACCGGCTAATATGCCAATAATAATTGACCATAAAATTCCCATTCCCATAATTGATATGATTTAATTAGTAAATAAAAATGTATAAATTGCTATTGTTTAAATAGAGAAATATTAGTGTTATTTCTGTCTCTATAACAACCGTGGATGAGTTTTGTTTATATGGTGGTTTGACACAAACGAAAAAAACTATATCTTTATGCGGTGAAAAAAACGCAGTAATTTATTAATTAACCCGATGTAACATCATGAGAAAAAACCTTCTTTTATCTTTGTGTCTGGTTGTGGCTTTACCACTAAGTATACAGGCACAGGAAAAAACGTGCCCCGAAGCAGATTTCGTAGAATTAACCGACACTAAACCACACGATTCCAAAGAAGTTTGGAACAACCAGAAATCTTCCGTTCAATTGCAATGGGGAAACATTGATACCCGTTACCAGAAACTGAGTATTCCGAAGGCTATTACCGGAACAAAATGGAGTACCCGTGCATGGAAAGGCGAACGTGTAAATGCACAGGCTGTTCTTTGGACGAACAAAGCCTTGAAAAATGTAACGGTAAAAGTTTCCGATCTTAAAAATGGCTCTAGTATAATACCTGCTTCGGCTGTTAATCCTAGTTTTGTACGGTATGTAATGACTGACGAATTGAACAAAGAGAAAACCGGTGGATGTGGACACCGTGCCGACAAAACAGAATGGGACTCTTCTGTTGTAGCTGATATACTTGATATAAAAGTGAAAATGGATTTGCTCGAAAGAGTCACCCAGCCTGTATGGGTAAATATCTGGGTACCTCAGGATGTTATGGCCGGAAAATACAAAGGAACTTTGACTGTTACCGCCGACGAGCTTTCTCCGCTCACCCTGCAAATGGAAGTAGATGTGCTTAATCATACGCTACCTGCAGCGAAAGACTGGAAATTCCATCTTGACCTATGGCAAAACCCATATGCTGTAGCCCGCCAGTATGATGTGCCTTTGTGGAGCAAAGAGCATTTCGATATTATGCGCCCGCTATACAAGCGACTGGCTGATGTCGGACAAAAGGTAATAACCGCCACCATTATGCACAGAGCATGGGCTGGACAAACACAAGATGCTTTCGACAGCATGGTGATGAAAAAGAAAAATATCGACGGTAGTTGGGAATACGATTATAGCGTATTCGATAAATGGATTGAGTTTATGATGAGCTTGGGTATCGACCAACAAATCAACTGTTTCACCCTTATACCCTGGGCATTGAGTTTCGATTATTACGATGTGGCATCCAACAGTGTGCGGTTTGTTGATGCCAAACCGGGCGATTCCGCTTACGAAAACTACTGGTTACCATTCCTGAAAGATTTTGCTACTCATCTGCGTCAGAAAGGCTGGTTCGATATAACTACCATTTCGATCGATGAACGCGGAAAAGAAGCAATGAAAAATGCATTCGAACTTATTTTCCGTGCCGACTCTCAGTACAAGATTTCCGGACAGGTACACTATTTCCCTGAATTAGAGCCACAGATGTATGAATTAACTTTGGCATATATGCAGCATGTTCCTGCCGATGTTCTTGAAGCTCGCCGGAAAGCCGGAAAAATAACCAAAGTATATACATGTTGCAGCGAGCCTTATCCTAATGTATTTACATTTTCAACGCCTGCCGAAGCTACATGGACTATGTGGCACGCTATTGCCGGCGATTACGACGGTTATCTTCGCTGGACATATAATGCCTGGACGCTGGATCCGCTTCGCGACTCGCGTTTTCGTACCTGGGCGGCAGGCGATACATATATTGTATATCCCGGTCGCAGTAGTATCCGCTTCGAACGTTTAGTCGAAGGAGTTCAGGATGCAGAGAAAATACGCATTCTTCGCGAAGAGTTCACGGCTAAAGGCCAAAAGGGTAAACTCGACAAACTGAATAAAGCTGTCGGTAAATTCGTTCCTGACAATCTGACCATTACCAATGCATCGGAAATGGTGAACGAAGGCCGTAAAGTGCTGAATAGTTTTTAAATTAATAAATCCATGTACCGGACGAGTACATTTATTATACTACTATTAATTATGCAGGCCCTCTTTGCCCAAAAAAGAGGACCTCTTCCTATTATTCCGGATGTGGATGCTTCCCTTTCTCTCAGTCAGGGATATATTGAAGTAAGTTTCGGTTCTCTTTATTATGAAATGCTGGGGCAGGGAGATACTGTTATACTTATTCACGACCACCCCTTTACGCGTCAGATGTGGGATGCACAATTCAGGGAATTAGCAAATAATTATCGGGTCGTCAGGTACGACCTTCGGGGCTATGGGGCATCAACAGCTCAGGTCGAATATATACAATTTACCCATGCCGACGACCTTGCCTGCCTGATGCATGCTCTTGATATAAAGAAAGCTCATCTGGTAGGCTTTGCCATGGGGGGTAATATTGTAGCCGATATGCTGGCATCTTATCCCGAACGGGTATGCAGTGCAGTGATGATAAACGGGCAAATTACAAAAACGAAAGGTCCGTCCGAACCCATGGATGCTGAAGAATCGGCACATAGGGATAATCAAATATCACTAATAAGTGCTACTCCGCCCGAAGAATTAAAAGCTGTATATATGGATAACCTGTTACTCAAAACAGGAAATCCTCCGGATACGGTTTGCCATAAATTACAGGAAATGGTAAATGCCTGGGATGCCTGGCAGTTTTTTCATAAAGAAGCCCGTATAACAGGTGGTATCGATACATATAATATATTAAAGGACAATCCGACGGATATTCCGGTACTTATATTAGAGACGGAACCGGGAGATCAGGAGACAAAAAATACTCTCGCCCGGTTATTTCCCAAGGGACAATATAAACCAATGAATAACAACTCTGGTTATTTCATTCATATGCAGCAACCAGATACAATTTCTACTCTACTTCTTGATTTTTGGCAATAATATAGCCGTTTTTACCACTTTTTTAAATCATAAATTTCTTTAAATCGGCCATAAAAGGGGCAAAAGTAGCTGAATGATATAAATTAGTGACTTTTAGCGAAACAGTTTCTTCCGACACTTGATATAATTTTGCATTGATTTAGATCGACGCGATAAAGCGAAGTAAAATTTTTGTAGAAAAAAAGATTGAAATGATGAAAAAAAGTTTACTCTTAGGGTTTTTGACCCTTGGAATGATGGCTGCCGGATGCAGCAATGACCTAAACACGCCAGAAGTTAATTTAGAGGAAAAGGGATCTATTAAAGTATCTATTCGCAGTGGTAACTCTTCGACCCGTGCTGAAGGTGAACCTACCCAACAGGAGGAAAATAAGGTGACAGATTTTACGGTATATGTTTTTAATTACTCAACAGGAGCGCTTGAGTTGAAAGAAACTGTTACCGGAACTCTTGAAAAAACAATTGGTGGTTTATCCGTTGTTTCTTCTAAAAAAGTAGTGGTTTTAGTAAATGAACCCTCAGGTGTTTTCTCAGGGATAGCTAATTATAATCAGTTAAACAATGCTTATCTTAACCTTGATTCTCAGGTCGAGGCTTTAGCAGGTTCAAATTTCAAAGGTTTATTTATGAGTGGCGAAACTCAGGATCCTGTGGTTTTGACTACCGATGCTGATCCTGTTGATGTTCCAGTAACAGTAAGAAGGCTTACAGCAAAAATAAAACTTGGAAAAATTTTGGTTCAGGCAGATAATGGTGTCGACATCAGCAAATTTACGCTGGGTGGTATCAGTATACAGGAAGCACGCGAAAAGGCTATCCCTATGGGCAATGGTATGGTTACAGATGTTAGTAATGTAAGTTATGTGCAGGGTATAGAGTCTTATAAAGAAGAAGATAACTCGTGGATTGTAAGCAAAGAATATCTGAACCAGTTTTACTCTCTACCAGCAGACTATGTTGAAGGTACAGAATTATCTCCCAAGTACTATTTCTATGTATTCCCCAATAATAATGATGATGATAAATCGACATTATTAACAGTATATGGACTCTACGATGGCAAACCAATGTATTTTCCTTTCCGGATCAATGATAAAAATATGGGTATAGAAGGAAGTGCAGATGGTACATGGATACAACGTAACAAAGTTTATACCTTGAATGTAAGTTTGAAGAAACTGGCTTCGGGTGGTGAAGAACCTAATACTCCAAACGATGAGGTTTCTATGGATCTACAAGTAAAAGTGGCCGACTGGGAAGGTTCACTGGTACAGGATGTTGAATGGTAATCTGATGTTTTTTTAACCCCGGATGGGGAATTGTACAGGCAACTGTACGTATGGTGAAAGGATTGTTTACAGGATGAAAATTATTTATTTGAATAACAAATTAAGGCATTCTTATGCTTTGTGGTCTATGATAATTCTTCTTACAAGCTTATTTATTACTGGCTGTACAGACGATTATATAGATACTCCGGTATTACCAAACCCGGGAGGCGAGGCTTCTGTTATTCTATCGGTGAATACCCCCCGGCCAACCCTTCCGCTGAAATTCACCCGGTCGCAAACGGCTTCCGAAACCATGATCTCGGATGTGACTGTACTGGTTTTTGAATACACAAACGACGAATATATATATAAATACTATTCCTACGGAACTGAAATAACAGCTACGAACGATTTTCAGACCAGGTTTAGAATCTTATTGAGCGGATCCCGGAATCCATTGAAATTCATACTTCTAGTAAACGCCCGTCATGGGTTTTTGGGATCTGCTCCTTCACCGGGAACACCGGAATCAGAAGTACGCAGACAGTTGGAGAGTAATTTTTCTGCATCAGGTTGGGAGGGAAACCTTCCGATGTATGGCGAAACTTTACTTCCCGATGGAACAGCTTCGGTACAGAATCAAACATTACAGGTTACGTTATTACGTACTTTGGCCCGGGTAGATGTTGAAAAACATTTGGTGGCCGAAAGCCCCGGATTTGATTTCAGGGAAGTATATATTTACCGTGCCGGTAATAAAATACAGTTAATACCAAATGAACTGTCTTCTGTTGATCCACCAAAAGTGGGAGCGCCGTCTGTTCCGGAAAATTCGCAATCATTACCTGATCCGATGTTCTTTCAGACAACAGAAGGTGATGCTCAGAATGTGAATCAGATTTATATACCCGAGTCGAAAGCTGCAACAACTAATATTGAGAAGCTTTCCGGGGTTACTACCATAGTAATCGGCGGCCGTTTTAATGATGATCCGCAGATAACATACTATAGGGTCGATTTTGATTCGGGAATAGATGGACATCCTTTCGGACAAGTATTGCGAAACCACAGGTATATATTTAATATACGCAAGGTAATGTCGTCAGGCTGGAGTACACCCGAAGAGGCAGCAAGCAATATAGCCAGTTCGATGAATGTCGAAATACAAACCTGGGAAGATTTCTCGACAGATATTTATTTCGATGAACATCGTTTCGGAATATCTTCCCGCGAAATATCTTTGCGATATCTGAAGAACCGTGAACGTAGCCTTGAAGTAGAGTCTACACTACTTTACCAGATTCAATGGCTCGATGCTGAAAATAATCCGGTAGGCAATAAAACCTCCGATTATAATTCGGTAATAAGTAACGAACATTTTGATGTTTGGATCAGCAGAAATGGGAGCGATGCAGATAAAATAACCCGTCTTGTATTTCGTACCCGCAATGACAACCTTAATGGTGAAATAAAAACAAGTAAACTACGTATTACTGTAGAAAAATGGCAGATTGATGTCACTGTAACTCAGGATAATACAACCATGTACAGCGACCGGTCTTTCCGTGTACTTTCCGTAGCAACACATGGTGACCTGGGAGCTTTGGCAACGGCATCGGCCAATGGAGTAGCTATGAGGGCTATTCTCGACAAGCAATTAACCCTTGGCGGAGTGATTCAAATAGGCGGATTCGCCTTTATGCGGGTTCCGAATGATAATACAGCTCCCGGAGTATCCAGTGGAGCGAACCTTGGACAGATGCAACGTATTATCGATGGACAAGATGTCATTTATTTCCCGTATAATGTTTCCGTATCTGACGAAATTGCCGATATTTTGCTCAGATGGCTAAATGCCAGCCCCAGGCGTGTTCTGATTGTAGGAACCGATACGGATGCTACCAATAAAAAGTTACGCGAAAGATTAACGGATGATGGTACATGGAACTTTGGCTCAATATCTACCGTATCCAATAATTACCAGCGAGCAGCGGCTTCGGCCGGTTCGGAAGACTTTTTCAATGGCCCGTTTGGAATTATCGGCGAGAATGCAACATTTAAACGGGCAGATGGTACTGCCGGATATTGCTCAAACTATCCAACAGCATCTGTAACACCACTGATAACCGGCGACCGAAGCGGATATACAAATCATATGTTCCTTGGTGTTAATAAAACCCGCCGAATTATTTATCATGGAGATGCAGATTTATTTACAGGCAATGCATTGAGCAATAATAACGGAAATGTAACCAGCGATCTGGATAAGTTAATGGCAAATATGTGGGCATGGATAACAGAGCAAATTATCTATGGCAACGAATAAAACGAACCCTAAATTTTCTTCATATATAAACTAGACTAAAGACACTATTCTAAAGTCGAAAAAGGGCGGAGTTGTGAAACTCTGCCCTTCTTTTAATTCTGCATTTTAAAGTAGCGTTAAACTAAATTTTCTTGTTACGGATTTGTCCGGGTGTTCTACCAAACTGATTTTGACAGAAACTTGTAAACGAGGATTGTGAGGCAAATTCATACTTATCTGCAAGTTCCTTAATACTTAAATCCGAGCAATTAAGATCATGAAAGATAAGAGATGCTTTCTGGTTTCTTAGCCATACAGAGGGAGCTAATCCGAAAACACGCTGGAATTGCTTTTTAAATCCCGATTCACTATATCTGGTTAAACCCTTCAGCTCCTGAGAGTTCTTGATGGTACGGAAATTCTTGTACATCATATTCATGAACAAGGAATCATTGGTAAGTAGCGGAGAAAAAAAAGCTTTCAGCTCTTCTTTCGGATAATAAGCCCGTAGAAGGAAAAACAGTTCCTTCATTTTGGTCTCAAAATAATAACCACAACGCAACCCATCTTCGGCACATTCAATCAGGAACTCAATAAACTTTTGTAGTTTATCGTTTATATCGAGCATATGGAATCCGGTTTCAACAACCGTATCATCATAAGAAAACATATGTTCCATCGATACGCATTCGCATAACTGTACAACACCTTTTATGCGGCATACAATAATAATCGTATCCTCTTTTACTTCGGCATGTACATGACTTCCAGGCGGGAAAAGCATTACTTTTCCTGTTGTAATTTCCTGGTTAACAATTTTTCCGTAAGATAATATAAAGCTACCTTGGATAACAAAAACAATTTGAGTTTCATGAAGATCTCTCTCAATAAATCCTCCCTTGGCGACTGGTAATATTTCCAGTGCTGCATTTTTCCCCTTTTCATAGTTATAACAGGAGAAATGTTCTTCCGGATACAATATTGGCATTTTAATTAGTTTAGTTTCTCTATGTGTAGTACAAAGATAATACCAAAGATTCCGGAAGTGTCCGTTTGATAACGGTTTTTAAGATAATTAGTGGTTACATTATGTATAATATGTTTTTAAAACTTTATCGTCATCAAATTTTGTCTCGTCTGACAGATATAGTTGTAATGTTAAATTATTACCTTCTTATCCGGTTGTCTATTTTAAAGCAACGTATTGAAAAAGTCCATATGGATGTAGTCTAATCTCAAGAATAAAGTACCTGTGGATGTACAACGTATAAAACTAAGAATATTGGATGAAGCGGGTAAGCTTTTCAAAGAAATTCGACTTCCTTCATAAAGAATCCGGAGTGTTTTATTAGAGTTTCCACTAAATGTATTAACAATAAAGCTAATTCTTGCTACGTAAACACCCGGGTCTTTACAATGCATACACCCGGGTCTTTACAATGTATACACCCGGGTGTTTACATATTATGGACCCGGGTGTTTACATTACAAGAATTAGCTTTATTGTTAATAAACACTACCTTTTCTCTATAGAAAAACTTTACTTTCTGGATATAAGAAGTCCATATTATAATTATATTCCCAGAAACAACAGTGGTAAATAATCTTTCAGCTCTTTACGCAACAGTTTCAGCGCTTGTTGTATGCGGTAGTCAATGGTTTTGGAAGATACACCCAGGCGGGTGGCTATTTCATTATAAGTCATATTTTGAAACCTGTTCAGTTCAAAAGCTTCCCGATACGAATCCGGTAATCCGGCTAAAGCCTTTTCAATATTTGTAATTAATTCCTCAACGACATAAATATCCGGGTCTTCTGCCTGTTCTTTCAAACTTTCATGAATGGTATAAATAGCTTTGTATTTGGATTCGTTTTTCCGGATGAGTGAAATACATCTGCTTTTTACGGCTTTATACAGATAACTTTTGTGCAAAGATTCTATAATCGGCATTTCCCTGTTTTCCCATAACCACACCATAATATCCTGTACAACTTCCTGTCCGTCTTCGAATCCCACGAACTCGGACGCATAAGCGCACAATATCCCATAATATTTAAGGAATAAAGTATCGAAGGAATACTTATCTCCCTTACTGATATTTCGGAATAGAATATCGTCGGATATAGTTGTGTCGTATAGCATTAGATGCAAAAAAGTTAGTTATTTGCAAAAATAGTATATTTTTTGTTTAGGAGGTCTCTTTTCTCGTGCGTTATAATATAAAACACAGTTAAAGAATGAATGATAAAAACGACATAAACAATATTAATGAGTCCATTCTGCTCGATTACTTTGCGGGTTTGCTTAGTATGGAGGATAAGGAAAGGGTAGACCAATGGTTGGACGAATCGGAAGAAAACAGAAAAATAGCCAAAGACGTACATTATCTTTTTCTGGCCTCCAATGCAGTTGAACGTGTAAACCGGATAGATTCGCGGATGGCTTTGGAGAAGGTCAACCAAAAGATAAAGAACAGGAAAAGAATTGTATGGACAACCTGGTTCCAGCGTATTGCTGCTATTCTGATTATTCCTTTCATAATGGCAACGTTCTATTTTTATTCGAAACCAGATGTAATAGAAGACATTGAGTTGAAAACAAATCCGGGAATGTATTCATCTGTATTATTGCCTGATGGCAGTATGGCATATATAAATTCCATGTCGACCCTGAAATATTCTTCCCGGTTTACCGGTGATACCCGTGAAGTGTATGTAGATGGTGAGGCCTATTTTGTAGTAAAGAAGGATACGGAGAAACCTTTTATAGTACATACACCTTTCGATTTTAGTGCAGAGGTTTTGGGTACAGAATTCAATATAGAAGCATATAAAGATGCCGCCGAGGTGAAAACCATTCTCGTTTCCGGTTCAGTGAAACTTATGTATAACGATAAGCAAACGCATATATTAAAACCGGATGAGGAATTCGTTTATAATTCGCAAACAACAGAATTTAAATTAGATAAACCTTTTATACCCACTAAAACAGCCTGGAAAGATGGAAATGTAATTTTCAAGAATACCCCGTTGGATGAAGCGTTACAGGTATTGAGTAAGAGATTTAATGTGGAATTTATCGTAAAAAACAGCAAACTTTATGATAATAGCTTTACGTTCAAAGATAACAGCCAGCAACTTTCAACATTTCTTAATGGTTTCCATATATCAACAGGAATCCAATATCATATAATTGAAGCACAAAATGTGCCGACAGACGATTTTACTCCTAAAACCGTTGTCGAGCTTTATTAATAACCTTTTGTTAAATACTAATTTAAAATGCCTATGAAGAAAAGAAAACCAGCTTAAAAAAACATACGGAAAGATATTGGCGTATCTGTCCGTATGAAACGAGAACTGCCTGCTTGTTTGGCGACGAGCAGTAGCCTTTAGTTTTTTCAACTTTAATTCACTACAAATTTATGACAAATTATTATTGTATCCAACTTTTCAGGTGGATGCGTCTACCTTTTCTTACCTTAAAAAAAATACCATTGCGTATGAGACTATGTACAATAATCCTCTGTCTGGGATTCGCTGTAATGCATGCTACTGAAACTTACAGCCAGTCGACGGTACTGACCCTGGAAGTACGCGACCGCTCGCTACAGGAGGCTTTGGATAAAATAGAAGAGAGAACGGAGTTCCGTTTTTTCTATAATAACAAACAAGTAGATACGGCACGGAAAGTATCGCTTAAAGCGCAAGGCAAAAATGTTTTTGCCATACTCGACGAATTGTTTCGCAATACAGATATCGCTTATAAAGTAGTTGACCGTAGCATTATACTTTCTCAGAAAGACCTGATTGCCAGTGCAATAGTGCAACAAAATATCCTGAGAATCTCGGGTAAAGTTGTAGATACCCACGGCGATGAAATTATCGGTGCCAATATTCTGGAAAAAGGATCTACCAATGGTACTATAACCGGTATCGATGGTAGTTTTAACCTTACTGTGCCAGCCAATTCAACATTGATTATATCATTTATCGGTTATTTAACCCAGGAAGTATCTGTTGGAACCCGAACATCATTCAATATTGAAATGAAAGAAGATGCAAAGGCACTGGATGAAGTTGTGGTAACCGCCTTAGGTATACGTAGGGAGGAAAAAGCGCTGGGATATGCTGTACAACGTGTAAGTGGTGATAAACTGCCGTTGGCAAAATCGGTAGATGTTGCAACCGGGCTGACTGGTAAAATTGCCGGATTAAACATTCAGAATAGTACAGAATTCAACCAGGAACCACGTATGTTATTACGTGGACAAACACCATTGGTTATTGTAGATGGTATTCCTTACGAAAATGTAGGTATTAATGCTATTGCAGCCGATGACATCGAATCGATTGATGTATTGAAAGGCGCCACAGCATCGGCGCTGTATGGAGCCAAGGGAAGTACCGGCGCCATTATGATTACTACTAAGAAAGGCTCCAAAGAAGAAGGATTGAATATTCAGATAAACAGTAATACCATGTTCTTCGGAGGATATTTGGCTTTCCCGGAAACACAATCTTCTTACAGCCGTGGTTATGGTGGAAAATATAACGACGACTACGTATGGGGAGATAAACTCGATATCGGACGCACGGCCCGGTTATGGGATCCGTACACTTACGAATGGACTGAACAGGAACTGACATCTAAAGGAAAAAACAATTTCAAAAACTTCCTTCAGTTCAGTATGGTGACAAATAATAACGTTAATATTACCCAGCAAGGTAAATACGGGTCGTTCAGGGCTTCATTAACCCATGTATATGATAAAGGACAATTCCCCAATCAGGATTTGAATAAATTTACTTTCCTTGTAGGAGGCGAAATGTCCTGGGGTAAGTTTAAAATGGATGCATCGGCTTCGTATAATAAACGCAAATCGTCCAACGAAGGTAGTGTTGGTAAATATTCGTCCAGTTATATTTATGATATGGTGATTTGGGGCGGTTCCGAGTATGATGTCCGGGATTACAAAAACTATTGGATTAAAGGACAAGAAGGTATTATGCAGAACTGGTACGATAAATCGTGGTATGATAACCCATGGTTTAAAGCTAACGAAGTTATCGATGCGTATGATGTTGATTTGATGAATGCCATGCTGAACGGTAGCTACGAAATTACTCCATGGTTAAAGGCAATGGTGCGCGGCGGGGTTGATGTTTACTCCAAACGTAATGAATGGCGTAATGCAATGAGTGCCAATCAGGCATGGGATAAGAAAGGTTTCTATGGTGTTAGCCGCGATACTCAATTCAGTTTGAATAGTGATGCTATGTTGATGGCCGATAAAACATGGGGCAAGTTCAATCTTAATGTATTGGGAGGTGGTAATATAAACTATTTCTCTAACGATAATATGAAAAGCACTACAGCCGGAGGATTGTCTATTCCGGAATTCTATTCATTGAATGCATCCATTGATCCGATAAAGGCAACCAGTGCATTTAAACGTAAACAGGTGAACAGTTTATATGGAAAAGTATCTGCATCATGGGCTAGTACCTATTTCGTCGATGTTACCGGAAGAAATGACTGGTCGTCGACGCTGCGCGAAGATGAACGTTCTTATTTCTATCCTTCCATATCCGGAAGCGTTGTATTATCTGAAATAATCAGACTTCCCGAATGGTGGGATTTCCTTAAAGTAAGGGGCTCATGGACAACAACCAAGGAAGCAGCCGGTATTTATGAAAATAACAATGTATATAACGTAGAAACCAATAAATGGGACGGAATGACGGCAGCATATTTCCCCCCAACTTTAATCGGAGGAATTGTACGGCCAAAGAAATCTACAATGTGGGAGTTGGGTACAGCAGCCAACCTGTTTGGAAACCGTCTCTATTTTGATTTTGCCTATTATCGTAAAATCGAATCAGACTTCATTATAAAAGGAGGGGTAAGTGAGGCCACAGGATTCGAAACTGTACAGACTAACTTTAAGGAGAAACGCCAGCGTACAGGTTTTGAAATTACCGTTGGAGGAACACCCATTAAAACCCGCGATTTCAGTTGGGAGATACTGACGAACTGGGGTCATGACAGTTACGAATATCTGGAAATAGACCCGGAATACTCTACTAAGAAACCTTGGGTAAAAAAAGGCGAGAACTGGAACTGGATCTCCGTAAAAGACTGGGAACGCGACCCTGATGGGAATATAGTTCACCGGGGTGGTATACCGTTAAGGCAGGAATTCGAAACCAAAGTAGGAAACACAACTCCCGACCTTATATGGGGTATTACCAATACTTTGCGCTATAAACAGTTTACACTCGATTTCTCATTCGATGGACGTATAGGTGGAATTTCTTATTCGCGTACTCACCAGATGCTTTGGAATACCGGAGCACATATTAAATCGGACAATAAATTCCGTTATGAAGAAGTGGTGAATGGTAACCAAACCTATATTGGCAAAGGTGTAAAAGTAGTTTCAGGAGATATTAAATACGATACAGATGGAAATGTGTTGGAAGATACCCGCGTGTTTGCTCCCAATGATGTAGTGGTTTCTTATGAAGCTTACATCAGCAAGTACCACGACGCACACAATCGTCCGGCCCGGCAGAATTATTTGCGCGAAACTTTCTTCAAACTCAGGAATCTTTCTTTAACTTATGAACTACCGGGTACTCTTTGTCAGAAATTAGCCATGAAAAGTGCCTCGGTAGGTTTCACCGCACAAAACTTATTCTATTGGGGACTTGATTATAAATATGCCGACCCGGATAGAGGAGGTGATTCTTCTGGTCACGAAAACCTCAACTCACCTTTGTTACGCTATATGGGTGTCAACTTGAAAGTAAACTTCTAACCTTCTCAATATATAAAGTATGAAACCATTAAAAAATAAATTTTTAACAATTCTGACGGCAAGTATATTGATAACGTCGGGTTGTACTTCATCATTCGACGATTTGAATACAAATCCTGATGCAACGACTCAGGTGCGTTCGTCCATGCTGGCAACAGGTTTGTTGCTTGATGTGGTGCAGGAAGCTTCCTATTGGAAGAGTGATGTCTTTGTGAAACGTATGTTCTGGGGCGAACAAATCGACGATTTACAATATAATAAGCTTGGTAATGCCGGTTTTGGGTGGATAAGGCAACTTACAAATGCCCAGAAGATGGTTGAACTGGCGCCCGAAGGACAGGAAGATGCATATACAGGTTTGTTCTATTACCTCAAAGGATGGAGCTTTTATAAAACAACTATGAACCTGGGCGATATACCTTATTCGCAGGCATTGGATATTAATCAATACAGATATCCTGTATATGATGCTCAGAAAGATGTATTTATTGGGATTTTGAATGATTTGGCAAAGGCAGAAGAATTCTTTGCAAAGGCCACACGCGATTTCGAAGGCGATCCTTATTATAGTGGTGATGTAAAGCAATGGCGAAAGGCTACCAATGTTTTACGGCTAAAAGTGTTGATGTCTCTTCAAAAGCGTGCCGAGGATACTCCCGAACTAAAAGTAAAAGAAACTTTTGCTCAAATAGTATCAGCAGGGAATATTTTCGAAAGCAATGATGATAACCTGCAGGTAGTATATATGGATAAAGACGATCATAAGAATCCTTACCACCAAACAGAAACCAGGAGCATCAATGTATTTGCGGGAACCACAATGCTTATTGATCCACTGAAAGAATTTGAAGACTACCGTCTTTTCTATTACCTGGCTCCGGCTCAAGCAATGACCGATCCTGAGTTTGTACCCAAAGGTAATGAGGTTTTAAAACCTAATGACTGGCGGGCTTATAACGGATTGGATGTTGCCGGTGTTTTTGATGTGGAGAAAGCAAAGATAGCCGATAATATGCACAATCGTCCGAATGACGTTTACAGGTTGGATTATGTGGGTGTTCCTTGTATTTCATTGGGCTATTCGAATATGAATTTTATTCTTGCCGAAGCTGCTGAAAGAGGTTGGATTTCCGGCTCGGCCAAAGAATATTATGAAGAAGGTATACGTGCATCATTTGAATTTGTCCGTGCTACAGTTCCGGCAGAATATTACAATGGAGTTGAAATAACCGATGCTTATATTGATTCATATCTGCAAGCTGATAAAACAGCATATAATACAAACGGAACAGAAACCGATCGTCTGAAACAAATATGGTTACAGAACTATCTGGCAGGTTATTTTCACATGAATGGAGATGCGTATTATGAATATCGCAGGACAAAATATCCTGAATGGCCTATTAATCCGGATACCAACAGGAATACGGATAACACTAAAATACCGATGAGGTATCTTTATCCTACTCGGGAGAATAGTTATAATAAGGATGAATTCTTAAATGCGCTCAACCGTCAATGGGATGGAAGAGATGATACCAACCACATAATGTGGTTACTTAAATAACCTTTTATCAATTATGGTTGGCAGGATTGCAATAATTATTTTAATCAGGGCATTTTGTATAATCCTGCCAACCTATTTTTCTTTGAAAATTATCGTTTCTTTTGTAAATTTGACCACATCATTCTAACTCTTAGTAAAACTTCTTATGAAAAAACAATTTATAACTATCCTTTTCCTTACGGTCATTTGTAATGTATTTGCCCAAAAACAACCAGTCCATGTAGAGTTAAGTAATCCAAATTCATTCTCCATGATTGTTTTGCCCGACCCGCAAAGCTATATTAAGTTCGATGTAAATCAGCCAATATTCGAATTAATGACAGCATGGACAGCAAATAACCTGGAAAGACTCCGTGTTAAAACTGTTCTTTGTACCGGCGATTTAGTTGAACAAAACGAAATCCGTATCCCCGACTGGGTAAATGGCAACCAGACCAGTGAAGAACAGTGGCAAGCCGCATCGCGTGCATTTGAAAGACTGGATAATAAAACCCCGTATGTGTTGTGCACTGGTAACCACGACTACGGATATGAAAAAGCCGAAAACCGCTTAACCCGTTTTCCACATTATTTTCCTTCGGAACGAAATTCTTGCTGGCGGAAAACACTGGTAGCAGTAGGAACCGATTCAAATGGTGTACCAACATTAGAGAATGCGGCTTATGAGTTCGATACGGATACCTGGGGCAAATTGCTGGTTGTTTCCATTGAATTTGCTCCCCGCGATGCCGTACTCGATTGGGCGGTAAAACTTATAAACCTCGCTAAATACAAAGACCACAAAGTTATCATCCTTACCCATTCTTACCTGAATGGTGATGATACGGTAATTGAGCGCGAAGGCTATAAAATCGCAGATGCCAATTACGGCAAAGCAATCTGGGATAAATTGCTTTATCCATCCACCAACGTAGTGATGCTGGTTTGCGGACATGCTTGCGAGATTGCATCCTATCAGGATAACGTAAGTTTCCGTATGGATAAAAACGCTTCGGGAAAGAATATTGCCCAAATGATGTTTAACGCCCAAACTGCCGACGGATTTTGGCATGGAAACGGGGGAGACGGATGGTTACGAGTGCTGGAATTTATGCCCGACGGGAAAACAATTAAGGTTCGGACATTCTCTCCGCTATTTGCTGTATCGCCCATTACGGCTGATAAAGCGTGGAGAACAGATTCGTATGACCAATTCGAATTTAGTATAGAGTAATACACTTTTTACAGAGGCTAAATGTGTCTAAAGTCGAAGCGGTCTTGAAGTTAGTTACATATTTTAAGTTTGTCGCATGGTGCAACCGGAACGGTTGTTAATCTTGGTAGCCCGTTGCTTTAGCTTCGGGTAGAAGTGAGGCAACTCCATCAGGTTGCGTCCCGAAGGTACGCGATAGTTGACAACGGATTGATTATTATCAAGATAGCATACCTTCGGCATGCCATCTGTTTGTAATACCTTTCCATCCCGATGCTAAAGCAACGGGCTACCAAGATTAACAACCGTTCCGGTTGAACCATGCGGCAAACTTACAATTTATGACCTGCAAACTTTACCAAAACACTTAAGCACACCCTCATATAAATAAATGTACTATAAATATATTAGTAAAATAATTCCTTTATATTCATTTTATTAGCTAATTCCTGCAATCAATCATTATTGTTCCTGCATTAGATATATATACATCGTTAACCCTGCTATCTTTCCTGTAATGTTTTTCCAGGTCTTTTCTTAATTTCTCATATTCGTCATCGCTAACATACTTTTGAATTTTAACATTAATCAGTCTACCTATTGGTGTTATGGTATATAGTCCATCTGTTGTTGTGACTGAATGTTTGGAACCTTCAATCCCATAACTCTGATAAGTTGTTTCCAGTGATTCAACAAACACATCAATTTCTTTATATAATTCTTTTTTGCTGGCAGAACACCCCCAAATTAAAAATAAAGTAATAGAATAGATAAGTAGTTTTTTCATTTTTCAATCCCTTATATGTGTCGGGCGCAACTTCCGTGAATTTTAATAATATTTTATCATTAGTGTCCACTAAAAACTCGCAATCGTTCTTTGAAATATTTGAAATATAGT
>DAMCMT010000087.1:0-330 GCA_032108265.1 Bacteroides sp.
CGGTTACGGTTCGAAAACGAATCCTACTTTAATGAAGAAATATATGGATCGCTGCCATACCGCCGGAAACAACGACGACCCGTACAATCCGGCTACACAATGGATACCCGGTAAGTATCCGGCTTTACGCCGCGACTTTACCGGCACCAAAGATAATGGCAACAACTGGGGCGATGGCGCAATCAGTTTCTGGAGTCCCGATGCTACATATCTACGCTTGAAAAGTGTGGAAATAGGTTATACCTTGCCGAAAACCCTGACCCGCAAAGCCGGTATCAGTGAATGCCGCGTCTTTCTCAACGGTTTCAATCTTTTCACCTGGTGCAACTC
>DAMCMT010000087.1:340-19527 GCA_032108265.1 Bacteroides sp.
GCCGACCCCGAACGCGAAGAACGCGATTATGGCGCCAGCCTGGCTTACCCGTTGATGAAATCCTATAACGTAGGTATAAATATTAATTTTTAATGCCCAGATATTATGAAGAATAAAAAGATATGGCCTGTGTGGATACTCAGCGCACTTTTAGGATTATCCGGTTGCGATAGCTTTCTGAATTTGGAACCGCTCGATAAGGTTTCGGGCGACAGGCTGACTGAGACTGACGGTGGAATGATGGCGCTACTGGCCAATGTTTACAAAAATGTACCCATGGAAGATTTCGTTTTCCGCCCCTACAACGGTTATCAGAGACGTAATTACGATGGCGTAAGCGGTGCCAGCAACATTGCTTTTCTTACTGACGAGGCTGCCCGCAGCGAAGGTGGCGGCGGTATTACAGAAGGTTTCGAATACTGGAATACGGCATACGAAGACAACCGCCAGATAAATATCTTTATCGAAACAGTAAAATCGTCCAACGAAAAAGGAATAATCAATGAACATGATGCTGAACGTTTTATTGCCGAGGCTCGCTTTGCCCGTGCTTATATTTATTACGGACTTGCAAAGCGCTACGGCGGAGTACCTATCATCGACCGTGTACAGGATGGCGATTATGTTCCCGGCGACTCATTAGCATTGAGGGTTCCCCGTAATACAGAGTCGGATACCTGGAAGTTTATTGTGAATGAATTTGGCGAAGTCGCAAAAGTCTTGCCTGCGTCCAAAGATGGTTACCGATTCACCAAATGGGCCGCTCTGGGTATGAAATCGCGTACTGCATTGTTTGCGGCTTCTTTAGCCAAATACTGGGATAAGGCCCCGCTGGCCGGTGATGCCGTTACAAAGAAGTTGGTTGGTATCGACAAATCCGAAGCCGGTTATTTTTATGGCGAATGTATCTCTGCCGCGGAAGAGATTATAAACAACTCGGGAAAGACCCTTTACGGAGCTAATCCGGCTACTGTAGCCGAAGCACTCAATAACTATCAACAACTGTTCCTCAACACTCCCGACGAAGAGGTGATCCTGGCCCGCGGTTATGTAGATGGTACAACCAATTCGAACCAAGGTCATAGTTGGAGTTTATATAATATTCCTTCGCAGGTAAATCCGGGCGCTTTACATTACGGACGTTTTAGTCCGACAGCCGATTTGGTCGACCTTTACGAAGATTACACCGACGACGGTACAGGCAACAGCGCTCCTGTCAGAACCCGGGCCGACGGGGTTGAACAGAACGTGAGCCGGGTGCAGATTGAAGGCAACATAAACGCAAACGACCCTTATATAAAATACGGCGACCTTTCTTCCCCGTTTGCAGGAAAAGACGCCCGCTTGCAAGCTAGCATCATCGTTCCGGGCGCTACTTATGCCGGTACGAAGATTATTATGCAAGGAGGATTAATCGACCAAAGTGGCAAAGTGTACATCTACAGTAATGCCACAGCGAAAGGCAAAGATGGTAAAGACTATTATGGTTTTGGAGGTCAGGGTGCTTCATCCTACTCGGGTTTTGCCGAACTGGGTAACAGTCAGAATGGTAACTTCACCACTTCAGGTTTCTCTGTACGTAAATACATGGAAGAGTTCAAAACTTTATCGAGCGCCTGGAATTCGGTTACCACGCCGTATATTGATATCCGTTTGGCCGAAATCTACCTGAATTATGCCGAAGCTGTAGTCGAAAGTGGTAAAGGCGATGCCACCAAAGCCGCCGGATACCTGAATGCCATACGCCACCGTGCAGCCCATAAAGACAACATACCATTAACGCTCGAAAATGTATTGAAAGAACGCCGCGTAGAACTTGCCTTCGAAAGCAAGCGTTACTGGGATATGATTCGCCGTCGCGAGAACCACCAGTATTTCGACGCAGGTATGCGATCGGTGCTGGTACCCATGATTGATTTGCGCGAAGATACTCCAAAGTATATATTCGTACGCGCCAACTTCCACGGTGATGAGTTGCAGAACGGGAGAACTTTTTCACCACAGAACTACTACAGAGCTATTCAGGGTACAAATACAAACGATTTGGTTCAGAACCCCGGTTATTAATATCAGCAAATACTTCAATGATTATGAAAAAAATAATATTATTAGTTTCATGTTGTCTGTTCCTGTTTACATCTTGCGAAATAGATAATTACGACGCCCCTAACGCCTCAATCCACGGTTCGATTCTCGACGCGCAAACGGGAGAATTAATTGGTACGGATATCCAGGAATGTGTTCTGAAAGTATGGGAACACGGTTATAAAAGTCAGGATAAACAGGAATGGAGAATCAAAAATACTGGTGAGTACCAGAATGATATGATTTTCGCGGCAACCTACGATATCTTCTATGATAATGGCAACTGCTACTCTTTCGAAGAAAAAGATGTAGTTATAAAAAAAGGCAAGAATACAAAAGACTTTAAGGCTACTCCCTATATTCGCGTTAAGAACCCGAGTATTACCAAGAATGGTAAAACGGTGACTGCCACCTTCTCGCTCGAAGCAGGCAAGGAGGAGGTGAAGCTCTCTTCCGTACAATTGTTCGCCTTCTCGGATATGTGGGTAGGACATAGCATCAGGTTCGGGTTAACCAGCGGAACAGATGCCGAAGATTTTGATACACCCATTGCCATTGACCCGTCGAAGACTTATACCCTGACGATTGATTTGGAGAAGGATGCCAGTTCTTTCAAATACACCGGCAAGAATTACTTCTTCCGCATCGGTGCGCTGGCAAGTGTATCCGGGCAGGGTACGATACGGCACAATTACAGTCCGTTGGTTACTATCCCTTTCTAAAGGATAGCCGGAATAAGCAAAAAAACACTAACTTCGTCACCACGGGCGAAACCGAGGGGGTCTGCAACGAAACGTGATTACAATCTGCCGGTAGACCCCCCGGCTAGGAACACGTAAAAAGAGAGGAGATAAAAGAGTTGTCTGTTATCCCGGTAGGATAACGGTCTTATCCCGTTAGGATAACCCCTGTTATCCCGTTAGGATAGCACCCTTATCCCGTTAGGATAACACCCCTTATCCCGTTAGGATAAAACCGTTATCCCGTTAGGATAAAAACCCTTGTCCCAATAGTACTGAAAACAAATTAAAAAATAAAAGATGCATAAAATAAGAAAAGTTATTTGCCTGTTGGCCGGCTTGATGATTACTGTTCAGCTTGCCGCCGTCGACCTGAAGTCCATGTACACCCAGCGTCCGGACGATCCGGAGGCGATGTACTTTACCCCGGAGAATTACCCAATCAAAGCCGATGGAAAGATGGATGTATCGGATATGTTGCAACTGGCCATCAATCAGGTGAAGAAAGAAAAGAATTTTGGTATCTTATTTATACCGGAAGGAAAATATAAAATCAGTAAAACCATTTACATACCCGGCGCGGTTCGACTGATAGGCTACGGGAAAAACCGTCCCGAGTTTATACTGGCAAAGAACTCTCCCGGGTTTCAGGAAGAAGTGCCCTCCGATAAAGGCAAAGCCAGCTATATGTTCTGGTTTACCAGTGGTGTCGTTGAGCCGGGCGGCCCTATCCGCGATGCGAACGCAGGTACTTTTTACAGCGCCATGTCAAACATCAACCTGCGTATTGAAGACGGTAATCCGCACGCCGTCGGCCTGCGTACCCACTTTGCCCAACATAGCTTTATCAGCCATGTAGCCGTATATACCGGAAAAGGTAAAGCGGGATTGTTCGATGTAGGAAACGAACTCGAAAACGTAGCTTTCTACGGGGGCGATTACGGTATCTATACCACTAAAGCCTCACCGGGTTGGCAGGTAATGATGGTCGACTCGTATTTCGAAGGCCAACGTATGGCAGCTCTACGCTGTCAGGAATCCGGACTTGCCATGGTTAATATCCAGGTAAAGAACGTTCCCTGCGTATTCGATATCGACCCTAACTATGCCGACCGTCTGTTTGTAGAGAACAGCCGGTTCGAGAATGTAAAAGGCCCCATCGTACGCGTCAGCAACGAGAACAACAGCAACAACCAGATTACGTTCCGTAATGTAGAATGTAGCAATGCGCCGATACTGGCCAAATACAGCCGCAGCAATACCGAAACGCCTGTAAGCCACAAAATATACCGCATAAAAAATTACTATCACGGCCTGCAACTGGATGATATGGTAGCCATGCCCGAATACCGCACGATTACCGATGTAGAGCCAATCGGCAAACTATCTGCCGTGCTGGTTCGTGATATTCCGGCATTGCCCGCTATGGAAACGTGGGTGAATCTTCGCGAACTCGGCGCAAAAGGAGATGATGAAACCGATGATACCAAAGCCATACAAGCCGCTATCGACAAGTACGATAATATTTATGTGCCGCAGGGATGGTATAAAATAACCGAAACCATACGCCTGAAACCCAATACACGCCTTATCGGTCTGCACCCGTTCGGTACACAATTCAGACTGGCCGAAAGTACACCCGCATTCAGTGGCTTCGGCGCGCCGAAGGCAATGGTCGAATCTTCCGTTGGCGGAGCTAATATCTTCAACGGTATCGGTATCAACACCGGCGGTATAAACTACCGCGCTGTAGGTGTGAAGTGGATGGCTGGCGCCGACTCTTACCTGAACGATGTGAAGTTTGTAGGCGGTCATGGTGGCATGAGTAAACCCGTTCCCGGTCAGGAACCACAACAATGGCGTCCGAGAGCCGCCCGTATCAGCTCGCCTACCAATCCGGTAGCAGCTTCGGGAATGGACTTAGCCTGGGATAATCAGTATTGGAGTTTCTGGATAACAAATAACGGAGGGGGTACAATCAAAGATGTGTGGACAGCCTCGACGTATGCAACCAGCGGTTTATATGTAAACAATACCAGTACTGCGGGACGCATTTATGCCATGTCTCTGGAACATCACGTACGCAATGAAGCACGTTTCAAGAACGTATCAAACTGGAAAGTTTACTGCTTCCAGTTGGAAGAAGAAAGCCGCGAAAGTACCGAATGTCAGCCCATCGAGATGGAGAACTGCCACGATATCACGTTTGCGAACCTGTATATGTTCCGGGTTATCCGCGTGAACGAGCCTTACCACAACTCGGTTCGTTTGTGGGAAGGTTGCCGGGATATTGAGTTCCTGAATATGCACAACTATTCGCAAATAAAATATACTACTGATATTCCTGTGTACGATATCAATAAAGATATTGAAGTACGTCCGTGGGAATGGCAGCGTATGGTCGTTTCGGGTAACGAGCCCCGGCAGATACCTTTGAGTAATGAGCCGGGCACGGTTAACCAGCTTGCGCGTGGTTTTGAATTTGTAGAAGGAATCACCCGCGATAGCAAAGGCAATATTTACTTCTCCGAGCAACGGATGCGCCGCGTGTATAAATGGTCGGTCGAAACAAATTCCCTTTCGTTGGTAGCCGATTTCCCGTGGGAACCCATGTCGCTGGGTTGTGATACGGAAGATAATTTATTGGTTATCATCCGCTACAAACCGCAACCGGGATATTTGGTGAATGGAGAACAGGAGAAACCTTTCCGATACCCCGATACCAAAGGAACTTCCTTTGCCGGATATGGAAACGATTCATTCGAAACCCGCGTTTATTCTATCAACCCCGATAACCCGGAAGAAACCATCCAGGCATTGCCAATGGTTCCGATGGGTTCAATCGAAACCGTAGCGAAAGCGCTGTATCCATCGAACAGATGGCGCGATTTCCACGACTTCAATACGGTTGTCATGTTCAAGCCCGAAAAGTGTTTCGTCGCTCCCGACGGGAAAACAATCATCCCGAACCAGTTTGATGTTGCCCGTTCATCGTCCATGCTCGAAGCTATTCCGGGTAAGAAGTTCTACACCTCGGACGATTACGACCGCCGCATGGTACGAATGGATGTGGCTGCCGACGGTACTTTGTCTAATATGGAATATTTTGTAGAGTGGGGAGAATTCGGTTCGGCAGTAGATAAGGAAGGTAATTTATATGTTGCCGACGGACAGATTTATATATTCGATAAGGAAGGCAATCAGAAAGGTGTTATAAAAGTTCCCGAACGTCCGTCGACTATACAGTTTGGTGGGAAAGATGGTAATACATTGTTTATTACCGGACGTTCCAGGTTCTTTAGTGTGAGAGTTAGATAATAGGTTTGTATGCCACATGGTGTAGGGGCAGGCCTTGTGTCTGCCCTGAAATAAACGACAAGGGGCGGACACAAGCCCCGCCCCTACCCATGCGGTTTCTTTTTTTGAGGTTGTTTTAATAGGTATTCAATAATATAGTAACCCAATAATATCATGAAACGAATCGTAACACTTTTGCTTGCCGTTATATGGATAAATAGTTCGTTCGCCAACAACGACTCATCCATATACACCCAACGGCCGCACGACCCCGAAGCATTCTATTTTACCCCCGAGTAGTACAACATCCGGGCGGATGGTAAAATGGATGTCTCCGACGCCCTGCAAACAGCAATAAACCAGGTAAAGAAAGAAAAGAACTTCGGTATTCTCTTTATTCCCGAGGGGAAATACCGCGTCAGCCGTACCATTCATATTCCGAACGCTATCCGGCTGATTGGATATGGTAAAACCCGCCCCGAGTTTATCCTCGGCGCCAATACCCCCGGCTACCAGAACGAGCAGAATTATATGTTCTGGTTTATCAGCGGTGCTTATGAAGAAGACCGTCAACCCCAGGATGCCGGCGCGGGAACATTTTACAGTGCCCTTTCCAATATTAACCTGCGTATTGAGAAAGGCAATCCCCATGCTATAGGTATCCGCTCACACTTCGCTCAGCATAGTTTTATCAGCCATTGCATTATCCATGCCGGACAGGGCAAAGCCGGTATTTACGACGTAGGCAATGAAATAGAAAACATTAAAATAATCGGCGGTGATTATGGTATCACCTCCGGACGTACCTCTCCCGGCTGGCCGATGATGATGGTAGATACATACTTCGAAGGTCAGCGCAAAGCCGCCATACTGACCCGCGAAGTAGGATTTGCTATTATTAATATGTACGTAAAGAACGTACCGGTAGCCTTTGAAATGCAACAGAACACAGTCGACCGTCTCCATATAGAACGCTCTTATTTCGAAAACATATCCAAAGCCGCTATCATTGTCAGCCGTGAAGAGAACTCTTTCTCGCAACTGAACCTTGAAGACCTTTACTGCCGCAACGTCCCCCGGCTGGTACAGTTTACACAAAGCGGTAAAACCGTTGATGTAAAGGATAAAAGCTATGTTGTACGCGACTTCACTTACGGGCTAATTATGGATAACATGAATACCCCTGCCCGTTACCAAACCATTAGTAAAATAGAGCCTATAGCACGATTCCCCGAACGTATACGCGAAATACCCGCCCTCCCCGCTATGGATACCTGGGTGAATATCCGCGACCTGGGTGCTAAAGGCGATGGAAGTACAGACGATACCAAAGCATTTGCCGATGCTATTGCCAAACATAAAAACATCTACGTACCCCAGGGTTGGTACCGCCTGACCGAAACACTTAAAATGGCTCCCGGTACCCGGTTAATAGGACTTCACCCGTTTGGTACCCAGTTCGTGTTGAATGAAAGCGAACCCGTCTTCAGCGGTTTCGGTACCCCGGTACCGGCAGTAGAATCTTCTGTTGGCGGCGATGATATTCTAAACGGAATAGGTATCAATACCGGTGCATACAACTACCGTGCGGTGGGTTTAAAATGGATGGCCGGCGAAAAGTCGTATGTCAATGATGTAAAGTTCGTAGGCGGACATGGAACCATGCGCAAGCCCGACCCGAATCAACCCTCGCGCGGATTTCAGCCGGGAGTGCGACGTATCAGTTCGCCTTCCTCTCCGGTAACGGCTTCGGGAATGGATTTGGCATGGGATAACCAGTACTGGAGTTTCTGGGTTACCAATGGCGGCGGAGGTATAATTAAAGATATCTGGACAGCCAGCAGTTATGCATCCAGTGGCTTCTACGTCAGCAACACCCGCACACCCGGACGGGTTTATGCCATGTCTCTGGAACACCACGTACGTAACGAAGCCCGCTTCGATAACGTATCCAACTGGAAGATGTACGCTTTCCAGTTCGAAGAAGAGGGTAGGGAAGGCCCGGATTGTATCATGATGGATATAAGCAATTGCAGCAACCTGGCGTTTATTAACGTATGGATGTACCGCGTTATCCGCGCGTATTTGCCGAAAGAACTCGGTATCCGCTTGTGGAACAGTGAAAATATTGCATTCCGCAACATGCACAATTATACCCAGATTCTACCCGTAATAGAGATACCTGTATACGATGTCAATAAACAAATACCCGTTTACGAATGGGATTTCGCGCGCCTCAACATATCCGGTAAAGAGAAGAGCCGCCGGACTGTAAACAACGGTTTGTGGCAGGTAAATAAACTGGGCGAAGGTTTTGAATTTGCCGCCGGAGCCACTACAGACAGCAAAGGAAACGTATATTTCGGCGAAAACCGCCTCCGCAAAGTATATAAATGGGATGTACAAACCAATACCCTATCCATGCTGACTGATTACCCGTGGAAACCTTTCACACTGGCTACCGATACTCAGGACAATCTATTGGTTATCTTCCGTTACGACCCGCAACCGGGATATATGGTGAACGGCGAACAGGAAACCGTTCCCCGCCTGCCGGATGATAACCCGATGTATAGCGGTTGGGGTAATAGTGGTTGGGCTGCTTGGGGTTACTCCATCGACCCGGATAATCCGGATGAAACCATGAAACCCCTTGTTCGTAAACCTACCAGCGAAATAACCGGTGTGAAACGCATCTATTATCCCTCGAGCCGTTGGCGTGGCGATTACGACAAAGTAGTTGTCAGTATGCCCGAAAATAGCTTTGTTGCTCCGGATGGTGTAACCATTATTCCCGAAACTTACGACCTTTCGCGTTCGGCGGCACTATCTGCCGTAACTCCGGGTCAGCGGGCACCCTTCTATGTAGCCAACGAAAACAACAAAACCACCATGAAGTTTGATGTCGATGCTTCAGGCCGACTGACGAATATGCGTGAGGCACACCCGCAAGGCCAGTATAGCTGGGCAACGGACGATGCCGGGAATTTATACATTGCCGACGGACATATTTATGTTTATGCACCCGATGGTAGTGAAATACGACGGATAACGTTGGAGGAAAGACCTATATCGGTTGTGGTAGGTGGAAAGAACAGAGATACACTTTTTGTAACGACTACCAAATCGTTTTATGGAATTAGGATTAATTAGGCAATACGCATTAATCTTAATTAAGCCTATCATAAAGTGAAGTTATGGAAGCAGTTAATAAATTGACCCCTAAACAGGAGTTGTTAAATACTATACAGCTCCTGGATGATGCAGATTCGTTAATAACTGAAACGATGCAGTATATATCACGTCGGTTAAGTACTACCAGGAATAAAGGAGAAACTATGCCTTGTCAATATTTACTGGAAGAACTAATCGAAAGAGTAGAAATGGGAGAAGAACATGCTAAACAAGGTTTAGGATGTTCGCAGGAAGAGATGAGGAAGAGAGTATCTGCTTAATTTGTTATGGAGATTATTTGGCTAAGTAGATATTCAAAATTAATTCGTATTTATATTGAATCAATTTGTTCGGGCATTAATCCCCGCATGGGGGATTAAGGAGTACTGCATTCTCTCTTTTTCTATTGATATATATGCCCTCCGGGCAATAAAATCAGTGCCCGGAGGGCATATATATCAATAGAAAAGATAGGTTATATAACAACAAATCCCCATCGGGGATTCATTGATAAGCTGATAACGAAATGGGATGAATTAACTATGAACACTTACTTTTTGCTCTGGAGATTTAGATTTACAACAACCGTTTACTCAGATACCGCACCGGATACCATACCGAAAGGAAACCAACCACCAGTACCGTACCGAAAACCAGTAACACATCTCCTACCCGCACACTTACCGGATAAGCATCAATCAGGAAGCTGCCACCAGCCTGTCCTAAAGTAATCAGTCCAAATTCCTGTTGTATAATACACAGTGCTACCCCGATAACAATCCCGGCAATAGCACCGAAGAAAGATATCATCCATCCTTCGTACAGGAAAATACGGGTAATAAGTTGATTGGAGGCTCCAAGCGAACGAAGTGTGGATACGTTTTCGCGTTTATCCAGCATCAGCATAGACAGGGAACCTATAATATTAAAAGATACAATAATGAGTATGAATACAAGGAACAGGTAGGATACAAATTTCTCGACATCCATAATCCGTAAGGTATTTATTTGTTGTTCGTAGCGGTTCTGTACCAGAAAGTCCTCGCCCAGATATTCCTGAAGTTCTTTCTTAAAAGAATCCGATGAAACATTCGATGCCAGTTTCAACTCAATGGCCGACACTTCTGTATCGTAGTTAAACAGGTTGCGTGCGAAAGCCAACGATGTTAGGATATATTGGCTGTCGTACCGGGCTTGGTTGACGATAAACACACTGCCGGGCGAATATAAATATTCCGGTTTAAAGGAAGCCGACGGATTACTCATGTTTATCCTACCCTCGCGTTTCGGAGCATAAATGGTTAGTGGATCGACAAAACGGATACCCGTCCCCAGCTTAGAAACAAGCTCTATACCAAGAATGCCATAATCTACTACCTCATCATGAAGTGTAAAATTGCCGCCTCCATATAATATGGTTTCAATATCCGTCAACTCATTAAAGTTATCATCTACCCCCTTTATAATAGCCATCGAATGCCTGTCCTGGTATTCAACCATGGCCTGCTCTTCAAGCGAATGGGTAAATACTTCCACCTCGGGCATGGTTGAAATATGAACAATACGCGGGTCTTTGCTATCGAATACCTTACCCTCTACGGGAATAATTTTCAGTTCGGGGTCGAAGGCGGTAAAATAGGCAGCTACCATATCCTGAAAACCATTAAATACGGATAAAGTACACACCATCGCGAGCGTAGCAAGGGTAACCCCGCACACGGAAATGGCGGAGATTATGTTAATGGCATTGTGTTTCTTTTTCGAAAAGAGATACCTGCGCGCTATGTAATAAGCGAGGTTCACTTCAACAGCGAATCAATCTTTTCCAGATAATCCAGTGAATCGTCCAGGAAGAATTTCAGTTCGGGAATGATACGCAACTGATGGCGCACCCGCGTTCCTAATTCGTAACGGATAGATTTACTGTTTTCGTTTATGTTCTTAATCAGCTCTTCACCCTTATCCGAAGGGAATATACTGAGGTAAGCCCGTGCCACACTAAGGTCGGGGCTAATCCTTACAACACTGACCGACACCAGGGTACCCGGCATGGATTTAGCTTGTTGCAGGAAGATGTCGCCCAGTTCTTTTTGAAGCAGGCGAGCTATTTTATTCTGTCTGGTTGTTTCCATTTTTTTATAAATTATGAGTAATGAGTTTTGAATAATGAGTTCGTTAAAAAGTTTTGTGTATAAATATAGTTATTCCGCACGGAAAACTCATTACTCACTACTCAAAACTCATTACTTTTTCGTATTATCGTCAATCCGTCTCGCAACGGCAGAATTACTTTCTCTACCCGGTCATCAGCAGCTACATGGTCATTAAACTCTTTAATACCGATGGTTTGACGGTCGGTGGGGTGTGGTTCCTCCAGGACGTGCCCATCCCATAAGGTATTATCCGCAAGGATATAACCTCCCGGTGAGAGATATCGAAGAACCATCTCGTAATACTCCATATATTTTCTTTTATCTCCGTCGATAAAAGCCATATCAAAAGTTATACCCATTTGCGGAACCAGTTGCAGCGCGTCACCAATATAGAAACGGATTTTATCGGCGAACGGTGATTGTTCTAACCACGGCCTTGTAAAATCTTCCTGTTCGTCGTTTATCTCAAAGGTGTGCAATAAAGCACCTTCTTCTAATCCCTCGGCCAGGCACAAAGCGGAATATCCGCTGTATGTACCTATTTCCAGAATGTTACGCGGACGAATCATGCTGACAAACATCTTGAGCATACGACCCTGCAAATGTCCGGAAGCCATGCGCGGTCTAAGCAGCCTGACGTGTGTGTCGCGGTACAAATCCTGCAAGTATGAACTTTCCGGGTCTATATGTTGCCTGATATATTCGTCAATGTTCATCTGTATTTACGATTTACAAATTTACGATTTACGATTGAATTACTGACTTACTCCAATCGTAAATCGTAAGTCAGTAAATCGTAAATACTTTTATCTTTGTGTAAAAGTCGGCAATAGATAATCTTTAGAGTTAGCTAATACCGTATCCACTCTGTTTATTTCTAGGAAAGTAGTGCCTCCACCTTCACCAAAACTACCACTCAGGTAAGCATAACGTTCTTCGGGAAGAATACGTCCGGTTTCCAGCAGTTTATGCAAAGCCTGGAAAAAATATGTCCGTGCATTTTCCGTTTCCTCCTGAAATACAGGAATTACGCCGTAAGAAAGAGCCAGCAAACGCATCGTTTTTTCTTTGTAACAGATAGCCATAACAGGATAACGACCACGGAAAGCAGCAACATTACGGGCAGTACGTCCGGTGTGGCTATCGGTTATAATGGCACGGATATTAATTTTCACCGTTGCTTTTACCGCCTGTTTGGCCAAGAATGCGGTTACATCCTGGCTGTTCGGGTCGAGTGGGATACGGATATCATTCTCGGCCAGTTTATCAACCTCGGCTTCTTCGGCAATCTGTGCCATGGTACGTAATGCCTCAACCGGATACTTGCCGTAAGCAGTTTCGCCACTCAGCATCAATGCATCGGTACGGTAGTAAATAGCATTGGCAATATCGGTTACTTCGGCACGAGTCGGACGGGGATTGTTAATCATGGTGTGAAGCATCTGCGTAGCTACAATCACCGGTTTCTTAGCCAGTACACATTTGCGTATTAACACACGCTGTATACCGGGTATTTTTTCCTGAGCTACTTCGATACCCAGGTCGCCACGGGCAATCATGATACCGTAAGCTACTTCAAGTATCTCGTCAATATTATCGACGCCCTCCTGGTTTTCAATTTTGGCAATTATCTGTATATCGCTTCCATGCTCGTCGAGAATGGCCTGGATATCGAGTACATCCTGCTTGTTCCGAACAAAAGAATGAGCAATGAAGTCTATATCTTTTTCTATTGCGTACAGAATATTCTTTTTGTCTTTCTCCGTCAACGACGGAAGGTTAATACGTACACCGGGTACATTCACACTTTTACGGCTTCCGAGTGTTGCATCGTTCAAAGCCTCGCAAAGCAGGTAATCGGCCTCTTGTTTTACGACACGCAAATCAAGGTCGCCATCGTCGATAAGAATATCATCGCCAACATGTACATCTTTCACGAAATCCGGATAAGACACACATATGCAATCGCGTGTGGTCTTCTGGTTAGGATTTCCAATAACCTTTACTATCGCTCCTGCTTTGAAATCGATGGGTTCGTCGGCTATTGTGGTGCGTACTTCAGGACCTTTGGTATCCATTAGTATCGCTATTTCATTGGATACGGAACGTGTGTTACCTATAATTTTATCCAATCCTTCATTATCGAGATGAGCTGTATTCATACGAACTACGTTCATTCCCTCATGATACAGCCGGGTCAGAAACTCCACCTCACATCTCTTATCCGAGATGGTTGCAACAATCTTTGTATGCTTTTTCATACTTTAAAACTAATACCTTTATTATTAAAACCTTTGAAAATTATATAGCAAGCATTGCCTCGACGGCAAGGCGATATGAATTCAGTCCGAATCCGCAGATAACACCTTTACAGGCAGCAGCAATCATGGAAGTATGCCGAATAGATTCGCGCGCGTGAACGTTGGAGATATGTACCTCTATTACCGGAGCAGTTACAGACTGGATAGCATCTCTCAGTGCAATCGAAGTATGGGTATAGGCACCTGCATTGAACACAATGCCATCGGCATCAAAACCTGTCTTTTGAATAGTATCTATAAGCTCTCCCTCTATGTTGGATTGATAATAATCAATCTGCATATCCGGATATTGCCTCCGCAATATTTCCAGATATTCTTCAAAAGACTGTCCGCCGTAAATCGAAGGCTCTCTCTTCCCCAACAAATTCAGGTTGGGTCCGTTCATTATTACAATTCTCTTTTTCATAACCAGATTCTTTATTTTATCTTTGCTTTGTAAAAGCAATATATGCTTTTACCTGACATAAAAAATCTCAGGCTGCAAAGGTAGGAAAAAATAATGGAAACAAACTTACTTGTAAAAAAGTACCGTCAATACATCAAACTGGAAAAAGGTTTCTCGGCAAATACACTGGATGCATATATGCGCGATCTGGATAAGTTGTTGAAATTTCTACAATCCGAAAATGTCTCCATACAGGATGTAACACTCGACGACCTTCATCGGTTCGCAGCCGGACTGCGCGATATCGGCATACATGCCCGCTCGCAGGCGCGGATTATATCGGGTATCAAGTCTTTTTTTAATTTCCTTATTATAACCGACTATCTGGAGGCCGATCCATCTGAACTGCTCGAAAATCCCAGAATAGGATTAAAACTTCCCGAGGTTCTTAATTTGGACGAGATAGATACATTGATTTCTTCCATAGACCTTAGTACCGCTTATGGGCAACGGAACCGGGCAATGCTCGAAACACTATACAGTTGCGGCCTCCGTGTTTCTGAACTCTCAAACCTGAAGTTATCCGAACTTTACCTGGACGAAGGTTTTATCAAAATAGAAGGAAAAGGGAGTAAACAGAGATTGGTTCCCATATCGCCGCGAGCCATCAGGGAAATTGAGCTCTATATGATAGACCGGAACCAAATTAATATCAAACCGGAGTATGAAGATTATCTCTTCGTTAGTAGAAATGGGAAAAACATATCGCGCATCATGGTTTTCCATATAATTAAAGAACTGGCCGAAGCCGTAGGCATTACGAAAAACATCAGCCCTCATACCTTCCGGCATTCATTTGCAACACATTTATTGGAGGGCGGTGCCAACCTTCGCGCCATACAGGCAATGCTCGGGCACGAGTCTATAGCCACCACCGAAATATATATGCATATGGACCGCAATTTCCTGCGCTCAGAAATTATTGAGCATCACCCACGGAATAACCGGGGACGAAAATAATATAAAACTCCGTGTTCTCTGTGTCTCTGTGTTCATTAGTATTTTTTGATACTAGCAAATGGTTCGTTTGGTACTAGCAAACAGGTGGTTTGGTACTAGCAAACGGTTGCTTTGAAAGTATCAAACAGGCAACTTGAAAGTTTCATAATAATCAAATCCCATATTTTAAATACTTGACCTGGAATTATTTCAAAAAAGAAAACGACAATTAGCATATTTTTAATGCCCGAATTAACATTTTCAAGTAAAATTGAATATCTTTGCATTTAATGAATATTGGCTTTAAAAACACCTAAAGAAAAAATACAAACCTTTAAATTAAAGAACATGATCAAGAAACTGTACTTACCATTGTTGGCAACGATGATTATTGCCCTTTCATCATGCGGGAGCAAGATGGGAGAACTACCTTCGGACTATTTTACAACTACTCCGCAGGTTTTGGAAGCTGTAGCGGGAGAAGTTCCCGTAACTATTAACGGAAGATTTCCGGAAAAGTACTTCAACAAGAAAGCTGTTGTCGAAGTTACCCCTGTACTCAGATGGGCAGGCGGACAAGCTAAAGGTCAATCCGCAACATTCCAGGGAGAAAAAGTAGAAGGAAACGAACAGACTATTTCTAATAAGATGGGTGGTAATTACACCATGAAAGCATCTTTCGATTATGTTCCCGAAATGGCTAAATCTGAGTTATTCCTCGAGTTCAATGCACGTATTGGAAACAAAACCGTTTCTATACCACCGGTAAAGATAGCAGATGGTGTTATTGCAACATCCGAGTTACTGGGCCAAACACTGAACAGTGCTAATCCGGCAACGGGTGAGGATAATTTCCAACGTATCATCAAAGAAGCTCAGCAGGCAAACATTATGTTCCTTATTCAGCAGGCTAATCTTCGTCCGAGCGAACTGAATTCGGCTGACGTAAAAGAATTCCATAAAACCGTAAGCGAAGTAGATGCTGCTGAAAACAAAAAAATCAGCAACATTGAAATCTCTGCATACGCTTCTCCTGATGGTGGTCTGGGTCTGAATACCAAATTGGCCGAAAACCGCGAAAAGAATACCGAAGATTATGTAAACAAACAGCTTAGAAGAGCAAAAGTTGATGCTGCTTTAGATGCAAAATATACTGCTCAGGACTGGGAAGGCTTCCAGGAACTGGTTTCAAAATCCAATATCCAGGATAAGGAATTGATTCTTCGCGTACTTTCTATGTACAAAGATCCTGAACAAAGAGAACAGGAAATTAAAAACATTTCTTCTGTTTACAAAAACCTGGCTGCCGACATCTTGCCACAGTTGAGACGTTCAAGACTTACTTTGAACTACGAAATCATTGGTAAATCTGATGAAGAAATCTCAAACCTGGCCGACAGAAATCCTTCACAGCTTAATATGGAAGAATTGTTGTATGCTGCTACTTTGACTGATAACAGTGCAAAACAAGAAGCAATCTACGCACAAGCTACCAAACAGTTTGCTAATGACTACCGCGCATATAACAACTTAGGTAAGCTGGCTTATCAGGCTGGTGATATGGCTAAAGCCGAAACATTCCTGAGAAAAGCTCAAACATTGAAAGATGCTCCGGAAGTAAATATGAATCTGGGACTTATTTCTCTGAAAAAAGGAGATGTTAGTGCTGCCGAATCTTACTTAGGCAAAGCATCAGGCGCCAGCGAACTGAACGAAGCCCTTGGCAATCTTTATATCGCTCAGGGACAGTATCAGCGTGCTGTAAATTCATTTGGTAATGTAAAAACCAACAGTGCTGCTTTGGCTCAGATTCTGGCTAAAGACTACAACAAAGCTAACACTACATTGTCTGGTATTGCTAATCCCGATGCATATACAGATTATCTGACTGCTGTATTGGGTGCCCGCACCAATAACTCGGCAACTGTTATCAGCAGCTTGAAAAAGGCTGTACAGAAGAATCCTTCATTGGCCAGAAGCGCTGCCAATGATTTAGAGTTCTCTAAATTCGCTACGAATTCAGACTTTATGGGAATTATCAGATAATTCTTTTAAATTATATACAATAAGAAAGCCCTGCCTCGTACTGAGGCAGGGCTTTCTATTTAATAGGTTTCTGATAAAGTTCTAAGAAAACATTATCCCGTTTATAACTTATCCTTTCAACAATTTCCATCCGGTTTCAATATCTACCATATTAGCTGGTATGCCATTTTCCATAAACGATATGGCAGCAGCAAGTTTGCACATCACTTCTTTATTATCAATATCCACGATATACATTTCATCATAGATGTTGCCCATTTCGCGGGACACATAAGTGATATATGCTTCGGTATGATTCTCATTAGGTGGTGCCCACCGGGTTATTATACTACGAATTGTATCGCATCCGTATAACCTCGAATAGTTCCGGAGTAATTTCAATAAAGCCCGGTATCCATAAGCCATCGAGCGGAAATGGCAGAATTGCTTATCTTTCCCCGGGCGTATTTCTCCCAACCAAACTGTATTACTCAGCCGTATATTCCCGGGATTGTTGTTCCGCAAACCTCTGGGAAGTTTTTCTGTATTCATTTGGATTCGTTGAGTTCGTTTAAATATGCTTCTTCATTAGCTGCCCGCTGTATAAGTACCGGGCAAAGAGAGATATCAGTGCAATGTACGCAACTATAAGCCTTGTTCATTGCACTTTTATTCTTAGAGTTTTTTATCTCCAACACATGCTTTTCCTGGGATAGCTGGCTGATATATAAATCCTTTCCAACTACCAGTTTCTGCATCTCAGTGAGCCGCCCGTCGTAAAATTGCAGTTGTTGCCGCATTGTTTCGACGGTATTCTTTAGGGCATCTACTTCTTTCTCAAAGGCTTCGGCTGTTTTGAAGCGCCTCTGCTGCTTCCGGTACAGGATGAAAGTCATCACTGTACTGGAGCCACAGAGGATTGAGAGAATGGAGGTGATTAGAGACCAGTCCATTATTACAACTTATTTTTAATATACATTATCTGGATTTAAAGCAAAGTCATATTCAGTTATGGATCTAAAATAATCCCAGTGTTCTGCTGCTGCATACAATGAAGCACAACCTTTGGGTACAAACAAATCAATCGTATCATAATTATCACCCCATCCGCGTCCTAATTTGGGAGGCGTAGTGGCCTTACAATATAACTTCTTTATATTAGTACCTCTCGTCGTATAATTTGTCCATTCTTGCAAATTCGTTGGTAAAACAAGAACTCGCATTGATTCATTATCATAAATAATATTATGACTAATGTTTTTAAGTAATGATTTTCCATCCGGATCTTCAAATACCAATTCAGTCAATCGGAAATTATGTTCAAAAGCAGATGGGCTAATCTTCTCAACACTCTTTGGAACGGTTATCTTTTCAAAATTACCTTCCCTGAAACAAGATCCAGAAATATCAATAAGATTCTTGAAACGCAAGTGGAGATCAGATAAATCTTTAACAGTGGCATTGCGCCACAGCCATTCTTTGGCAAATCCGGTTACAGCATCCAATTGAGCTTGAGTTACTCCCCTACCATCTCCATACTTATCCGCACAAATTTGCTGGAATGCTGTATCCTTAAATCTCACATACCTTTCTCCGATAATATTCAATTTAAGCTTCGGAAACCTTTCCTGTAACGTATCAATAGAATCCTGATAAACATTCGAATGAATAGTCAACTCACCATCCAGTACCGGATAAGGCTCGTCACCAGCCAATCCACTGGAATCAAGTCCGACATACGTACCATTAGCCAGCTCAGCCAGTCTATCCAGCACATAACTACCCGTATCCGTATAAGTCGCATTAAAACCAACTGCCCTGATACGCTTCAACGGTCTGTTCGCCAGGCCATCCTGGGCTTCCATTACTTGTATAAGCATATCTACAGGGTTAAGCATCGCACAATCCTGAACATAGAAGTCGGTCATGCTTTTTGCACATAACGAAAGGTCTACTCCCGAACGTTCCAGTACCGGGAAGTTCCGTAACATCAGGTAGGAGTTATTGG
>DAMCMT010000088.1:0-10673 GCA_032108265.1 Bacteroides sp.
ATTATTATATTTGCAGAGTAATAATTGTACTTCGAAACATATAATACATTTATTTCGTTTCGACATTGCAAAGTAAACACTTTAAAAAGTTTTATGCAAGCTAATAAGTATTTAAATACGTTAATATAATGAAATTAGGTGAAAGAATTTTGGAATTAGCAAATAGGAAAGGTATAACAATGTACACTTTATCGCAAGAAACAGGTATATCCCAAGCAGCTTTGAGCCGCCTAAAGTCGGGTCATACCAAAAAAATCAACAGGAAAAGTTGTAAACTACTTTTAGAGTACTTCAACGTTTAGTTATTTATGAGATTGATAAGTACTTACCCGACAAGCAACCCATACAAAAAAACAGGGCACCCTTACAGGTGCCCTTACGGTAAACCAAGGTCTAAATATCCCCAACCCATGGGTACCGTTTCTTTTATTTATTCTCCAAGGCTTCGCGAATCTTCCGTTGGTTTTGTGTACGGTAATTGCGTGGAGTCATTCCATATTTCTGCGAGAAGAGTTTAAAGAAATTCCCCCGGTTTGCAAATCCCGCTTTATCGATAATCTCCTCTACCGGAAGCGTGGTCGATACAAGTAATAGTTCTACGGTATTCAGGCGATATTCGCGGATAATTTCGTTCGGCGTTTTCCGGGTTATTTCTTTCAGGCGGCTGTAGAACTCCTGGGAATTACAACCTAGTTCTGTGCATATCAGTTCGACGGACAATACCGGGTTATTCAGGTTACGGTCGATAATAGTCAGCATCCGGTCATAGAAACTTTTCTCATCGCTACCGGCAAAGTGTTCGTCGCCCAGTTCGAAGGTACGGCTCAATGCTGAGGTATAATAGTTTTGTAATTCTTTGTATTGCAGGATACCGTCGATTTCTTTCTCGATAAAGTCCATATCGAAGGGTTTACTGATATATAACTCGGCACCCGAATCGGTTGCCCGTTGTTTCTCTTCGGCTGTATTGGCCGATGCTAATAATATGAATGGGATGGTTGCATAAGCGGGGTCTGCTTTCAATTGTAATAATAGCTCGATGCCATCGGCATCGGGCAGGTTTATTTCGGAAATGATTAATCCGATACGGTTTTCGCGTACTACGTCAAGTAAAGAACTGCCTTCGGATAAGAATTCGATATTGTACCGCGAATTCAGTTGGCTGGCTACCAGCCAATGTATAGAATTATGGGCGCTCAATACCAATATGGTAAGGCGTGAGGGGTCTTTAGGATGTTCTTCAATAGCAGGTATGGCTACCTGGGTATAAGTAATCAAAGGTCTTTCATCATCAACGGTTGTTACTTCTTCCTCTTCTATCGGCAACTGGGGCAGGTTTACGGTAAAAGTTATTCCACCTTCTTCGGCAACACTTGCTTCAACTTTACCACCCAGCAGGCGCACCATATTGTGGCAAATACCAAGCGTAAGCTGATTGTGGACAGACAAACCTTCGCCACTTTGGTGTTCGATAGCTTCGACAACAGTATGACGGGTTAACTCGTCGACAACCTGTTCCTGGGAACTTTCCATATTATGGCCCGAAATAATAATCTGTAAATAATCATCGCTGGCGGAAAGAATAATGGATACATTTCCGCCGGCATTAAGGTGTACAAAGGTGTACGACAGCAAGGTATTGATTACACTACGCAAACAGTAACTATCCGTATTCCAATATATATTACTATCGATGCGAATGTTGTATCCGGCATTTTTAAGAGCCGCTTTGTCGAGGAAACTTTCGGCAATGAAGTCAGCCAGTTCGGATACAGGAAGTGTTTGCACCTGTAGTTTCCTTTCGTCGGTTTCCAAGAGTTTTAATTCGGTCATATCCCTTACAAAGCATTCAAGATAATGCGCGTTCTGCTCGATTACATTTGAATATGTATGTACATCTCTTCCGGTTTCGGGTAATGACATTATTTTCCGGGCCGGGTTGAGGATAAGGGCGAGCGAAGTATATAGTTCATTGCCCATGCTGGCAAAGAAGTCGAGCTTTTGCTTATTGGTTTCGTTGAGGAACTGCCGGTTAAGGCGGGCGGTGATAACCTCTTCCGTACGGCGGTTCTGCCAATGCATCACCAACCGTCCGATATAAATAAGAATAGCCAGCAACAGCAAATAACCAATATAAGCCCACCAACTTTGATACCAGGGCGAGGTAATGCGTATTTTAAGAGGGAATATCGGGCTTTCTTTTCCCGTAGCATTGTTGCGGTAACGGGTAGAGAGCGTATATGTTCCGGGAGAAAGGTAAGTGAATAAGGCGGTATTGGAACTTCCGTTATCTATCCAGTCTTCGCTTTGTTCGTCCAAACGGTAAAAATAAGTATAATCGGCTCCGTCAATATAATCGTGTGCAACAAAAGATACGGCAAACACATTCTGACTGGGAGTAAGACGCAGGGTACCCTTATTTCTTTTTACTTTCAGGTACTCATTGATATTATATTCCTTTCCGAATATACTAAGCCCGGTAAAATGGATTTCGGGCAAAAAGTCGGCATGGGTATATTCATTCTCATTCACCGTAACAAAACCATTAGAACCACCAAACAGCAGCATATGGCTTGCCGGGTCTTTGTAATAAGCGCCGGGAATAAAATCGGTTATTGTTTTTTCTACCGATTGCTTATAGAGTTGAGGCGAACGCCGCTCGATATTGAAACGGATTATTCCCCGGTCGGTCGAAAGCCATAAGTTGCCGGTATTATCTTCGATTATGCCGTTAACGAGTTTACACAGCAGACCATTCGATTCGTTGAACACCATTTGGCTGTTATTATTCTGGTTCACTAAACCGTCGGCCGTGCCAAACCAATAACCCGACGTGTTTTTATAGATGGAGTAAACGGAATTCAGCGGCGAATCGTCCACTTTACCCGGCCTTATGTTTTCAATCTTTTCAGCCCGGCTGTCTACTTTCCATGCTCCCTCGTTCTGGCTGCCAAACCAAACAATGTTATCGTTTTCACGGTAAGCAACGGTAAAATTATTCTTCTCCGGGCTACCATCGTCTACCATAAACCGGCGTGCCGAAGTTACGATGGGATTATCTTCCGCTCCACCCAAACGTATTTTTACAAGCCCTTCGCCAGTGGTACCAATCCATAAAGTTGTATCGTTCACTTCGCACACAGAGCGAATAAACTTCAATGGTTTACCATCGGCCACTACCTGCATATTTCTTATGCGGTTCTCGTTTTGCGAATAATAATTAAGTCCATTCTCGGTGCCAATCCATATCAATCCCCTCCAACTGGAAGCTAAAGCATGGGTTTTATTACTTCCCAGAAGACTATTGGAAGTAGTAAATTGTTCGGAACGGATAGCTGCATCATTTGTAGGGTCATAATCTTGAATAGCGATTACCCCTTCGCCACCTGTACCTATCCACAAAGTTTGCTGGTTATCCAGATAAAGCGATGTTATTGCCGACTGGAATGGTTGTGGAAGCGAAGCCGAGAGTACCGCATCCAGCGAAGTTGGTTCATTATAGTACATATACAAGCCGTCATCACTGGTTCCAATCCACACGATATCCTGAAATTTATCTGTGGCAAGAGATAATACTCCGGCTTTTACGGGTATATGTTCCAGTTGGTATTTATTGGGTTGGTCGGGTACACTCTTAATACGAAGTAATCCTCCGTTGGCAAATCCGACAAAGAAGTCGGAACGATGATGGATGATGGAAGATATTTCTCCGTACTTCAATACTTCCTCGCGAATATCCTGAATGTAATGCTTGGTACGGCTGGTAAGGTTATATGAAAAGATAGTAAGGGTGGCATCGACAAAATACACTGAGCCACTGTCGTAAAAGCACCATAACAATGGTTCGTTATGCCTGAAGTTATTTAAAGATGTCAGTTGAAGTTCGCCATCTTCATAGTGAATGGAAAAACAGCGATGATTTCCATCATCAGTGAAAACCCATAAGTTGTGTTCCTGGTCGATAAAGAGTTCCATAACACTGTCGAATGCCAGGTTTCTGACAGGTACTTTCTTGAATATATTTTCTCCGGAATGATACCAGGAAATGAAATTATCTTCGCGAACAGCATATATTTCGCCGGATTGGTCATAGGTTATCCGTGCTTCGGAATTGAAACCGGGAAAGGTATCAACAGCCAATGTATATTGATTGAAACGATACAAACCTTTATCCGCCAGAACCCACAATTGCTTATCTCCGTTCTCGAAGATATTAACCACGGTACTCCCTTCAAATGGATCGGGCGTATCTCCGGTATGTAATTTCCGGATGGTACGCCCGTCGAATGTATTTATCCCGTCGTTAGTTCCCAGCCATATCAGTCCGGTAGCATCCTGGAATACGGTGGAAACTGTAGAAGTTGTAAGTCCGTCGCGCACCGTATACTGCCGCAAACCTGCTCCAATAGCGGTATGAATACATAACATACATATAAACAGTGGCAATGCGGCTTTAAGGTAGCTATAGACGTTTTTCATTTGTGTGAGTGCAATTAGTTTGTAGTCATCACAAAATTAGTGACTTAGCCTATAAGTACAAAATAAACGGGATAGTATTTTAAGTATTTCGTTTCATCAGGGTTTATACTCAATTGTTATTTGCCACTATCTTATCTGCATAATCTTTCCATCCATTGGCCTTTTTATAAGCATCTAAGCTGGCGGCGGGAACTTTAATTGTGTAATTTGCAACACTATATCCGAATACGTGATCCCCCATGGATGGCGGTGTGGCAGATAGCATTATAATTTCGGTAAGCGATTTGCAATTCTGGAACGCACTACCCTCGATAGAAGTAACGGATGCCGGAATCCGGATAGATTCAAGCGATTCGCAGTGTTCGAATGTGCCGGTACCTATAATCTTTAGTCCTTCATTTAGTGTTACAGAGGTTAAAGCATTACAAAAATCGAAGGCATAAGCACCCAAATCGCTTACACTTCTCGGTATGTCAATAGATGTAAACTTATTGGCGCTAAATGCTCCGTATTTAATTTCTTTTAATCCTGCGGGTAAGGTAATGGTGCTGAGTTGGCTGCAAGAGTCAAACGCCCTTGTTTTAATGGCCGTAAGCCCTTCGGGCAATGCAACGGAAGTGAGTCTGTCAGACTCATAAAAAGCATAATCGCCAATTGTTTTTAATCCTTCCGGTAGCTTTATCGTTATCAAATAGTCGCAATCAACAAAGACACCATACGTTTTATAAGCGATGACCTGGTCGGGCCTGGGGATGCGCTCACGATATCCATCAGGTATGGCTGTGCTTGTACATTTACTTAGGTCGAGATCGACTTTTTTTCTTGCTTCGTTTATATAAATACCCAAGTCTCCCCAGTTATTTCCGTTGTCGAGATTAACTCCTTGCAATCCTACTTTATAAACTGTATTGCCGGATTGAGTAACGAGCCATGACTTCAGTGCATCGATTGAGGTAAACATCTTATATTTGTCGTCTTCATCTCCCGGTTCTTCGCTGCTCGTCCACTTGGCATACATCGTAATATTAGCCGTTTCATTGTTTACATTGTAAGGGAAGCTGACTTTATTGGTTAAGGCGGTCTCCTTATACCAACCTTCGAAAGTATTGCCCGATTTGGAAGGTGCATTTGGTTCGGCAAGGGTTCCGCCTTTAGCAACCTGTGTGGCATGATTATCAGTTGATGGCCATTGGCCTCCATTCAATTCCCATGTTACCTGCCAGTATTCAACAGTTTTTTCTTCCTGCCACTTGGCAAACAGGGTGATATTATTATTTACAGGCGCCTGAAAGTTATAGGCAGTATTAATATCATTCAGGTACCAATATATAAAGGTATAGCCGGTTTTAGTGGGGTTAGTAGCGGGCGCAGACACAATGCTTCCGGATTCTATTCTTTGGGCAGCAGGAACGGGACTTCCACCATCTGTATCGAAGGTAACAGTATAAACAGTTATCTCTTTATCGTCATCTTTTGAGCAGGATGTTATACCTAACACCATACTTATAGCAGCAATTAACCAAATATTCTTCATAATCAATATAGTTAAGTTATAGATTTACGGATTCGTTTTCCTATTTTTGTTACCTTGCAAATCTAATCAGAGTTTAACTTTGGGAACCACCCTATAAGTGGGGTATTTTATGTGAGTATGTAAAATACCCCACTTATAGGGTAGCGGTATATGTATCAATTTACTAAGTTTGAAGTGTATTCATAATATTTCTGTCATGAAGAAAATAGTTCTTATTTATTTCTTATTCCTGTTTTCAAATAGTCTTTTTTGTCAAACACAGAATGTTGATTCCCTTTTAAATATACTGAAAGGGAAGAATCTTACACAGGAAGAACAAGCCAGATTGTACGATAAGATTGCTATTTATTACGGTTCCCGGAACGACTATAAAAGAGCGATTGAATATGCAGAAAAAGGCCTCACCGTTGTAGAAAGAGATAATAATATTGCTGCAAGCCTTAACGCAAGTATAGGTGTTGCATACTTTTCGATGGGAGAAAATGAGGAAGCATTGCCTTACCTTGATAAAGCCCTTGAACTTGCCATAAAAGCAAATAACAAAGAAAAGGAAGGCTCAATACGTATGAGTATAGGGGCTTTTTACGGGCGGCAGGGCAAATATGTTGAGGCGCAGGAATACTTTATTAAAGCCCTGTCAATATATGAAAGTATTGGAAACAAAGAGAGATGTGCACAATTGTATGGAAATATAGGAATAATACATATAGCGTTAGAGAATCTGGATAAAGGTATATTTTATTTTGAACAGTCGGTAACTCTATTAAATGAGCTCAATAAGCCACGTTTAATGATGAGTCCGTATTATGAACTGGGAAGAGCATATTTGAAAAAAGGGGATGTAGATAAAGCCCTGGAGTATAACCTTAAAACAGTGGAATTAAGTAGAACATATAATAATCCTGTCTTTGAAGCATTAGGACTGGTGGGGCTGGCAAATATTTATAATACTACAGGAGAATATGACAAAGCAATGCAATACTCCCACGAAAGTATAGTTGTTGGCGAAAAGACAAACGACCCTATAATAATGGGCAATACCTGGAAACTGATATCGGATATTTACCGGAATAAGAAACAATATAAAGAGAGCGAAGAGACAGCATATAAAGCATTGCAACTTGATTCTATGAACTTTGTAACAAAACCCGATTTATTATTCAATATTGCCCATGCCAACTTGTTTTTGGGAAACAAAGAAAAAGTATCTACCTATTTTCTTAAATACACCAATGAAATAAAAAAACAAGCTGACAATAACCTGCAAAAAACGCTAATCGACATAGAAGTTAAGTATGAAACTGAAAAGAAAGAGATGCGTATCCTGGCTTTGGAAAAAGAGAAACAACTTTATATATGGCTCGCTATAGCTGGAGTCTTTGCTGTATTTATGTCTATGGGAGTATTATTCTATCGGCACAGATTGAATTTACAAAAACAAAAAACTATAGAGCAGGAACGAGAAATAACCCGTCGAAAAGTCGAACAACTGGAACAGGAAAAACGATTCATTGCAACCCAGTCGATTCTGGATGGAGAAACAGCAGAGCGTTCGAGGCTGGCACGCGATCTGCACGACGGACTGGGCGGTATGTTATCTGTAGTAAAACTTAATTTAGAGAAAGAAATTAATCCTGCCACGTTAAATGAACAAGACCAGAATCAATATAGTAAAGCAATGAAAATGTTGGATAAATCAATAATCGAACTACGCCGTATAGCCCATCACCTGATGCCGGAGTCTCTTATGCATTCCGGCCTGAGGGTATCGCTTGAAGATTTTTGCCGGGCCATACCTAATACTCATTTCCAGTTTTTTGGAGAAGACTGCCTCTTAGATTCTCGCTTGAAAGTTATGCTTTACCGTTGTGCGTACGAATTAATTAATAATGCCGTTAAATATGCCAATGCATCTAATATAAATGTCCAGTTATTGATTGAAAAAGGAATAATAGCTTTGACTGTAGATGACGACGGGATAGGTTTCGACCCGGATCATGTTACCTCTGGTACAGGTTTGGAAAATATCCGGACACGGGTACTGGCTAATAATGGAAAAATAACCATCCGTTCGGCGTATGGCGAAGGAACAGAAATCATCATAGAAATTGAATCAATATGATAAACGTACATATTATTGACGACCATCGAATGTTTGTAGAGGGTTTAGCCGCTTCCATCAATGAATCCGGTATAGCAAAAGTTACAAGCGTCTCTTACTCACTCGAAGAGTGTCGCAGACTGTTGTCATGCCAAACGACGGATGTATTACTTCTTGATATTAGTTTACCGGATGGAAATGGCATTGATTTTTGTATGGAGATTCACCAGAAGTATCCTGATATGAAAATATTAATTCTTACCTCCCACGATGAATATTCTATTGCAAAGCGCGTTATGGCAAATGGAGCATCCGGATACATACTTAAAAATTCTTTGTCGGAAGAGGTTATTGCAGGTATTGAAACTGTAATGAATAACAAAGTCTTTCTTTGCGACGAGGTTGATATTCTCCTGAAAGAACATACGGATAAGCCCGTCTGGTTATCTTCCAGAGAGCGGGAAATACTAAAACTTATTGTTGATGGGTATAGCAACCAGGAGATGGGAGAAAAACTTTTCTTAGGCATCGAAACGATAAAAACTTACCGTAAAAACCTTATTCAGAAGCTTGGGGCTAAGAACTCTATGATCCTGGTAAAAATGGCTATCGAAAAGAAATTGATTTAATCTTTAAATGTTGCCTTTATATGCACAATTTCCATAAAAGAGGATGAAATGTAATATCACTTACATCTCATCCTCGTTCCAGGAATTTCTATTTCACTTTTTCCACAACAATCGGAAGTCCATCAGGAGGCAATAATCCCGGCATACTTGTTTTCATGGTACATGTAAAAGCATCAGCACTTATATTATCAATCTCACAAGTAATTGCTATAGGTAGACCTGCTACTATTTCCGATGAGAATGTTAATACCATTCCGCTTACACTCCATGTTCCTTCCAGTGTTCCGATTTCAGGGAGTTCAGGAGTAAGTATTCTATCAATAACCGCTACAGCGGTTTTATCCGCATTAAATTCGAATGTTATGCCTTCCATAACGTCGAAAGCTGGTTCCGGATGAGTTTGGTCGATAATCTCCCATTCCCCAACCAACAAAGCTTCTAGTGAAGCGGGGTCTTGCTTAACCGTTATCTTTTTTTCAAGCGTAGTCGATTTAACTGTTACAGTTGCAGATCTATCCCTCATTTCCGGATTAGCTGTAACCTTGATTGTTATTGTACCATTGTTTGTGCCGGAAGGAGGCGTTACTGTACACCAGTCGGTTGCGTCGGAGGTAGCAGTCCAATCGGTATTAGAAGTAACATTTACGGTTGTTTCACCGGCGGCGGCTTCAAATGGTACCTCTCCTTTTGCAACATCTAATTCTGGCTTCGGATCATCATCATCTCCACAAGCAATGAATGATAAAGACGACAATAACACACATAAGAATAATACTTTTTTCATAGCTTCTTAAAAATTATAATGTTAAACATTCTGGTTGATTGGAAGTTAATACGAGGGAAGCATAATATATGTTTCCTAAAGTCTTAAATCCAGGTTCGAAGGTATGAGAAATAAGAAAAGAATAGTAATTTCAGGGGTAGACGCACCTATTTTGGGATGAATGGGCAAGATGATTAACTGTGAACAACCAACTTTTTCACAGCATCGACATAACCGCGCGAAATGGGTATAGTGGTAGTAGTTCCTTCAATGTTAATTTCGTACATCCGCCCCTTCTTTTTTATAGAAGATACATTCAGTAGATTTATTATATATGAACGATGACAGCGGATACAATTGTATTTAATCATATCCGGCTCGATATTTTTGAGCGAGTTTCTTACCAGTTCTTTACTTATACGGTTATTTTTATGGTAGTGAACAGTAATATAATTGTCGGAGGATTCGAAGTATAACAAATCACGGGGCTTTATGGAAAGCCGAAGTTGGTTGTTCTCGTCAAGTATATTAATGCAATCGTACTGAACCACCGGTGTATCATCGGACTTTAGAAGAATCTGTTCTTTCTCCCTGGAGATGTTGTAGAGTGTCAGTATCGTCAGTCCGATAATATACCACAGGGACAAGGAAAGACAGATGATTCGAAGTGACTCGAGAAATTCTTTAAAAAAGAAATCGGAGGGTGTTGCATACAGGGAACTGATAATAAGTGTTCCTAATAATACATCGAAACCAAAACCTACCAACACATGGTAGACCTTCATTTCTCTGTTTCTAAAATAGCGGTACTGAAGGTATTGCGAAAGTCCTATCAGGCCAGCGCAAATCAAGACAAGACCAAGTACTGAGAGTTTTTTTAATGGTGACAGGCTTATGAGGTATCCTAACCAATCGTAAATATTAAATGGGTTGAAAAGTATAAGAAACAGGATAAGAAAAACAAACATTCCAATACCAAAGAAACTTCTGTCCCTGTAGGTCTTCAGGTATGTAAAAGGTTTGGTCAGATTATTTATAGTTTTCCTGTATACTTGCTTCATAAAACGTGAACTCTTTTCGTTCGAATGGCAAATATACTAAATTTAGAATGCAAAAAGGAGCCATTCATCTAAAAGATTTATGGCTCCTGTTTTTTTATACAGCGAT
>DAMCMT010000088.1:10683-11974 GCA_032108265.1 Bacteroides sp.
AAAACGGGGAGTATTAATTGCCGTTCCCCACCGGTTGGTTGTATATCCAAATATCCCGCTTTGGTATTGTTTATCGGGGTTATTGAATAATCAGATGAGGGATTCAATTTAATACTGGTTTCATCTTCAATCCTTGAAATATCAGGGATATATATACGTGTAGGTACATTCTTACTTGTTTCAATCCAATTACAATTAAATACTTTATTCTCATAACTATTCTCATAATCCAATAATTGCCCGTTGGTAACCATAGGATAATAACGGTTCAAAGCATATCTGAAATAATCCTGTGTATCAATTCCTTCCCAGAAAGCCCAATATGTTTGCCCGGCTTTGCTTTTTTCAATCAGATTGGCAATATGTATTGCGGGGGCTTTATACTGTCCTCCCATATAGAAGGCTCCCCATTCGCCTACGAGAGTGGGAATATTTAATTCGCTTCCTCTCTTGAACATACTGCTAAATATGAAATCCAGTCGTCCGTATCCTTGTGACATTGAGGCCTTTGAATCTGTTACCAGATCATAACCGTGAGGTGCATAAGCACATAATGCATCATTGCGTCCTTCTTTATCTTTTGGAAGACGAAATGTACTGGGAACTCCCATGTTACAAAAGAAATTATGCTCAAGGAAAAGAATATGTTTTGTATCAACCTCCCGGATAGCATCCCTCACCTTCTGGTAAAAATCACTTAGCGCCCCTTGTTCAAACTCATCTACTAACGGTGATGCCTTACTTACAATGTGCGAAAAGATCTTCTCATCATTCAACTTAGCATAAGCTACCAGACGCTCATCTTCATTGTTCCACATATTCAAAATAGCTTCTTCAGTAAGTATTTCACCGGTAGCCGTAGCCCGTATTTCTGCAAATCCCTCAAGCATCTTCTGAAATACCATCACTGCGGCAGAGCCCATAAAGGGTTCGTTCATAATATCGAATCCTACAACCGAAGGGGCATTGGCATATCTCCCGGCAACCGTTTTCCACGCGTTAATGTAATGATCCTGTACGCCTATACCATCTTCAGCTGGTTTATTATTCCAGAAGTTATCAAAAGATTTTTGTATAGCCGGGCTCATTATATAGGCATCACTCCACACATTTCCTGTTACATGAGGTAATCCTTCGTCCAGGGTTGCCCAAGGTGGAGCGCCGTTTCCAAATTTCCTTCCGTACAGGTCCTGGTGCATATCCAGTATAAGCCAGATATCATTTTCTTCGGCCCATTTTATGCGTTTATCTACTTCTTTGAGATAATCTTCATTTATTTTTCCGGGTTCCG
>DAMCMT010000088.1:11998-19499 GCA_032108265.1 Bacteroides sp.
AATAAAGCCCATAACGTATACAGTTAAATCCCCATTCTTTGAATTGGCGGAATAACTTTTCATCATCATCGTACAAGAAATTGTTTTCTGGTACTTTGGTTACATGGTTCAATCCGTTCAAAATGACGGTTCGACCTTTTTCATCCATAAAATTTGTTCCATCTGTCGATAAAAAGCCAATCTTCTCCGAGGTATTTGTCTGGCAACTTGTAACAACTACAAGGACAGCAAAAAGAAAGGCTTGCATCAGTCTACTTCTACTATACATCATTTCCTTTTTTATTATTTATTATCCCACCAAATTGCTGTGGACATTTTATCTTCTCCCTGATTATTTACCGCTTCGGTAACATTCTTCAGATTAATACTGTATTCTTCCGTGGGGTATTTGAAGCGGCGGGGTATACTTCCCTGATTAGGGCTTCCCTGATAATTGGTTGCGGTGAGCTTTGGATAACCACTGCGCCTCCAGTTTGCATAGCTCTCATATCCGTTCAGGAATGTGGCTACCCAAAATTCAGTTCCGATTACATTTAGCTTCTCGTCAACGGTTGTTGCACTGTCGAACAAGCCCTGTGCAAGATAATCGTCGATCTGTTCCTGGGGTATTATCCCGGCTTCGCCGTAGATAGCCTGTTGCTTCATGGACGATTGAACAGCTCTTTCGTAATGTGCTTTTGCATCTCCAGAGATGTAGCCTTTAACAATGGCCTCGGCTTGTAGCAATTCAACTTCAGCATGTACCATATATATTGTTGGCGCATCCAACTGAAGCAATGTAGCAGGATTGAAGGTAGAATAATCTGTCAGAGACGTATATGTAGGGTCTCCACTGCGTATGGTAAGAACATCATATCCATTGATTAATCCTTTCTGCTTATCCCAATCGGTATCGCCGTTCGGCAATGCACAATATACATAGAGGCGGGGATCGTTTGTACTTTTCAGTCGGTCCATAAAAGTTTTACTGATTTTAATAGCTCCGCTTACTAATAGTCCGTGACTGTTGAATACATATCCCAGTTGGTTTTCAGTTGCGGCTTTTCCCTCCACGTGTTGTACCATGCATATATCGTCAACAGATTGCATAACTCCTCCCTGGACGGCTTTGGCTATTAATGCCTTAGCCTGTGTTGCATCTGCCTTTTCCATGCGCATTCCTAAACGGAGCAGTAACGAGTTACCGAAACGTTTCCATTTGGCAATATCACCGTAGTATATAATATCTCCCTCGATAGGTTCTTTTGTATCATTGAGCAATGCCAATCCTTTTTCAATATCGCTCACCATACCAGCATAAATATCTTTTTGCCGGTCGTACTTCGGATAGAAGTTCTGTGTACGGTATCCATTGCCGGCTTCAGAGTAAGGAACATCTCCATATAAATCGGTTATCCGGTGAAAGAGATACGACTTCCAGATTAGTGCAACGGCGTAGGTATTCACCATTTCCTCATCATTCTCTACCAGATTAATCAATTCCTGAATATTCTTAATCAATGTTGAGAACATATGCGTGAAATAGATTCCCAGTGTTTCCGTCTCCAGGTATTTATCTCCGGCCATTTCATTGAGGTCCAGTGAAGCGGTTTGCTGTACCATCATCATACAATAACCTACCTGTGTTCGTTTGGCTAAACCTTCGTTGCTGGTATTCAGTTGCGTAAAAGTAAGCAACGGTCCGGGCTCGATTGTGCTGCTATTGTTGGGATTAATGTTCTTTTCTTCAAAATCACATGCGGCAGCAAATGCTAATAAAAACAGCAGGGCTGTTGTTTTGAATATATTTCGTATCATAACCTTGATTGCTTAATTATTTAAAACTGAATGTTCAAGTTAATTCCCCAACTACGAGTGGCCGGAAGCCCGAACTGCTCCAATCCCTGCTCATTACCACTTGTATAGCTCGATTCGGGATCTACCAAAGGAACTTTACTGTACAACGTCCATAGATTCCGTCCAACCAGTGAAACCATTATATTGGTAAAGCCAGCTTTCTGAACTAGATTTTTGGGAAGTGAATATCCAATTGATATTTCGCGTAGTTTGATGAACGATGCATCATATACAAACTCTTCTGTTATATTATTTGCCAGGTTCATATAATAGTCCATAGCGGGTACCGCCTTATCATTCGGAGAGCCGTCTCTTTTTACTCCTTTCCCGACGACTCCGTCCTCGCGTCCTTCCAACGTCATTTTACTGGTTCCCAGATAACAAGTCATGTTGTTGGTTCCCGAGAATACACTTCCCCCGAATTTACCATCGACCAGTACATTGAGGCTAAAGTTACGGTAGTTGAAATTATTACTGAACCCCAGTGTATAGGGATGAATACTTTCGCCCAATTTCTTGATATCTCCTTTTACGGGAAGTCCATTCGAATCGAAAACGATATTGTTGTTCTCGTCACGGGTATATGAATATCCTTTTATAATCCCGTAGGGCTCTCCGACTTCCTGGTAAATAAACGCCGGACTACCCTGGTCTCCGGCTGCACCGGCGCGGGCAGTAGCCATGATGAAGCTGTTGACGTTATCTGTTATTTTCTTTATCTCGCTTTTGTTGTACGAGAAATTAAAGGAACTGTTCCACTGGAAATTCTTGGTCTTTACCGGCATTCCGGTGAGCAGTAATTCTATTCCCTGATTATTAATCTTCCCGGCGTTAATTAATACATTATTATATCCGGAGCCCGAAGATATTTGAGCGGTAACAATATCATTGGTGGTATTGCGTATGTAATACGTGAGATCAAGTCCCAGACGGTTGTCGAAGAAACGCACATCAAAACCTGCTTCGTAAGCGGTAGATGTTAACGGCTTCAGATCCAGATTTGGGATAGTCGAGGTACTGATTGAACCTGTCGGATAGCCATTGATCGCCTCGCCGTAAGCATAAGTAAGAGCCAGGTTGTAAGGTGAAACTGCTCCACCCGACTGTGCCCATGAACCCCGCACCTTTAAGAATGGTATCCACGATGGAAGTTTAACCATTTCGCTCAAAATAAGCCCTGCTCCTACCGAAGGATAGAAAATATTATTAGGTGTGGTTTTCCCTTTCATTGATAAAGCCGAAAACCAGTCGTTTCTTCCAGATACCGTAAGGAAAAGCAGATTTTTATAAGAAACCTCAGCTTGCCCCATTACAGAATTAATATAGTTTTCCCAGCGGCTTTTGCCTCCGCTTGTTGTTTCGGTATTCCCTATTACAGGAAAATTGGGCTGAATAAAACGCGACCCGTAAGCACCGATATTTTCGTTCCATGCAATCATACTGTTCCAGCCGGCAAAAGCATTAAGCGACCAGGCATCAGAGAAACGATTGGTATATCCTACGATTGCTTCGGCATTAAATTCTCCGTTATAAGTAGAGTTGGCACTGATGTTACCCTCTTTCAGGTATCCAGTACCCTTGGGTATGGTACCTTCTGCACGGCGGTAAATCATATCCCCTCCGGCTTTGCCCCTGATATACCAGTTGTCTGTTATATTGTATTGTAACTGCAATGAGCCGAGCATCCTGTCTTTTGCATCTTCCTGATGCCTGTGGTTAGCGATGAAATAAGGATTAGCAAAGTATACATACATTTCTGACAATAGGAGTTCATCACCATTCTCTTTTATAGCCGGAGACAGACTTCGGATATCCATATTGGGTGGTAATGTCCAGAGCAATACATTTCCGTTGCTGGAGTAATCGTTTACATTTTGCCTGTTCTTTACCCGCTCGCGCATATACATTACATTTGCCTGTAGGGTAATGCGTTTGGTTAGTTCTGTGGTCAGATTCAGGGAAATGTTATTCCGGCTCATTTTAGAGTTGGGAAATAAATCGTCATAGCGTTGGTCGCCCACAGAAAGGCGGTATTGTGTATTTTCCGAACCTCCTGATATGGATAGGTTGTTACTTAACGACCAGGCATTATCGTAGAAATTAGAGAAGTTCTTTTTTCCTGCAGCAACATAGGGGCGTGCAACACCGTCGAACTGTATTACATCCGATCCATCCAGCTTGGCTCCCCAACTTGCCGGCCCACTCAGCAAAGCCATTTCCTGGCTGTTGGGTGCTACGCCCGAAATACCCTGACCGTATTGATATTGAAAATCATCTGTCTTTACTATTGGCTTATCAAATGTAAACGAGCTGTTTAACTCAACTTTTACTTTTCCTTTCTGCCCCTTCTTCGTGGTAATAACAATTGCCCCGTTTGCGGCTCTCGAGCCATACAAAGCGGCGGCGGTTCCACCTTTCAGAACAGTCATACTCTCAATGTCATCACTGTTGATGGATGAAATTCCATCTCCGTTATCTGTTCCACCCCATAAACCGGGCTGACCGTAATTACTGTTATCCAAGGGAATTCCGTCGACAACATAAAGAGGTTGGTTGGAGCCAAAAGAGCCGTTACCACGTATGGTGATCCTGCTGGAACCCATTGCACCCGTCGCCGGCCTTACCACATTTACTCCGGCTACTTTCCCGGCCAATCCTGCTGCCAGGTTGGAGTCTTTAATTCTGAAAGCATCTTCTTTCAATTCAGTTACCGAATATGCCAGGGCTTTCTTTTCTCTCTTGATACCCAAGGCTGTAACTACCACTTCATCGACCATCAGTGTATTTTCTTTCAATACAACAAGCATTGGCTCGGCAGTTGCCCTGACACCAACGGTTTCGTACCCGATAAATGAGATTTGTATAACGGTGCCCAAAGGTGCCTGAATAGTAAATTGGCCGTCGATATCCGTAATGGTTCCGGAAGAGCCGCTATCAATACTGACACTTGCCCCGATAACGGGTACCTGGTTTTCATCGACTACGCGGCCTGTGATTGAAGGATTTTGCGTTTTCGCTTGTAATGAGAATAACAGCAACAAACATATCATGCAAACATGACTACAATAATGCCTCATAATAATTAAGTATTGTTTAAGATTTGAGACAAATATAGTTTAAAATGCACTCCAGGATATTCTGTAATCGGCAATTGGGATAAATGAAACTTATTTGGTATGAATGGTCAAACCCGGGAGAGAAGGCAATAAAAAAGAAGGGCATATCCAGTGGATACACCCTTCTTAAAATACTTATGGTATAATTTATTATTCAGCTTTTCCGGCAGAACCTAATACGTTTTCAATTTTATGTTTATACAACTTCTTTGTATTTTCGCGTGCCGGGCCAAGATACTGACGCGGATCGAAATACGAAGGCTGTAAAGCAAATACTTCGCGGATAGCAGCAGTCATTGCCAGACGGCTGTCAGAGTCGATATTGATTTTGCACACCGCCGAAGCTGCTGCTTTGCGCAGTTGTTCTTCAGGGATACCGATAGCGTCTTTCAATGCGCCACCGTATTTGTTGATAATTGCCACCTGATCCTGTGGAACAGAAGATGCTCCGTGCAGAACGATTGGGAATCCGGGAAGTTCTTTTTCAACACCTTCCAATACATCGAAACGCAATGGAGGAGGAACCAGAACACCTTCGGCGTTGCGGGTACATTGTTCGGGTTTGAATTTGTTAGCACCGTGAGAAGTACCGATTGAGATAGCAAGGCTGTCGCAACCTGTTTTTGTTACGAAGTCAACAACTTCTTCGGGTTTAGTATATGTGTGGTGTTCGGCAACTACGTCGTCTTCAACACCTGCCAATACACCGAGTTCGCCTTCTACAGTTACATCGAACTGATGTGCGTATTCTACAACTTTCTTTGTAAGAGCAACGTTTTCATCGTAAGGAAGATGAGAACCGTCGATCATTACTGAAGAGAATCCCATATCGATACATGATTTACATGTTTCGAAAGAATCGCCATGGTCAAGGTGAAGTACAATTTCAGGTTTCTCCCAGCCTAATTCTTTTGCATAAGCTACAGCGCCTTCGGCCATGTAACGAAGCAAAGTTTGGTTTGCATAGTTGCGTGCTCCTTTTGATACCTGAAGAATAACCGGAGATTTAGTTTCGGCTGCAGCCTGGATAATAGCCTGCAACTGTTCCATATTATTAAAGTTGAAAGCAGGGATTGCATACCCGCCTTTGATTGCTTTTGCGAACATTTCCCGTGTGTTCACGAGACCTAAATCTTTGTAATTAATCATCTCTTTAAGTTATTTATATATTAATGAATCAGTAAATTCTCTGCAAAAGTAATCATAATTGTTTTAATAACTTTAGGGGTGTGTAAGAAATATGCCGTTTTTTCAGACAATTTAATCTATGATGCTGGGCGATGGAAAACAGATAAGAACGGATTGTAAAGTCGGGATAGCAAAGTGCTTCATTCGAAGGCTATGAATTATCGAGCTGTCGACTTTGAATTGTCGAGCTGTCGACTTTAAGTTATCGAGCCGTGGACTTTAAGCTGTCGTTCCTATGACTTTGAAAAGTACTTCTGTGGTTCCAAATATCAGGTTTATCTTCTTAAATAGATAATGGTAGGTAAATGATCGCTATATCCTTTGATCCACTCTTTTCCCCCATGTGTGCGGAAGGGATAACCTTTATACTGACCGTCCTGTTGAAAAAGATAATCGCGTATGAAAACTTCACTGGAATCGTAGCGGAGTTTTTTCTTACCAAGAAGGTTTTGGGATACGATAATCTGATCGAAGAGGTTCCATTTCCCACGGTACAATAGAGTTCCTACGCCTTTGTCTTCCAGTATTTCCCACCAGGGATTATAAAAATCGCCACGCATTACTTCGTGCTGATATTTCCGGGCTTGCATACCGATGGTCATACTTTCGTCCATCGGGTCGTCGTTCATATCGCCCATAACGATTACTTTGGTTTTCTTATCTTTATGTTGGATAGAATCAGTCAGCATCTTAACCTGTTGCGCAGCCCAAATACGGGCAGGCGCGGCCGCACCGCGAGAGGGCCAGTGGTTGACGATGATACATACTTTTTCCCTGGCTAGTTTTCCGCTCACCATCAGGAAACCGCGTGTTTTATAGGTGGTATCGTTGTCTACCGGGCGGTAAGATGCAAGTTTAACATCGGATAGAACAAATTGTTGCGGGTCGTATATCAGTGCGCAATCAATGCCACGGGTATCGGGGCCTTCCATATGTACTACACAATAGCCGACGGGTGCCAGCAGTGGTTGATTGACCAGGTCGTGTACTACCCACCGGTTTTCTACCTCGGCCAACCCGATTATGGCGGGGCCTTGCGGTGTTTTATCGCGCCCGAGTTCGCTGATAACCTGCGACAGGTTTCTTAGTTTCGACATATATTTCTCGGTGTTCCACTCTTTTTCGGCATAAGGCAGGTATTCAAAATCATTTTTGCCGGGGTCATGTATGGTATCGAACAGGTTTTCGACGTTGTAAAAAGCAACACTGAACAGTCCTTTTTTCCTTTGTGCCTGCCCATTTACGGATATTATAATCAGTAGGGTGGTAATAACAAATAGTTTACGCATATTTTGTTTGTTTTGAGGGTTTTTGATCCGCATGGTGTAGGGGCGGGTCTTGTGTCCGCCCCACATACCGCA
>DAMCMT010000089.1:0-3618 GCA_032108265.1 Bacteroides sp.
TTCGTCTTGGGTGCATGCGGTTAGGAGGAGGATCGTCATTGCGAGCCCCCACAGGGGCGTGGCAATCCAGCGTGCCATGCGGGGTGTTATCGACCCCTCCGTCAGCGGAGCTGCCACCTCCCGACCCCCTCCCCCGGCAAGCCGGGTACTCCCCCTTTGCAAGGGGAGAAAGGGGAGGACGCGATGCCGCATGGCCGTCCTCCCCTGCAAAGGGGAGGTGCCCAACGGGCGGAGGGGTCTTGCTGCATTCTGGCCTATCTTATTCATTTGTTTTATTAACTGTTCCATTCTCATTATAATTAATTCTTGGGTAATCATTCTTTGTCCATATCTCGCTGCCGAAGGTTACGGTTTCCACCTTGCTGCCCGTCCAGGTGCGCACTTCCACGAGGTCGGCCTCGGGTACATCGGCGCGTACGGTGGTGCCGGGGGTGGGGAGGTCGGCATCCATGTCCTTGTACCAGGTTTTGGTGAGGGTGGCGCCGTCGTTGGCGCCAAAAAAGGAAGATTGGGTGGTGTAGCTGTAGAGTATCTTGCCGCCGTAGGTGTAGCCTGCAAAGCCGCCGGTGAGGGGGGTGCCTTGTCCGGTGACGGTGGCTTCTGCGGTGCCGGTGGCGTAGCAGTGGGTGATGGTGGTGCTGCTCGACCCGATGAACCCTCCGGCATAGCTGGTGGTGCCGCCGTCGGCTGTTACTTTTCCGCCGGCCATGCAGGCGGCTATCACGCTATTGTCGCCGGTATAGCCTGTCAGGCCGCCCGCGTATGCCTGGATACTGCCCGTTGCTGTTACGTTGCAGGTGCTCAGGCTGCGGGTGATGTGGGTGTTCTCTGCATCTCCCACCAGGCCGCCGGCGTATGTAAAGGTGGGCGGGTTGTTGGCGGTGCCGACGCTTACGCTGCCGGTGCTGCTGCACAGGGCGATGGTGGTGTCGTAGGCATACCCCGCTAAGGCGCCGGCAAAGGTGGTGCCGCTGTACGTGTTGTTTACCGAGACCTCTACCAGGTGGATGTTCACTAAGGTGGCACCCCTGGTGCGTCCGAAGAGACCGGCATACGGGTAGGCATTACCCGATACCTTGAGCCCGGTGATGGTGTATCCGTTGCCGTTGTAGGTTCCCTGGTAGGGGGTGTCGTAGGTGGTTCCTATGGGTACCCACTCCTTCTCCAGTTTGATGTTGTCCATTTGCAGGGCGTTCAGGGTGAAGTTGCCGCCTTTCACTGCCTGGGCGAAGGCGATGAGATCTTTTTCATCATATATATAATGTAGGGTTTCGGTGTTGTCTATGCGGCCGGGTTGCGCGCTGCCCCACGCCGGTATCTCGTCGGTTTCGAAGCCTACTTTGATGGGCTCCTTGCCCTGGGTGATGATGTTCAGGGTGTAGCTATTCCCGCCCACGGTGGTGATGGGGGTGCCGTCGGGGTAGTCGATGGGCAGGGTACGCACGGTGGGGTCTTCGCCGGTGGTGCCCAGGATAAGCTGGGTGGGGGTGAAGTGGGGCGGGGCAATGCACTGGCCGTCGGCCCCGGGGGAGAGGGTGATGGATTGATCGGTATTCCTTATATATATGTAGTCGTAGCTGTCGGGCAGTCCGTTGACGCCATCGGTTTGGAGCTTGATCAGGGCGTTGTCGTGCTCGAATTTGAAGATGAGGTTGGCGCTGCCTTTGTCGCCGCTGTTGGTGGCGGTGAGGTTGTCGTAGTAGGTGGTCACGCCGGTCGGCTCATCGGTGGTAGGTTCGCCTGCGTTGTAGGTGGCGGTGATGGTGGCGGTGTTGGCCAGGTCGATGTACAGGGGGTCGGGGGTGGTTGTCCAGGTGCCGTCGGCGTTGTAGGTGGCGGTGGCGGATTTATCAGCGGTGCCGATGGTGTGGGTGATGGTGATTTGGTCGGTGGGGGCGAATTGGGTTTTGACCGGGCTATCTCCCGTCCGCACGGCCGTCCTCCCCTGCAAAGGGGAGGGGGCAGCGCTTGCGCTGAGGGTGGGGGCGACGCGCCCCGGCGAGGTTTCCATGCGGGTGGCGTTGGCGGTGCCGTTGATGGATGTGTGGGTTATGGTTGCCTGGGCTAACTCGCCCGCAGGGAAACCTGGCTCCGGTTCCTCGCCGGTGCAGGATATTAGGGTTAGGATCATCATAAATGTTGCTATCCACTTAATTGCCCCTGGCTTCAGCCAGGGGATGCTGTTCATGCTGTTCATGCTGCTGATTATGCTGTTTATTGTCTTCATATCTATTGTTTATTTGTTCTTTATTCTTCCCCTGGCTGAAGCCAGGGGCAATTGATGGGAATGTTTTTATTTTGTTTCTTTATCCCTGTCGCCCGGCAGCACAGGATGATCTTTTTCCTTCACCCAGGGGTTGATCTTGATTTCCGGGATACCCATCTCTCCGGCTTCCTTGTTGAGGGTGGCGGTGATGATGATGCTTACGCCTGCGCCGGGGGCTTCGCCATCGTTCTGCCATTTGCAGGTGGCGATGGGCTTGTCATTGCCGTCGCGCAGTTCGAAGATGGTCGCTCCGCTGGCGGGCAACTGGTCGGGCAGGTAGATGGCACTTAAACCGTGGGGGATAATGGTGCCGTCGGCGCAGATGAACCGCGCGTGGTGGTTGTCGATAAAGTCGTTGAAATCCTTGTCATCCTTCCAATACTTTCCCTTTTTGATGTTGAGGGTGACGAGTATGCCCTGCCGTGTGAGGGTTTCGGCGTGTACTGTGGACGTGGGCCGTCCGTCGGTGCCCATCACCAGGGCTGCGTCGCCGGAGAGTTGGTCGGCCTGGTGGAAGGCATCGTCGGTGCTTTGGTCGGCCTGCGGGCTTCCGAAGGTGATGGTGAGGGTGTGGGTGGCGTGGGTGCCGTTGTGTACATCTTCGAGGTAGATGGGGGTGGCGCCGGGGGTGGGGCTCCACGCGCCGGTGGATTGGCGGGTAAACTTTGTTTCCGCAGGGGAACCCGTCTCCGGCGACTCGCCGGTGGGGGTACCTTGAGCCGTTAGGGTGATAATGTCGCCGGGGAGGAAGAAATCTTCGGCGGCGGCGCGGGCCAGCGAGGCGCTGGACCCAGGTTCCGTGCGGGTGGTGGTTACATTAATTTCCCCGATGGAAAGGGCGGTTTTTGGCGCCGCAGGGGCACCTGTCTCCGGCGACTCGCCGGCGCAGGCGGCGAGGGTGATAATAACTGCTGCCATCAGGCAGTGGATGTTGTTTGCTTTCATTTTCTTATACTTATTACTTATTAATTCCTTTTCTTTATCACTCTTAATAGGGACGACGGACTGAGGCTATTGAGCACGATGCGGTATCCCATGGCTACGAGTATGTCGTCGAATCGTCGGACGTGCACGATGGGTCCTGCTCCTTGTGGTGGCTGGGTGGATTTGTTCGCGTCGGCAACGAGGTGTACGGTGTATCTTCGCGGCGCGTCGGCCGTGATGATGATCCAGTAGGTTTGCTTGGCTTGTGGCATGGCGTTACAATTTTTGTTTCGGTGACAAATGTAACGTCAAGGGGGATAGGGGGAGTCCCAAATCTGGTATTTGGAGTCCCAAATCTGGTAATTTTGGGGCAACGTGCCGCGGCGGGGTGGCCGTGCGGCATCGTCATTGCGAGGGCGAGCCCGAAG
>DAMCMT010000089.1:3732-19382 GCA_032108265.1 Bacteroides sp.
ATTGCCCCTGGCTTCAGCCAGGGGAGAGGGAGGGAGATTGTTTTGTGTTGTTTTGTGTTGTTTTGTGTTCCCCTGGCTGAAGCCAGGGGCAATTGAGGGGATGGAATCCGTCATTGCGAGGAACGAAGCAATCCAGTACCGATGCCGCAGGCCTGCTGGATTGCTTCGGGCTCGCCCTCGCAATGACGATGCCGCAGGGAACCAACGGTCAGCGTTAGCTAAACCTGGCTGTAGCGCCTCGCTACCGCCGCGGCACGTTGCCGCTTGATATCCTGCGGTATTCCTCCGGCGTCATATCATACTTATCCTTGAACTGGCGGAAGAAGGTGGAGCGCGAGCTGAACCCCGACTCGAACGCAATGGTTTCGGTGCTCATCAGCCTTTCGGACTCTTGCTCGATGAGGTTTCGGGCGTGGTCGAGGCGCAGGCGGGTGATGTACTCGTTGAAGCTGTATCCGCTGTCTTTCTTGATGGCGTCGATGAGGTACGTTTCGTTGGTGCCCAGGGCTTCGGCCACGGTGCGGCGGTTGATCTGGGGGTTGGTGTATAGCTGCTCGTCCTTCATCAGGGCCACGAGGCGGGTGTAGAGGGGCGACTGCTCGGGGTCGGCGGCGGATAGCTTTTCGACGGCCTTCTCCAGGCGGTCCTGCTCGCGGATGCGCTCTACCAACCGGATGTTCTTGCGGCGCAGGCGGCGCGAGTAGAGGGTGCTCACCACGGCAATGACCGACAATAACAGGGCGATGATGGCGATGGCTACGGCGGTGCGGCGCGTCTGGCGGAGGCTTTCGTGCGCCTGCTCGGTCTTCATCTGTAGGCGGTCGACTTCGTAGAGGGTGCGTATCTCGGTGAGGCGGCGCTGGTGCGATTCGTGCTCGTCGGCCATGTAGCGCTCCAGGGCGGTGGCGTAGAGGGGTGCGGCTTCGGCGGGGCGACGGAGGTGCATCAGTATGTCGGCGTGCGTCTTGGTGGCGGTGGTGATTACGGTGGGCAGTTCGAGCTCGCGGGCCACCTCCATGTAGGCGTCGGCGGCGGCCAGGGCTTCGGTGTAGTTGCCGCGTAGCATCTGGTACTCGGTTTCGACCTCGTAGAGGTGCAGCATGTAGCTGAGGGGGAGGTGTGGGGTGATGTTCTCCTTGAGGTAGCGGTAGTGGGGTGTGGCGGCGTCGAGGCTGTCTAGGCGTATGTAGGCTTTGGCGGAGTTTACGGCGTCCTCGATGCGGAAGTTCTCGTCGTGGTGTCCGGCAGCTTCGCGTATGTCGATGTAGGTGCGCATGGTGTCGAGGTAGTGCAGGGCGTCCTCGTAGCGCTCGAGGTAGAGGCAGATGCGTGCGATGCCGTTGTAGTTTTCGACTGTGAGGCCGAGCTCCTCGTAGCCGGGATAATTCCGTAGCTCGGCGATGCTCTGGGCGTAGTTGCTGATGGCCTCCTGGTCGTGCCCGAGCTTCCAGTAGATGTTCCCCATAGCTGCAAGGGCGGTGGCGGTGTAGCGGGGGTTGTCCACCTGCCGGGCTTCGTCGGCCATGCGCCGGGTGGTGGCCAGGGCTTCGGCGTAGCGCGTCTCGTTGCTGTATCGCAGGGCGAGGGTGTGCAGGGTGTTGAAGAGCTGGGGGTATTGCTGGTGGCGGCGGGCATAGTCCTCGGCCAGGGCGGCGTAGTGGTATATGCTGTCGGTGTTGAAGTCGGGGAAGTGCAGCGCCGCGTACCGGTTGAGGGCGTAGGCCACGTGCTTGTGGTCGCCGGCGGCACGCGCCTGAGCCTCGAGCTGTCGCAGGAGGGCGGGGGTGGAGTCGGGGTGGGCGTAGAGGGTACGGTCGATGGCGGCTCGGAGGGCGGCAACATGCCGCTGCGAGGTTTCGATGCCGCTTGCTGGATTGCTTCGTTCCTCGCAATGACGGGAACAGCTGCCGGTAAAGGCGGCGAGGAGGGCGAGGAGGAGGAGAATGAGAATGGGTATGTTTTTTTGCATGTTGGTTTGGTTTTGTGGTGCAAACTTAGGGAAAAATGTTGAGAGTTGAAAATGTAGGGGCGGGTCTTGTGTCCACGTGGGGCGGACACAAGACCCGCCCCTACACCGTGCGGCGTCCATTGCCGTGCGGAATATATGATTAATTTTATTATATTCGCCGCATGAATAAATTCGATCCTGCCAATCACCACCGCCGTTCTATCCGCTTGAAGGGTTACGACTATTCACAGGGCGGATTGTATTATATCACTCTTTGTACGCAGGGGCGCGAACATCTGTTCGGCTCTGTTACGGAGGGCGAAATGTGTCTCAGCCCTGCGGGCGAAATGTGTCTCAGCCCTGCGGGCGAAATGGTGGAAAACCAATGGATGGCTCTTTCTGAACGCTTCCCGACTATCGAAATGGATGCGTTTGTGGTGATGCCTAATCACTTTCATGGTATCATTGCTATTGTGGGCGAACCTGAAGGCCCGGAGAATGGTAGCGCAACCGTTGCCGATATTCTTTGCACGTTTAAATCGCTGACTACGCTGGAATACAGTCGCGCAGTGGCAGAGGGCCTGTATCCGCCTTTCAACAAGCGCCTGTGGCAACGTAATTATTACGAACACATTATCCGGAATGATATCGCACACCGCAAAATAACGGAGTATATCTATAATAATCCTGCGCAGTGGGAGGAGGATGAATATAGGTAACGGATGCCGCATGGGGATGGATGCCGCAGGTGTAGGGGCGGGTCTTGTGTCCGCCCTATATACCGCAGGGTGATAATGGCATACGATGTATTAATTGTATAACACCATGCGGCATCCGTCGCCATGCGGGATGTTATTCCATGCGGCACGTGGGGCGGACACAAGACCCGCCCCTACACCTGCGGTATGTTATCCCATACGGGTGTTGTGTCAAAACTGAAAACGATTTGACCAAAATTGTAATGTCTGAATTGCAATTTAGACGTCCGAAAATTTCGTTGGTATATATAATATGTATAACTTTGCCCGCAAATAAATCTAAGTAACCAACATTTAAACAAGCGTTTATGGACAAAAAAAGAGTTTATACCTTTGGCAACGGCCAGGCAGAAGGTAAAGCCGACATGAAGAATCTTTTGGGTGGCAAGGGTGCTAACCTTGCAGAAATGAATCTGATTGGTGTTCCGGTGCCTCCGGGTTTCACCATTACAACCGATGTATGCAACGAATACTACGAGCTGGGGAAAGACCAGGTGGTTAGTTTGCTGAAAGGTGAAGTAGAAAATGCCATTGCAGGCGTTGAAGTGCTGATGAACTCTAAATTTGGTGATATCGAAAATCCATTGCTTGTTTCTGTACGTTCGGGTGCCCGCGCTTCGATGCCGGGTATGATGGATACTATCCTGAACCTGGGTTTGAACGACGAAGTGGTTGAGGGGATGACTCGCAAGACCGGTAACGCTCGCTTTGCGTGGGACTCGTACCGCCGCTTTGTACAGATGTACGGCGATGTTGTGCTGGGTATGAAACCGGTGAATAAGAATGACATCGACCCGTTCGAAGAAATTATCGAAGAAGTAAAAGAAGCCAAAGGCGTAGAACTCGATACCGACCTGACTGTTGACGACCTGAAAGAGTTGGTTGCCAAATTTAAGTCGGCTGTTAAGAACCAAACGGGCAAGGATTTCCCTGAGTCGGCTTACGAACAGCTTTGGGGTGCTATTATGTCGGTGTTCGACTCGTGGATGAACGAGCGTGCTATCCTGTACCGTAAAATGGAAGGTATCCCGGCTGAATGGGGTACTGCTGTAAACGTTCAGGCAATGGTGTTTGGTAACATGGGACAAACTTCGGCTACGGGTGTATGTTTCAGTCGCGATGCTGCTACAGGCGAAGACCAATTTATCGGCGAGTATCTTATCAACGCTCAAGGAGAAGACGTGGTTGCCGGTATCCGCACTCCGCAACAGATTACCAAGCTGGGTTCTCAGCGTTGGGCCGAACTGGCAGGTGTTTCGGAAGAAGACCGCAAGGCTAACTTCCCCTCAATGGAAGAAGCGATGCCAGAAATTTATGCTGAACTGGATCGTACGCAGACTCAACTGGAAAACCATTACCGCGATATGCAGGATATGGAATTCACTGTTCAGGAAGGTAAACTTTGGATGCTTCAAACTCGTAGCGGTAAGCGTACCGGTGCTGCGATGGTGAAGATTGCCATGGATATGCTCCGCCAGGGAATGATTGACGAAAAGACTGCCCTGCTACGTCTCGATGCTAACAAACTGGATGAACTCCTTCACCCGGTATTCGATAAAGAAGCGTTGAAAAGCGCAAAAGTAATCGCCAAAGGTCTGGCTGCCTCTCCGGGAGCCGCTACAGGACGCATTGTATTCAATGCCGATGATGCAACCGAATGGGCTAAGAAAGGCGAAAAGGTAATCATGGTACGTGTGGAAACATCTCCGGAAGACTTAGCCGGTATGGCTGCTGCCGAAGGTATCCTGACTGCCCGTGGCGGTATGACTTCTCACGCTGCTGTTGTTGCCCGCGGTATGGGTAAATGCTGCGTTTCAGGCGCCGGCGCTTTGAAGATTGACTATGCTGCAAAAACCATGGAAGTGGATGGCCTGACGCTGAAAGAAGGCGATTATATCTCTCTGAACGGTTCTACCGGTGATATCTTCGAAGGTAAAATTGCTACAAAAGAAGCCGAACTGGATGATGATTTCACTGCTATCATGGAGCTTTCGGACAAATTCACTCGTATGGCTGTCCGCACCAATGCAGATACTCCGAACGATGCACTCGTGGCCCGCAAGTTTGGCGCCCGCGGTATCGGTCTTTGCCGTACAGAGCACATGTTCTTCGAAGGTGAAAAAATTAAAGCCATGCGCGAAATGATTCTGGCTGAGAATGCCGAAGGTCGCCGCATAGCTCTTGCAAAAATACTTCCCTATCAGAAAGCTGACTTCATCGGTATATTCGAAGCGATGGAAGGTCTGCCGGTAACGGTTCGTCTGCTCGACCCACCGTTGCACGAGTTTGTTCCGCACGATGATAAAGGCCAACAGGAAATGGCTGATGCTATGGGTGTGGATGTGAAGGTAATCCGCCAGCGTGTGGAAGCGCTTCACGAACAGAACCCGATGCTCGGTCACCGTGGTGCACGTTTGGGTAACACGTATCCTGAAATCACTGAGATGCAGACAAAAGCTATCCTCGGCGCTGCATTGGAACTGAAAAAGAATGGTAAAACTGCCGTTCCTGAAATCATGGTTCCGCTTACCGGTATCGTGTATGAATTCAGCGAACAGGAAAAGATTATCCGCGCAACTGCTGCGAAATTGTTCGAGGAAGCCGGCGACAGCATCGACTTCAAAGTAGGTACAATGATTGAGATTCCTCGTGCTGCCCTTACTGCCGACCGTATTGCTTCGGCTGCTGAATTCTTCTCGTTCGGTACCAACGACCTTACGCAGATGACTTTCGGTTACTCACGTGATGATATTGCTTCGTTCTTACCAATCTACCTCGAAAAGAAGATTCTGAAGTTCGACCCATTCCAGGTCTTAGACCAGAATGGTGTAGGTCAACTCGTTCGTATGGCTACTGAAAAAGGTCGTGCGGTTCGTCCGGACCTTAAATGTGGTATCTGCGGTGAGCATGGTGGCGAGCCTTCATCTGTGAAGTTCTGTAACAGTGTTGGTTTGAATTATGTAAGCTGTTCTCCGTTCAGGGTGCCGATTGCCAGGTTGGCGGCGGCGCAGGCGGTGCTGGAGCAGGCGTAAACCATAAACACTCACATAATAATAAAGCTATAAGGCGTGTATCGTCTTATAGCTTTTTTTTTGTATATCTTCTATAATAAACAATTCGTTATCCATGCATGGGTAAAAAGTTATCCATGCATGGGCAATATGTTATCCATGCATGGGTAAAATGTTATCGATGCATGGGTAATTTGTTATCGATGCATGGGTAACATGTCATCCATGCATGGGTAATTTATCATATAAGCCTATACGATTTACTGTATACGTATAAATCTTTAGTGGGCTTTTATTATAATACTAAACTGAAATAGCTATATTTGTTTTTATTTAAATACAGTTTATATGAGAAAGAAAATAATCCTTTTATGTTCGGCCATGATTTTATCCAGCCTTTACTCTTTGGCTCAAACCGAGAGCATATTTACCTATAAAGTAGGCCAATACGAAGTAATCCTCCTTTCCGAAGGACAAAACCAGGGAAAACCGGGTGTGCTTGTCGGCGCCACTCCCGAAATGATTGCCGAAGCCATGCCCAATGGTACTTACCCCACGGCAGTAAATACATTTCTGGTAAAAATGCCGGATAAAAATGTGCTGGTTGATACCGGTGTAGGTAGTAATTTGTTGAATAACCTGAAAACAGTAGGCTTAACACCCGCTGATATTCATACGGTCATCATAACACACATGCATGGCGACCATACAGGCGGCCTGATTAAGGATGGCGAGAATGTTTTTGCCGGTTCCAAACTTATTCTTGGCGAAGAGGAACACAATTACTGGAGTAGCGAAGCCGAAATGAACAAAGTTCCTGAAAACCGTAGAGGTGGTTTCCGTTCGGCACAGAATGTATTGAAACAGTATGCCGATAATCTGGAAATAGTGAAACTGGAAAAACTGGGCGAGAAGCGGGGCGACGGCATTTTCTTTATCGAAGCCTACGGACATACTCCCGGACATACTGCATGTCTGGTTCAATCGGGGAAGGATAAATTGTTGATTTGGGCAGACTTAACGCATGTGATGGCGATACAAATGGCTCACCCGGAGATAGCGGTAACTTATGATGTGATTCCGGAACTGGCTATTAAGAGCCGGAAAGAGATTATGGAATACGTAACCAAGAATAAAATACCTGTTGCCGGAATGCATATTCCTTATCCCGGAATCGGAAAGGTAGAAGCAGCTTCGGGAAGTGGCTATAAATTCATTCCGGCGAAATAAAGGACTTACTGCGAATAATCCTGCTTTTAGTATACGCTGAAGAAATCTGGCTTAATACAAAATCCTATCCGGAAATTCAGTGCGTATTTGTTATAGTCGAGCAGGCTTTCACCATAACCATCGTAAAAGCGGGCGTATAAGTATTGGTTGTGGTTTTTGGATACCCTGAAGGCGGCGGTGGCGGTGGAATTTACGTTGCCGAAGCCTTTTCGGGGGTTTATTTCTGCGGCAAACCACCATTTGCTGTTCGGTGTCATATAATTGATAGAGAATGTAGCAATACCTTTGTAATCAAGCAAATCTCTGTTATTACTGCCGTCTACCCACGGTATCCAGGCTTTAGCGGCTAATGTTACGCGGGGGTTGTAGAAGTACTTGACGGAGAAGCTGAAATAATTCCAGGTTCGGGAGTCGATGCTATCTTTGCCGTTGGATTCGTGTTCGGCCTGCATAAACATGGCTCCCTTGAGCCGGTTGTTGTGGATGATGTATTTCCCCAGACCGAGGCCGGGGTTGAAGTTGTGGTCGCGGAAAGGGCATGACGGGGCAAAGGCACCCCAGAATGATTTCTGTGTATAGGTGATGTAGACAAAGGTGTTGAAAGGCAGATAGCTCTTGGTGACCCGCTGGCGGATGCTTAGTTGCACGAGGACATCGGAGCTGTTACGGGTTATTTTCTGGTTCATGGGTACACCGGCGGCAATGTAGGTGTCTTTGTATACGGCAAAGGAGGGTTGCCTGTCGAGTATGTTGATAAGTTGGTCTTCGGTCATGTCAAAACTCATTTGTTCGTAAGCTGGTATTTTCTTCATCAGCTTGTCATACTCCCGGGCAATGGAGTCCGGTAGCTCGTGTTGGGCAAAAGCATGAAATGAGATGCCCGACAATAGCAGAGATAGGGATAGAATTAGAGTTCTCATTGATATTCGGGTTTATGCAAAGGTCATCATTTTCTTTCAATAATAATGTTTTGTTTTTCGCTTTTACTGTTCAATGATGACAGATTTCCTCCTCCGTCTCTGGCGAAGGAGGAAGTCTGTCCTGTAAACGAATTTATTTAATTAAGTAGGTGTTCATAATTAATTGATATTATTTAGTTCCTTACGTCGTAGACGTTTCGCTATTGTAGGATAATAAATATCAATGATTTATTAAACATCGTAGATGTTTCATTATCAGGTGCATAATGGAACATCTACGAGGTACCAGAGAACAAATAGGAACATGGTAGCTACAATAATACAACGCCTACGGCGTAGAGTTGAAGCAGTGTACATATTATCTATTAATTATAAACACCTACTTACTTACTTGACTATTATACAATTCCGCCTTTTCCTTCTGTCTTTGCTGGAAGTTGTTATAATACTCATTTACGGTACTTTCCAGTTCTTCAAAAGTACACTGGAGGCCCCGGTTGGAGAAACAAATGGGCGAACCGTAGTAGTGTAGCTTCAACATCATGGAGCGCTTTTTTGCATCCAGGGTTTCCCTGTCGATATACTCCTGTGGATTCTTTACTTTCAATACGATATACTTATATTTAAGATGCTCTACATCACTCATTATCCGTATTTTAGTGACATTCCTCCACATGATTACTCCGTAATTATGTCCGGTCGATATGTCGTTCAGGCCATCAGAAGAAATAAAGAAACCAATGTATTTTTCTTTGATAATTCTCACTAAACTGATTATTCCGAATATCGCCATCACGAATGAAATCAGGATGAGGATGGCACATATAATCCTGCCCGGACTCTTAATCAGCAGATAACCCAACCGCAGAAAAATAGCTGTTGTGAGTAACTGTCCTAATATAAACAGTACCAACCCTACTATTTTACGGCGGCGAAGTCTGAATGTTTTTACAGGAAGTTTTGCGGTAGCCATAATGATTTGATTTATATGGTTTGTTCAACATTCAGCACAAAAGCACGCAATCCCTGTTGTTCGGACTGATTATCCAATATATGTAGCATTTTAAGAAAACGTTCTACTTTATTGTCGTCAATTATAGTCCATATAACCCCGTTCAATGTAGGCCATGCATGATTGCCGTAATGAGGTTCGCCAGTGTTGGTTCCACGTCCGGCAACATTGTCCCAGTAGGTAAAGCCCTGGATATTGTTCCGGTCCATTATACCTAAAATCGTTTCGTAATATGCCTGATTGAATGATATAAATATTGCTTTCATATTTTAAGTTTTTGAGTTTTTAAGCTTATTTTAATCTTGCATTTGTACTTCAAGTGTATCCAGGTGATTATTTATTTGTTTCTTCTTCCGCTTCAATCCACCTGCAGCAAACATACAGTATAGTACAGGAATCAATACCAGCGTAATAAGGGTCGAGATGGAAAGTCCCCATGCAACTGTCATACCCATTGAGTGCCACATTTCAGAGCCTTCGCCTGTTCCCAATGCCATAGGAAGCATACCCAGTACAGTAGTAAGAGTTGTCATAAGTACCGGACGAATACGAGATTTTCCGGCGGTGATAACAGAATGTATAATACCTTGTCCGCGTTCGCGACATAATTTAATATAGTCTACAAGTACGATACCGTTCTTTACTACAACCCCCATCAGGATAAGTACACCAATCATAGCCATTACTCCAAGAGGTGTTCCTGTAACAGAGAGTCCCAGTAATACTCCGGTAAATGTAAACGGTATGGATACCATAATTACAAATGGGTCGACCAATGATTCGAACTGCGATGCCATTACGATGAATACCAATATGATAACCAGGGCTAAGAGCAAGAACAAGTCGGCAAATGTTTCCTGTTGTTGTTCGTACACACCACCAATAGAGTAATGAACATCCATTGGCAAGTCCATTCCGGTCAATATTTTTTCGCTTGCTTCAACCAGTTCACTCAATGCATAACCTTTGGCAATTACTCCCGAAACGGTCAGCGTACGTTCGCGGTCTTTACGTTCGATGGTAGGAGGAGTCATTTTTTCTACAACCTTACCTATATCGCGGATGCGTACACCTTGTCCGGCAGAATTGTATACGATAATGTTTTCAATATCTTCTATCGACTCACGGTATTCCGGTGCATAACGGATACGTATATCATATTCTTCTCCGTCTTCGCGGAAATACGATGCAACTGTTCCGTTTACGCGGTTCCTCAGGAAAGAAGATACAGTTGTTACATTCAGTCCGTTCATTGCAAGTTTCTGGCGGTCGAATTCAACCTGTAGTTCGGGTACATAATCGCCCCGGCTGACAGTAACCTGTGAACATTCAGGAATTTGCTTTAGTCTTTCCGACAATTCAGCTGCAACAGCATCGGTTACCGCAAAGTCGTATCCGTATATTTCGACATCTACTGAACTCTCACCACCAACTCCGGTTGAGCCACCTGCAAGAACTTCATATTCTTTCAGTTCCGTATACTTATTCAGGTCGCGGCGCATCAGGTCGCATATTTCCAGGAGTCCTCTGTCGCGGTCGTCTATACTGGTTAACCGGATATTGAAGCTGATGATATGCGTACCGTTCTCACTCATGTTGGCAAACGTATTATCTGCATCTGCTTGTCCAAGCGAGTAGTTCATTACCAGAATTTCCGGATATTTTTCATTGAACTCATCAGATATTTCCTTAGCCAGTTCCCTGGTTATGTCTTGCCGGGTTCCTACAGGAAGTTGCATATTTATACTGATACGTCCGTTGTCCTGTGTGGGGAAAAATTCAGTCTTGATAGTCGGCAGCAACAATAAGCTCGATCCGAAAATAGCAACAGCAATAAATACAACCGACCACCGGTGACGGGTTGCCCAGTTGAGTAACCGTGCATATCCGTTTTCGAGTGCCGAAAGCGCTTTTTCAATCGGAGTGAAGAACAGGGTATACAACTTACCTTTCTTATTATCTATTTTCAGCATTTGCGAGGCCATCATCGGTATAAGTGTGAGAGCGGCAGTAGTTGAAATGATCATAATAATACTGATAATACCTCCCAGTTGGCGGAACAGAATACCTGCCATACCCGTCATCATGGTTAGTGGAACGAATACTGCAAGCATAGTGAGGGTAGAAGCAACTACCGATAACCACATTTCCTGCGTACCGTAAATGGCGGCCTGCTTTGGGTTGCTACCGCGGTTGATATGTGTGGTAATGTTTTCGAGTACTACAATCGAGTCGTCAACGACCATACCGATGGCCAGAGATAATGATGACAGTGAAATAATATTCAGCGTATTGCCCGTTGCAAGCAGGTAGATAAATGCACCGATAAGCGATACCGGTATGGTAATACCAATAATGATAGTTGCCCTCCAGCGTCCAAGGAATATGAACACTACCAGCATAACGATAACGAGTGTAATGGCTATTGTTTCTGTCAGTGAGTCCATGGTATTCCGGATGTTTTCCGAAGTATCGATAACCATACCCAATTGAACATCAGACGGCAGAGTCTTCTGGATTTCCGGAAGTTTAGCCAGAACCTCATCGGCGATTTTAACGGAGTTTGCACCCGATTGCTTCTGCACAATCAGCATAGCGCCCTGTGTTCCATTCGTATATACTTCTGAAGCACGTTCCTGTATAGTATCTTCCACGCGGGCTACATCCCGCAGGTAGATTGCTTTCCCGTTGCGATTACCGATAACAAGGTCCAGCATTTCATCGGCTGTATTGAATTCGCCCTGAACACGCAACGAAAGAGTGCTTGTTCCCAGGTCAAATGTTCCACCGGGAGTGTTCCGGTTTTCCATACCGATAATCTGGGCAATATTTTCAATGGTCATTCCATAAGCATCCAGTTTGAAAGGGTCGCAATATACCTGTATCTCACGTTCGGCAGCACCACCAATAGATACTGTACCTACTCCGCTGATACGTGCTAGCGGATTGGCCACTTTATCGTCGAGGATTTTATATAAAGCGTTTGTGCTTTCTTCTGCTGTGGCCGAAAGAATCATGATAGGCACATCGTCGACACCGAACTTGAACAGGATAGGATTATTGGCATCGTCGGGTAATGATGCTTTCAATAAATCGAGTTTATCCCGCACATCGTTGGTTGCATCATTAATATCTATACCATATTCGAATTCCATCATAACAATGGATATATTTTCTTTCGAATTAGATGTAATATGTTTCAGGTCGGACGTACCATTCAAAGTGTTTTCAATGGGCCGCGTAATGTTCGTTTCAATGTCACTGGCACTGGCACCCGGATAGGTAGTCATAACCAAAATAACATTCGAATCAATCTGAGGCAGCAGGTCGACTGCGAGCCTGGTGTAGGAAAATATTCCTATTATAACGATGGCAGTAAAAATAAGAGCTGTTGTAACAGGTTTCTTTACTGCTCCTGCATAGATACTCATAATTTTAAGTTTTTAGAAGTTAGTAATCAGATGTTAGTAGACTTCTTATTTATTAACTATTTCAATCTCAGTCCCATTCGTCAGCCTGTTCAGGGCTGTTATTGCTACGGTTTCGTTTTCTTGTAAACCGTCGATAACCTCATAACTTTCGTCGATAAGTTGTCCCAGTGTTACCTTGCGATAGGATGTTACACCATCTTTGCAAACATATACATAGCGCTCGGCAGAGCCACTTTGTTTGATAACTGCACGGTCGGGTACTACTACGCGGTATGCGCTTCCGTAGTTGAAAGTTACTCGTGCAAACATACCGGGGATAATACGACCGTCGGCGTTGTTAATTTGTATCTCTACAGGGAAGGTACGTGTACCCGGGTCGATAGAGGGGTGAACTATTTTTACAATACCCGTAAAGGTTTCATTGCCGAATACATCCATTTTTACCTCAACCTCCATACCTTTCTTTACCAGTGTGTAAAGGGTTTCTGAAACATACACCATCAATTTTACCGGTCTTGTCTGCTCCACTACATAAATCGGTGTACCTCCATTATACATATCTCCATTGTCGTAATAACGTTTAGTTACCAGTCCGCTGATTGGGCTTGTTAATACGGTATTCTCTAACAGGTTATCATAAGAAGATTTGGAAATCTCATACGCCATTTTTTTAATATCCCAGGTCGATTTGGATATGCCGCCTACTTTATAAAGCTCGTCTACGCGTTCGAATTCCGTACGGTCATTTTCCAGTTGAAGTTTTATCTGGTTCAGGTTGACGGCATCCATCTCAACCAGTTTTTGACCGGCGCGCACGTGATCGCCTACTTCTACATATACTTTTTTAATACGGGCAGGAGTTTGTGGAGCAATATTGTTTGTAATTTCTGCTTCGATGGTTCCTGTAAACGTGCCCAGTTGGTCTACGTCTCTTGCGGTTACCTGTGCCACCTGCACTTTTATTTTTTCTGCTTCCGGTTCAGGAAGAGGTTTGTTCTGATTGTTACAAGCTGTCAGCAGCAGTACGGCTGCCAGAGTAATTATTCCGGTTGATGTCTTAGTTTTCATATTCTTTGTTTTTTACTTTGTTTTTTAATAGTTGCTACCCAGAGTCCTTTCGAGGCCGGACTTTGCTACCAGGTAATTGTATATGGATTGATTAAGATTTAGTTGCGACTGTGTAAGCGAAAGCTGTGCATCATTGATTTCGAGCATGGTACCTTCACCTGTTTCATACCGTTTCATGGTGATATCGTAACTCTTTTCGGCCTGTTCCACACCGGCGCTTGCAGCCTGATATTGCTTGATGCTGGTACTCATCTGGTCTTTATACTGCTTGGCAGCCACATTAAGCTGGCGTTCGGCATTGAGGCGCTGGTCGGTCAACTGTGCCATAGATATTTGTGTCTTCTTGACGTCCGAATATCTCTTACCTCCCGAGAATATAGGAATGGTCACCGAAACACCCAACACTGAATACGGGTCCCAGTTATAGTCCTTAAACTTAAAATTGTTGTTCATTGAATTCCAATTGTAGCTGAATTGTAAACCAAGGGACGGTAAATACTGTGCTTTTTGCATCTGTATAGTCTTTTCGAGTTGCTTGTACTGCAAATCCAATTGACGCAGGTCACTATTGTTTGTCAAAGACATGTCGGTACTTACATAATCGCTCAAAATAGAATTTTCATATTCCATCAGCGAGCCCGAGCAGGTTATTTCCATTTCCAGGTTGAGTCCGATAAGGGCTTTCAGGTGCCAATGTGCCAGTATCACCGAGTTCTCGGCATCGTACATATTAGGCTCGGCGTTTTTCACGTTTACGTTGGCACGTATAAGATCGTATTCGGCCAGTAATCCCTGCTGGTATTTGCGTTCTATTTCAGTGTAGTTGAAGATAGCATTATCGTATGCCTGTTTGAAGACTTCGTAAGCATCGCGTGCCAGCAGGACATTGTAAAAGGCTTGTTTCACCTGGTCGATCATTTCAATGCGCGATGAACGGGCTTTTTCAACAGAAAGTTCCACATCCAGAGCCGATATTTTCAGGCTTTTCCAAAGGGGAACGGAAATAACCGGTACAGTCGCTGTAAAGCCGACCGAATACATGTTATCCAATCCTACTTTCATGCCACCTTCCAATCCGGGAATATCTGCGTACATTACCTGTTTTTCGATTGTACGCTGGTAGGATCCCGAAAAATCAATCTGGGGAAACAGGCTGGCATACGTTCCTTTTTTAGCATACTCTTGTTTAGTTATCTCCCGGTCGGCCACCCGAATGGTAGGGCTTTCGCTCAAAGCAATGGAAAGGGCTTCGTCAAGAGTCAGGTTCAGCGTATCCTGCATGCTGATTGCAGCAGATAGTTTGGGCGTTGTAATTAATGCCAGTGCACAAAACAGTACACATACATTTACTTTCTTGTGTAACATACTTCTTTAAGTTTTTTCAATTGTAATTGTATATTTCTTTTTTTGTATTATCGGGTGTAAGGCTATTTATTACCTCAAGACCTTTGTCTGTGCATAATCCCCTGAGGAAGGTAAATACCAGGAACGAATTGTTAGACGATTCGCCGGTCGACAGTAGTTCGACTAATACTGATGCAGTGGTTGTGCAATCCAAATCGGATTGGAAGTAGCCTTCTTCACAGCCCTTTTGCAAATACTCGCAGTACCTTTCGGTAAGGCGGGTAAAGTTTTCATCCATCTTTTCCGACGCTGTTCTGAAACGAACTATATCTTTTTGAAAAGAGGAGCAGAAGAACGACTTGTATTTTAAGAAGCTGTAAGTCATAAGGATAATAACTTCTACGGGATTGGTTGCATCCTGTATGGTTTTTATCATCAGGTTAACCAGCCGTTTCGAGTCGTATTCTATGCAAGTGCATAGCAGTTCTTCTTTATTGCCGAATTCTTCGTAAAGAGTCTTTTTAGAAATCCGTAAGGCCCCGGCAATCTGTCCCATGCTTACTCCACGTATTCCGTAGTTGGCATACAAATTAATGGCAGTCTTTAAAACCTGATCCCTGTACATGTCTTTTTTTCTATCCATAGCTTACGTATTTTTTCTGTTAATTAATTATATGACAAAGATGCACGGAAACTCATCGGGTTTTCTTGCTCACTTTGTGCTGTCGTTGGTTCATTTTTGACAATTTGATTAATGCGGACGGTGATTTTGGTTTGGTTTTAACATTTGGTGTTCCATTTTGTATTTCGGTTAAGAATTTAGGTAATTAGATATTAGTTTATACAAAACGGTAAAAAATGATAGAAACGGGATTGACCCGCACGGTGTAGGGGCGGGTCTTGTGTCCGCCCCACATACCGCATGGTA
>DAMCMT010000090.1:0-19132 GCA_032108265.1 Bacteroides sp.
ATCTGGATGAAAAGCAACTTATTTTGTTCTAAATTTTATATCGAACTCACGTTAACTTAAACGTACGAGCTATTATCTTGCTGTTAATGCTGCTGGGCAATACATTATCCATTGCGGCAAGTGTTCCGGAGCGCTTGTCATTAAACTTGCGTAATGTGCCACTTTCCCGGTTTATCAGGGAAATCGAATCGAAGACCGACTATACTTTCTTTATAAATGATACACGGGTTGATGTAAAAACGCTGGTATCTGCAAATGAAAGTAACGCCTCGCTGGAAGAGGTTTTGCGTAATGTATTTGCTTCTACAAATTATACATATGAGATTGTTGAGAAACAAATACTAGTACAAATTAAAGCTGTTAGCGCCAGCCCGGAACAATCGGCAAAGAAAACAATCCGGGGAGTTGTGGTGGACGAGAATGGTGATCCGGCTATTGGTGCAAATGTCCTGGAATCGGGGACTACTAACGGTACCATAACCGATATAAACGGTACCTTTACCCTCGATGTAGACCCGGCAAATAAGATACATATTACCATGATTGGTTATGTGCCTCAGGAACTGGCTGTAGGCAACCGCACTAATTTTGAGATAACTATGTTGGAAGATACCCAATTACTTGATGAGGTTGTTGTTATCGGTTATGGTGTAGTAAAGAAGAGTGATTTAACTGGTGCAGTGTCTTCCGTATCAGGTAAAGATTTACAGGTAAACATTGCCAAAAGTGCCGCTGGCGCATTGCAAGGCAAAATTGCCGGTGTTACAGTATCGAGCATTAATGGGCAACCCGGTTCGGGTATGAGCATCAACATTCGCGGTTTAAGCTCAATCAATAACACTAATGATCCTTTGTATTTGATTGATGGAATTTATGGCGATATTAATCTGGTCGACCCCACGGATATTGCTTCACTGGAAGTATTGAAAGATGCATCGGCTGCTGCAATTTATGGTTCGCGGGCTGCCAATGGTGTAGTACTTATAACAACTAAAAGTGGAAAGAAAAACTCTCCGGTAAAAGTAGATATTAATCTATATGCAGGTTTTCAGAATGCAACCAAAGAACTAGAGTTAATGGATGCTAACGAGTGGATAAGTGTGTTGAAGGAAACGCATTATGCAGGCAAGGAAGTACCCGAAAGTATTAAAAACTGGGATGGGAGTAAAGGAACGAACTGGCAGGAAGAAGGTTTTCGTACAGCATTCTTTTCAAAATCGAATGTAAATATTTCGGGTGGAGGCACTAACTCAACATATAGTGTTTCGGCCGGTTATACCACTCAGGAGGGGGTGTTACATAATTCGTCGTATGATGCATTCAATATTCGTACAAAGAATATGTTTTATTTGCTCAATGACCATATACGGGTTGGAAATACATTCCTGATAAAGAGCTGGAAACAAAGAAGAAATCAAAGTTCTCTTATTGATTATATGAGGATGAGCCCGATGGTACCGGTATACGATGAAAATCAACTGGGAGGATTCGGAGCACGCGACTGGACAATCAATATGGACAACCCCATAGGTAGTTCAAAGTTGAATAATAATCAGAGAAGAGGCACCGATATCCTTTTAAATGCATTTGTAGAAATTGATTTGTTTCTTCCGGGTTTAAAATATAAGATGAACGGCGGATTCAATAAATATGACGGGCGTAAATATAACTACAATCCGGAATATAACTTTGGTTCGGGCGATCAGAAATCTAAGTTGAGTGAAAGCGCTTCGTTTGAAGAACAATGGTTACTGGAAAATACCTTGCATTACGACAATACTTTCGGTAAACATACCATATCCGGTTTGTTGGGATATTCGGCGCAAAAGAATAAATACCGTGATTTTGGTGCGTCGCGCCGCGATTTACCTGTAGGTACATGGGTAATCGGGTCGGGCTCGACAGCAGAACAGGAAACATTTGGAGAGGCTCGGGAAAATACAATGTTATCCATGTTTTCACGTGTAATGTATAGTTATGATTCGCGGTATATGCTTTCAGCATCTATTCGCCGTGATGGTTCTTCCCGTTTTGCAGCTGGTCATCGTTATGGTAACTTCCCGTCTGTTTCTGCAGGATGGAATATAATGAATGAATCTTTCATGAATAAAAGCCGTACATGGCTGGATGAATTAAAAGTACGTGCAAGTTATGGTATCCTGGGTAATCAGGAAATAAAAGACTATGTTACCCAAAGTACGGTAACAAAGGGCTTGAATTACCTTTTGGGCAATCCGGCATATATGTGGGAAGGTGGTATTACCGGTGATACATGGGTATCTCCCCGTTATCTCACCTGGGAAAAAACGAAAACATTTAATATTGGTTTGGATGGAACATTCCTGAATGGAAAACTTTCATTTACTGCCGATTATTATGTTCAGCGCGTAGAAGACCTTTTACTGAATGTAAATATGCCGCTTTCAATTGGTATGAAAAAGAAGCCAACCATGAATGCCGGAACCATAGAGAATAAGGGTTTTGAACTATCGGTGACTCACCGGAATAATGTCGGGGATGTTTATTATACTGTCGGTGCAAACATTGCAACTGTAAGAAATCAGGTAAAAGAGGTTACTTTGGGTAATACACAGGAATTTGAAGGTTGGAAAGGACATGATAATGAAGTAATCAATTATGCAAAAGTAGGAAAACCGATTGGTGCTTTCTACCTGTTAAAAACTGATGGGTTATTCCAGAGCGATGAGGAAATCAGGAATCATGTAGACCGCGAAGGAAATTTGTTGCAACCGGATGCCCGGCCGGGTGATATCCGTTTCCTACGCGGAGACGACTCTTGAACCGGAAAGATTTCAAATGCCGATAGGCAATATGTTGGAAGTCCGTTCCCTGATTTTACATATGGAATCCGCCTGGGTGCTGAATGGAAAGGATTTGATTTGAATTTATTCTTTGACGGTAGCCAGGGAAATGAGATCTATAATTATCTGAGAGCGCGTTCCGAATCAACCGGCGAAATTCATAATTATGCAAAGGCAATAACGAAAAGTTGGACACCACAAAATACGAAAACAGATATTCCACGTTTGGGTAATAGCGATAATTACGGTAAAGTGAGCGACCGTTGGTTGGAGGATGGCTCATTCTTCCGCCTTAAAACGTTAGAATTTGGTTATTCATTGCCGAAAACTTTACTTAGAAATATCAACCTGGATAATTTGAGGATTTATACAGCAATGGAAAATCTGTTTATGATAACAAAGTATAAAGGATATTCACCGGATTTAGGTCAGAATGATGATCAGAATGGTGGAGGTACCGGAGTATTTACCCGTGGTATTGACTATGGAAGGTATCCACAGTCCAGAAGTATATCGTTTGGACTACAGGTTAATTTTTAACTAATTAATAATGAGTATTATGAAAAAGATATTTAATAAATTATTCATATATATGATTCCGGTTCTGTTATTATCGTTAACCGGATGCGGTGATAGTTTCCTGGATTTACGTAATCCTAATGAAGCAACGGATGAAACATACTGGACTAAGGAAGAGAATGCATATAAGGCTTTAGGCTCATTGTATACACCTCTTGCTAGAAAAATGTATGGCTATTTTGGCGCCCATACAGGTTTTCAATTGATGAATACCCGCACCGACGATACATTTACAATACCTGCTGAAGAGGCCCAGATATGGATGATATGTAATTTTACCAACATCTCAAGTAACCTGTTTGTGAGTGATGTGTACGAACCTTTATATGCAGGAATAAACCGGACCAATAAATTCCTGGCTAAAATCGGAGAAACTCCAATGGATGACGATACAAAACAGATTTGGATAGGCGAGGCAAAATTTATCCGTGCTATTCATTACCATCTGATAGCCGTTAACTTTGGGTATGCACCGTTAAGGCTGATTCCTGTAAGTGATGATGAAAACGAGATAAATAAAGAAGGTGCTACTGAAGAACAGTTATGGGCTCAGGTCGAGTCTGATCTGAAAGATGCAATAGCTTCTCTTCCGGTTACCCATTCGGGGAACGAATCAGGACGGGCAACAAAAGGTGCAGCGATAGCTTATCTGGGTAAATCATATATATATCAAGGAAAATATAAAGAAGCTGAAGAGCAACTCAGCATCATTATGAAAGCACCATATACTTATGAGCTGGTAGATAATCCGGATGATAATTTCAGCCAGTATACTGAATTTAATAAAGAATCTATTTTTGAAATTAATTACGATAGTAGTTTCGGTGGAACAGGCTCATGGGGGCATGAAGAAGATAGTGAGAGTTTGGGTTGTGTTTATCCGAACTTCTTTGGGCCCGAAGGTACAGGGGGCTGGTTTAAATATCTGCCGTCGGCTGCCCTTGTCGAAGCTTTTGTTGCCGAAGAACGTCCGGCAAATTCGGATACTAAATTTGATAAACGTATGTACACAAGCTTATATTTTAAGCATTCGGATTATAATGATGTGAAGGAAGATGAAACATGGTATGGTGGTATGAGTTTTGATGATATCTGGAAAGGGTGTTATGAAATGAAAATTATCCGTGAAGATCCGGGGTATCCGGATGTTGAAGGTAAACCAGGACGTTTCCTGCTGAAGAAATTCACTAATTTCTTTCTGGACAGGGCAGATGCTAATAGTATGTACACAACCGGGAATGGTGATAACAATTTAAGAATCATGCGTTTTGCCGAAGTACTTCTTCTACATGCTGAGGCTTGCATCAAATTGAATAAACTGGATGAAGCTGCTGCCGACTTACACCGAATCCGCGACAGAGCCGGATTAGCTAGAAAAACATGGGCAAATGCCGATGAGCTGTGGAAAGAAATGGAACACCAGAAATTCCTTGAAATGTTTTTCGAAGGCCAGCGTTTCCTCGACTTGAGGCGTTGGTATACTACGGACGAAATGAAAGCCATATTAAAGAAGAATGGCCACCGTGGTGCTGATAATTACCAGGAAAAGTATGGATATTATCCAATTCCGGAAAGCGAAATATTTACCAACACTAAACTTGAACAGAATCCTCTATGGAGATAAATCGTGTGTAAATGTTACAACAGATAAACCTACATATATGAAATATCCTGGAATTAAAGGTAAATGGTTAACTGTATTTCTTTTTCTTATAAGTTGTCTTTGCGCCTGTGAGGATGATGTGGATACTTTTGTTATTCCGCAGAACTTGATGGAATATATCTACGAAGGGAATTTACTACTTGATATTGTTCAGCAAGATGATGAATATGAACTTACTTTCGAAACTGGGGTTGTAACTCTTCCGGCAGTTTCAATTGAGAGCATCGAGAAAGAGGAATGGAGAACAACCATCTTTTATCAGAGTGGTAAAAAGCTGGAAATACCTTCTCTCGGTAAAACCTTAGACGACGATGTTATTCGGAAAACTGTAATTAATCCTTCCGGTCACTGTCCGTTATCAGTTCTTTTCCAATTTTCTTTTCCGGTTCCCGGACGTGTACGCGCTATTGTTGAGGGCAAAACCGAATATACGGATATCCAAAACCTCTTTCCTTCATTCGCTGCCCATCAGGAAATAACAGTACTTGGACTCTATCCGGATTATGAGAATACCGTTACCCTTGTATTTACCGACAAAGATGGTAATGAACGATTAAGGAAAGAATTAAAGGTTAAAGGAGAGTCATTGAAAAGCTTTAATTTACTCGATGTAAAGGTAACAAAAGCTATACCGGAGAAAATCGAAGAGGGTATGACACTGATTAATTATCTTGGTGCAAATATTTTCGATACTTTTTGTCCTTTTATGGTGGATGCCGATGGGGAGATTCGGTGGATTCTGGATTTACGTGGGCATAAGGAGATAGGCAATATCCAGACTCATACCGGAATAAAGCGGATAAAGAATGGCAATATTCTTTGTGGAGATGTTAAGACCAGCCGAATTATCGAAATGGATATGACGGCAAATGTACTTCGTACATGGGATTTGAAATCAATGGGCTATGAGTTTCATCACGAAGTAATAGAGATGCCTTCAGGCAATTTTCTAATCCTAGTTTCCGGAGCAAATTCTTACTTGGAAACCGGGGAATTGACAATTAGTGATATGATAATAGAATTAGACCGTGAAACCGGAAAAATAACGAATGTCTGGGATTTAAAAAAGTCATTGGATCCTACCCGTAATGTGTCGGTAGACGAGGCCCGCTGGGACCCCAAAGACTGGTCGCATAATAATGCTGTTATATATTCTAAAGAGGATGATTGTATACTTGTTTCCAGTCGATATCAAGGCTTAATAAAACTGGATAGAAAAAATAATGTTAAGTGGATACTTGCCCCACATCGAGGTTGGGATAAGAAAAATTTATCAGCTCACTTACTTTCTCCTTTGGATGCTTCTGGTAATCCGATATCCGACCAGTCTGTAAAGTCAGGTGAAATACGTACTGCTGATTTTGATTGGACCTGGGGTGGACATAGTCCTGTGCTGATGCCTGATGGAAATATATTATTATTCGATAACGGTTATTATCGTCATTTTGATCCGGATAATCTAAACTCCTCTAATCCGGAACTTTACAGTCGATCTGTTGAGTATAAGATTGACGAAAAGAATAAAACGATACAGCAAGTATGGCAGTATGGTGAAGAACGGAAACACGAATGCTATTCTGCTGCGGTTTCGTCCACACAATATTTACCAGAAAATGGACATATCTTATTTTGTCCCGGTTTTGCTAATGCGTTTGGAGATGGAAAGGTAGGCGGTAGGGTAGTGGAAGTGGACAAGAAGACCAACGAAGTAGTATTCGAAGCTACTTTTGCCACTCCTAACCTTATGGCGTTTCATCGGGCTTTACGAATGACGCTTTATCCATAATAATAGAATGTTTTCAGTCTTTAATAGGTTGTAGTTGTAAGATTGTTTTTTTTAATGGTTTTAGCTGGAATATCTTATAAAGGATTCCATGCTAAAACCATTTTAGTAAATAAATAGCATTCAAAGCAAAATACTTTGATTTTTTTTTGGTAATTTGCCGGAAAGCCGTATCTTTGCATCGCTTTAAGAGAAAAGCACTCCGGGCGTTTAGCTCAGCTGGTTCAGAGCATCTGCCTTACAAGCAGAGGGTCGGCGGTTCGAATCCGTCAACGCCCACGGAACGGTAAAATCCTAAAGAGACAGGAGAAGTCAACAAAAATAAAGGTCTGTTAGTCGGTAGATTAACGGACTTTTTTATTTTACCTTCAGATAAAATAATACCTTTAAAACGGAATGCCTCACCTTTCTTACTATAACGGAGCCGTTACTATACCGGCAATACTTTCATTACCCTATGGCTTAAGTTTTGTTTCCTATTGACAAATGGTTGAAAAGACCCGGGTGTTTATATATAAAAGACCCGGGTGTTTATGCATAAAAGACCCGGGTGTTTATGCGTAAAAGACCCGGGTGTTTTTCGGCGTGTAGACCCGGGTGTTTTCAAAGCTGTAATAACGGCATTTATATAGTATCACGGTAGTAAACGAAATATTGCCCTGTGAGATTTGAGAATTACCCTACAAAGTGTACAAAAGCCATCCACCTCATTGAGAGGAATAAAGCACCCGGCTTATAATCTTTGTGGGTTGGATTGCTTTATCTACGGTTCGCAATAATGAGCCTGGAATTATACTTTTAGACAACCTCTCTTTTTTGATATTTGAAATGGAAATATTAGTATTTATATGTAAATAATAGAAAATTGTCATTTTAATAAAGAATGATATCATTTTTAGATATTTATCTTTTTCTATAAGTCATAAATTTGTCACTAAAGTATCAATTAAACCATAAAAACTAATACAATGGTAAGAAGTAAATTTGCAAAACCAACCACCTATTGGTGGTGGCTTTATAACAAGGTGGATAAAGAAGGGATTACCCGGGATCTGGAGGAATTTAAGGCAAAAGGCCTGCATGGGGTCAATCTGATGTGTAATGGTGGGTATGCCGGTCTGGAACCACTTCTACCGAATATCACCTGGTGGGAGCAATCTGCCGACAACGGTAGAGCCATACAAACAAAAGGAAACAAGTTGGAAATAGACGTTATTAACTTATGGACGAACCGGGTAGTTGGCGATCTTAATCTGCCAAAGGAAGAACGTTTTACAACAACCCATGATAATTTCCGTTTTGACATGACCACAGGTAAGACTCCTCTGCTTGAATCCGGATTATTAGGGCCGGTACAATTAGTATTCATTCCATAGATGTTCCAAAATTACGAAAAGAATGAATGATATAAAAAAATTACTGTACAAGACTTTATGTGCTGTTTTTTATATAGCACTCCTCACTGGATGTGGGAATAAAAATAGTTTTTCCACATTAGAAAAAGGCTTCTTTGCTCCGCCCGATTCTGCACGTCCCGGAGTATACTGGTATTTCATGGACGGGAACCTGTCTAAAGAAGGCATGACTAAAGATTTGGAATCAATGAAGAAGGCAGGGATCGGCTATGTTGTATACCTTGAAGTGAATGTCGGTGTACCACGCGGACCTGTAGATTTTTTCGGTACGGAATGGAAAGAGTTGTTCAAGCACGCTGTGGAAGAGTGCGAACGCCTTGGTATCGTCATCACGCTTGGTGTCGGCCCGGGATGGACGGGTAGCGGAGGCCCCTGGGTGGAAGCGAATGCATCCATGCAACATCTGGTTTCTTCTTCAGTAGAAGTAACCGGTACGGGAAAACAACAAACCATTCGGCTTTCCAAACCACTCCCCAAAAGGCCGTTTTTCGGCGGTGGCGGCTTCACTCCCGAAGTAAAAAAACAGTGGGAGGATTACTATGAAGATGTTGTGGTACTAGCCTTTCCGACGCCTGAACAAGAAAGCAAAATTGACGGCATAGATGAGAAAGCCTTGTATTATCGCCCTCCATATAGTTCACAGCCGGGTGTAAAGCAATATCTCCAGACATCTGTGTCCTATGATGAAACACCAACGGCAGCCATACAGCGCGAAAGAGTCATTGATATAAGCAATAAGATGAAAGAGGATAGCCTTCTGGTATGGGAGGTTCCCGAAGGCAAATGGACAGTCATGCGTTTCGGGAGCCGTAACAATGGAGCCGTAACGCGCCCTGCCCCGCTGCCGGGAGTCGGGCTTGAATCCGATAAATTCGACACCATTGCCCTGAATGCCCATCTGGACAAGTTTACCGGCGAACTTATCAGAACAATCGGTAAACGCAACCAACAACTTTCCGGAGGATTGAAAATGCTGCACATGGACAGTTGGGAAATGGGAGCGCAAAACTGGACACAACAATTCAGGGAAGAATTCATCCGCCGTCGTAAATACGATCCGCAACCTTTTTATCCCGTCTACGCAGGAATGATTGTTGAAAACCGCGAAATGAGTGAGCGTTTCCTGTGGGATTTGAGGCAGACATCACAGGAACTAATCCTTGAAAACCATGCCGGACATATTAAGGAATACGGACGGCGTCATGGTTACGGGTTATCAATCGAACCTTACGACATGAATCCTACTGCCGACCTTGAGCTTGCTATTGTGGCCGATATGCCGATGTGTGAGTTCTGGAGTGATGGTTACGGGTTCAATACTTCTTTCAGCGCGATGGAAGGTACATCGGCAGCTCATCTCATTGGCCAGCCCGTGGTTCCCGCCGAGGCTTTCACGGCTCATCTGGACGGATGGCGGCAACATCCCGGCTCAATGAAGGACCAGAGTGACTGGGCGCTTGCATCAGGAATCAACCGGTTGGTTTACCATACTTTCCAGCATCAATCCCTCGATGACAAACTACGCCCTGGCATGACCATGGGACCTTACGGCGTCCATTGGGATCGTAATCAGACCTGGTGGCCGATGGCCGATGCATACCACCGTTATATATCCCGTTGCCAGTTTATGTTACAACAAGGCCGCACTGTAGCAGACGTCCTTTACCTTACACCGGAGGGGGCGCCACATGTATTCCGTGCTCCCGAATCGGCTCTTGTGAGCGAAATTCCTTCCCTGCCTGACCGTAAAGGTTATAACTTCGACGGTTGTCCACCGGGTATGCTATATAAGGCATCCGTGAAAGACGGACAGATTGTGTTCCCGGGTGGCGCTTCGTACCGGTTGCTGGCATTGCCCTACTTTGAAACCATGACGCCTGCTTTGTTGGAAAAGATCAGGGGTTTAGTATCCGAAGGAGCCACCGTAATCGGCCTGCCTCCTGTCAAGTCGCCGGGACTGACTAACTTTCCGGACTGCGACCGGCAGGTTCAGTCCATTGCGCAAGAACTTTGGGGCAGTTCGGATATTCCGGGAGAAATAACAACGCATACTTTTGGAAAAGGAAAAATCATCTGGGGAAGTGAACTGAAAGAAAGGGCGGATAACCTATACCCGCCTTATGATCTTACCGCGGATATACTGAAATCAATGAATATACCCGAAGATTTTGCAGCAAAAACTCCCATTAGGTATACACACCGTACCCTGCCCGATGGCGATATCTATTTCATCGCTAACCGTACAGACCGGGAACTGAAAGATGACTGCGTCTTCCGCATAACGGGAAAAAGTCCCGAACTGTGGGACCCGATGACAGGAAAGACAAGCTTACTACCCGAATATTCAGTAACAGACGAGTATACAAAGATACCACTGGAATTCGAAGCATACGAAAGCTATTTTATTGTATTCAGGAAAGAAGCCGCTCGCCCGGATGGAAAAAATTTCGGTTCTAAAACAACGCTGGCAACACTAGATGCTCCCTGGCAGGTCTCATTCGATCCGGCCTGGGGCGGTCCCGAAAGTATCACATTTGACCAACTCATTGATTGGACCCAACATTCCAATCCGGGAATCAAATATTATTCGGGAACAGCTGTATACAGGCAGACATTTGATTTGCCGCAAAAAAGTAATGGACAACTGTACCTCGACCTCGGGAATGTAAAAAACATGGCTCGCATCCGCCTCAATGGTAAAGAAGTGGGAACAGTATGGACATCTCCGTGGTGGGTCAACATTACCGATGCCGTGAAACAAACAGGCAATAAACTGGAAATAGAAGTAGTCAATCTGTGGCCTAACCGTTTAATTGGCGACGAACAACTGCCCGACGACGGCATCCACAACGGTCAATGGCCCGAATGGTTGACCAAAGGAACAGCCCGTAATAGCGGACGATATACATTTACTACGTTGAGGCATTACCATAAAGATTCTCCTTTACTGGAATCGGGATTGATCGGGCCGGTACGGGTGATGGTTCAGGATTGAAATCCGGGATTAATACTATAGTTCAATTTAATATATTAATTTAGTAGTATGAAATTAAAAATATTGATTTTTATTTTTGTTTTCTCTGCGGGATGTAATTTGTATTCACAAGAAATATCCAGAAAAACATGGAAAACAATTCAGAACGAATTCAGGACAATTCCCATGTCGGTTCGTCCAAATCCTCTTTGGTTCTGGAATGATTTTCAGGTTGAGGAAACAGAACTAAAAAAACAGATGAAGTCTTGTAAGGACGCAGGGTACGGAGGATTAAGTATTTTACCTTATGGGAAGGATTTTAAACCGGAATACCTTTCTTCCGAATACTTTTCCATGTATAAAACTTGTGTTGATGAAGCGGCCAGATTAGGAATGACCTTATGGATATATGATGAATATGGATTTCCCAGCGGTAGCGCCGGATTGCATAATGCAGATGGTATCAGCCGGTTCGAATTAAAGTATCCCGATGATGTATTGAAAAGGTTGGACAAGGAAGAGTATATTGTCACCGATCAAAAGGAAGTAAAGATGCCGATTCCTGACGGAGTCTTAATGGCAGCGGTTGCTATGGATATTCACACATACAAAAGAATAGATTTGTCGTCATTTATACAAAACGGACAACTTAATTGGCGTCCTTCTTCAGGAGACTGGAAGATATTATTCTTCCTGTGTAGGAATGATGAAGGTATTGTTGATTATTTAGACCCGGAAGCTGTGAAAAAGTTTACGGAAATGACACACGATGAATACTATAAACACTTCGGGGATTATTTCGGCACCACAATAGTTGGAACTTTTTTCGATGAACCGACTATGTACCGGGCTCAGGGGCGATGCTGGACTCCTTCATTCAATAGTAAATTTCAGGAGAAATATGGATTTAGCCCGGCTCTTTATTATCCGGCATTATGGTATGATATTGGCGAAGAAACGCAGGAAGCCCGTAATTATTTGTTTGGTTTCCGTTCCGAGTTATATGCCGAAGGTTATACAAAAGTTGTGGGCGACTGGAGTCGCAAGCATGGATTATGGGCCACAGGACATCAGGATAATGAAGAAGTTGTAAATGCAGTAGGAACATCAGGAGACTTGATGAAGTGCTTTAAACACCTTGATGTACCCGGAATTGATAAGATAGGGGGAAATCGTCCTGCTGAAAATTATTATAAAATTGTAAGTTCTGCCGCTCATAATTGGGATCATTCGTTGGTTATGTCGGAGACTTATGGCGCTATGGGGAATATTTCATGGACGGAAATATTCAGCATTGCCATGGACCAGTATTCAAAAGGGATTAACTTATTAATACCTCATGCTGTTTGGTATAATACAGGAAATGTCACTGCTCCCCCCGAATTATCTCTTCGCAATCCAATTTATGCTGATAGTTTGCAAATATTCAATAATTTTCTTGCGCGCTTAAATGCAGTTATGCAAAATGATGCTCGTTGGGTTGGAGATATTGCAGTTCTGTATCCTATACACACGATGCAAAGTGGACACTATATGGATGGACCACTTGGCTTTTACGGTGGTGGCGTTGAAATACCCGGATTGGATTACATTGATGTAGGCATAAATCTTTTCGATAAACTGGGACATGACTTCATGTTCTTGCATCCCGAAGTACTGGATGAACAATGTATAGTTAAAGAGAATAAGCTATTTCTGGATAATAAAGTACAGCACAATGCCTTCTCGGCCATCATAATCCCCGGATGCCGTACTATTTCATTGAGCAACCTTAATAAGATAAAAGCATTCGCTGATGCCGGAGGCTCTGTTATTTTCACCACTACATTACCGGAGAAGGCGACATTATTGGCCGAAAATGAAAAGGTTAAAACGATAGTGAATAATCTGATTCGCGAGAAGAAAGCTGTACTGATTGAAAATCCTTCAGCAGAAAACCTGGGACGTGTGGTTGATAAGCTACCAACTGTTTATTCCGTCCGGTTTACCGGGCAGGAAAGAGTAAATAACGTCCATAAAATATTGAATGGAAAAGATATATGGTATTTTGCGAATCCGGGAATGGAGAATAAAACCGTTGATATAGAAATGAACGGAATACATAAGCTCCAGGCATGGGATCCGCATACCGGCGAGGCAGGAGAAAAAATAAATATTGAATACAAAGACGGGAAGACTTTGTTTAGTCTGAATCTTGAAAATGGGAAATCATTATTTATTCTTGCTGATATATAATCATAATGAAATGAAGACATCTTTATCAAATCCTATATGGCTAAGAAATACTCATCAACATCGGGTAAAACAGAAAGACTTTGCTAAGGATTATCAGAAAATTGCCGAGAATTCATCAACATCCACTTAGCAAAGTATTAGATAAAGATTACAAATAAAAAGGAGGTGTGTCATAAGTAGGTTAACACCGCTTCGTCATTGCGAACGGAGTGAAACAATCCAGTTCACAATGCTCATAGGCTGGATTGCTTCGCCTATGGCTCGCAATGACGTGACCAATGTTATACTTATGAGACATTTACTTTTTATTAATGCTAGATTATAACCGATATATTAATCTTTGGCCTTAATTTCAACCCATAATCAAAGCATCATAATACCCTCGATTGAGGCTACTTGCCTATAATATATAACCACATCAATAGCATCATTTATCGGTGCATTTATGGTAACACTGGAATAATTACCATTCTTACTTTCCCTGATCGTGAACTTAGCATCCGCTTTTTCGAAAATGGAATGTAGTTTGGCTATATCTTTCTGGCCGGAAGATACGATGAATTTAAAGATATAGTCTGTCGGAAAGCTATGCACCTCTTCTAACTTGTCTTTGAAACTTTGATAAAAATCATCCAAATGAAGATTCTTTTCTTTTTCTAATATTTTTATTTTTTCAATCATGATAAGATAGATACAAATGACGAGCCATTGAATAGATATGCCAAAGTGTCAGGATTTACTTCAGCAACCTTTTGGTACTACATTCTCAATCTTCCGTTCAACTTTTACAAAGATGGTAGCAAACGCTGCCAACGCGCAAAGCAGGAAGGCTATACCTACTGTAACCACCGAATTATCGCTCATTGCATTTGAAATTATTGAGCAGACAAATGCCACTAATAACTGGATAGAACCGAATAATGCCGATGCCGTACCGCTATTTTCAGTGAAAGGAGTAATAGCCAATTCGGTTGTTGTAGGAAAAAGTATTCCGATAGGGAATACATAAAAGAACAACACTCCCAGCATGAGGTAAATATTAGCATTCAAATACATCAGGCCGAGCAACACAATACTCATTACAAACATAAAAGTAACTGCTAGCTTTACCAGTTTATTAACCGGAATACGTTTTTGCAGGTAAGTTGTTATATAAGATGCCATCATCAAGCCCAGAGCATTCACTGAGAAAACAATACTAAAAGCATCTCTGGATAACCCTCCTTTTTCAATGACCAGGAAGGGCCCGTTGGCTACATAAACCATAAGGGCACCATTGGCGATACCGGCAATAAGGGAGTAAATGAAGAATTTCTTCACTTTAAGAATGCTCCAATAATCTGCAAATACATTTGTTTTAGGAGCGTTGGTTGCAATATCTGGTTTGTGAGTTTCGGGCAAGCCGAACCAGGTAAATATAAACATAGCAATACCCAATACAAGGATTACACCGAACAAAGCTTCCCAGTCAAAAAACTTGAGGATGCCATTTCCGATAACAGGTGCAATGATAGGTGCTATACTCATAATGAGTGCCAGGATAGAAAATATTTTCAGCGTACTCGACTTATCAAAATAATCGGTTACCACAGCACGCGAAATAACCACACCTCCACAACCACCTATGGCCTGTACGAAACGGGCTACCCAAAGTTGCTCAACGGTTTTTACAAACATACAAGCAAGTGTGGCTACAATAAAAATGGATAATGACGCAAGAATAGGTTTTTTGCGACCAAGCTTATCGGCTAAAGGCCCCCAGAAAAGCTGACCCAGCGCAAACCCTGCCAGGAATGTAGATAAGGATATCTGGACATTGGCTATTGTTGTACCAAGGTCTCCTGATATCAATATAAATCCGGGTACATAGAGGTCGATACTTAAAGGTTCTAATGCGGTTAAAAGAGAGAGGATTAATATAACAACCCACTGTGTGAGAGTGAAATTTTTCATTTTTCTTTTTTTGGTTGCAAAAGTAGGGAGGATTCAGTGTACCTCACTTGCAATTTTGCTGCTATCACTTGGACAAATGGGCTATTTTTCTTTGAATTCGCTGGGTGTTATCCCTGTTTGCTGCTTAAAGAAGCGGGTAAAGTAAGCAGGTTCACTGAAACCCAGGTCAAAAGCAATTTCTTTCAGGCTCCGGGTTCCAAGGCGTATTTCTTTCTTCATTTCGAACAGAAGTCTTTCGTGCAAATACTGTTTGATCGTTTTACCGGTACCTTTCGCAAAGATTTCATTTACCCGCTTATTGGATAGGCCGAGCTTGTTGGCGTAGAAATCAGTTTCCCGTTCACTGATGAAATGAGCATCGGCTAGTCTCAGTAATTCCACAATTAATCTGTCGGGCATATTCTTCGATCTCTCGCTATTCTCAAAAGACGCAGAGAGGTGAAACAGAAAGGCTTCCATATAGCTTTTCATAAGTTTTATCCGGTTGTGGTTGTCGTACTCCTCAATAATTAAGGGCATTAGTTTGTTCAGGACTTCTTTTGTTTCATCATCAGGTTTCACAAATACATTCGATGAATAGCCATTCAGGTAATCAGATTGAAGGTGTTGGTTGATATCGAAAAAACTTTCATTATCAATAACAAACAAGTATCCCTCATTGTCGCGTATATCGAGCATTACGATTTGCCCGGGGTAGATAATTACAATCTCATCATTGGATATGGTGTATTCTTCAAAATCGATGGAGTATGTGTTTTTTTTGCCAACCTTTGTAAACCAGATAACCTGGTGGAAATTATAGCGCTGGTAATTACCGAAGACTGTTTCGTCTGCATCCTGTAGTTTATAAGCCTCTATACAGCGATTGCCCTCCAATTGGGTAAGTAATATGTGGGAAAGGATTTTCACAAAGCAAAAGTAATACAAATTGCTCAAACTTATTAACCAGGAGTTAAATTCTTCGTTGACTGCCCCTTTAGTTACGAAAGTCCGTAGCTTTATTATAGAAATGCAGGTCATATTACTATAAAACTATAGATTTCATAAATAAAACAGGGCTGTTCTTCATGTAAAACAGCCCTGTTCTTCGTGTAAAACAGCGCCGTTCTTCATGTAAAACAGCGCTGTTTTTTGTGTAAAATAGCGCTGTTCTGCATGGTAGGTTATGGGTTTTTGTGCGATAAAACACAGAGTTCCCTAATTAATCTACAGTATCCATATAAACAATGAGGTCGACCAATTTATTGGAGAATGCATATTCATTATCATACCAACTAACCAATTTCACAAAAGTAGGAGTAAGAGATATCCCTGCTTTAGCATCGAATACAGAAGTTCTTGTCTCTCCGATAAAATCTGAAGATACCACATCGTCCTCGGTATAGCCCAGTATTCCTTTTAAATCGCCTTCGGATGCCTCTTTTACTACCTGGCATATTTCTTCGTAAGATGCCGGTTTTGCAAGATTACAAGTTAAATCGACTACGGAAACATCCAGCACCGGAACACGGAAAGACATACCTGTTATTTTGCCTGCAAGTTCGGGGATAACTTTACCTACCGCCTTTGCTGCACCTGTTGAAGATGGAATAATATTGCCCGAAGCCGCCCTGCCGCCACGCCAGTCTTTCATGGAAGGACCATCAACCGGCTTCTGCGAGGCAGTAGTGGCATGGATGGAAGTCATCAAAGCATCTGTAACCCCGAATTTCTCGTGAATAACCTTTACCAGCGGAGCTACACAATTGGTTGTACATGATGCATTCGAAACAAATACTTCTCCTTTATATTTATCTTCGTTAACACCCATAACAAACATCGGGGTATCATCTTTAGGAGGCCCCGACATTACTATCCGCTTTGCACCGGCATTGATGTGTGCCTGGGCTTTTTCTTTGGTCAGGAAAATTCCGGTTGATTCTACAATATACTCGGCGCCTATTTCGCCCCATTTCAAATCTTCGGGATTCTTTTCCGAAGTGATGCGAATACTTTTTCCGTTCACTACCAGTTGGCCGTCTTCAACTGCAATAGTTCCGTTAAATTTTCCATGAACAGTATCGTATTTCAACATATAAGCCATATAATCGGCACTAATTAAGTCGTTGATACCAACAACCTGTATATTTTCATAATTCTGAGCTGCACGGAATACGAGGCGACCAATACGTCCGAACCCGTTAATTCCAATTTTAATTGTTTTCATAAATCGATGTTTTTAAATTAAACATTATAAGAGTTTAATATACTAACTCTTACACTGCAAAGTTAGTTCATACTTAACATGACTGCAAGGACATATTTTATACAAATACTGCCACTTTTTTAGTTGTTTTATTATCTTTGTAACAAACATACTGATAATGACAACACAAAGTAACATAAGGCATATAGTTGTACTGGTTCATCCGGGTTCAACATTACTCAATATCTCTGCTCCTGTCGAAATCTTCCGTAAAGCCATGAAGTACAAGGATAAAACAACAAAACAGGTTGATTTATTGTATGAAGTACATATTGTTTCTGCCCAAAAGAGCCGGAAGATTGATACAGAAGCGGGAGTACCCATCATCTGTGAATCTTCTTACAAAAATATAACTTATCCTATTGACACTCTTATCGTTGCCGGTGCCCCGCGCGAAAAGGGATACAATAAAGAGGTATTGCGCTGGCTCAGAGAGCAGTCAATAGTAGTGCGGCGTATCTGCTCTTTATGTGCCGGTGCCTTTATTTTGGCCGAGGCGGGTATTCTAAAGAACAGGAGAGCCGTTACTCACTGGGAGTTGTGCGAAGAAATGGCGAACAGGTATCCTGATATACAGGTAAATATGGATGCTATTTTCGTAAAAGACGGCCATGTATACACCTCAGCCGGTACTACTGCCGGCTTTGATCTTTCACTGGCACTGGTAGAAGAAGATTTAGGAAAAGAGTTTGCTATAATGATTGCAAAAGTGATGGTACTTTTCCTTAAACGGCCGGGAAACCAGACGCAATTCAGTACAGTACTCGAATCTCAGAAGACCGATTATCAGCCTATCAGTCAGGCAATAGAGTGGATGTGTAATCATCTGAATGAAGATATTTCAGTAGAACGGTTAGCGGAGCAGGTCTTGATGAGTCCCCGTAACTTTGCCCGTGTTTTTGCCCGCGAATTAAAAATTACTCCTATTAAATATGTTGAAAAGCTCAGGCTCGAAACGGCTTGCCGCTATCTCACGGAAACACATTTAAACATTAACGAGATAGCTGATATGTGCGGATTAAAGAATACGGTTAATATGAACCGTACTTTTCTGCGGATGTACAATACTACTCCATCACAATATAGAAGGAATTTCAGTTCATCTTTTAGCTGATGAGGTAATTCCTAAAGAAGAAATGAATAAAATAATTTGGTTTTATTTTGCTCGTTTAAATGAAAAGAGTATCTTTGCATCGCTTTAAGAGAAAAACATTCGGGCGTTTAGCTCAGCTGGTTCAGAGCATCTGCCTTACAAGCAGAGGGTCGGCGGTTCGAATCCGTCAACGCCCACCGAAAGATAAAGTTAAAAATGAAAGTCTGTTAGTCAGTAGATTAGCAGACTTTTTTTATTGTACTACACTCATCTAAAGGGATTATATGGATCATCCCGTATTCTTGTGGGGTTGTTTATGGATCATCCCGTATTCTTGTGGGTTTTCTCAAAAAGTTTTATTTTTGCTTTA
>DAMCMT010000091.1:0-6297 GCA_032108265.1 Bacteroides sp.
TCATCAGGTGTTTCGAGTATCAACGGCATATTATCAAACCGAAGGTCGTTCATCATTTTCCGGAAGAAATTCAATCCCAGAACACCCTCGCCAATACTGGCGTGCCGGTCCGAATGGCTTCCAACAGCTTTTGTAGTATCATTCAGGTGTATTCCCCGTAAATAAAAGAAACCAACTTCTTCTTCAAACTTATCGAATACTCCTTCGTAATCATTTACCAGGTCGTAACCGGCCACGTATGTGTGGCAGGTGTCGAGGCATATCCCTACACGGGTTTTATCTTCCACATGGTCGATGATATATTTCAGGTGCCAGAATTCATTTCCCACGTTACTGCCCTGTCCGGCGGTATTTTCAATAACAGCCGTTACACCCTTGGTTTTATCCAGTGTAATGTTAATGCTTTCGGCAATGCGTACCAGACAATCTTCAATACTCATTTCGTTTTTATGACTACCGGGATGGAAGTTGAGCAATTTAAGCCCCAGTTGTTCGCATCGTTGCATTTCTTCGAGAAATGCAGCCCGGCTTTTTTCCAGTGCGCCCTTTTCAGGGTGCCCTAAATTAATCAGGTAGCTATCATGAGGCATGATATATTCGGGCAGGAAATTGTACTTCTCGCAGTTCTCCTTGAAAAGTCTAATGCTGGTCTCCGTCAGTGGCTTGGCTGCCCACTGACGTTGATTTTTAGTAAAAAGGGCAAAAGCATTCGCTTCGATAAGATGCGCATTGATGGGTGAATTCTCGACTCCACCGCCAGCGCTTACATGAGCACCGATGTATTTATTCTTATTCATGATATATCAGAATGTGGTTCTTGAATTTATTATTTGAATTATGAACAAGACGTAACCGGAATAAGTTCAGCCATTTATTTCTTTGTCTTTCCCGGTTCCCTACGTGCCGTACCTTTTTTGCGTGTCAGGTTATCTCCCAACTCTTCACGGTATTCATCGGCAATTTTCATCAGTTTGATAGCAACTTCCGGATTTTGCGCCAGTACATCGTACCGTTCTCCCGGGTCGCGTCTGAGGTCGTATAATTCAGCCTTCCTGAGGTCAATGTTTGTCAGGTTTCCCGGCTGCCCGTCATTACCCGGGGCATATGCTCCATAAGTGGTATATACGTGTGGGAAAACCAGCTTGAAGATACCATCAGTTACAGCTTCGAGGTCGTTTTTCTTGAAGTAATAAACAAAAGTCTTACGCGGATTCGCGTCTTTTTCATTCTTAAGTAACGGTAATATGCTGATACCGTCAATTTTCCGTTCCGGAAGCGGTGCGCCGGTTATTTCGGCAAAAGTAGGGAATAGGTCAATATTCGAGGCCAGTTTATTGCACGTAGTTCCCGGTTCTATTTTACCCTTCCAGTAAGCAACACACGGAATACGGTTACCACCATCAAAGGTGGTTGCTTTAGCTTCGCGCAAGCCACCTGCCGAACCTGCATGGTTTCCATAGTTAGTCCATGGGCCGTTATCCGAAGTCAGGATGATAAGTGTATTTTCTTCCAGTCCCAGTTCGCGCAGGGTTTTTAAAACTTCGCCTACGCTCCAGTCTATTTCCATCATTACGTCGCCGTACAAACCCTGCTCGCTTTTACCTTTAAACTTTTTGGATACTGCAAGTGGAACATGCGGCATGGAATGTGCTAAATAAATAAAGAAAGGCTTTTTACTATTCTTTTTTATAAAGTTGACGGTGCGGGTGGTATAATCGGTAGTGAATTTTGTTTGGTCGGTATTATAACCTATAATCTTATTCCCCTCGTACGTTGGAAGGTCAGGAAAATTGAATACCTCGCCTTGCTGAGGATGGAAAGGCCACATATCGTTCGAATAAGGCAAACCATAATATTCGTCGAAACCATTTTGAAGCGGCATAAATTCGGGAGCATCGCCCAGATGCCATTTGCCGTAAATAGCTGTACTGTAACCTTTCTGCTTTAACAGTTCGCCCATAGTCATTTCTTCAGGATGTACTCCATAGTCCGAGCCAGGGCCGGGAGCACCTGCAAAACCGATGCGGTTTGGATAACAACCCGTAAGTAGTCCGGCGCGGGATGCACCACTGATAGGTTGACAAGCCAGAAAGTGGGTGAATCTCATTCCTTCGGCAGCCATACGGTCTATGTTGGGAGTTTTATAACCATATGCGCCATTAAACGAAAAATCACCATAACCAACATCGTCGAGGTTGATAAGTATAATATTGGTATAATCGGCTGCAAAGCCGGAGATTGCTAAGGTACCGAGTACCGGGATGATAGCTTTTCTTTTGTTCATAGTATAATTGTGTTAAGAATCCGCATAGTACTTTCCCGTAAAGGAAATCACTATGCGGAAATATAATTGAATAAGTCGTCCTGTAGACAATTAAAAGTCGACCTGTCGACAACTCAAAGTCGACCCATCGATAACTCAAAGTCGACCTGTCGATAACTTAAAGTCCACCCGTCGATAATTCAAAGTCTACCCGTCGACAACTCAAAGTCCTACTATCAGGCTAAATCACCTATTTTATCCAGATTTTGCTGCACATCTTCATCTGTCAGCGTGTAGTTCATTAAATCACCTGCCAAATACTTATCATACGAAACCATATCCAGCAGTCCGTGACCGGAAAGATTGAAAAGGATAACCTTCTCTTCTCCTGTTTCTTTGCACTTAAGCGCTTCCTGGATGGTTGCTGCAATTGCATGGCTCGATTCAGGTGCAGGGATAATACCTTCAGCCTGAGCAAACAACATACCTGCCTCGAAAGACTCAAGTTGTTTAATATCAACCGCTTCCATGTATCCGTCTTTTAATAATTGCGAAACAATAACACCTGCACCGTGATAACGCAGACCGCCCGCATGAATGTTAGCCGGAGCGAAATTATGTCCCAATGTATACATCGGTAGGAGAGGGGTGTAACCTGCTTCATCTCCAAAGTCGTATTGGAATTTTCCACGGGTCAGTTTCGGGCACGAGGCGGGCTCGGCGGCAATGTACCGTGTTTTTTTGCCGTCTTTGATGGTGTGGCGCATAAACGGGAAAGCCAGTCCGCCGAAATTTGAACCGCCACCGAAGCAGGCAATAACAATATCCGGATACTCGCCGGCCATTTCCATTTGTTTTTCGGCTTCCAGGCCGATGATAGTTTGGTGCAGCGCAACATGACTCAGCACCGATCCAAGTGTGTATTTACAGTTAGGAGTAGATTGTGCCAGTTCGATAGCTTCCGAAATAGCTGTTCCCAGTGAACCCTGATAGGTAGGATGTGCTGTAAGAATATCTTTTCCCGCGCGGGTCGACATGGATGGCGATGGAGTAACCTGCGCACCGAATGTCTGCATAATACTGCGGCGGTAGGGCTTCTGCTCATAGCTGATTTTTACCTGATATACGGCAGCTTCCAATCCGAAAATCTTGGCAGCATACGATAAAGCAGCTCCCCACTGTCCGGCACCGGTTTCGGTTGTTATATTGGTAATGCCTTGTTGTTTACAGTAATACGCTTGTGCAAGGGCCGAATTCAGTTTGTGCGAACCGATAGGGCTTACACTTTCGTTTTTGAAGTATATGTGTGCCGGTGTTCCTAACGCTTTTTCCAGTCCGTAGGCACGAACCAACGGAGTACTACGGTAGTATTTGTACATTTCGCGTACTTCTTCGGGTATTTCATACCACACTTTTTCCTGGTCGAGTTCCTGACGGCTCAGCTCTTCAGCAAAAATGGGGAATAAATCTTCGGCTTTCAATGGTTGTTTGGTTCCCGGATGCAGCGGTGGCATCGGTTTGTTTTTCATCTCAGCCTGTATGTTATACCAATAGCGTGGAATTTCGTCCTCGGGTAGAATGTAGCGTTTTGTCTTTGTACTCATAGTAGTATTGTTTTTTTGAATAAATTGATGCCAAAGTTAACGAAAAATATTCATATTGAAAGTGGAAGGGAAATGTTTTTAACCAATAAGGAACATGGTAAATATTTGTACTAAGAAAAACATTATGTGCTAAACATTTTTTCTTTTATAATTGTTATCTATTTACTTATTGCATCAGGTTAAGTATATATGAACCTTTATTTTGTTTATCAAAATAAACTTATTTCGAACATCTGATACAAAAGGACGGCAAATGACCGATGTGCGAATATTATTATTCACTATCATGTAAGATTATTCGGTCTGCAATTGTCGTTGAGGATACTAATAAAGTAAATTACCAACGGTCTTTAAACGGACACGCCTTAGTACTTTTTTAGTATCCTCTTTTTTATGTAATAATTGGTCAATCCTAAAGCAGCATATGCAACTTCACCGATATTCGCTCGACCGGAACGAAAAGTTGAAACCCTTCCTGCACAAGGTTACGGGAGTAGTTACGGTTTGTAGTTACCTGGCATCATTGTTACTTGTTTTTGCAGTGGTTTTCGAGTATGGTTTCCGCATTACCGAGTTGCAGGATCAAACCATCCATATTGTTTACTATGTTGTATGGGTGGTGTTTTTCTTTGATATTAGCCTGCATTTGTTCTTACAATACACCCGTTTCCCGAATCCAAACTATCGCCGGCTAGCCTGGATAGTCAGTATATTTGTTTATCTGTCTTTACTGCCTGTTATATTTCCCGGACTTAGTAATGTTGCTTTTTTTGCTCCTGTGTGGAGAATCCTTTCGGGCGATATATACAACCATACGGTATTATTAGTGTTTTCATTCTTTAATCTTTCGAATGGCCTTATACGTGCATTGGGAAAGAAAACCAACCCTTCTCTCATCCTTGCCGGTAGCTTTTTGGTTTTTATTGGAATAGGCACGTTACTATTGATGATGCCGCGTTGTACGGTAGACGGCATCTCATGGGTCGATTCGTTGTTTGTAGCAACCAGTGCCGTATGTATTACGGGGCTTTCATCGGTAGACTTTGCATCTACATTTACTGCCCAGGGTATGCTTATCATTATTATTCTTGTACAGATTGGCGGGGTAGGAGTGATGACGTTAACTAGTTTCTTTGCCTTGTTCTTTATGGGGAATACGTCGTTGTATAATCAGTTGATAGTACGCGATATGGTGAGCTCAAATTCTCTTAACTCTCTTTTTTCGACCCTGATCTACATACTTACTTTCACCCTGATTATAGAAATTGGAGGAATGTTTATAATATGGTGGTCTATACATGGTACACTGGGGATGAGTTTGGAGCAGGAATTCGCGTTCTCGATTTTTCATTCCATTTCCGGGTTCTGCAATGCAGGCTTTAGTGGTCTTCCGGGTGGCTTCGGCAATCCGCTGGTGGAATACAATACACCGCTGTTGCTTACTATGGCTTTTCTGGTTATTCTGGGTAGTATAGGTTTCCCGGTACTGGTAAACCTGAAAAATGTCATAGTTTATTATGCCCGGCGTTTATGGTCGGCACTTTTTATCCGGCAGAAAGAGCATATCCGTTTGATTCATCTTTACGAACTCAATACCCGGATAGCCCTCACAACTACGTTGATATTGTTTGGCATTACCACCTTGTTTTTCGCCTGGTTCGAGTGGAATAATGCTTTTGCCGGAATGTCCTCCGCACAAAAATGGGTACAATCATTCTTCAATGCTGTATGTCCACGTTCCGGAGGTTTTACTACCGTTAGCTTGTCTCAATTAGGCATTCAAAGTATCCTGTTTTATATATTTATGATGTGGATTGGAGGTAGTTCTCAGTCTACCGCAGGCGGTATAAAGGTGAATGCTTTTGCAGTTATTATCCTCAATCTGGGTGCCATACTTCGTGGAGCCGACCGGGTAGAGGCTTTTGGACGTGAGATACCCAGCCAATCTCTGCGTCGGGCAAATGCAACTATGGTTATGTCGTTGGGTGTTTTGTTTTTAGCCATTCTGGTGCTCAGTATACTTGAACCTGAGTTATCGTTACTTTCGTTGATATTCGAATGTGTATCGGCCCTTAGTACTACCGGCGCCAGTCTGGATACCAGCCCGTTACTTGGTAAGCCAAGTAAAATACTGATAACAGTACTCATGTTCATCGGCCGTATCGGGTTGATAACATTAGTACTCGGACTTATAAAACAGAAGAAGAATATTAAGTATAAATATCCTGAGGAACAGATAATTATTAATTAAGTTTTGAGTATTGAGTTATGAGTACCATACGGTATTATTTCCAAATACTCAATACTCAAAACTCAAAACTCAAAACTCAATGAAGTACATCATTATTGGATTAGGAAACTACGGGCACGTACTGGCCGAAGAATTGGCAAGCCTGGGGCATGAAGTGATTGGTGCGGATAAAAACAATG
>DAMCMT010000091.1:6307-19055 GCA_032108265.1 Bacteroides sp.
ATGAAAAAGTTGAAACCATAAAGGATAAAATAGCCACCGCATTTGTAATGGATGCAACCGATGAAGCCGCTTTAATGGTTCTGCCGCTTCGGAATGTAGATGTGGTTATGGTTGCTATCGGAGAAGACCTGGGTGCATCTGTCAGAGTTGTTGCCCTGCTGAAGCGCATGAAAGTAGAACATATCTTTGCCCGTGCAATCGACGACATACATCATGCTATACTCGATGTATTCGGGCTCGACAAAATTCTTACTCCGGAAGAAGATGCCGCCCGGCAGTTGGTGCGATTGATGAATTATGGAACCGAGATAGAATCCTTCCCGGTAGATAAGGATCATTACGTGATGAAATTTACTGCTCCCGAAAAGATGGTTGGTAAATCCATCAATGAATTGCACCTTGCAGAAGAATTCGATATTACTCTTATAGCATTAACCCGTTTGGAGTCGTCCATGACAGTTCTTGGTAAAACATCTGAAAATAAAGTAGTTACCCTTCCTGAAGATGGTAAAATAGAAAAAGATGACAAACTTGTTTGCTATGGCAAATACCGGAGCTTTCAAGCCTTATGGAAATCAATGCAATAAAACAAGATGTTCTGGCCAATAGGTTTTTTGGCTATTCCGGCTTTTTTTTGTAATTTCACCACATCAAATGTAGTGAAAAATGAAAAGAAGAATAGTATTTGTTATTTATCTCTTAACAGCTATATTATTTGTTCATGCCCAGAATAAAGATGTAACTGTAAAAATATATCATACTTCGGATATACATGGAAATTTCTTTCCGCACGATTTCATAAAGAATGTGCCTGCAAAGGGGGGGCTTGCCCGTGTAAGTGCTTTTATGAAATCAGAACGCGAAAAATATAGTAATATTTTGTTTCTTGATGGCGGTGATGTATTACAGGGACAACCTTCAGTTTATTATTACAATTTTGTAGATACCGTATCAAAACATCTTTGTGCCGAAATGATGAATTACCTTAACTACGATGTAGCTACGGTAGGAAATCATGATATTGAAGCTGGTCATGCTGTGTACGACCGTTGGGTAGCCGATTGCGATTTCCCTGTTTTAGGAGCAAATATTATTGATGTTACTACCGGAAAACCATATCTTCCTCCCTATAAAATGTTTGATGTTGACGGAGTTCGTATTGCCGTTCTGGGTATGATAACCGAAGCCATTCCGGCCTGGTTGCCTGAAAATCTTTGGAGTGGGTTGTTCTTTGCCAGTATAATTGAAACAGCAAACCAATGGGTTCCTGAGATCCTGAAGCAAGAAAAACCGGATATAATGGTTGCTTTAATACACTCGGGTGTAAGCGGGTTGGAGTTGACCGGATATAATGAGAACGAAGGAATGGAATTGGCCCAGAACGTTCCGGGACTTGATATGGTGCTTTGTGGACACGACCATAGCAGGTATTGCCAGAAAGTAATGAATGTTGCGGGCGATTCCGTATTAATCATAGATCCTGCTTCGCGTGGAAATTTAATCAGCGACATAACTATATCCGTGCAGAAGAAAAACAAGAAACTTATCGGGAAAAAGATCGAAGGCCGGTTAATAGATATTGCTACCATCGAACCTGATCCGGAATTTATGAACCATTTCGCTGCCGCATACCAAACAACGATGGGTTATGTGAACGAAGAAATCGGAGAATTTACCAACCCTATTGATGCGCGTAAAGCTTTTACCGGACCGTCGTCATTTCTGGACTTACTTCATACACTTCAACTGGAATTAACTGGCGCAGATATTTCATTTGTGGCACCGTTATCCCAAACGGCCTTTATTGATTCGGGTAAAGTCTATATGCGCGATATGTTCAACTTGTATCGTTACGAGAATTTACTATATACGATGGAGCTTAGCGGCCGGGAAATTATAAATGCCATGGAATACTTTTATGATTTGGGAACCATGCAAATGACTTCACCAGACGACCACCTCCTGCGTATCCGCCGTAATTCATATAATGACGGATATAATTTTGTCAATCCTTCGTTCTCCTTCGATACGGCTGCCGGTATTTATTACACGGTAGATGTTACTAAACCAGCCGGTGAAAAAATAACAATCATCAGTATGGCCGATGGTACTCCTTTTGATAATGAAAAGCTTTACCGCGTAGCAGTCAATTCCTATCAGGGAAGTGGTGGAGGTGGCATACTGACAGAGGGTGCCGGAATTCCTAAGAAAGAGTTATCCAAACGTATTCTATATTCGACCGACAAAGACCTGCGCTTTTATCTGGCCGAATTAATTAAGAAAGCCAGGATAATGAATCCTCAGCCGCTCAATCAGTGGAAGTTTATTCCCGAGGAATGGACTGTTCCGGCAGTAGAAAGAGATTATAAATTATTATTTGGCGATGAATAAGTTAATCCTTATATCCGTCCATGAAATTATAGAGGAATACAATTGTACCTTCAAAGGCATTTTTCTTGCTATCCTTAATTTCCATGGTTACTTTCATTTCGGCTTTTGCTATTCCACGAAGGTTGATAATTGATGACAAGGCAGCTTTCAGTCTTATTTCACTTCCGACAATAACCGGTTGATTGAATTTCAGTTTCTCGATACCATAGTTTATTAACGACGAAACATTCCGGACTTCAGCTATCTGAGCCCATAAATAAGGAAGCACGGAGAGTGTAAGATATCCGTGTGCAATTGTATTTTTAAACGGACTTTCCACTTTAGCCCTTTCCACATCCACATGTATCCATTGATGATCGAATGTAGCTTCGGCAAACTGATTAATTTGCTCTTGTGTAATAGTCAGATATTCTGAAACTCCTAATTCTTTACCCAGAAACTGTTCAAACTCCTTGTAACTATTGATGATTAGCATAGAGATTAATTTTGTTTAAATGACAGTGCGAAATTACACAATAATGTTAATTCTGTGCAAGATTTATTGTAAATGTTTCTTTTTATTAACGTTGTTTACAGGTATTATATTACAGGAAAACTGGAAATAACTGCAATTTCTGAGTAATAATTTATTTGATTAAGTGTTATAACTGTATATTTGCTTCTCTAAAATTAATCGTATGAAAAACTTTATATTCCAGAACCCCACAAAACTTGTATTCGGTAAAGGACAAATAGCCCGACTGACAGAACTTATTCCGAATGATAAAAAGATTATGATAACCTTTGGCGGTGGCAGTGTGACCCGGAATGGAATTTACGCCCAGGTAATACGGGCGCTTGTGAACCATGATTATATTGAATTCTGGGGAATAGAACCCAACCCGAAAGTAGAAACCCTTCGAAAAGCCATAACCTTGTGCAAAGAAAACAAAGTTGAATTCTTATTGGCTGTCGGCGGCGGTTCCGTACTCGACGGAACGAAGTTAATTGCTGCCGGAGCTGTTTATGAAGGAGATGCCTGGGATATTGTATTAAGCGGAAGGGCGCAGGATGGCATTCCTTTTGCCTCGGTAATGACCATACCTGCTACAGGTTCCGAAATGAATACAGGCGCAGTAATATCCCGTGAAGAAACCAAAGAGAAATATGCATTCAATGGCAAATACCCTGAATTTTCGATACTCGACCCGGAAGTAACCTACTCTCTATCTTCCAGGCAGATAGCCAATGCCCTGGCCGATATATATGTTCATGTGATGGAGCAATATATGACCACTCCCGGCCAATCGCGTATCATGGATCGTTGGGCCGAAGGTTTATTACTTACTGTACTCGAAATTGCCCCACTTATTAAAAAGAATCCGCAAAACTATGATACCATGGCCGATTTTATGTTGTCGGCAACCATGGCACTCAATGATTTCATCCGGATGGGGGTAACTCAGGACTGGGCAACTCATATGATAGGGCATGAATTGACCGCACTACATGGCATTACCCACGGACAATCGCTGGCAATTGTTCTCAATGGAACCTTACGTGTATTGCGCGAACAGAAGCGCGACAAACTATTGCAGTATGCCGAAAGAATCTTTGGAATAAACAGAGGCTCTGAAAACGACCGTATCGACCAGGCTATTACCAAAACAGAAGAGTTTTTTAAGTCTCTGGGGTTAGCCACCCGGTTATCACAACTAAATATTGGCGAGGATACTATGGAAATCATCCGCGACCGGTTCAACCGGGCAGGAGTGGCCTATGGAGAAAACCAGAATGTGACAGGCGATATGGCGAAAAAAATTCTGCTGGCTTGCGAATAATATTCTTATGTAGTGAAGATTTTGGGGATAGCTAATGTATCGTTTATAGCCAGCTATTCGGTAACCTGGTTAATGAATCAATAGAGTAACCCGCAGATTTATAGTATAAAAAACAAAAGATTATGAAAACAACTTCGTGGAGCATATCCGTTATGTTCATATTTATACTTTTGATTTCTTGTAGTCAATCACCCGGCGAATGGAAACTCGTGTGGGAAGATGATTTTATAGCAGATAAATTCGACGAAACCGTATGGACCAAAATACCACGCGGACGTTCCGACTGGAATAACTATATGTCGAGTTATAATCACTTGTATGCTGTACAAGATGGTAAGCTTATATTGCGTGGCATCGTAAATGATGTTTTACCCAACGATACTGCGCCATTCCTCACTGGAGGAGTGTATACCAAAGATAAATACACTTTCGAACACGGACGTGTCGAGATAAAAGCCCGCCTGTTTGGTGCCCGTGGAGCCTGGCCTGCCATTTGGATGCTTCCCCAGAATCAGGGCTGGCCCGACGGCGGAGAAATAGATGTAATGGAACGTCTCAATAGCGATGATATTGCTTACCAAACGGTACATAGCCATTATACTTATACACTCGGAATTAAAGAACCACCGACCGGTTCGACCGGTAAAATAAACCCCGATGACTATAATGTATATGCGGTGGAACTTTACCCTGACAGCCTTTCATTCTACATTAACGATACCCATACACTAACCTATCCCCGCATCGAAACAGATAAGGAGGGGCAATACCCATTTAACCAACCATTCTATTTACTGATAGATATGCAGTTGGGCGGTAGCTGGGTGGGAAGCGTTAATCCCAGTGATCTGCCTGTTGAGATGTGGATAGACTGGGTGCGGTATTACAAAAAATAGAACTTCTAGTCGGATATTTAATCTTTGCTTGTAGGATGAAGAGGTAGATAGGATTAAGCTTCCTGACGATAGAATGAGATTGTCCGAAAACGTAATCAGCATATATTATGTGAACAACACACTGGTAGTGTTTCGGGTTTTCTGCGTATATTTGCAGTATGGCAACAACTTTCCGACTCCGTAAAGCGGATCAAAACGATATAACATTGTTAAACCAGCTTGCATCGCGGGTATGGTACCATACCTACTCGGAAGTACACTCGTATGAACAGTTGGAATATATGTTCGATGAGATGTACAATCCGGATAACATCCGGAAACAAATGGAAGAAGAACATATCTTTTATATTGGATACAACGAAGATATTCCGGTAGGATATATGTCAATCCGACAAAAAGAAAAAGATCTTTTTATGTTGGAGAAGTTATACATCATGCCCGAAGCTCAGGGAACCGGAGCAGGGAAATTCCTGTTCAAAGCAGCTATTAAGGAAATCAAAACCATGCATCCGGAACCATGCATACTCGAACTGAATGTAAACCGCAAAAACAAAGCAATTGATTTTTATCAACGGATGGGCATGGAAAAGTATCGGGAAACAGACCAGCCAATAGGGAAGGGATTTATGATGAACAGCGCATATATGCGTATGCGTATTTGATGATGAGCAAAAAGAATGAATTTAAAGAAACAATTAATAACCTGGGCACAGACCTATGAAGTGCCCGGTTTTATTAAAACCGATCCTATACAATTTCCGCACCGTTTCAAAAGGAAGCAGGATGTTGAAATAAGTGCACTTATTACCTCTTACCTGGCATTCGGACACCGGCCACAAATTATTAAAAAGGTGGGTGAATTGCATCATATAATGGGCAAATCACCTTATGATTATATCCGGCGGGGCGATTTCTCAGCTTTTCCCGAAGGAAATAGAAAATTCTACCGGTTTATTTCCTATACCGATATGAATCATCTTTTACAGGCATTACGTGGCTATTATAATTATTACAATGATTTGGAAATTGCACTGAATGATAGTTCTTGTGATTCCCCTGTCAATGCCCTTCAAAATCTTTTTGGGCATATACATTATATGCCCGATGCCGGTAGTACCTCGGCATGTAAACGAATGAGTATGTTACTCAGGTGGATGGTTCGCGATAACAGCCCGGTAGATTTGGGAATCTGGCAAACGATGGATAAGAGTATGCTTCTAATTCCTGTGGATGTTCATGTTCACCGCATGAGTCTGAAACTTGGAATAACCAACCGAAAGAGTGCCGATATGGTAACGGCTGTCGAAATCCGGGAGTTTTTCAAGGAAGTATTTCCCGGAGACCCTGCCAAAGGAGATTTCTCATTATTCGGGTATGCGGTGAATAAAGAATAAGAATAATCTGATAGCTACACTCCTCCGTTTTTTATGTCGATCAATTTGGAAACTCCAGCGTAATTATTCTCTGATTATCTTCTTTAAGAATATTGCCTTTATACACAATCTCACCCGAAACAAGTGGGCGATTGTTCTCTCCGGTATTTCCACCGGCTGTATTTCCAAGATAGCGTGCCGAAACCATCAGGCTCGGTTGTCTACAGCCAGGCAATTCAATTGTTTTTTCCCACTCTTTCTCATATAACCAGATTTTTTGGGATCCGTTAATGTCTTTATAGGTAACCAACGTAATACTTTCGTCTTCACTGTCAATTTTAACACGGTAAGTAGTTGTAAATAACTTTGTTCTTTTACGGTAATTCCAAAACACCCGGCAAAGTATTATTAGTGCACATATCAGAATAATACTTCCCAACCATAAATTCATTTCCATCCTTATCTATCGTTTCTTTATTGTAAATAATAGCTTAGCATCCAAACAATTATTTACTCAATGTTAAATAATCAAATCAACAATCGTATTAGTTAAAGTAGGTTCTCGAGTTGTTTATTGAACAAAATAAACTATTTTAATCGGATATATAGAAAAAAACATTCGATAAATTATCAAATTGCAAACTAATTTCTAAATTCGCAGTTAATTGTAATATCTGGCAGATTAAAGTTGAAATGATGCCGGGTATTAATCAGTAAATATATTTTATGGAAAATGAAGGAGTAACCACAGAAGGAATAGTACACCACGGACATAATTTGCGGAAGATGCGTAATTTGCGCGGTGTAAAACAAAGTGATATTGCTGAGCAAATGGGAGTTCAGCAGTCTACTGTTTGTTATTGGGAAACATGTTCTAAGATTGATGATGTTAAGTTGGATAAATTGGCCGGAATATTGAATATTGACCCGGTAATACTTAAAACAATGAAGGAGGAGCCTGTAATGATATATGTGGAGAATAATACATTTAACCTGCAAGAAGGTAGTTTTAATAATATTGCTCCCAACCATAATGATGCAGTAAATAGAATTGAAAATGCGTATTACTCATCAAGTGAAGCGACAAAGAAATTAAGAAAACAACTGAAAGAAGAACAATCCTTGAATAAACAGCTCAGGGACGAACTGGAAGAAATCAAAAAACAGATTGAAGGTCTCAAAGGAATGAATTAATTATAAGAATTTATTATTAGATAATGTAAATGTATAAAGATAAAAAAATAGCATTCTTCTTGCTCTTTTGTGCATGCTGTGTATTTATGTCGTGCAGCTCGGAAAATACCCCTATAGCCGAAGTATTCCTGGGCGATTGGGAGATTTTTCAGAAAAACGAAGATAATGCCGGGCTTGTAGCTGCAACCGGAGAAATGAATATTGATTTCGGAAATGAAGACATCACTTTCGGGTTTAGTGCTGGAGACGAAGACAATCCGGTTACATTAGCAGGTATTGTTTATAACAATAATCTTTATTCCAATTATACACGGCAGGAGAAACTTGGTAGCCTGGAACTCACCAAAAGCAAGACACTCATTATTACCATAGAAAAAGAAGAAGGGCAGGTGGTTTACCATGCCCGATAGTGTAATAATTATGCAGTGCAACGTTAGAATCTAACCTGTAACTGTGCTTGTAAAAGGTTGGACGAGCCTAAATCATGCTTATCGCAATAAGTATATTGCGCCTGTAAACGACAACGTGGGTAAAACCAGTATTGTACTCCCGCAATATAGTTTGTTTGCTTCATACTCAAATCCTTGTTTTTATTCAGGTAATCATAAGAAGCGATAACGTCGAATCTTGGCAATACATGGAAAGATGCCATAGCATAATATCCTTCGCTCTTAACTTTGGCATCTTTACCAGCCATATATTCGGTACGGAGGCTTACCGGTTTTGTCTCGACCATTGCACCTACAGTATAGCGGTCGCGACGGTAATTATCTCCGGCCTTAATATCCGGGTTGGCGGCCGATAATCCCACAGCATTTCCTTTTCCGCTCATAACAGTACCTCCGATTCTTAACCAGTTAATAGGCTTTATTGCCAGACTACCGATAAAATCTTTGTTGTTATTGCGGTCGCGGGTATTGATTCCTTGCCCGTTTAATACACCGAGATGATAAGTCAGCTTATCTTTGAAGAGGTCGCCGTAAATCATTAATCCCATATCGCGTCCACCGGTTCCGCCACGTAGCGGGTCGTGGCTACCACCTAGTGCTGTATAATAGTTGGTTGCCTGCGAGTAACATTCAATGAGTTCTACTGACGATGGCGACAATGGGCCTTCCATAGTTAGTGGTACTTTGAACTGTCCAAATCGTACTGACAATCCGGGTATAATGCGGTAATTGGTATAAAGTTCGAGCATGGTTGCTCCGTAGAAGTTGTATATAAAGTGGGCGCTCCATCTGTCGGTTATTTGTCCGTCGGCCATAAATATCATCCGCTTAATGTCGAATGTGTTTTCGGCTCCTTCCTGGGCATCATCATACGTATATCCGAGTTGTGCATATCCGGATAGCTTGATGCGTTCTTTTAATGTATTAATCCAGGGTTTTTCAGCTTCCTGTGCATGGACAGACGATGATATGATCAGTAAAAAAGTAGCAGTTAGCAATGCAATGCGTTTCATGTTTCTCGGGGTGTGTTTTTTATTTTAGTTTTATACCTTTAATTGTGTCGGCCATATGAGTGCCGTTGTAAGATTCGGGAATAAGATTTTTTAGTTTCAGCCAGTCTATAGTTTGTTTTAGTTCGCTTGCCGGAGGCAAAGCGGGTTTATTGCCGGTTCTTTCAATATACGTTTCAATTTCTTTTCGTTTGTTGCTCAGCGCGGCATCGGTGAATACAAGTCCTGCTACGGATATTCCTGCTTTGGTGGTTGATAAAAGGGAACGGTTGCCATCCTTTATCGCTATGTCGGCATAGGGATTCGGAAATATGGCGGCATCAACCAATCCGTTTTGCAGTAGGTCCAGTTGCAGAGATGTTTTACGGATTTCGGCTTTGTTGATTTCCCCGGGCGATATCCCTGCTTGTTGCAGTATCCGGTCGGTAATATAATCGGCAATGGCGTTGCGGGTTGTAGCAATATTGCCACCACGCAGTTGCTCCGGAGTGCGTATTTCGTTTCCAATACCTGCTATCAGGTAATAAGCGGTATCGATATCCATTACGATGCGGATTGGAAAACCGGCGGATTGTAGTTTGATGATATCAATATAGTCGATTATAGTACCATCTACAGTGCCGTTGAATAAAGCGGAGTCTCGTTCTGTTGTATTCGGGAAAACCGTGAGGTTTAATGTTAGCCCCAGGGAGTCGAGTAATTCTTTGTTTTGGGAAATAGTGTACGGAATACTATCTACCAAACCTAGTGTAAGAGGTTTGAGGTTAGCATATTGTTCTCCTTTGCCAGTGCATGAAAACAAAAAAACAGTACAGATTATAAAAACAGATACTTTCAAGGGGCGGCAGTTAAAAGTTGACAGTTAATAGTTAACAGTTGATAGTTACCGTGCGTCACCGTAACTATCAACTGTTAACTATCAACTGTCAACTAAATATAATTATCCTTCAATCGCAGCGATACCCGGAAGTTTCTTTCCTTCAATGGCTTCGAGCAAAGCGCCACCACCGGTTGAAACGTAAGAAACCTTGTCGGCCATACCAAACTTGTTGATACAAGCTACTGAATCGCCACCACCGATAAGTGAGAAAGCGCCGTTTGCGGTAGCTTCAACAATTGCTTCGGCAACAGCGTATGATCCATGTGCGAAGTTATCGAATTCGAATACTCCTGTAGGACCATTCCAAAGGATTGTTTTTGATTCGCGTATAACCTTAGCGAATTTTTCTTCTGTTTTAGGACCGATATCCAGACCTTCCCAACCATCAGGAATTTCGCCTACGGGTACAAACTGAGTGTTGGCATCGTTCGAGAAGCTGTCGGCAATCTTAGCATCTTCGGCCAGGACAAGGTTTACACCGTTGTCTTTTGCTTTCTTCATGAGGTCGAGAGCCAGGTCGAGTTTATCTGCTTCGCAGATTGAAAGACCGATGTTTCCGCCCATTGCTTTGGTGAAGGTATATGTCATACCACCGGCAATAATAAGGTTGTCTACCTTAGAAAGTAGGTTTTCGATGATTTCGATTTTAGAAGATACCTTAGAACCACCCATAATGGCAGTGAAAGGACGTTGAATATCGTTCATAACTTTGTCAACGGCTTTTACTTCTTTTTCCATTAGGTAACCGAACATTTTATTGTTGGTGTCGAAGTATTCGGCAATCAATGCAGTTGAGGCATGCGCACGGTGAGCGGTACCGAAGGCATCGTTCACATAGCAGTCAGCGTATGATGCAAGTTTCTTAGTAAATTCTTTCTGGCTTTCTTTTACTGCTTTCTTTGCAGCAGCTTTTTCTTCGTCGGTAGCATCTTCGGCTAGTCCACGGGGTTTACCTTCTTCTTCGGCATAGAAACGAAGATTTTCCAATAATAGGGCTTCACCCGGTTGCAGGGCAGCAGCTTTCAACGTAGCTTCTTCGCCTACGCAGTCGTTTGCAAACTGTACATCGATACCCAACAGCTCAGACAGGTGGGGCAGGATGTGTTTCAAAGAGAATTTATCAGTCGGGCCTTTCGGGCGTCCAAGGTGAGAACCGATGATTACACTGCCACCGTCGCCGAGGATTTTCTTCAACGTGGGAAGAGCCGCACGCATACGGGTATCGTCAGTGATGTTGAAATTCTCGTCCAAAGGAACATTAAAGTCGACCCGGACGAATGCCTTTTTACCGGCAAAATTGTAATTGTCAATTGTTTGCATAATACACTATTGTTTATTAAAATGTTACTATCACTTTAAACAGACTGCAAAGTTACTGTTTTTTTCTGTCTTTTGCTATGAATTTGTTGAGAGAATCCCTACTTCTTTATAATATTTGCAATATGGTTTTAGCCCACATTCGTTGCATTTAGGCTTTCGCGCAACGCAAACATAACGTCCATGCAATATTAACCAATGATGTGCTTTGGATACAAGTTCTTCGGGAATATATTTAACGAGTTCTTTTTCTGTAGCCAGTGGAGTTTTGGAATTCGTAGTCAATCCGATGCGGTTGGATACACGGAAAACGTGTGTATCAACCGCCATTGCTGCTTTGTTGAATACCACCGATTGGATAACATTGGCCGTTTTCCTGCCTACACCAGGTAGCTTTATCAACTCTTCGAGTGTATCTGGTACTTCACTATTGAAATCATTCACCAGCATACGGGCCATACCTACCAGATGTTTGGATTTATTGTTGGGGTAAGATACACTTTTAATATATTCGAAAATGACTTCGGGAGTGGTTGCTGCCATTGTTTCGGGAGTGGGGAAATCTTCATAGATTTTTGGTGTAATCATATTAATCCGCTTATCAGTACACTGGGCCGAAAGGATTACGGCAATTAGAAGTTGATAAGCGTTATCGTAATGAAGTTCTGTTTCGGCAACAGGCATGTTCGCCTGGAACCATTCGATTATTTTTTTGTATCGTTCTTTTTTAGTCATAATAGTGGCGATAAACTACAAAGGTACATATATTTGCGGAATAAGTATTTTCTTAAAACCAGAATTCTTTATAATGTGTAAAAAAATATCTTTCCTGCTTTTTACAGGGTTATTTTGGAATCAATCCATATTACCCCCTTCAGAAGGTGCTGTATGACGTTTTTATTTATAGCTGCGGTAGACCAAAGTGTATAGCTGCTATATACCGAAGTGTATAGCCGCAATACACTTTCATCTATAGCAGCTATACACTTTGGTCTACCGCAGCTATAACCGGACAATAAATAATATGTCGTAATATTTTGAAGTGTTTATATATCCTTCAGGAGATTTTGTTCTTATTGAAGTGTGGCGTTACTTTAGTCCTGAAATAGATAGCCGAAACTACCGTCAGGCATGCTCCAACCAGATAAATCATATCAAATGATGTTTTTTCGGCTATATACCCGCCTGCTGTTAGTCCGATACCTATACCCACATCCCACGATGTAAGATAGGTTGAAGTTGCAGTTCCTCTTTTATTGTTGGGCGCCAGATTAACGAAAAGTGAATTAAAAGCCGGAAACATAGCCCCGAACCCTACTCCCAGCAACAAGGGAATTATAAAGAAAAGTACCGTGGTAAACTCAGCATTCATATCCATAAACATACCACAACCCGCCAGCAAGAAGAAGCAAAGGCAA
>DAMCMT010000092.1:0-15319 GCA_032108265.1 Bacteroides sp.
CCTCCAATTATTACCGTGGGACAACCTACAACGATGCTTCCGCCGTGGGCGGTGGTATCGCCCATGCGAGCTGCGGGTTTTCCACAAATCATTACGGTGGCCGAACCTTTTATTATAGAATCGGGTGGGCCGGTGCATACACAGTTATCGCCCATAACGGCGGCAGGCATATTGCCGATTAATACGGTGGTAGCACCGGGGCCTATTATAGGACCACCAACGTGCGGTATCGGGCTGGGGAATGCCGGGGTTTGCATGGGGCATACGTGCATATCTGTTAGTCGGGCTGCTGGTGGCATATATGGTCGTTTTTAAATTAATATGTTGCTGTTTAATGATAGTTTCAGTACTGGGATAAGTAGTTCCAAGTACTGGGAACAAGTAGTTTCAAGCACTAGGAACTAGTAGTTTCAAGCACTGGGAACAAATGGTTCCAAGTACTGGGAACAAATTGTTCTTAACCATACTAAACTGTTCAATCATTAAGTATGTGCTCAAAATAAATCCATCCTATTTTGTTATCACTTTATCAATGAATCCCCAATGGGGATTTGTTGTTATATAACCTATTTTTTCTATTGATATGTATGCCCTCTGGGCATTCACTTTGTTGCCCGTAGGGCATATATGTCAATAGAAAAAGAGAGAATACAGTCGTCCTTAATCCCCATGAGGGGATTCATACCCGAACTAATTGGGCCTATATATATACGAACTAATTTTGAACATCTACTTACTATATTTAAATTATACTTCGTTTTAATTTATCATTACCATTGCTCCTTTCACAACCGTCTGTCCGGATGCCGAAATCTCAGCGGTTGCACTTCCGGTAACTTTCAGCCCTACCTGGGCTTTTGCATTTACATTCAATCCGGAAATAGTTACATCTTGTTTTGCCTTGATTTCTGCCTTTGAGGTTGCATCCAGAACAATGTTTCCTTTGGCTTTCAGGTTTATATCTTTCTCCGATGATATTAAAATGCCACTGCTGTTCAATTCAATTTTGTTTTTATTCTGGTCTTGTATGATAATGCTTTTGCTATCATCATTCAATATTACCGAGTTTTTTTCAGGGGTAATAATAGTAATGATTTTCTTTTCATCGTCCATTTCTACCATTAGCTTTTCGGGTGTTACAATGGCACGCTTATAGTTTTCATCGGTATATTCGTAAGGCGGGTTGTATTTACTACTATACAGACTGCCAAGTATAACTGCCTGGTTGGGGTCGTTATTGATAAAACCCAGTACTACTTCATCGTTTACATTGGGAACGAAATAGCCACCGATACCTTTTGCTGCAGAGAAATGTGCTAACCGTGCCCAAACTGTATTTGGGGTAATATTAAGAAGCGGTATTTTAACTTGTATACGGTTTAAGGAATCCGGATCATCGGTAAGTTTGGCAACTACGCCTATATGCAGACCTTGTATACCAGGCAGTAATCCCGAAGCCGGTGGTGCCACTACATCTGCTTTTTGCGTAATATTGACCGGGGATATTCCCATACCAACTTCTGTAACCCATTGTCCTTCTTTCACGGTGTGGGTTACTGAACCTATGAATACATCGCCATTGAACCGGCTACCCATGCCTGCCAGTTCGATGATTTTACCCGGTTTGGCTGCTGCATTGCCCCGGAAAGAAAATGATCCCTGATACCGGGCAAGTCCGTTTTTCAGCAAGATAGCATTTGCCCAACTTTCAAGGTAATCCGGATCAGAGCAGGCGTCGGTTTGCAAGGTTATCTTTTCGGTTCCGGCGGCTTCGGCAAGGTCTCCGGTGGTAAGATTACCCTGGCTATTCAGCGATTGTTCCGCCGAAGCGGCAACAATTATTTCCTGTGTGGTCGAGTCCCACCCTACCCCTTCGACGTTAGTAAACTGATCTTCGGCATAAAGTTCACCATCGAAAGAGAGTAAATCTTTTCCGTACGTCACCGTTAGTACGGCTGAGCCGGATACATCCGGGGCTTTTATATCTACTTTGTTTCCGTCGGTAATCACTAACAAGCCATTGGTATCGGCTTTGGAAAGGGCAAAATCCCAGTCGGTACAATAGTACTGTACAAGCTGTGTGTGTTTTAACGATGCACCATCAACCGTTACAGATAAACCATAAGTGCCAAGAGCCGTATTTATGGCGGCACTATCGGTCGATTTCTCGAAGACGTTGTTTTTACGGGCTACTGTGGCTTTGATTGCATGGTTCTTGCATTCAACTATCAACATGGGTGGCGAGTCTACCCCGGATGGAATCTTTATTTTATGGGCAACTACAATACCCTCGAAAACGGTTTGGTTTGTATTGTCGTATCCCAATTCAATACGGATATTCTGACCGGGTTTGAAATTGTCGGATGAACTTTCGGGTATATCGGCATCGGGCATATTTCCGGCAATGATTTTCAACGTAGCACTGCCAATACGGTTTACTTCGTGATGAACGGTTATAGACCGGAAGCGTAATTCGTCGCTTACCTTCTCGCCTGCGCTGTAAACGGCATAGGTTACTACTTTTCCGGTATTGATGTTGGGGCTATCGGCCATAATTACATGTTATTCGTTAATGGTGGAAAAAACAATTGCGTTCCCGGCTCTATATACCTGTATCCCGGTAATCCGTTTACCCGTGCTACCTCGCTGCAATACATCATACTTTTGTAGATTTTCTGGCATAGGTTGGGCAATGTATCCCCGGCTTTTACAGTGACCAGATGTGTAAGGTCGGGCGAACTTTTGTTTTTTTCTTTTTCCTGTGTTGTAATATCAACATACTGTACAAGCTCAAGTTTTACTTTAGCACGCAAAGGTTTTCCATCGGGAGCAAAGAAAGTGTAGCTTACCTTCATTTCCTTGATTCTTCCCTGGTAATCAAGTGTTCCCCATATCACCTTTATATATGGAGATTCGTGGGCAGTGCCTACGTATGTGTATACAGTTTTCTCCAGATCGGCAATAATATCCGGTAGGTCTTTGTTTTCTGCCCCTGGTATAACTCCTGTTGCATCCAACAGAAACTCAAAGTTTACATTCTCATCTTCGTAGCCCTGGTAAGTTGGGTTATTACCTCCCTCCATGGCATCGTCTTTATTGTAACGAACACCTTTCTTCTGTTGGTAAGCGCCCGGATTCACCATCATGGAGAATTCATTTCCGGTAGGAACCGAGAATGCATTGTCCTCGTAGGCTACTATTTTGAGTTTCTTTAGTTCTCCCATTTTTATCTGTCTTTTTGCCGTTCTTTATGCTTTCCGGGTTGTTCTTCACGCAGTTTGTCCAGTATACGGCGCTCTATCTTACGTATCAGATTCTCATCAACAGGTAATTCCCGGAGAGGTTTTTCAACCGTTGTACGTACAATTATTTCTTTTATTACTATAGGCATTAAAGTTTTCTTTCAATGGTGTTATAAGCAAACTCAATGGTTTCGATAGCAAGGTCGTTTTTCTTCGAATCGAAAGGAGATAAATCCCACTTCAGGGGATATACGCCGGTAAGAAACCACCCGCTTATCTTCTTTCCCTCACCATCGAGCAGGGAGATGAAAACATTGGATACCTGTATCTTCTGCGAGAAATCGCCGTCCATTACTGTCTTTACCCATTTGGCCAACGGACTGTCTTTGAGCGGGGATAATGCCCGCTTACAGACGAGATTGCCATGTTTCTGCCTGATGGGTACGCGGTATTTGAAGCGCGACTCTCCCCCCTCTTCTACTTCTTCTGTTTCCATTTCGACACTGAGGCCGGAAACCTCCATAAAAGCCATATCGAAGATTTCCGACTTCTTTGCAAATTCTACCAGAAAGTAAAAGGCTACAGGAGGACTCCATGGCTTGGGTTGTTCCTGTTTTTTACCCATTTACTTATGCATTTTCAATGGTTAAGCCTTCATGTGCAAGGTCGAGAGATTCTACTGCGGCTTCGTTTCCATCTGATTTCAAGCTTACTCCGGTAACTTTAGTCGGCCAGGCATTGGCTAGTTTCCATACCATAGTTGGATTACCTTCTTCGTCGAGCAGGCTGATGGTTACCGACCGTCTCTTAATGGTATTAAGTTTGATTTCCGTAAACCAGTCGAAGAATTTATTATCTCCCTTGAATACACCTTTTTTAAGGCTTACATTGCTGGTTTTCTTGATTCCGGGCATCTTGATGGTCGAGAATTCCGGACTGTTACCGTGCCGGTATTCGATTACTTGTGCTTCGATATCGAGTCCGGATACTTCTTTAAATGATATTTCGCCGAGGTCTTCAAATTCTACTTTGAAATAAAATGCGGGCAATGGCCATACATTATCTTGTGCTTCTCCTGCCATAATAGTTATGAGTTTTGAGTGATGAGTTTATTTAGCTTTTTTGCATCTGCTGCTGGAATGTTATCTCAATGAATTCGGCCGGGCGAACGATTGCTACCAGCACGGTTACACGCAGGATGCCTTCGAGAATATCTTCCGGGGTCATGGTATCTCCCAGTCCGACATGAACGCTATATGCATCAGCCGGGGATGCTCCGGCCAGTCCGCCACGTTTCCAGATGCCATTGAGGAAGTTTTCGATCATACTTTTGATGTTGATCCAGGTTCCTGCTACATTGGGGTCGAATACATAGGCTTTGGTAGCATTCTTTACAGATTCCTCGAGCATTATCATGGTACGGCGAACGTTTATGTATCGCCAGTCGAGTGAGTTTCCATCGAGGGTACGGGCACCCCAAACTTTAATACCGTCACCGATAAAGGAACGGATGGCGTTAACGGCTTTACCGTTCAACGGCACGTTAAGGTCTTCCTGGTCTTCATTAGTAAGGTTGACTGCCGGGGAAATAACTGAACTAACCGAAACATTAGCCGGTGCTTTCCAGACTCCACGGGTATTGTCGACCATGGTGTAAATACCTGCCATAGCAGCCGAGGGTGGTAAAAGGTTCAGGATGCGTTTGGCCTCTTTAAGAATGGCTACGTATGCACTGCTTATCTGCATTAATGTTTTGTGCAGCATATCTTTTTCTATTTTACTTCCCACCGTTTCCAGTTTGTCAATCTGTTCCTGAACCAGCGTAAGACGTTTATCATCCAGTTTCTTTGCATCTTCTTCAAGGAGAACTTTTAAGGCTGCGATTTCAAAGTTTGCAAATGATAAATCCCTGTCTTCAACAATGGAAGTATTCAACCAGGGATAGTAAACTGCACCGAAATCGAGGAAATTATCACCGATATTGGTTCTGAAATTGGTAATTACCTGTGTGGTTTGCGGGTCTTTATATCCATCGAACACATCCAGAATAGCAAAACGATTACGCATCTTGTAACCGCAATGATTAAGCATTGCCGCCTGTACTTTCGAGCAACCGGCTTCGTCGAGATACACTGCCTCGGGAACTACAACCATGGTAGGCTCTTGTTCTTTCAGAAGTGTTTCAATGCCGTTGATAAGAGCTTGTGAGTCAATAGCATCTTTGGTGTAATCACCTACGGAGACTATGTAACAGGGCCCACCTCCATTACCGAAGAACATAAGCATCTGGTAATAGAACGAAAATGGGGCACCTTTGCGACTTATTACTGTTTTCTTTTCTCCGATTGTCATTGAAGGAGTTTGTCCATCTGCTGCATCGGCCAATTCAAAGATAGGCGTGGGCGAACCTCCGAAGAATGCATGGAATTCGGCCATGGACGAGATGCGGAATGGTTTGCCCTCAAGGGATTCATTACCATTGGCTGCTTTTTCGGTGTATCCTATAAAAGCCGGCACTGCAGTAGCTACTTCTACTGCCGAATTGGGGAAAGCGTTTTTCTCTACGATATAAACGCCGGGAGTTTTCATTGCTGCCATAAGCGATTAGATTAATGTTTCAAATGATATATTAATTAGGTATTACAGATACCAAACCTTCCGAAGAGTATCGGGTGGTGCATCCAGATACATTCCCGGTTGGGGGAAAGGCAATTTATGCATCAGTACCCGCTTACTGTGCTGAACTCCTTCGGTGAGTGTTAAATTCAGACCATATCGCTCACTACATGGAATCTTTACTAATGAACGAAACAACACGGCTTTCATACCTTTATATTCCGTTTCTATACCTAAATCAAAAGGTATTTTATGGCTAATATCATATATTGAAAGTCTACCCCGCGTTTCAGTGTATCGATTAACAAACAGGTATTCCCAAAAATATTCAGCAACTGGAAGCTGTATTTCGGTTATAACCGGATCATTATTTTTTTTACAATGTAGTTGAAGATCAATATCGAATATACTCCCGGGATGGGTTGTTATACGTTCGGAAGTTTTATCGGGCACTATTATTGAACTATTGATATTATCTACTCTTAGTTTTATAGCATTTTCGGGAAGTAGAATTCCTGATACGGTTATATACGGTAATATATTATTTTTTGTTTTTACAAAAAAACGGTAGTGTTCATCCGCAACAATACCATACATTTGCAAATCCATTAGATACCATTCTCCATCAGTAGCCTTCAAGATTCTATAACCGCGCCTTTTCAACAAATCATTTGTTTGAGGGCACGGAGATAATTCCACATCTTGACATAATTCGCTCCAGTAGTAGGGATGTTTTATCTTTAGAATCCATAAAATACTTTTTCGTATTTCCATAATTCTTTATTTAAGTGATATATTGGGGTTTGATATCTCGGGGATTACGCGTTTAATTTCGTCTGCATCGAAAATAACACCACGGATTTTGCATACGATGGAGGGATAGTATTTGCCACCGAAACCTGTCCAGATATTACTTTGGTCCTGCCAACTCAAGGTAACGGGTTCAATAGTATATTTATTACCGTAGCCTACATCGAATACAGGCGTATTTTGCAGAAAGGATATTCCTTGCGAAATGACAGATAAAGACTCCCGGTAGCGCTTCGGTTTGAATATTGCTGCCATAACTATAAAAAGATTGGCATATATAGATGGATTTCCACCTGAATAGAAACCATTTCCTCCCCTGGCTATATTACCGGATATACCCCGGGTAGTTTCCCGTTCGATGTTAAGCAGAGAAATTATCAGCTTATTTGGTTCATCATCTTCCTGAACGAGCGAAGCTACTTCAACCAATCCTTCCGGTTGATGGAAGAAATAATTGAGGTATTGCTCAAGTAGTTTACCGTATGCGCTTAATACAGAGTCTATCACAGTAAATAAGTTACAATTAAAGTAAACATCAAAAAATGACATCCCACTCATGACAAACATATATTTTTTTTCACATAGCAATGTGGTATAAACTTTTTTTTATAAGAAAAGTTTATACCACATTGTGTATGATTCAGAAAATCAAGAGATTATAAATAAAGGGTATTTTAGCTTTTAAGATTTTGTTTTCGCCATTCTTTAGGAGACATACCAACTAAGTCAACGAATTTTTTCTGGAAGTTACTACGATCAGCAATACCAACACTATGTCCTATTTTAGAAATAGACATATCGGGATATTGTAAAAGAAGTTTTTTAGCCTCTTCAATTCTTAATTGTGAACGCCAGATTCTAAATTCAGTTTTCATTCTACATTGGAAGAACAAAGTAAGAAAATCTCTATCTGTTCCAAGACTTTTAGCAATATCATCACGGCTCATATCAGCATGTAAAAATTGTTTCTCTCTCACCCATTTATTAATGGTTTGTTGCAATCTTTGTTCTTTTTCAGATAGAGGAAGATTATTCACAGCCTCCATATTATCACATTCAGTTTCTACAGAAGAGCTAATATGTTCCGTAGAAACAGCCGGTATAATGTATTGAAAATCCAAAGGATAATTACTGTACTTTATCGCAAAATATATATAAAATGCAATAATTATCAGAAGAAAAAGAATTCGGTGTTGCAAAGGAAAATAGGATATGAACAAGGCAAGAATTCCAATAGACAGTGCCATATAAAAAGAAGTTTTCACCCATCTCAGACGGTTATTCTCATCTTCATTGTAAAAATTTTCAAACTGTTTTATATATTGGGCATACTTTTTTCTGAATATAATGATATAATACCTCAATTGAAAAATATAAATTACCGATACTATATTATATAAGTAATTATAAAGTGAATGTGGTGCGTTGTATAACAAGAACAATAGAATTACAAATACAAATGATATTATCCCAAATTGTAAAACAACTCTTCTGATTGAAACATAAGCAGGCTGTATCAATGTAATTAATGAAAAAGTAAATAATAAAGCCTGATATGATGCAGAAACTAAAGTCAATGTGTGCATCAGATTCAAATCTATAGTAGCATGAATATATGAAGCAATGTTTTTATAGCAACCTAAAATACCTAAAATAAAATAGGCTAAGGCAAGCACATATCGTGCAATGTTGTATTGTTTCATATTCTCTTTATTAGGAATACGTATTGAAATCAACATTATACTCAACGTAATCGAAGAAATAGCTAACAAAAAAATCAGTGACAGATATAAAGCACCAAAATCAGGCATACCAAGAAAAAAATTGCAGAATTATAAGATTAATTGACTGCACAAATATATAAATTTTACTACACTATTTTTTATGTTGTAATATCATAATTAAAATATTATTTTAAAGCTGACAACAAAAAATATAAATGTCTTTAAAACGAAACTCTTAGGTATCTTTTTTCACCGATTAGTAAGAAAATCAGCAGTCTCTTTTTTTTGTATAAAATAGAGAATAAAAAACTGATTAACAGTATTTTTATTCTCTCAATTAATTATAATTACACCCCACTAGCGTTCTAGCCCCGACCTATCCGTTGACGGACGGCTTGTGCTACTGCTACTTCCGGAGTTACTTGCCGGTGGACGAGTTGTCGAACTTGGCCTGCTTCCCGGAGTAGGTCTGGTCATATTCGGCCGACTTGTTTCAGGTCGGCTGGGTCTACTGGGTTGATTTGGCTGATTGGGTCGATTAGGCCTGTTAGGTCTGTTCGGTCTATTGGGCTGGTTGCTTGGCGGTACAATCGGATACACCACAATTGGTCTTCCATATTCCGGATACCATATCGGAGGCGCAATGGGCGGAACATAATTAATGTCATCATACAAAAACTCATACCCGGTAAGGTAATCGTTCCAGAACTCCAATGCATAAATCTCATCACGGGATGTACGATATTCAAGTATCTCCTGATATCCATCTTTTGTATCATTCACCGCCAGAATTCGTTGCGGTTTTCCAATAGAAGATATCACCTGTTTTTTATTCATTCCTGTAGTAAGTTGACTCAAATCGAGTGTCCTATATGTTGAACAGGAAAGTATAAACAGTGATACGAATACTGTTAATAATAACTTTCTCATAATTATTTTTAGATTAATTCTTTTGGAATAGAAACAATGCAGACGAAAAGATAGTTTGTGGTTTGGTTTATTTTAACGATAATATACTGCAAAAGAAAGCAAATCACCTTATTATATAATGCTTCATGTCTTTTTATCATGTTTTTGAAATTTATTTGTTATTTAATTTGGTTTATATTTTAAACTTAATTACATTTGCAACACAGTTTAATAACAAAACCAAATGAAAAGACATTTAATACTCTTATTATCAGTAATTTCAGGATTGTTTATGAAAGCACAGACAGTTCAGATTTCAGGTACGGTATGTGATGAAAAACAAGAACCATTGATTGGAGTGAACGTTTATATCGATGGAACTCTCGACGGTACAAGTACTAATAACAAAGGTGCCTTTGTTATCGAAACCGAAGAAAAAGGGATAATTACAATTATTGCCTCCTATATAGGTTATCAACCTTATTCTGTAACCCGGGAAGCAAATGAGTTATCCGGAATCCATATTCAACTAAAACCAGCCGCCCAACAGTTACAGGATGTAGTAATCGTAGCCGGAAACTACTCACTCAAATCTTCGACACTCGAAGGACAGGATGCCATCACCCTCGTTATGACAGCCGGTTCGGAAGGTGATTTATACAAATCGCTCACCATGTTACCCGGTACACAAATACCCGGAACCGACGGCAGATTAAGGGTTCGCGGCGGTGACAGCAGAGAATCGCAAACTTTTATCGACGGTATGCATGTTCTTGCGCAGTATACCGCTAATTCACCTAACAGTTCTTCACGTTCCAAATATTCAACATTCCATTTCGACGGAATAAACTTCTCAACCGGAGGATATTCACCCGAATACTCACAAAGTTTATCGAGCATATTACCGCTGGATACCAAAAACGAAAGTAAAACCAAATACGGATTCGGCCTAATGAATGTTAGCATGGAAGGTGGCGCAACCCAGGCATGGGATAAAGGCTCGAACTCATTTTCACTAACATACACCGATATGACTTTTTACAACGCCACACTATACCCTGGCGAAAAAAAGAAATGGGATATACCCTACCGTGATTTCTCTGTAAGAAACCAGCTCCGCTTCAATTTCGATGATAATACAATTCTTAAAGCCTATTACGGATACGATAAAACCCGCTATAAACGTCAATGGGAAGATGCTTTTGCAACCAACCCCCGAAATATGGATTACGATGAGAATAACATATATCTGAATACAACTTTCCGGAAGAAGTTCGATAATATGCTCCAATTATTTGCCGGAGCGGCCTATTCATGGAACCGGAAAGAAATAGGAAGCAGTGTAATTTCGGGTGACAAATTTGTAAATGACGAAAATGAAGTACACCTCAAAGCCAAGGCCAGCAAACGCTTTACCAATCTTTATAAACTGGAAGCCGGAGCCGAATCTTATTTGAAAACCTATGATATGCATTATACCACCGTCAACCGTTTCGAAGGAAAAATCAATAACAATATATCCGGAGCTTTCGTATCGAACGATTTTAACTTTATTCATAAATTCTTTTTTAATCTATCAGGGCGAATGGAATATTCGTCGCTTAACGACGAATATTCTTTCCTGCCCCGTGCAGCCCTGAATTATCATTGGAATGGAGTAACAATGTCGGCAATCGTCGGTAAATACCAGCAAGCCGTATCCTACGATTATCTTTTATCGAACCAAAAACTTCACATGGAAACAAACCTCCAAACGATGCTTGGTTTCTATTACCATAAAGATAATCGCATTTACCGTGCTGAGTTTTACAACAAGAAATACGATAAGCTACCCTTGTATGTCAATGAGGAATACACTTCGACAGGAAATGGTTACAGCCGGGGTATCGATTTATATATGGACGACAGGCAAACATTCAAAAAAGTAAATTACGTACTTACCTACTCATACAATGATTCCAAGCGTAAATACCTGCGTTTCCCCGAAAAGGCAACCCCTGAGTTTGTAACCCGGCATAATGCATCCATCAGCATAAACTATGCCCCAACCATACTAAAAAGTTATTTCAGTTTCGGTATGACGAACCGCTTTGCCAGTGGCCGCCCTTATCACAATCCTAACAAAACGGGATTTATGAACTCGGAAACTCCCTCCTACCATACCCTTGATTTGAGCCTTACCGTATTGCCACATAAAAATGTAATCGTTTATGCATGTTTGTCCAATGTTCTAAACAGAGACAATATATACGGGTACAACTACTCTTCCACTCCCGACCTGAATGGTAAGTTTGCCGCCCAGCCTGTAACTATCGACCAAAAACAGGCTTTCTACATCGGAGTATTTATAAATCTGGGCAAAAACGCAGTTTATTCACCTACTTATTTTTAATTTAAAACATACAATTATGAGAACAATGAAAATTCAATCCGCATTCGTGTTATTAATTTGCCTGCTTTTCTGTAATTTTACGCTCGAAGCAAAAACGTGTAATGATGAGTTATACCGCTCGTCCATGCAAAAAGCTCTTGAAAAGCTCGACAGAGCAAGCAATGTCGACGAACTGGCTGATGCCCGCAACCTGTTCGAGCGTATTTCCGGAAAGTATCAGGCCAATTGGCAACCGGTATATTATGTAGCTTACTGTGATATTCAGATGATTTACTTCGATAGCAAATCAGACCGGAATAAAGCACGTTTATCTGAAGCCAAATCTGCTATTGAGAAACTTGAAATGTTTACCGATGCAGATATGTCCGAAGTAAATACGTTGTGGGGATATTATTACAATGCTGAAATCGTGGTTAATCCGGCAAGTGCGCAAACCATTTTCAGTAAAGTAATTGCTTCTTATGAACAGGGTATAGCCGAAAACCCCGAAAATCCCCGTCCGGTAATACTACGGGCATTCTTCAATCAACAACTGCCTGCATTTGTACAATTGAAGATAGATACGGCGATCGAAGTTGAAAAAGCTAAAAAGCTATTCAATAAACAAGAGAAGAACATCGACAGCCCATACTGGGGAGAGTATTTTATTCAAATGGTGAAAACCAATTAAATTTGTAAACGCTAATATTATAAATATTATGGAAAAGAAATTCAACGAAGAAGACAGCATGCTGGTAATCCGCCAGATGATTGAACAGGCCAAAGGCAACCTGAATGCAGGAGAAGGTAAATATTTTATCATTTGGGGATATATTATTACCATCGCTTGTCTGGCACACTATATATCTGCCAAATTCTGGGACATAAACCTTTCCGGATACATATGGACTATATTACCTGCATTAGGTGTTATCATTTCTGTTTTACTGGGCTGGAAAGACAGTAAAAAAATACATGTGAAAACCTACATCAGTACTATGATCAGTCGCATTTGGCTTGGCTTTGCCTGTATGGCATTCCTGATAGCTTTTCTTTTAGGAGGTAAATACGGCATCTTTATTTATCCGGGTATATCGCTGGTATATGCTTATGCAACATTTATATCTGCTAGTGCCTACAAGCTCAATTGGATGTACATATCATCAGCCATTTGCCTGGTATGTGTTATATTATACAGATTCGTACCTTTTGCAGAGTATCCTTTATTAATGGGAACCATGCTACTGTGCGGAAACCTCATTCCGGGACATATTATTAATTATAAAGCCAGAAAACATGTTTAAGGAACTCGACCCTTTGTTGCACTCACAACTACGGCTGGCTATCATGTCTCTGCTGATATCGGTCGAGGAAGCCGACTTTGTGTATATCAAGGAAAAGACCGGGGCAACGTCGGGAAACCTGAGTGTAAACATCGAAAAGCTTAGTGAAAGCGGTTACATCAAAGTACGGAAATTCATTGACGGCAAACGTCCGAAAACCGTATGCAAGATAACTAAAAAAGGTGTAACGGCTTTCGAAGAGTATGTTACGGCATTGCAGGACTATATAAAACGAGATTAAATTGTAGGGGCGAATAAAATTCGCCCCTACGGTATTAACCCAAGAACCTCCTCGATCCTTTCAATACTATAATAATTGGGATTATCCATTTCCTCAATACTAGTTTGTTCATGTGCCCATGTCACCTCGAACGGAATATAGACCGCGCTACCTCCAAGCTCCACCACCGGAAGTATATCCGATTTAAGCGAATTTCCAATCATCATGAAAGCATCCGGCCTACAGTTAAGGGTTTTCATTAACTTTCTGTAATCCTCTGTACATTTATCGCTCATTATCTCCACATGATGAAAATATTGCTGCAATCCAGAGCGTGCCAGTTTTCTTTCCTGATCCAGTAAATCACCTTTCGTGGCAACGACCAGCTTATATTTTCCATACAGTATCTTAAGTACTTTTTCAACGCCCGGAAGTACCTCTACCGGCATATACAGGAGTTCCTTACCGAAATCAATAATCTGAGAGATAAGTACATTATCAGCCTTATATCCGGTAATCCGCAAAGCCGTTTCAATCATGGATAGAGTAAAACTCTTTATTCCATAACCATAAATACGTAGGTTTTGCATTTCAGTCTTAAACAACTCAGCCGAAACTTCCGAAGCCGGAAGATAACCGTATAGTAATTTACAATACTGTTTTTCTATTTCCTGAAAGAAAGTCTCATTCTTCCAGAGTGTATCATCTGCATCAAAAGCAATTATTTCCGGCTTCATTTTAGGTCGTTGTTATTAAGTTGCTACAAATCTACATAAAATCCTACGAAACAGATGTTCTGTTCCCTCAACAACTTTTCACAAAATTAATGATTGATTATCTAATGTCTTAAAGTATTTGTAAAAAATATCTCATTCTAAACTTTTGCTTTCCTTGTACGTTTAAGCCTTATCATAAACAAGCTAGAAGCTGAATTATAACAGAAAATGCTATATTTTTATTAACTAAATGACAGAAAAATGAAAAAGAAATTTTTACCCTTCGCAGTTGCTGCGACTCTATTATTTGCTGGAACTTCGTTGGTATCCTGCGATGATGATGACGATAATAAAGGTAACCCCAACGGGAATGCTGTTATCGTTATCGATAATGTAACTGCAAAAAAAGATTTTAACCAAAGTGGTACATTCCGCGGCGAAGGCAATGGCGGCGTTATTATGCCGGGAGAAGAATTTTCCTTTACTTTCTATGCCGGAAAGAACCAAGCTTTGATGTTTGCAACCATGTATGGATATTCCAATGATATGTTCTTTGCACCTGCTAATCCGGGTATAACATTATTCGATAAAGATGGTAATCCAACAACCGGTGATGTTTCAAATCAGATAAAACTTTGGGATAATGGTACCCGCCAAAATCAGGTTCCGGGAGCAGATGTTGAACATCCGGGAACAGCCGAAGCATTGAATGTAACTGAAGTACCCGGAATGGATGCACAGGAAAATGAATACCCTGCCGCTTCGGATATGATGAAAGCAAGCCTTTCTTACAACAGTGCAACTTCACAGTTCACTATTACCATTCGTAACAATTCTGCCTCAACTACACGTACAACTCCGTTCTCTCCGGGATTGTGGGCTATTTCGAATATGAATGGCGATGAACTGGCGATGAAAGAACCATTCTTTACTCCGGGTCAGAAATCAAGTACGGAAATGACTACCCTTGCCGAAACAGGTAATCCAACTCCGTTATACGAAAAAGTTGAAGCAACTACCGGAATTATTACCGCATTATCACCTGCAGTAGTAGTAGTATATAGTGGAACTACAAACCCGTTGTATACACTTAACGAAAGAGATGGCGGTGCAGGTTTGAAAGAACTCGCACAGACAGGCGATGGAAAGAAACTGAAAGAATCGCTTGAAAGAATGCGCGGAGTAGACCAGGTATATATTATCGGTAACGATGCTATAGCCCCGGGCGAAAACTACGAAGGCGCATTTATTGCCAGAAACGGCTATAACATTTCCTTTACTACTATGTTTGGATACTCAAACGACTGGTTCTACTCAACAAATACAGTAGTCGAATCAACAACCAAAGGTGATATTACTTCAAAAGTT
>DAMCMT010000092.1:15329-18983 GCA_032108265.1 Bacteroides sp.
TTCATTACTGGATAATGGAACAGGCGTAAGCCAGTATCCGGGAGCAGGTAATGCCCAGCATCTTTTTGGAGGTACTCCACAAGCTGAAAGTAATCCTATTACTACTGTTGGAACAACATTCCCTGTACCTGCTGTAGGTAATATGATTAAAGTGACACTGCGTTAAAATTGAAAATTGAAAATTGAAAGTTGAAAATGATTAAACCACATGGTATTTTCAACTTTCAATTTTCAACTTTCAATTTATTAAATTCTTTGCTTAATCTTTCCCCATGCATGAGTATCGAACAAGCAACTCCTTCGCATGGTATCATACATTTCAGTAAACCGAGACATCGGAATAGTATAACTCAGTAAATCAGCTTCGAAGTGCGGTCTTACAGATGGATCAAGAAGCCCCAGAAAAGTACGTTTCCCCCCTCTCCTGTTTTCAATAATTGTCTGACTTACTATTGCGCTACAACCCGAACCAAAAATCGTTGCTACCGCATCTTCCCGGTTTGTATCGAGCCAGCACCAGGTAGTTAATCCGGAAAGTATATCGGGATTAGCAAAAAACAGAATTCCCTCCGCATTATCAAACAACTCAAGATTATCTATTCGTATAAAATGCAGATATTTCCCTGATGCTTCGGGAATATTCAAATCGTTTATAAACTCCTTCACCATTTCGGGAGTATCTTTATACCTTTCTTTCATTGATACAAAGTTCGGAACATGTTCGGGTATTCCGGTGAAGCCGGTATAAAGCTTTCCTCCTCCGCACCCTATAGTTTCCAGGCTCAAACTTACCGCAGCGCCCTGGCGTACCTGTTTCATGGCTTTAAAGAAACAACCGTTTACTTTTTCAACTGTACCTATAGGAATATCCGAATACCAAAAGGCAATAGGTAATTCTGCACGTTCTCCAAACGCCTCACGATAGTTATCAATAAATGTTTGTATTTCCATAATCAACAAAATATTAATATCATCAAATTTAATCATTTATTCACAGCTTTACGTACCTTTGTCGAGTTTTTTAAATCGCATTAACATGATACGTCAATGTGCCATATTATTTGGCTGTCTGGCATTGGGTGAATTAGCAGTCTATCTTACCGGAATAAAGTTACCATCCAGCATTATAGGAATGCTACTCCTAACCCTTTTTCTTCAACTAAAGTGGATTAAACTAGAATGGGTACAGGGATTATGCAATTTTCTGGTAGCCAACCTTGCCTTCTTCTTTATACCCGCAGGTGTAGCGTTAATGTTACATTTCGATCTTCTGGCCTCACAATGGCTTCCTATTTTAATATCCGTACCCGTAAGCACTATTCTTGTACTTCTGGTTACGGGATGGATTCATCAACTTACACGCAATAAATTGAAAAAGAAATGATTTATCTCGAAAACCGGTTCTTTTTATTATTTCTTACCTTTGGAATATACTTCCTTGCGAGGATGTTACAGAAGAAAACCGGGTACGTATTACTCAATCCCATCCTTATCTCCATAGCTTTTATTATTGCTTTTCTCAAATTAGCCGGAATAAGTTACGATACCTACAACGAAGGCGGAGCATACATTGATTTCTGGTTGAAACCCGCCGTAGTAGCGCTTGGCGTACCTTTATACCTGCAACTTAAACAAATAAGGAAACAATTCCTACCCATATTATTATCGCAATTGGCTGGATGCCTGGTTGGTATCATCTCCGTTACCCTGCTTGCCTGGTTGTTCGGAGCCAGTAAGGAAACAATACTGTCACTGGCACCCAAATCGGTAACTACACCCATTGCTATGGAAGTATCCGAAACGATTGGCGGAATACCCTCTCTAACTGCTGCCGTGGTAGTAATAGTAGGTCTGTTCGGTGCAGTATTCGGTTTTAAAATTATGAAACTGATGAAAGTAAACCAGCCTATTTCGCAAGGCTTGTCGATGGGCGCTGCTGCCCACGCTGTAGGAACATCCACCGCTATGGAAGTTGGTAGCAGGTATGGGGCATATGCGGGGCTGGCGCTAATATTGAATGGAATACTTACAGCTATCCTGGCTCCGGTTTTGTTGAAGTTATTGTTTTAAGAATTCTTCTGCCACATCAAAACACGGACACATCTTACGCCATTCCTCCGGTTCAATAACCCCGTTTCCGTTCCTATCCGGACTCAAATCCCGGTGTCCGCATACCCGGCTGCCTGGATAATCCTGCATTAATACCTTTACCAACACCTTCATCGAATGTTTTTGCCACGGTGTACGGGTATCTTTTGGTCTGCCTTTCCTATCCAGTCCACCCTCATAACAGATGCCTATAGAATTCTTATTGAATCCTTTTACGTGTGCCCCCACTCTCCATATTTGCCGGGTAGTCCATATACAACCGTTGCGGCGAATATAAAAATGGTAACCCGTTCCGTCAAATCCCCGTGCGCGATGATCGCGTTCCAGATCATGTTCGGTATAAGGTACATCCTCGCAGGTAGCAGAACAATGAATAACGATTAAATTTATTTTTCGCATGGTATTCCGTAGGGGCGGTTTTGTTAGTTTATTGTTTTGGGCGATTCGCGAATCGCCCCTACAGTCTGTCTTTACATCCCTGCACTGAACATCGTTGCGACATAGCCTTCGTCAACTCCTGACGCAGGTTAAAGACTTCTGTATGCATCTCCTTTACCCGGTCGCTCAACTCAAAATAATCATTGAGCGCCTTTTCCTGTTGCCTCACCAGGAATTCATATTGTGCCGTAATCAGCTCACTGAATTCCCGTATCTCCTTCACATTTTTCTTTTTAAGGAATGGCAGGACTATGCCCGCCAATTCCACCACTTTCTCAATAATTTTCAATTTTCAACTCTCCATTTTCAATTTATTAAGCGTTCGGGTCGGGTGTAAAACCACCGCCGCCGTCATCATCACCATCACCACCCGGATTATTTCCGGACTCCTGGCTTTCGCTCTTAATGTAGAACTGGACATTGTTTACTGCGCCACGTGTACTTGCTGTACTATCGTTAACCAATCGTAGCGAATTATCAACCATAAAACGAACGTTTACGCGGCGAATATTCTTCACCGTACAATCTTTTTCCTCTTCCGTACCCTTATTACGAAAAGTAATAAAGAAAGTTCCCAATCCGTCTACCTTTACCTTATTCCCTTCGATAAGGCTTTCGCGTAGTTCGTGTACAAATGCATTCATGGTATGCATTACATCCTCGGCGCTCAGTGCACCGGTTCGCTCTATTCTCCGGGCAATGGAGGAGATAGTGTGAATCTTGAAACTGCCCGGATCGGGTTTGAGGTAATACAACATGGGCGATGCCGGGTCAGTGATAAGTTTCCGGCGCTGATAACGTTTTACTGGTACTGCCATTTTTAGTTTTAAGTTTTAAGTTATGAGTAATAAGTTTTTAGTGAGATTGAACGCGTTTTTCTCTCTTGTACATAGCAAAGATAAAGCAGACGATAAGTCGAATTTCTGTCTTTGTCTGTAAACATCCGTTTATGTACGGATATATACAGATAATGACGGATTTATTTGCAATATCCGCCTGAAATTCGTATATTTAAGAAGTGTAATAAGTGTGGAATTGGCTCAAAACAGGTAAGAAATGAGTGAAATGGGATTGACCCGCACGGTGTAGGGGCAGGCCTTGTGTCTG
>DAMCMT010000093.1:0-18657 GCA_032108265.1 Bacteroides sp.
GCGGTATGTGGGGCGGACACAAGACCCGCCCCTACACCGTGCGGATCAATCCTTTACCTCATTTCTCACCCGTTTTGGTGTAGACAAGTATATAATCGCCTTATTTAAATTGTTTATACTCAGATTAAAACAAAGATACGAATAAATGGTTTAGTATGTGGGGCGGACACAAGACCCGCCCCTACTCCGTGGTGCCTGATTCCTTTTCCGGATGCCTGAATATTTTGTATCCCAGGGCGGCGATAATGATACTCATAAGCGGACTTAGCAGATTAAAAAAGCAGTAGGGCAGGTAAGTCCAGGTAGAGACATTTAGTACTGTTGCCTGCGTCATCCCGCAACTGTTCCAGGGAATGAGTACGGAGGTTACTGTTACCGCATCTTCTGTGGTGCGGCTCAGCAATCGGCTTTCGTAACCTTTTTCTTTGTACACTTCCCTGAACATCTCTCCGGTTAGTACGATTGAGATATACTGGTCGGCAGTGGTGAGGTTCATGAATATTCCCGAAGCTACGGTCGAAGATACCATACTGAGCGTATTCTTCATGAAACGCACGAATATGGAGGTGATACTGGCCAGCATACCGCTGGCCGACATGGCGCTGCCGAAGCATATAGCGCATAGGATAAGCCAGATGGTATCGAGCATTCCCGCCATTCCACGGGTCGAAATTAAATCGCCCAGCATGGTGTTGTCGGTTACTAACTGGGTGGAACCGTAGTAGGACATCATTACGCCTTTAATCATGGAAGATGTGTCGTTTACGGTCGACTGGGCCACTTCGAGCAATAAACCGGGCTGGAAAATAACGGCAAAGATACCTGCCAGTAGTGCGGAGAGGAATAGGGTTATAATAGAGGGTGCTTTCCGCGCAATCAATATCCCCGTTACCACGGGAACGATGAAAAGCCAGGGGGTGATATGGAACTTTCCGGCCAGCGCGTCCGTAAATTCACGGATGTTTACCGTGTCGCCCGTGTTGTGGGCAAATCCGGCAATGGTGAAGATGATAAGTGTAATCACCAGGCTGGGTACGGTGGTTATCAGCAGGTAGCGTATGTGGGTGAACAGGGGGGTATGGGTGACGGATGATGCCAGTACGGTGGTTTCGGACAGGGGGGATACTTTATCGCCGAAGTAGGCTCCGGAGATGATGGCGCCTGCTATCCAGCCGGTTTCGAATCCCTGCGCTTTTCCTATTCCCATAAGGGCGATACCGATTGTGGCAATGGTAGTCCACGAGCTGCCTGTCATTACCGAAACGAGTGCGCATATCACGCAGGTGGTAAGCAGGAAAAAGCTGGGGTGTATAATCTGGATTCCGTAATATATCAGTGTGGGTACGATTCCGCTAATCATCCACATGCCACTTAATGCGCCGATGATTAGCAGCATGATGATGGCAGATGTTATGGCGCTTACGTTTCGTGCAATGGCTTTCTCGAAGTCTCTCCACGGTTTCTTGTAGAATGCGGAGGAGATAAATATACAAAAGGCGGTTGCTGTAAGCAGGGCGATCTGGCTTCCGCCGCCTAGTGCGTCACTTCCGAATAAACGGATGGTAAAAAACAGGAGTACAACCAGTACGATAATCGGTATGGTTGATATTAGTGGGGAGGGATTCTTTTTCATCTTCAAACCAGGGGTAGGGTAATCATCAACTTCTATGTATTGAAAAATCCTCTCCGGAAAATATCCGAAGAGGATTCTATCATCAATCTTCCCATTTCAAATGAGTTTCTCGTGCCGGATTTATTCGGCAGCAGCTTCAGGAGCAGCTTCTTCGGCAGCGGGAGCAGCTTCTTCGGCAGCAGGTGCAGCAGGTGCTTCTTCGGCAGGGGCAGCAGCTTCTTCAACTGGTGCTTCTTCCTCTGCTGGTGCTTCGGCAGCTTTCTTAGCAGCTTCTTCAGCAGCTTTCTTTTCTGCTAATTCTTTAGCTTTGGCTTCGTTTACTTTCTTTTCGGCATCGAGGCGTGCTTTGTCTTCAGCTTTTTTTGCTTCTTCCTGTTTAGCTTTCAAAGCAGCAAGTCCTTGCTGTTTGTCTTTCTTCCAGGCTTCGAATTTAGCTTCTGCTTCTGCTTCGCCGAATGCGCCTTTAGTTACACCGCCAAGGAGGTGTTTTTTCATGTAAACGCCTTCGCGAGAAAGGATACTGCGTGCAGTATCGGTAGGTTGTGCGCCTTTCAAAACCCACGAAAGTGCACTGTCAAAATTCAAATCTATTGTAGCAGGGTCGGTATTCGGGTTGTAAGTACCGAGCTTCTCAATAAATTTACCATCACGTGGTGCTCTACTGTCTGCAACAACGATGTAGTAGAAAGCGTAGCTTTTACGTCCATGTCTTTGCAATCTGATTTTAGTTGCCATTTAAATAAATGTTTTAATTATAATTGATTTGAATTAAACTGTTAACTCGTAACAGCGGGGCAAAGATAGTTTATTAAATTGAGAATTGAAAATTGAGAATTGAAAATTGGCTATATATTATCGTAAAAAGCATCATTTTCAATTTTCAATTCTCAATTCTCAATTTATTAAGAGTATTTTCTTGGGTACCGGAACAGGATTGCCAGTAATGCAAAAATACCCATAACAAAAGGATAATACAAATTAGGGATAATGCTTACGGGAGATATTTCTGCCAATCCGGCAGCCATAAGCAGTTGGGCACCATAAGGTATTATGCCCTGTACCAGGCATGAAAAGGTATCGAGAATGCTCGCTACTTTGCGGCGGTCCAGGCGAAACCTGACAGCGATATCCTTAGCAATGGGGCCTGTTGTAATAATGGCAATCGTATTATTTGCCGTACACAGGTTGGCAATGCTAACGAGTGCGGCAATGCTTAGTTCGGCTCCGCGTTTGGTGTTTACGCGGCGGGTAAGTTTATCTATAATGAAATCTATACCTCCGTTGTAGCGGATGGTTTCGAGCATACCGCCTGCCAGTAAAGTGATGATGATTAGCTCGCCCATGCCTGTTATCCCGTTGCCCATAGAGCCGAACCAGTCGAAGAAACCGAAACTTCCGGTGGCTATGCCGATGATACCCGAGAGCAGGATTCCCAATACAAGGACAACTGTAACATTCAATCCGGCAATGGCAGTGATAAGTACCACCAGATAGGGAATTACCTTTACCCATTCTATCCGGGTGATTTCGGTTGGCGACGAAAAACTCCATCCTTTAAACACATATATGCCCAGTACAATGATTGCCGCCGGTATAACTATTTGCGAATTAACCCTGAACTTATCCCTCATTACCACCTCCTGGGTCTTTGTGGATGCAATGGTGGTATCCGAGATAAAAGAAAGATTATCGCCGAAGAAAGAACCTCCAACAACTATCCCCACCATAAAAGACAGGTCGAGGCCCGTTCTCTGTGCCAGTCCGATGGCAATAGGAGTAAGGGCTACGATGGTTCCTACGCTGGTACCGATAGAGAGGGAGATAAAGCAGGATGCAAGGAATACACCTGCAATCAGCAAATTATCAGGTAGTATAAGTAATGTCAGGTTAACGGTAGCATCAATGGCTCCCATTGCTTTGGCGCTTTGGGCAAATGCGCCCGCAAGAATGAATATCCATATCATCAGGATAATATTCTTGTTCGATGCCCCTACGGAGAATTGATAAATACGTTTATCAAGCGATAATCCGCGGGTAATGGCAATGGCATAACACGAAGCCACAAGGAATGCTACGGTAATAGGTACCTTGTAAAAGTCGTTCACAATAACAGATACGACAAGATACAGGCACAGGAATACAAAGAGGGGACTCAGCGAGAGCCACCCCGGGAGTTTATGTCCTTTAGCGGGCTCCATTTAATAAATCTTCAGATAGTAATCAATGTTTTCGGCACTCAGCAGGTCGATGGGCATGTAATTAATACGGGTTACTTCTTTCCTGAAAATGAGGTAGTCGCACAACGCTTTTATTCCGTTAAAACCCTGTATTTCGGGTTGTTGTGCGATGAGGAATGATACGCTGCCTTGTTTGAGGCAGGATACATTTCGCTCCAGTAAGTCGTAGCCTATCAGGTTGAAGTGTTTCATCTGTCGTTCCTGCAAATATTCGCCTACAATATATACTTTGGAGGTAAAAGTTATTCCGTTGGATACGGATGGATGGTTGCTGAAGAACATGTCCAGCATCTTATTATCGTCGTCCGGACGCTTGGCATGCAGGTTTAATTCAAGGATATTACATGCAGGATGATGCTCTTTCATATACTGGCGGAAACCGATTTCGCGGTTCTCCTGCTGGTTGGAGCCGACAATACCTTCGTTTATTTTCCTGAAAACAACAATCTCCTTTGCATCTTGTCCCGCCAACATCATAAGCATACGGGCGGCGAAATATCCGCTTTGGTTGGAGTTCTGTCCGAAGAATGCTAATGGAGGAATATCTTTGAGCATTGAATCCAGATAAATGAAAGGTATATTTCTTTCAGTCAATTCGTTGGTGAAATCCTGGGTATACTGATGTGCGGTAGGAGCAAAGAGCACGCCGTCGGGCTCTTTTTCCAGGATAATCTTGCTTTCTTTGGTGAACGAGCTGTAATCGTAAGGGTCATAATAACTTATCTGTGCCGAAATATTAAAGTCCGAATAAGATTCGATGGCTTCGTAGATGCCTCCCTCAATGGCTGTCCAGTATTCTCCTTTCAGGTGGGCTGGAAGCAGGCAATAGAAAGAATATTTTTTGTTGGATGCCAGTGCGCTTGCGTACATATTAGGATGGTAATCCAGTTGTTTCAGGATTTCCTCTACGCGTTTGCGGCTCACTTCGGAAACTCCGCTTCGTCCATGGATAACCCGGTCTACGGTGCCTACAGATACATCAGCCAGGCGGGCTATATCTTTTATTCTTATTCTTTCGGGCAGCTTGTTCATATTGCAATTACAGTCACTAATTATTGAAAACGGTTGTAAAAGTAATCATTTTGAGCGGAATTGTATATGAATGATTTTATAAATTGATATGCATGCATCGAAAACCGCAGTCGATACAAATGGTGTAAACCTGAAAATATAATGGATATTCTGGTAATATTTTTTGTTGTAATTGATTTTGTTGTATCTTTGTGCCCGCACACGGAGTCGATTTTAGATGGAATAATGTGTGCATAAACATACTACATTAAAACTAATATATTGAAATATAATGGGAAAGAAGGTCGTTACTTTTGGAGAAATAATGTTGAGGCTGGCTACGCCCGGCTACTTGCGTTTCTCTCAAGCTAAAGAATTTACTGCAACATTCGGTGGCGGTGAGGCGAACGTAGCTGTATCATTGGCTAATTACGGCTTGGAGACAGAGTTTGTAACCCGCCTTCCGCAAAATGATATTGCACAATCGTGCATCATGGATCTGCGTTCTCACAATGTAGGAACAAACGATATTATCTTTGGTGGCGAGCGTATGGGGATATACTTCTTGGAAACCGGAGCGGTAGCCCGTGCGTCGAAAGTAGTTTACGACCGTGCCCACTCTTCCATTTCTACTTTAGAGCCGGGAATGATTAACTGGAAAGAAGTACTGAAAGATGCCGGATGGTTTCACTGGACCGGTATTACCCCGGCACTATCTCAAGGAGCGGCAGACGCTTGTATGGAAGCCATAAAGACTGCCAATGAACTGGGGGTAACGGTATCGTGCGACCTGAACTACCGCAAGAATCTTTGGAAATACGGTAAAACAGCATCCGAAGTAATGCCTGCACTTGTAGAAGGTTGCGATATTATTCTGGGCAATGAAGAAGATTGCGAAAAAGTATTCGGTATTAAACCCGAAGGTTTTGATGTAACTGCAACAGGTGGAGAGGTTAATTCAGCCGAATTCGAATCTGTATGTACACAGATGATGGAACGTTTTCCGCGTTGTAAAAAGATGATTGTTACCCTGCGTGGTGCTATCAATGCCAATCATAATACATGGGGTGGGGTACTTTACTCGGATGGCACATTGAAAGTATCTCCGAGATACGATATCACACATATCGTAGACCGTGTAGGTGGAGGAGATTCTTTCATGGGAGGATTGATATACGGACTTATTTCATACCCGGATAATGACCAGAAAGCACTGGAATTTGCCGTAGCTGCATCTTGTTTAAAGCATACCATATATGGCGACTTTAACCTTGTAACCGTATCCGAAGTAGAGAATCTGATGAAGGGCGACGGTTCGGGGCGTGTGTCGAGATAATAAATAACATAAGAAATGAGATTCAATAAACTTCAGGTACTCAGTACAATGGCCGCAACCGGAATGGTTCCGGTTTTCTACCATAGCGATTTAGAGACTGCTAAGAATGTAGTAAAGGCCTGCTACGACGGCGGTGTACGTGCTTTCGAGTTCACTAACCGTGGCGACTTTGCTCAGGATGTATTCGCCGGATTGGTAAAATGGGCAGCCAAAGAATGCCCTGACCTTATTCTGGGAATTGGTTCAGTAGTCGATCCTGCTACGGCAGCCATGTATATACAGATGGGTGCTAATTTTGTAGTTGGTCCTTTGTTCAATCCCGAAGTAGCCCGGATTTGCAACCGTCGTTTGGTTCCCTATACTCCCGGGTGCGGTTCGGTATCCGAAATCGGTTTTGCCCAGGAAGCAGGGTGCGATTTATGCAAAGTGTTCCCGGCAGGGAATGTTGGCGGTCCATCATTTGTGAAGAATGTAAAGGCCCCAATGCCGTGGTCTATGCTAATGGTGACCGGTGGTGTAGAACCGACAAAAGAAAACCTTACAGCCTGGATAAAGGCAGGAGTTACCTGCGTAGGCATGGGTTCGAACTTGTTTCCTAAGGAGGTGGTTGCAGCAAAAGATTGGGCATGGATAACGGATAAATGCCGCGAAGCTTTCGGCTATATTGCCGAGGCAAGGAAATCATTGTAAAAACCTCATGATATTCTCTCCCTGAGCCGGAATTTTTGCTTACTTTTGTGCAAAATTTCGGCTCATGGAACAAAACTTACTTATCCCTTTCCTGCTTACTCTGCTGGCCGGACTTGCGACCGGAATAGGTAGTCTGATTGCTTTTTTTGCCAAGAGCACCAATAAGAAGTTCCTTTCTTTCTCTCTCGGGCTATCGGCGGGGGTTATGATATATGTCTCGTTTGTCGAATTATTTGCCAGTTCTCAGGATTTACTTAAAGAAAAGATGGGAGATATGCCCGGTATGTCTGTAGCTGTAGCTTGTTTCTTTATCGGAATGCTATTGATAGGTGCTATTGATAAACTGGTTCCTTCATTCGAAAATCCCCACGAAATACGTTCGGTCGAAAGCATGGAAGAAGTCCCTCCCCGTAATGCAAAGCTAATGAAAATGGGGGTAATGACCGCCCTGGCTATTGGTATTCATAACTTTCCCGAAGGAATAGCAACCTTTACCGCTGCGGTCGAGAATCCTACTCTTGGTATTGCTATTGCTGCTGCAATTGCCATACACAATATTCCTGAAGGTATTGCCGTATCGGTACCTATTTATCATGCTACAGGAGATAAGAAGAAGGCTTTCCGCCTCTCGATGCTATCTGGTTTGGCTGAACCGCTGGGCGCGTTACTGGCCTATCTGGTGCTGATGCCGTTTATGTCGCCTATGCTTCTGGGTTGTGTCTTTGCTGCAGTAGCCGGCATTATGGTATTTATTTCTTTAGACGAGTTATTACCTGCTGCCCGCGAATACGGTGAGCATCATATTTCGATTTACGGAATGATGTGTGGCATGGGTATTATGGCCGTCAGTCTGATATTACTAACGTGATTTTCACAAATAACTAAAATACTCATTAATGCTTAACGATTTACTTAGTTCTTCTTATTTTGCTCTGTTTCTGATTGTTGCCCTGGGATTTATTCTGGGCCGGATCCGCTTCAAAGGTCTCTCGCTGGATGTTTCGGCGGTAATCTTTATCGCCCTTCTATTTGGCCATTTCGGGGTGGTTATTCCAAAAGAACTAGGTAACTTCGGATTAGTGCTATTTATATTTACTATAGGGATACAGGCAGGCCCGGGTTTCTTCGACTCGTTCCGTAGTAAGGGTAAAACCCTGATTATTATTACATTTCTTATTATCGCTTCGGCCTGCCTCTCGGCTGTGGGGTTAAAATATTTACTCGATGTAGATACGCCCAGTGTTGTTGGCCTGATAGCCGGTTCCCTTACCAGTACTCCGGGGCTTGCTGTGGCTATCGACAGCACAAACTCACCATCGGCATCTATTGCTTATGGTATTGCCTATCCGTTTGGAGTAATTGGTGTTATTCTGTTTGTTAAACTCCTGCCGAAACTTTTGCGGGTCGATTTGGACAAAGAAGCACGGCGACTGGAAAAAGAGCGTATCAGTCAATATCCAACACTTACTACAGGTACATTCGAGATAACCAATAAGAATGTATTCGGCAAAACACTTGGCGAATTGAATGTGCGTAAGATGACCGGAGCCGTTATTTCGCGCTTAAAGCATGAAGGGAAACTATCAATTCCTACTGCGCACACCATTCTTCAGGAGGGCGACCGTATCAAGGCAGTCGGCTCGGACGATGCCATGAATCAGTTGACGGTTCTTGTGGGCGAACGTATCCAAAGCGACTTACCTCTTGATAAATCACAAGTGCTGGAATCGTTATTACTCACCAATAAAGACATTGTTAATAAAACAATCGATTACCTGGATTTGCAAACCAACTTTGGGTGTATGATTACCCGGGTCCGTCGAAGCGGTATTGATATCGCTCCTTCTCCCGAACTTGTACTTAAATTCGGCGATAAACTGATGGTAGTGGGCGAAGAAGAAGGGGTGAAAAGTGTAGGCAAGTTATTTGGAAACGACGAAAAGAAACTTTCGGATACCGATTTCTTCCCAATAGCTATGGGTATTGTGCTGGGAGTATTATTCGGTAAGATAAATATATCTTTCTCGGATACTTTCTCTTTTTCTCCGGGACTTACCGGCGGTATATTGATTGTAGCCCTTGTGCTTAGTGTTATCGGGAAGACCGGACCTATCATCTGGTCTATGTCGCCTTCGGCCAATCAACTTTTACGACAATTGGGATTGCTTTTATTCCTGGCTGAGGTCGGTACTTCAGCAGGTACTACGTTGGTTTCGACTTTCCTCGAAAGCGGGTTTACGCTCTTTGGTATGGGTGTGGTTATTACGCTCGTTCCAATGATTATTGCTGTTATTTTCGGATATTATGTATTTAAAATAAACCTGTTAGAGCTGCTGGGAACCATTACTGGTGGTATGACTAGTACGCCCGGTTTAGCCGCTGCCGATTCAATGACTGACAGCAATATACCAAGTGTGGCCTATGCTACGGTTTATCCTATTGCTATGGTGTTTTTGATAATCTTCATTCAGGTTATTTCGTTGACGATATAAGTGGTTCTTGCACACATTCTCATAAAATGTGCAAAAAACAGTGTTAATTCCAGCAATCTATATCCCATCTTTCAATCCTTTTTCTATATTTGCATTTCTCTAACAATGGGTTAAGCTAATAAGGTGCGGGTCTAAAGCACCAAAACATTGAAGATTATGGGAAACATTCTACCTCCGTTTAATGTGGATTTAGCAGGAACTTTTCTTGTGCCTCAATCTTTAGTAGATGCACGCGAAAAACACAAGAACAACCAGTTGACTTCCACAGAACTACATGCAATCGAAAACAACGAAATCAGAAATCTTGTAGACAAACTCAAAAGCTACGGTCTCAAAGTAGTAACTGATGGAAATTTCCGTTACAACTCGTATCTGGCCGACTTTATGTGCAGCCTGGATGGTATTCAGCTGGATTCAACCAAAAAGAAATTCTTACTGACACACCGGATAGATACCCTGCGTCGGCATCCGGTAGTAGATGACTTCATGTTCCTGACCGGTATAACCGGTGGAGATGTGATTGCCAAACAGGTTTTGCCTGCCCCTTCGCTGGTCTACAGCCGGTTAATAAAAGATGCTTCTGCACAGATTGCCCAATTCTACCCGGATAACAGCGGACTATTAAACGATATTGACCGTATATACAATCGGTTGATATCGAAAATATACAGTTCGGGATGCCGCTATGTTCAGTTTGATGATACTACCCGTGTTATCAGCAACGAGGCTATCCAATTGAATAACCGGATACTTTCAGGTTTACCGGATGATTTATTCATTGCCTTCCATGCACCTGCTGATATGTTGATTGCAACCGAGCGAGTCAACGCTTTCTTCCTCGATTACGATGATGAGTGTTGCAGTCGCTATAAATTATTATGGTTTATCAAAGAAAAACGTGCAACTTTCGGATTTATACCGTCTTATTATCCGGGCGAAGAAGAATTGGAAGAACTCCGTACAAAAATTGATGAGGTGCGAAGGTATATTCCGCTGGATCGTTTTACGTTGTGCATACCCAATGCTCACCAGCTTCCTTCGGAAAAATATGAGCAAGCTGAAAATAAGCAGTGGCACACGCTGGATATGGCACAAAGGGTAGCTGGTGAGCTTTGGCCATAAGGTTGCGAAAACGAGTTAGTGACGCGATATTGTAGCCATTTTTAGGTATTTGATACCTAAAAATGGCTATTGTGCTTTCGGAGTTATTTGTGTTACTTTGCATTTCAATAAAATAACTTAGTAATGGACAACACTCAAAAATATAAACCTACCGACAGAATGGTTGACCTCATCAGTAACAACTACGCATTGTTGCAGGTAATGAGTCGTTTCGGCCTATCACTGGGATTCGGCAATAAAACTGTGAAAGAAGTTTGTGAGATGAACGGAGTCGATTGTTCCACTTTTCTTGCTGTAGTAAATTTTGTAGAAGAGGGTTTTTCCCGTGTCGACGACGGGCACGACGATATATCCATTCCGGCATTGATTGATTATCTGAAGCAAGCCCATATCTATTTTCTGGATTTCTGTTTGCCGGGCATAAGGCGTAAGCTTATTTATGCTATTGATTGTGCCGACGACGATGTATCATACCTGATTCTGAAATTCTTTGATGAATATATGAACGAGGTTCGTAAGCACATGGAATACGAAGAGAAAACCGTATTCAAATATGTAGATGCCCTGCTAAAGAATCAACGACCGCATAATTATCAAATAAGTACCTTCTCCAAGCACCATGATTCCATAAGCGAAAAGCTCACTGAACTTAAGAATATCATCATTAAGTATTGTCCTGCCAAAGCAAACAAAAACATGCTTAATGCTGCCCTATTCGATATATTTACATGTGAAGAAGGATTGGATTCACATTGCAATGTAGAAGATTACCTTCTGGTTCCTGCTATTCTGAAACTGGAAAAGAGGATATCCGGTGATGAAAAATAGTGATGTAATTCGTATTGCTATTGCCGAGACTTCAATCATTATACGAGGCGGAGTTACTCAGGCCTTGAAACGGCTTCCGCAATTGAAAGTACAACCCATTGAGCTGGCATCTTTCGATGCACTGCGCGACCTGGTTTGTACACAACCTCCGCACATACTTCTGGTTAATCCGTCTTTCGGTACTTTTTTTGATGTTTCTCAGTTTCGTACTGAGGTGTTAGACCGCTCTGTACGGGTTGTTGCATTAGTTAGTGCTTTTACCGATACAAGTTTACTTAGCAGATATGATGATGTTATTTCCATTTTTGACGATTTGGAGACTATTGGGAAAAAAATCAGCGCATTACAAAATATACCATCTGATGATGAATCAGAAAATCCCGATTCACTTAGTCAGCGCGAAAAAGAAATTATTGTGTGTGTAGTAAAGGGTATGACTAACAAGGAAATAGCTGAAAATTTGTATTTATCCGTTCATACGGTCATTACTCATCGTCGGAATATCTCGCGTAAGCTTCAGATACACAGTGCTGCTGGTCTTACTATTTATGCGATAGTGAATAAACTGGTGGAGTTGAAAGATATTAAAGACCTTTAGATTTACGATTTACTGATTTACGATTTACGATTAAACTGTTCACATGGTATTCCAATCGTAAATCGTAAATCATTCAAAGACTTGCATCATTGGTCTTCCGATCCACACCTGTGGTTGTTCAAGGTTGAATATTGCGGCAATTGTAGCACCGGTATCAAACTGCATCATACTTTCCTGAAATTCTCCACTTTGCTTTATGTTTTTTCCGGCTATTATAAAAGGGGTTTCCATTTCCTGCATGGTTTTACCACCGTGTCCTTTCTTTATTCCTCCATGGTCAGATGTAACGATGAAAATGGTTTCATCCATAAAACCGGCATCTTGTACGGCCTGGATAATACGGCCTACGTAACCATCCATTTCAGTCATCTTTTCGTAATATTCGGGAGTATCATGTCCGGCACCATGGCCTACATGGTCGGGCTCATCAAATATAACAGCCAGTAGGTTGGGTTTCTTTTTCTTTATATAATCTACTGCCATATCGCACAGCGCAGTAGGATATACAGAATAATCAGGTCCTTGCTGATGATAACTTAGCGACAATGTATCAACGAGATATTTAATTCCTGCCCAGTCGTATAAGCAACCAATTTCGGCATCGGGTTCGGCATCGCGAAGAAGTTGGAATATTGTTGGGAAAATTCCATGTTTATTCACCATACGCGATGGAAGGTCGGGTGTTTGCGACCCCCATTCGGTATATCCATGCAATTCGGGTCCCGCACCCATAAACATGGATGCCCAGTTAACAGCGCTGGATGAAGGCAGAACACTGCGTTTTTGTAATGTATACGACCCTTCAGCCATCAATTTCTTTACATTAGGCATATTAGCTTTTTCAACACTGTATGAACCCCACCCGTCGAGGCCGATAAAAATAACATGATTTGCCTTCTTTTGTGGAACAGGCGTTGTTGTAGTGGTGCACGAAAACACAAATGCGGCCACAAACGCCATCAATACGATTTTTTTCATAAAAGATTAAAATAAAGTTAGATTTAAATATATAGTCCCATGATATAGTCGTTCATGTAGTAGCCGTTACCAATATGGAAATCTCCCAGGCGTAATTTCTTCATACCCAGTTTTTCATAGAATTGCAGGGCTTTATTTTCCCGGTTTACGTTTAACTCCATCAAACATGGGATGGGATGAATATCTTTAATATAAGATACAGCATGGTCAAAGAGATATCTGCCAATTCCTGATCCTTGAAAATCAGGCAATACATATATTTTTTGTAAGTGGAACAAATCTTCTTCCTGTTGTTCAATCGATACATAGCCGCATGGCTCATCATCCTGATATGAAATGAAGTATTCATGTCCTTGTTCAGTCATTTGTTTATAGAGATTTTCGGGAGAATACATCCAGTTCAACATATATTCAAGTTGTTCGGCAGATAATAATTCCCTATAGGTAGCGGGAAATACCTGTTTGGCAAGATTATTGATTAAAAGACAATCATTGGTAGTAGCTTTTCGTATGCTCAACATATATAATAAGGTTTACATGAATCAACAAAAGTATATAAAATGGGGCTAACATCAAAACTATGATGTGGTAATGTCCTTCAAAGAACCCATTACGGGTTTAAAGTTAGTTAATAACAAAAAATAATTAGTACTATGTATTGCATAGTACTAAAATAATACATATATTTGTGTATTAAATAGTACTAGGTTTATGAATGTAGATAATGTAAAATCCCAAATGCGCAAAGGAATGCTCGAATATTGCATCCTTTTATTGTTGCACAAAGAGCCTGCTTACGCTTCGGATATTATCCAGAAGTTTAAAGAAGCAAAGTTGATAGTTGTTGAAGGCACCTTATATCCATTATTAACCCGGCTAAAGAATGCCGAATTATTAAGTTACGAATGGATCGAATCTACTCAGGGCCCTCCCCGTAAATATTACAATCTTACGGAAAAGGGGGAATTATTTCTAGGCGAACTGGAGATTTCATGGAAGGAACTCAATGAAACAGTAAACCACATAGCAAGCAACTAATATAAAAGAAAAGAAAATGAAAAAGACATTAACTGTAAATTTAGGTGGCACTGTATTTCATATAGATGAAGATGCCTACAAATTACTGGATGAATATCTCGCAAACCTGAGAATATATTTCCGTAAGCAGGAAGGCGCTCAGGAAATTGTCAATGATATTGAATGCCGTATATCCGAATTGTTTTCTGAGAAAATAGCCAACGGTTCGCAAGTTATATCCATTGAAGATGTCGAAGAAGTTATTGAAAGGGTAGGGCGCCCTGAAGAACTTGCAGGTGCCGAGAATGAAAGCAATGACGGGAGTAAGCAACAGCAAAAGAATGACAATCGTCGTTATGCCCGGAAGCGTCTGTTTCGTAATCCCGATGATAAAATACTGGGAGGGGTAATTAGCGGAATGGCTGCTTATCTTGGATGGGATGTAACACTGCTCCGTTTAATTATCATGGTAATTCTTGTTTGTGGAGTAGGAACACTCATACCAGTGTATATAGTATGCTGGCTGATAATTCCTGAAGCTATAACCGCAGAAGAAAAATTAAGTATGCGTGGCGAGGAAGTTTCCGTCGAGAATATTGGTAAAACTGTAAAAGACGGTTTCGAAAAGGTTTCAACCGGAGTGAATGATTATATCAAATCCGGAAAACCCCGCACTGCTCTTCAGCAAGTAGGTGATGCATTAGTGAAAATAGTCGGATTTATATTAAAAGTATGTCTGATAATCTTTGCTATAATTATCAGTCCGGTATTATTAGTTCTGGCTATTGTTTTCGTAGCCCTTATCGTAGCAGTAATAGCGGCAGCTATTGGCGGTGGAGCGGTATTATACGAAATGCTTCCTGCTGTTGATTGGGGATTTATTTCAGGAGATCCTGTGACCAGCCTGGTAACTTCCATTTGTGGTATTATTATAGTGGGCATTCCGCTCGCAGGTCTCATATTTGTTATCCTCAGACAAGTATTCGATTGGAAACCCGTGGCAACCGGGTTGAAGTGGACACTAATTATTTTTTGGTTTGTCGGAGTAGTAATCTTTCTTCTTGGACTATCACAACTTAATTGGATGTTCCCGTGGTGGTAATTATTTGACTATCAATTGATAAAAATACATTTAATATTTAAACAGAAAGCGCCTTGTTATATAGGGCGCTTTTTTTGTCCGTATTCCGAAAATCTCAATTCATGAAAATGTATGGAGAATGAAACAATTTTTTAATATCCTTATAAGAAATTATGTATATCTTTGCACTACAAATTCAAAAAGCGACTAGTATTAATCTAATTTATTGATTTTATGTTAAAAAGAATGCGTTCTTTTTTTGTTTTGGCATTACTAATGCTTTCAACTTTTGTTAGTGCTCAGGTGACAACGGCAAGTATGAGCGGTAGGGTTTCAGTAGATGATGAGGCTGCAATAGGTGCTACAGTTTTAGCGATACATGAGCCATCTGGTACGCGCTATGGTGCTATAACTAATGTTGATGGACGGTTTAATTTGCAAGGTATGAGGGTAGGTGGTCCGTATAAAGTTGAAGTGTCTTATATTGGATATCAAGCTGCTGTATATCAGGATGTTACGCTGCAGCTAGGTGAAGGTTATGTACTGAATGTGGTTTTGGTGGAATCGTCGGAATTCTTGGAAGAAGTATTGATTACGGCTGCTAGATCAGTACCTAAAGCGGGAGTTGCTACCAATGTAACAGAGAGGCAAATTAATACTTTACCTACCATTAATAGGAGTATTACAGATTTTACTAAATTATCACCTTTTGCAAGTGGAAGTAACACATTTGCGGGCCGTGATAGTAGATACAATTATATAACTATTGACGGTGCTGCGTTAAACAATGGCTTTGGCCTTTCCAGTAATAATCTTCCAGGAGGAGATGCTCAACCTATAGCTTTAGATGCTATTGAACAAATCAGTGTAAATGTTTCTCCGTATGATGTGAAATATTCGAATTTTACAGGAGCTTCAATAAATGCAGTTACAAAAAGTGGTACCAATGAATTTAAAGGAACGGCGTATACTTTTTTGAAACCATATGGAAATAAGGGATTTAATGGAAACACTATTGGAGGTCAAGAGATTTCTGGTTGGGATGAAAAAACAACAAAAACTTACGGTTTTACCTTTGGAGGTCCAATAATCAAAAATAAATTATTCTTTTTCGCAAGTGGTGAATTACAGAATACAGAGATGCCTGGCATTTTATGGAAACCTAGCCAGACTGAAAATGCAGTCGGCGATAGTAAAACTAATACATCTCGTACATATATAGGCGATTTAAAAAAAGTAAAAGATTTCGTAATGGATACATACGGTTATAATCCGGGATCCTATGAGAACTTTGACAACTTTAAGAGTGATAACTACAAAGTATTGGCTCGTATTGACTGGAATATTAATGATGACCACAAATTTACAGCACGGTATAATTTTGTGCAGTCGGAAGATGATCGTATGCTAAGCCAAACTTCCACTGTTATTACTAGCACTAATCCAGGTAGATATAGTTCATCAGCATTTGCTTTTTCAAATTCAAACTACAGAATGAAGAATACAGTTTCTTCATTTGCTGCAGAACTTAACTCACGGTTCAAAAATAATATTCAGAATAAATTGATTGCTACATATACAAATATTCAAGATACTCGCTCATATAAAGGGGAACCATTTCCTTATGTCGATATTCTAAAAGATGGTTCACAATATATGACTTTGGGTACCGAAGTATTTACACCACATAATAATGTTGAAAACAAGGTGTTCAATATTGCTAATAATATGAACTTTTCACTTGGAAATCATTATTTAACAGCTGGTATTTCATTTGAACGTCAATATTTTCTTAATCAATATTTGAGAGGTGCTTTAGGATATTATAGATATAATTCGATTGAGGATTTTATTAATCAGAAACAGCCCTTATTTTATGGGCTAACATACGGATATAACAATACTGACGCTCCTGGTTCGGAATTGACATTTGGTATGGGGTCTTTATATATACAAGACGACTGGTCTATTCTTCCTAATTTTAAACTAACTTATGGTTTCCGTTTTGACCAACCCATGTATTTGAACTCATTAGATGGTAACTCTACTATTTTGAATGAAACATTTGTTGATGGAGAAAAAATTGATGTGTCGAAATGGCCGAAAGCGAAAATGTTATTCTCTCCACGTGTAGGCTTTAATTGGGATATAATAGGCGATCGCTCAATCGTTTTATCAGGAGGCTCAGGTCTTTATACGGGCTTATTACCGTTTGTATGGTTCACTAATCAGCCTACTAATTCTGGATTAGTTCAGAATATGCTCGAAATAGGTAATACTAAAAATGCAGTAGCTCCACTTCCTGAAAACTTTGAATTTAATAAAGATTACAGAGAAATTATAAAGAAACATCCTGATTTATTCCCGTCTACACCATCCGAAACATTACCGGGTTCAATCGCTTTTGTGGATCCTGATTTCAAAATGCCACAGGTTTGGAGAAGTAACATAAACGTTGATATTAAATTGCCTGCTAATACTCAACTCTCTTTAGGTGCAATGTATACCCGGGATATTTACAACGTAGTTCAGGATAATATTAATTTGCTAGCTCCAACAGGTACATATACTGAACAACCCGGAAGGGTATACTGGGAATCTGGAAAAGTGAACAAGGTAGAAGGTACTGGCCCGGCAATGAAGTTAACGAATGGCAACAAAAAAGGGTATCAGTATTCATTGAATGCTGTGTTGACTAAAAATTTTGAATATGGATTTGCAGGTATGATTGGGTATACTTATACCGTTGCCAAAGATTTGACAGCTAATCCAGGGTCAAATGCAGGATCTAGTTGGCAGAATAATGTAGTTGTTAATTATCATAATGACCCTGAATTGAGCCATTCATTATTCTCGACTCCCCACCGGATCATTGGTAACGTAAGCTATGAAATAAGTTTAACTCCACATTCTAAAACAACTTTCTCTCTGTTTTATAGCGGGTTCAATAGCGGAAGATATTCATTCGTATATACTACTGACATCAATGGAGATGGTACAAAATCCGATCTGATTTATGTGCCTAAAACTCAAAACGAAATGAAGTTTGCTGATATTTTGGATGATAAAAAAGAAAAAGTTGTTTATTCTGCAGAAGATCAAGCCGAAGATTGGTGGAAATATGTTAACAATGATTCTTATCTGAAAACCAGAAAAGGTAAATATGCCAATCGTAATGGAAGCTTATTGCCTTGGGTTAATAGATTCGATTTCCGCGTAGCTCAAGATTTTTATGCAAATATTGGTAAACGCAAATATGGAATACAAATCAGTTTTGATATTATGAATGTGGGGAATATGTTTAACGATGCATGGGGTGCATATAAAACATGTGGATTTGCGAATTATGATAATATGCAAGTTCTTAAAACCACGAGTAAGGTGGGAGAATCTATTGTATATCAGTTAAATGCAGCTAGCCGAGATAATTGGAACAGTAAGGCTGAATGGTATCCTAATGTAAATGTCTCGAATGCATGGTCAATGCAACTCGGACTTAGAATATCATTTTAATATATTAATCAGTTAATAAAAAAGACACTTATAAAATAAGGCCAACCTTCTTACTTTGAGGGTTGGCTTTTTGTTTGACTAGCATGTATATTATCTAACGGGTGTAAGTCCCCAACGAGCC
>DAMCMT010000094.1:0-18122 GCA_032108265.1 Bacteroides sp.
GCATGGCCGTCCTCCCCTGCAAAGGGGAGGTGCCCGAAGGGCGGAGGGGTCTATATTCACCCTGCAAACGGGCGGAGTGGTCTCTGTACAGCGCAGCCCCAACGGGCGGAGGGGTCTATACCCCCCGCGCAAGAACACATAATCAAATAACATAAAACAAATAACTCAAAAATAGGAAATATGAAGAAGATTAAGCACAGTATTTACCTCGCCCTCGCCCTGGCCCTGGCCATCGGCTGCACCGACGACGGCGACGGCGCCGGCCAGTCGCCGGAGATACCTTCCCATGCGGTAGAATTAACCGCTTCCCTACATTCCCGGGGCGACGCGCCCCAGCGAGGTTCCCATGCGGCACCGGAGACCCGCGCTAACTCCTCCCCTTATCAAGGGGAGGTGCCCGCCACGCGGGCGGAGGGGTCTACCTGGCACGCCGGCGACGCCATCGGCCTCTACATGCTCCAGAGCGGCACCACCGCCGTGAGCCGCGGCATGGCCAACCGCCGCTACATCAACGCCACCACCGGCACCACCGCCACCTTCGCCCCCGACGGCGAAGCCAACACCGCCTGGTACCCATCCGGCGGCGAGGAGGTAGATTTGATTGCTTATTACCCCCATAATGGACAATTGACAATGGACAATGGACAATTAACCTTGCCGGTGAGCGTGGCCGACCAAACCAGCCTGCCCGCCATCGACCTGATGACCAGCGACCTTTCCGAAGGTCACAGCAGCGATGCCGATAAACGCGCCGCCAACCTGCGCTTCACCCACCGCCTGGCCAAAATCGTGCTCGACCTCAAGAAGGGCGAAGGCACCGAATGGCTCAACCTGGCCGAAGCCAAAGTAACCATCGGCGGAACGCCCGCCACAGCGGTGTATAATCTGTACACCGCGGGGTTCGAGAGTTATGGAGAGGTGCAGGAGATTGAGCTGAATATGATGGGGGGGAGGACGACGGGGATTGTCATCCCTCCCCTGCAAGGGGGAGGTGCCGGCGAGTCGCCGGAGACAGGTTCCGATGCCGTTACATTTACTGTAACCGTAGCCGATGAAACCTTCGTCGCCACCCTGCCCGCCGACAAGCCCCTGGGCAGCGGCAAGGAAGCCCGCATCACCATCCGCCTCGACTTCACCCAGCCCACCATCGAAGCCGAGATCGTCGACTGGATCACCGGCACCGAAGCCGAGATACCCGCCCTCACCATCGCCGTGCCTCCCGGCCCCAGCGGCCAGCCCGCCGTGCAAGCCTTCGGCCTCTGGCGCACGGCCGACGATACCGACGTTCGCACCTACGCCTGGAACGACGACGCCGGCAAGTGGACAGCCACGCCCGCGCCGTTCTACATCGAACATCTTACGGTGGGCGAAATCTTCCAGGCAGAGCATCATTATGAAGATTATACAGACCCGGTGACCGGCATTGACGATATGCTTACCGCATCGGCCACCCTGGAGAGCAATTATACACTGAACCTCGATTTCACCCACGTAAATGCCCTATTCTCGCTCGAAATCAAGCCACAAATCCTTACCGAAGCCGACTGGAAAGCAGCTACCGTGAAACCTGCGATTAATAACCCCGGTGAAAATACGGCAACCGGTAGCCTGAAATATTCATTTATCGTTACTCCCGGTATAGTCGTGCCTACAGGCGAACTACTGGCAACCATTGTTGCCAAAGGCATCACTTACGAAGTTCGTGCCGCCAGCACCATCACTTTTACCAGGGCTACCGACACACAGGTGAGCGTGATTATAGAAGGCACCCAGCCGGGAATCAACGTCGAAGTTATCCCCTGGACAACTACCGGAGGTTCGGGCAGCATCGAAATTACAGATGTAACCAAAGGCACTGACCTCAGTGCATTGCCGGGAGATGGAGACGTTACTATCACACCGGATGGACGCAGCACTGTGGAATACAGGTACGAAAACGGCATTCTTACTGCACAAGGTAGGCCACTATACTGGGAGGATTTTGTGAAGTACGAAGCAAACACCACCACACTGAAAAACTATAACTTCTCCTTCCACTACGAACCCGATGATGCAACCGGTATTGACAAGGATATTTTGCGCGAGGAATCGAAGTCGATTACCTGGGGTAACTCCCTGAGCTTCTCTAACCTGTTGCACGAAAATACGGAGATTATCGTGGTGCTGAAAAAGGGAAGCAGCTTTCAGGATGCAAACTGGAATGATGCTACGGTAACACTCACCGGGTTTGATGGTAAACCATCTTATACGATGAGGAAGAAGAGCATCGGTACCGAACTGGAAATGAATCCGGTGGTGGTAACGAAAGATCAAGCATCGGCCGGCAAGTTCGTCAACCTTACCCTGAACGGAGTGGATTACAAGGCAGAGATTGGCGGCGTTAACAATATCCCCACCACGTTGTTGGGCGGCAAGTCGTACAAGCTTACGCTAATGCTGGAAAAGACAGCGATTGGAGTGGGTTCGGTAACGATTGAGGACTTCGAAGAGGTGCCGGGAACGGGAGGAATTGAATACAATTAAATGAGGGAGGTAGAGAGTGAGGTAAATGAGGAGGTAAAGTAGAATCCATGCGGCATCGTCTACTCAACTCCTTTACCTACCTTTACCTCCTCCTTTACCTCACTCTTCACTAAAACAAAAAAACAATGAAACAATACATAATACTATTCGCGTTCCTGTTATTTGGAGTGGCCGGCACCGCCCACGCCCAAATCGACGGCATCGGCCTGCGCACCCAACTCCCCCAGTGGGTGTTCCTCAGTCCTGGTGCAGGATTCGATATATCATGGAATGGCCGTTACATGTTCTCCGCTTTCGGGAGTTATGGCGACTGGGATATTTCCAGAAATTCCAAGGCCATCCGCATCAGCACCGCCGGTGTGGATGTGCGCCGTTATTTCAGCAACGGCACGGCCTCGTGGCTCAATCCCGGCGGCGGTAATTACTTCGGTATGTACCTCGGCCTGGCCGGGCGGTTGTTGAACTTCGATAATCATTTTACCAGCAAACACAGTCAGGGCAATATCTGGACTGTCGGCCCCATAGTGGGCTATACCTTCCACCTGTACGGCAACTGGACATTCGATGCCAGTGTGGGCGTAGGTTACTGTTACGACAACTATAACCGCTACAAGTGGTATCCACCGATGGAAATCAACCGTGAAATTGAAAAAGTTTCGGGAGGTCGCTTTGGACTTACCGATGTGAGTGTTGCACTGACTTACCGTTTTAAACTCTGATGGCTATGAAAAATATATATAGTATGATTGTGTTGCTTGCATTGCTATTATTGCCGGTTACTGCTTGCGTAGATACTTACCCGGAAATAACCGACCCCGACGGCAATCCTATTGATTCTCCTGGTATGGGTAATATCCTGCCGGATGGACTTCCGGAAGATGTTAAAGTCAACATTACAGATGCAAACGGTAATCATCGTTACAAAGTTTTGCCTGGGATATCCTTCAATTTGAATGCTGGAAACTGGCAGGCCATTGCCTATTCCAATGCTTCGATGTTGGGCGAAACTTCAGCAGGCATTATTAATCTGCCGGTCGATGCCGGTGGAAAGGTGTCGCAACCGGAATTCAGCGCCGGGGTAGTGGCCTTCACCATTGTCGAAGATGAACTTACGGACATCAGGCTTCATTCTTTCCAGCCAATGACGCGGCAATTGATTATCCCGTTCAGCTTTCCGGAGGTGAACCATGAGCAGATAAACTCTGTGGTACTACGAATAAAAAATGTAGTCACAGCTGTTGATGTATCAAAAGGCTTCGGTTATCCGGCTACTGTTAATGCAGATTGTTACGTAGAGTCTGCCGGCGTATTTGCTGTACCTTCTCAACTATCCGGCCTGGCAGATGGGGTAGTGGTGTTTCATCTACCCGCTGTTCCGAATGATACGAGCGATTACTTAACAGCAGAACTCGATGTGGATATAAAAAATGTCGGAGCATATCACGCATTTCCGGATATTCCCCGGATTGCAGCAGAGTTCAATGCCGGTCCGGCTGCTTCGCCATACTTTACCGGGATAATAGAGGTATATCTTACCCCCGGTGGCATTGAAACGGAGATCTGGGACTGGGAGAAAGAACCGGGCATTGAGATTCCTGGGATATAATAACCTGACGTTCTTTTTTGCCCGTATCCTGATATTATTATCTTTCCTCTATAAATAAATTGAACACAGAGACAGAGCACGGAGAATAAAAAAACTCTGTGTTCTCTGTGTCTCTGTGTTCAACAATATTTTATTAGATTCGCTTATAAATCATTATTTTTATCTGAGTTTATGATGTACATTTGTGGATAAATTAAATGAACTTGGATATAGCAGCCTTTTTTAATGATGTTTACGCGGTAGTTTCCGAAATACCGCGCGGAACTGTTATTTCTTACGGCGAAATAGCGCTTCTGCTGGGAAAGCCTGGTTATTCACGGCTGGTAGGGCGGGCATTGAGGAATGTTCCCGATAATTTATCTCTTCCTTGTCAGCGGGTAGTTAACTCGCAAGGACGTCTTGCGCCGGGTTGGCCTGAACAAAGATTGTTGTTAGAAGAAGAAGGAGTAGGGTTTCGCCCGAATGGAGAGGTGGATATGAAAAAGTTCCGCTGGGATTGGAGTAAGGATGAGTGAGGTATATAAGTGCCAAAACAGAAACCGGGGTTCTTGCAAAGAGAAACCGGGGATTCTCTTCAGAAGAACCAGGGTTTCTTACTATGAAAAACTAGGGTTTCTTACTATGAAAAACCGGGGATCCTCTTCAGAAAAACAGTGGTTTCTTGGTACCAAAAACAGTAGTTTCTCTTTTCGGAACCAGTAATGTATGTTACCTTTGTAGCAAAACCCAAAAAATCATGATTAAGAATATAGTTTTTGATTTCGGCGGAGTTATCGTCGACATCAACCGCGACAACGCCGTTAAGCATTTCGAATCGATCGGATTAACAAATGCCGATGAACTTCTGGACAAATACCACCAGAAAGGAATATTCCTTGAAGTAGAAGACGGACGGATTGATGCCGCTGAGTTCTGCGCCAAGCTAGGCGAAATGTGTGGGCGCGAGATCTCTTTCGAACAGGCTCAGTATGCCTGGCTGGGATTTATTACTAATGCCGTTCCGCAATACCGTTTGGAATATTTGCTCGAGCTGCGCAAAAAATACAATCTCTACTTACTCAGCAATACCAATCCTTTTATTATGGGTTGGGCGCGTAGCAACAAATTCAGCTCTGCCGGCCGACCGTTAGACGATTATATGGATAGATTATACCTTTCGTATCAGGTAGGTGTTGTAAAACCTGATCGGGGTATTTTTGATTATATGATTCAGGATACCGGATTATTGCCGGAAGAATCGCTTTTTGTGGATGATGGCAGTACCAATATCGAAATGGGTGCATCGCTGGGCTTTTATACCATGCAACCTATAAATGGGGAAGATTGGCGGGGGAAATTAGAAGCGGCAATCGAAAGTTGCAAGTGATTGATAATCATTCTCTTCCGCCCTTCGGGCACCTCCTCCAAAGGAGGATATCCTGCGGCATCGTATCCTCCTTTGGCGTCGGTAAAGCTTCACTATCATCCGGCGGAAGTGTATAGATATTTACCTCTTTTGCTTCCTGTTTGCCGACGGAGACGAGCTTCCACCAACTTAATTACTTCAACTTCTGATAGATGTACTCCAGTACTTCGCCCCTTTTCCGGAGTGTTTCAGGTACTTTGACAAAGGATAATCTTTCCCAGTCTTTGCGTGTGGCGGCGTCAATCTCTGCATTGAGATTGGCTCCCCAGGCCGGGAGATAACCCTTTAATCCCATAAACTGTACCATCTCGAAGTGCGGAGAGTCGATGGTAATGTCTTTGTAGTACATCAGGGTTGCTTTATTGCTTATCAGCTTTTGTTGTACTTGGGCTACGTCGACGTACTGCACATCCCGGCGGTTGTCTATTGCCTGCGAGGCGGCTATACCGGCTGCTTCGCCCAAAGCCATCCAGCAGGGTTCCATGCGCAGGGTCGAAAAGCCGATGTGACTTCCCGATACGGGTACGGGAAAGAGCAAGTTGCTGATTTGCTTCGGTACCATTACCCCGTAAGGAACCGTGTAAGGCTGGGCGCGATGCCCGAAGAAGCCTTCCAGATGTACCCGTCCTGTTTCTCTTTTCAATACCGCATGCGAATCGAGGTCGTAGTGGCTGGCGGTGATACTTTGGCTATGGATGGGTGGACGCTGCCCGATGGCTACCGGAAGCGCGTCGTTGGCTGTAAAGAAATACATTCCTTCGAAGCGGCGGCCTTCGCGTACATATACTTGGCGGGGGAAGTGGTTGTTGTCGAGGTATTCGGTCGATGATAATCCCCATTCGGCGGCGGCTTTGCGGAAATGTTCGGGTAATTCTTTATCGTTCTGGGCAAACCAGATGAGGCCCAGTGTGTACTCTTTCAGGCGTTGGGCGTATTTGTCGCGCCACTCCCACGAGGCGGTAGGCCACGGCCAGTTCTCTTCGGGCAGGTCGGTAGAAATGAAAGCCATGTGCTGGTTGTTGGCATCGGTTTTGTGATTGGGTAGTTTAACCATGTTAGTTATCTTCGCAATGCCCCAGGGATCGCCCGGAATGGTTGTTTTACCTCCCCGGGCGATGTTCCTGCGGTTGGCCTCCATCATTTCGGGGGTTACCTGTATCATCTCGATGCCGGTATGTTTCCCCGTCCATACGTCTTCAATAAGCGATACATATTCTTGTCGGTGGTAGTTTTCGGGCCGTTGTATTTTGTATAGTTGTTTCTTGTCGTTGGTGAGGCAAAGGCGGTAGTTGTAAGCTTGTACCGCATTGTCGCCTTGGTATGTGGTGCCGGGGGAGTCTTCGCCCGGGTAGCCGTTTATATAGGATTTCAAAACGTTTTGTCCTTGTACGCCCCAGTGGCGATATACTTTTCCGGCGCATACTTCGCCGAATTCTTCGCGGCCTTCTCGCCCCAGACGGAAAGGAACGCCTGCGGCGGCACCTAAATCTCCCTCGTAAGTGGCATCAATAAATACTTTTCCGGTGTAGAGTTCGGTTTGGTTGTTTTGACGGTTCAGGATGTTGATGGAGATGATGGTATTGCCTTGACGTTGCAGATTGGCAGGGTCGGAGTCGAACTGGCGGTGATAAAGAACGGTTATGCGGTCTTTGTATCCGGCTATCATGTCGTGGAAAACTTGTTCGGCTACGGAGGGTTCGAAGTGGTAGCCACCGCTGCAATCTTTAACTTGTTGCGAATCGGATCCGTAGGTTTGGATGTAGTGTTGACGGATGCGGTCGACAAATTCCCGGAATAATCCGGTGGTGGCGTTGCGGCTTCCGATGTCGGTTGCACCCAGCCCATTGGCCGGTAACCCGCCGATGTGGGCGGTACGTTCGAGGATGATGGACGATTTTCCTTCGCGGGCGGCGGCAATGGCGGTCATTATTCCGCTGGGGGTGCCGCCTACAATCACGACATCGGCGGATGTATTGGCGAAAGCGGGAAGCGAGAATAGGATAGTGAGTGCGTATAGTACAAAGTTCTTCATAAGGGTATGTTTTAGTGGCCTCTCCCCAACCCTCTCCCGAGGAGAGGGAGCTAGCAGCGCAATCCGTCCGCTAGGCTCTTACCCCCTCTCCTCGGGAGAGGGTTGGGGAGAGGCTGTTGTTGATAAAGATAACTATTTCCTGTTTATTTTCATAACGAAGCCTCCACCGGGCGCCATATTTATCTGTAACTTGCGATTTACTGGCAGAGTGATAACTTCTTTAATATAGTCGGATGCATTGCGGTCGGCATTGATGCCGTCGCGGAAAACTTCGGCTTCGTACTCTCCATCACCCAAGAAAGAAAGGTTCAGTTCGAGGATTCGGGCATCCCAACCGGTGAGGGCGCCTACGTACCAACTGTCGGCATGGCGGCGGGCGATGGCTACGTGCTTTCCTACTTCTCCGGTTATGGAGATGGTTTCGTCCCAAACGGTGGGTACGGAGCTGATGAATGCCGTGCATTCGGGTTCTTTGAGGTAGTTGGTGGGGCTGTCGCAAAGCATATTGAGGGGCGATTCGAATATGACGTACTCGGCTAATTGTCGGCAACGGGTTCCCTGACTCATCGGTTCTGACCAGATGGAGCGATACCCGGCTTTGGTTGCGTTTCGCATGGCGCCTTGTGTATAGTCCATCGGCCCGGCTACCATACGGATAAAGGGTACGGTTACGTCGTACGTCACTTGGTCGCATTTATAGGTGCCTTTAAGCTGTTCGAGGCCGTGAACGCCTTCGAAGTTAAGCACGTTGGGATAGGTTCGGTTCATGCCTGTCGGTTTGGCGCCTCCGTGGAAGTCGACCAGTAGTTTGTGCTTGGCGGCTGCTTGGGCGCATCGGTAATGGAAGTCGATGGATAGTTGGTCGTCTCTTCCGATGGCATCGAGCTTGAAGCCTTTGATGCCCATGTCGGCAAAGTACTTGGTATATCCTTCTACATCGCGGTCGAAGACGTAGTATCCCACCCATAGGATAAGTCCTACTTGCCGGGCGTTGGCATAGCTTATGAGTTCGGGAAGGTCGATGCCGGGTACGATGGCTAGCATGTCGCCTTTCATTTTATCGTACCAGCCTTCGTCCAGAATAACGTATTCTATGCCGTTGCGGGCTGCGAAGTCGATGTAGTATTTGTAGGTTTGGGTGTTGACGCCTGTTTTAAAGTCAACGCCTGAGAGGTTCCAGTCGTGCCACCACTCCCACGCTACTTTGCCGGGTTTTATCCACGAGGTATCTGCCAACCGGGAGGGGGAGGCGAGTTTGTAAATCATATCGTTGTCGAGCAGTTCTTTGTCTTGGGTGGAGACGATGACGACGCGCCACGGGAAGTTGCGGGTGCCTTCGTCGCAACGGGCAATGTAGTCGGCTCTTTGTTTTACGACTTTGTTGTGTCCGCCGGTGGTGACGGATTTGTCGTGGCTACCTTGGGCGGTTACTTCCGGGTAGGGGGCATAGACGGATTGCAGTATTGCATCGCGGTTTTTGTTGAGGAGATACATGCCGGGGTAGTTTTCGAGGTCTGCCTCGGTGATGCATATTTTTTTGCCGCCGGGCTGTTCGGCAAGCAGGGGCAGAAAAGCGAGTTGATTGTCTTTCCAACTGTTGACGGGTTGATACTGGTAGGTGTTCTCAAAGGTGTTGAAGAACTGGGTTTCGAAGTCGCCCGTCTTGGTTACGTAGGGTATGTAGGCTTGCAGATTGGTGCCGAGGTTGAATTGGGCTTTTTCTGCTTTGACTACGAAAGGTTTTTTAAGGGTGGAGACAAAGCGGTAGGCCATTCCTTCGTTGTATGCCCTGAATATGAGTTTGTAGTTGTCTTTGAACTCGATGGTGAGTTCGTTGTACGCATCGTGGATGGTTTTCTTTTTGTAAAAGAGGGCATCTATATGCGTGTCGACTGATTTCTGCCGGGCGCTTTTTACTTTGGGGTTGAGGCCGAAAGTTTGTTCGCCGGTTTCCAACGCTATCTCCGAGGGATGTAATATAAGGTCTTTTTCGTGGGTTACCGTGTAGGTGATGGTTTTGTCTACCGATACGTTTACACTCAGTTTGCCGTCGGGAGAATTGACAAGATATTTCTTTTGGGCATTTGCGGGCAAAAGGAGTGTGACAAGAAAGAGTAAGGTGTATATTCGTCTCATTATTAGTACTTTAAGTTCATTGTTATTGGTGCGGACTTTTGTACACGAAAGTCTGTACTTTCATTTATAAAAGTCTGCACTTTTGCACGGAAAAGTCTGCACTCTTGTGTGGAAAAGTATGTACTCTTCCGAAAGGGGGATTGGATGTCAGGAAATATGGATGCTTTATCAGGGTTGTAATCCTGTTGAATGGGGGACATTTGGCACTCCTTCCCCCATTAACAGGTTACAACGAAATCAAATTGTTATCCTGATTGCTGTTTCGTAATTCGGTTTAGACTCGGCTACATCAATCAATGCACCCACGCGGAAATAGTACTGCTGACCGGGAACCAGTGACGAACTGTTGGCCGGTAGGTCTATTTCCAGTGTGTATTGTGTAGCCGAATCGGTTACTTCGTTGATTGTTTTTTCGGCTACGGCCGAGCGCCTCTGCTCGCCTACGGATGGCTCGCGGTGGGCGTACAAACCTATCTTTTTCACTTTATCGGTGGTGGTTTGTTGCAGGGTGAATGTGGCGACTACTTTGGTACCTACCTTTTCTATCTTCAGGTTTTTGATGCGTATGTATGGCTTTACCTTGAAGTCCAGTTGGGTATCGCCTTTTACTTTGACTTCCTGTTCATCAATGGGTACGAAATTGCCGCGTACGGGGCGGATGGTGTACGTATTGCTGAACATGAGGTCGTTGCGGTAAGTACCATCGGTTTTCACTATCATGGTTTGCAGTTGCGGGTTGCTGTATCCATGCTCAATGTACTCTATCACGGTGCCCGATATAATATCCTGCGGTACCAACTCGTTGGTTTCGATGTCGTAAAGTCCGCCGTGTATTTTGGCATCCGGGCCTTCGTAATTGTCCAACTCACACGATGCCAGACAGCATATGCCGATAAAAGCGGTTAAATAGATTCTTAAACTTTTCATATTCTGTTGTATGTATGGTTAATATTGCGGGTTCTGTATAATGCCGGTGGTTGCTATACCGGGTATGGAACGGTAATAGGCTCTTTCGTGGAAAGTGCGGTTGAACTCACGGGATACTTTTTTCCGGACGAAGATGTATTGTGGTTTTTCGCCCCGGAGGTCGAGTACCGGCATGAGCGACATCCGATGGTAATTGTCGAATACTTTGTGGTATTCGCGGCGACGCATTAAGTCCCAGATTCGTTTGTTCTCGAATGCGAGTTCAATTTTTCGTTCTCTCAGTACATTGTCCAGTGTTAGCGGCACTTCTACCGTATGGCCTGCACGGCGGCGAATGTCGTTCAATGCTTTGGCAGCTTTTTCGGAAGCGTTGTTTTCAGTGTGGCCACTTTCGACCACTGCTTCGGCGTAGTTCAATAATACTTCGGCATAACGTATTTCTGCCCAGTCGGTAAGCGATTGGAACCATGTTTTAGAGAGTTCGGATTTCTCGCTGAGAAATTTTTTCATCAGGAAGCCTGTCCGGGTATAATTGGCGCCGTCGGTGTCGAAACCGGAGTAGCTGTTGAGTTCGGATGCTCCATACACGTAGTAGGTTTTGCCGTTGTGTTCGTAGGAGGAACGGGTTTCCAATAAGGCCGACCCATCAGGTTTTACGAGTCCTCCCTGTATAATAATCTCTACATCTTTGTAGTAGGAGCCGGGGTAGTTGAGGCTGGCAAAGAAGCGGGCATCCCTGTCTTTGAATATGTCCGAGGGAGAATCGAACCGCTTGTAGTTGGTGTCTTTGCTGAATCCGTTTCCACCTTGTTCTACCAAATCGCCTTCGAGGTTGGCTATCGGGTAAATCTCACCCGGATGGTCGTAGCTTTCGTAGGAGTCGATGAGGTCGAGCGTGGGGTTGAGACGTCCCGGATGCGCCCAGCTACCGGTTAGCTGTTTGGGCGAATACCATATATCGTAGTTGTGCGAGGTTGTACGGTTTTCTTTCAGTCCGAACCCTTTCATGAATATGATTTCCTCGGGAGCCACGTTAGGGTCTTCGAATAAATCCTGATAGTTGCGGGCTGCTTCGTCGCGGTTGGCGGGGTTGGCTTTGTATAATGCAAACTTGCCCGAGTTCATCAACTCTTCGGATGCCTGGATACATTCCCGGTAATATCGGTTTGCTTCGGATGCGTCCATGCCCACTAACTTATTGTCGACGGCTTCGCCGGAAAGGGGTGCTTGGTTCCAGTACTTCGCTACGGATGCCGCGTGTAAAGCCGCGCGCGATTTCAGGGCAAGGGCCGCCCATTTGGTAGCGCGCCGGTCGCCGTCTGTCCACGATACAGGTAAGTTCTCAATGGCTTTGTCGCACTCTTCGAGTACGTAGTCCCACGTATCTTTTTCGGTACTGCGTGGTACTTTTAGCCCTTCTACATCTCCGGTATAGTTTTGTATGTCTTTAATGAGTGAAACTCCGCCGTAACGTTTGGCAAGGGCGTAGTAAGTGAATGCCTTAATAAAGGCTGTTTCGCCTACCATTGCCTTTTTGGTGTCGTCGTCTACCTGCAATGTAGGTATGGCGTCAATCATTATATTTACGTCTCTGTTTAGTTTATATCCTTCTGTCCACCATTGTAAACCGCCCTGTTCGAGAGCAATAGCCCACGACGAATGGCAGGATTCGTCAGTGTACATTCCGGTGGTTACTACGCTTTGCATGGCGTCTTTTACGCTGGCGTTAAAACCTATCTGCGGGGCGAAGTTGAAGTCTTCGATAGGTAGTTGCGAGTAGAGGTTGGCCATGTACACCTTTACGCCGGTGGGGTCGCCAAAGATGACGTTGCTGGGTATTTTGTCTTTCGGTTTCAAATCGAGGAAATCCGTACACGAAAGGTTGATGAATAGTGCGGTTGCCGCTAGGCAGCTATAGATAATCTTTTTCATTTCTCTGTCAATTAAAATGTTACGTTCACACCTATATTGAAACTTTTGGTAAGCGGATAATTCAATCCGGCATTGTAGTTCCCTTCTATTTTCTCGGGGTCGAAAGGCTTCACGAACGAATCGGCAATGGTGAACAGGTTATGTGCGTTGACATATACACGTACCGATTCGAGGAAGTACGACCTGGCAAGCTTTTCGGGCAAGGTATAGCCCAGCTCTACGCTTTTGAGGCGGAGGTAGGAGGCATCGCGTCGCCATATCTTGCTGTCGCGGTACACGCTCGACATGTTTTCGGAGAAACGGCTGGCGGGCCATTTGCCGGCTACCCATTCGCTGTTGGGGTCGTAAGGGTCGGCCAGATGCCAACGGTCGTAGAAGTATTCGGGGGTGTTGCCTTTGAAGCAAAGGATTTCGCCGTACACTTCGCTGAAACGTACCGTGTATTTGCCCGAACCTTGCAACAGGGCGCTGAAATCGAAGTTCTTCCACGCGGCTGTAAGGGTTATACCGTAGTGCATCTTGGGCTGTCCTCCCCAGAATAATGGTAGTTGGTCGTTGGTGTCGATTACGCCGTCGCCGTTGGTATCTTGGTACACATAGTCGCCGGGCAGGGTACGGGCGTTGCCGATGTTGCCTTCGACAATGGGGGCGTGGATTACTTCTTCCATGCTTTGGTATTGGCCAATTTGGTTGTATCCCCAGAGTACGTCTTCCCAACGGTAGGTGTTTCCGTTTTTCCATTTGTCCCAACTGCTGCGGTATTCGGCGCGTTCGGTATAGCGTTTCATAGTGCGGGCGAAGTTGAAGTTCATAGCTACGCCGTAATAGAAGTCATTGATTCGGTTGTTGTGGCTGATGGCAAATTCGATACCGCGTACCCGGTCGCTGTTGAGGTTTTCCTGCGGCAAGGTGCCGCCAAAGGTGTTGGGCAGGGATACGTTGCGCCGGGCCAGTAGTCCGCTTCGGTCGCGCTGGTAGATGTCGAACTCAATGTTCAGTTTACCATTGAACAGTCCTAAATCAAGTCCGATGTCGGTTATTTTGGATTTGTACCAGGTAAGATTCTCGTTTACAATGCCGGGTGAGGCGGCTCCCGAGGTAAAGGTTCCGTTGTTGAACTCGTAAAATCCTCCTCCGGAGGTGCTGAACCCAAGGATGTATTGGAATGGGTCGCCTGCGTTCTCGCCTACGGTTCCGTAGGAGGCTCTCAGTTTGAGGTTATCAATAAACTTAAAGTTGTTTTTGATGAAGTTTTCTTCGGATATTCTCCATCCGCCTGATATTACGGGGAAGAATCCCCAACGGCTACCCGGCGCGTACCGGTAGGAACCGTCGTAACGGAAAGCATACTCAAATAGGTATTTGCCTTTGTAGTTGTAGTTCAGGCGGCCTACGTACGACATATAGGCGCCTTCGCCTTCGTAACCGTCGTTCTCCTGGTTATTCTTGGAACCCTGGTTAATCTGGTCGTTGGTATAGAAGTCGTATTGTCTTCTTAACCACCCGTAACGCATCCATGTTTTTTTCTGCTCGAATACGGCGGTGGCTCCTACGGTATGCGCGTCGGCAAAAGTTTTGTTGTAGGATGCCTGCGCTTGTATCACCCAACGGTTGTCGTCGCGGAACGAGTTGGATATGCGCGAGGGCGAACTTTGTTTGGAACCTACGTATTCCTGCGTATCGGGTATGTAGGTATAAACATTGTATTCTTTTTCGAGTACTTTCCCGAAGTTGTTGTTGCTATCGTAAGCGAAATTAACTTTCAATTGTAATCCGGGCAGGAAAGGAGCATCATAGGTTAAGGAGGCCGACGACTGGAACGATTTATTCTTTTGTTCGCCGAAGCCTACTATGTCCTTATCCGACATGGCTACCGGATTACCGTCCAATGTAACCTTGGATAGGTAATTGGGATTGTTGTTGGCATATGGGCGTTCGTTGGGAGGGGTTACACGGGTGCCTTTGAATATCCAGAAGAAGTTGCTTCCCGGATAATCGCGTACGTCGTACCGGCCGGATATCATGAGGTCGGCTGTCAGATGGTCGTTCAGTTTGGCGCTAATGTTGCTGCGGAGGGTATATTTATCGTAATTGATGTCGTTGGTTTTCAGAAGCCCTCCCTCGTTGAGGTACCCAAAGCTAAGGAAATATTTAACGGCTTCGTTGCCTCCACGAATGGAAAGGTCGTGCTGTGTTTGCATGGCCGAGTTCTTTATAGTCTCGTCGTACCAGTCGGTACTTTCGTAACCGGGTACTCCCTGCTGCCACTTGGTTAGTTCTTCTTTGGTGATGGATGGGTTACCGCCGGCGTTAACATTGGCATCGTTTATCATTTCGAGGTATTGGGCGGCGTTGGCCATTTTAGGTATGTCGGTCGGTTTTTGCCAACCTACCACACCGTTGTAGCTGAAGCGGGGTTTTCCGGCAACTCCTTTTTTAGTAGTTACAAGGATTACACCGTTGGCGGCATCGAGTCCGTAAATGGCTGCCGATGCGTCTTTCAATACGGATATGCTTTCAATGTCGTTGGGGTTGAGGCGTTGGAACTCGGAACCTCCGTCGCGCGGAATACCGTCGATTACATATAAAGGTGTTCCGAAGCCACGAATGTTGATGTTGGTGTTGAACTCTCCGGGTTCTCCCGACTGTTGGCGTATCTGTAGTCCGGGAATCTTTCCTTGCAGGCTTTGCGCCAGGCTGGAGTGTGTGGTAGTGGTGATGGCGTCGGCATTGATGGAGGAGATAGCCCCGGTAAGGTTTCCACGTTTCTGGGTACCGTATCCTACAACGACTACTTCGTCCAGCATTTGGTTGTCTTCTTCCAATACAACGGAAAGTTTGGTTTTTCCGTCTACTTTAATCTCCATGGGTATGTAGCCTATGTAGGAGATGTTCAGTACGGCCTGCGGCGAAACGCTGATGGTGAAGTTACCGTTCATGTCTGTAATGGTTCCGTTGGTGGTTCCGTTTTCTTTGACGGTAACACCAATCAGGCCGTCTCCGTTGCGGTCGCGAACGGTTCCGGTGATGCTTTTCCGTTCTTGCTGCGTGGCTTCTACGGCTGCTTCGGGCTGGGGTTTGTTGCTGAGGATTACCTGCTTCCCTTCAATTTTGTATCCGATGTTGGTTGAGTTGAAGAGTTGTCTGAGGATATTTTCCAGTGTTTGCTTGTTAGCGTTAATGGATACTTTCCGGTCTACATCTACCAGTTTGGTGTTGTAGAGGAAATACAATTCGGTTTTCTCTTCTATAACATTCAGTACTTCCTCGAGGGTTGCGTTTTTCATTTTGAGTGTTAATGTGGTTTCCTGAGAATAGAGAGAATGGGCGCCGGCATTAAAGATAATACCGAATAATAAAATCATGGTGACTCTCATAGTGATAGGAATTTTGGATAGTAGCCTAAAAGTTTGGCATTTACCCTTTACGTTCTGCAAATTTTTCATAATTTTACATCGTCAAATTAATGAGGTTGATACTAACTTATGGTTAACTTCTACCGGTCGGGAGGTGAGATTTTCGAACTGGTAAAATAATTTTGATGAATACGGGAAAGATGTACTATACGTTTTTCCCGTGTTGTGTTTTCAGGTACAATGGTTCATGGCTTCTGGTTTTAAGTTTGTATTATTCCCGCAAACTGATAATCACTACTCTTTTGCTGTAACTGTAATCATCGGATTGCTTGGGGTCTATTATCTTATATTGAATGGGGGCGGATTCTTCGAGCAGTTGTAATATTTCGTTCAGGGTTTCGGTGGTGAATGTGGCGTTGTACTCATAGTTGTAGAGGTCTACACCTTCTAAACGGATATCGACGTTGAAATGACGGGAAAGTCGCTCCACTACTTCGGGCATGCTTGCTCGCCTGAACATCATCTTGCCGTACTTCCAAGCTGTTTTAACGGTAAGGTTGGTGTAGGATATATCCATGTTTTCATCGGTTTTATTGTAAACGGCGTGTTGTCCGGGAGTGATGGCCTGCTGGGTGAGGTTGTCGGTGGTTACCAGTTCTACGTTTCCGGTGATGAGGCTTACGTCGATGGTGCTGTCTTCGGGGTAGGCGTTGATATTGAACTCGGTTCCGTAGGCACTTACAGTAAGTTGGTCGGAAACGATTACATCAAAGCGGTTGGAGGGGTCGGAGGTTACATCGAAATAGGCTTCTCCGGTGAGGCTTACTTCTCTTTTTCCTTTGAAAACCTGCGGGTAGGTAAGTATGGAACCGGAGTTTAACCAAACCTTGGTTCCGTCGGGCAGGGTGGTCTGGGTTACGGTTCCGTAGGCGGATTGTACCTGCAATTGGGAGATGGGTTGATTGTTTAGTTCGCTGTTCTGAATATATAATAAATAGGTGGATATTAACAGGGGCAGTAATAGTATGGCTGCAGATGTACGGATAACAGTCCAAATCTTCTTTTTGTATTTGTCGACCCGGATGCGTGCGGCGAGTTGTTTCCAGTTGCGTTCTGTATTAACTTGTTTGTGGAGTTGAAGCTCGGCAGACATCTTCCAGATAAAGGTGATGTCTTCGACTTCTTTCCTGAATTCGGCCGAGGTGCGTAGCTTCTCGCGGAAGTCTTTTTCTTCTTCGGCTGTAAGATTGCCTTTAAGGTAGGCAATGATATGATTGGTTTTTATTTCCACGACTTTCTTGTTTTTGCAAACTAGACGTACGAAATAAAATATACCCTATCCGGTCATTGAACTTTTTTTATCCAAGCAGGAGTAAAACGAGGGGTAAATAGTCTTTTAATTCTATTCTTAAGTGCTTCAAAGCCTTTGTTATATTGGCTTCTACGGTTTTTACCGATATTTGTTTTATTTCGGCAATTTCTTTGTAGGTCTTGCCTTCAAAGCGATTCATTTCGAATATTTCCCGGATGTTATCGGGTAGTTTAGTTAAAGCCTCGTTGAGCATTTGCTCTAATTCAATGTGTGAGTATAAGTCATTGTATGTTTGTTTGTCTTCGTTTTCATTTTCCTGCCAGTTTCTTTCGTTCTGTTGCTTGCGCAGGTAGTCGATACAGGAGTTGCGCACGCTGGTAATGAGAAAATTACGGGCTGAGGTGGTTATCTCAATGGATTTTCTGTTTCGCCATATCTTGTAAAAGTTGTCTTGCACAATGTCTTCGCACGTTTCCCAACTGTCTATGTATTTATGGGCAAAGACGCAGAGTGATGAGAAGAATTCAAAGAATAGGGTGCGGAAAGCTTCCTCGTCGTCTTTAAGGGCTATCCGCAAAAACAATTGGTCGATTGTCGTTAAGTCTTTCATCGCTGTATCAGAAATATGGCTTAATGTATTCGTTGGTTAGGTCAAAGTTATAGTTTAAATTTTAATTTTCCTAGCGGTGGGGGAGGATATAATGTTAATTGTTGGGGTGGGGGGCTTCATTTGCTAGTATTAAACAGAGAGTTTGGTACTAGTAAACGAGCCATTTGAAAGTATCAAACGATTCATTTGGTACTTTCAAACGATTGGTTTGAAAGTTTTAAACTATACCATTACTGTCCAAAGAAATTTTCCCATAAGTTCAGTTGATCTGAATCGGAATCAT
>DAMCMT010000095.1:0-17782 GCA_032108265.1 Bacteroides sp.
CAAGAGCGAACACAAACAAGGAACAAGCGGCAAATAATTTTATATTTTTCATATTTTATTCTTTTATAGGATTATGATTAGAATGCGATATTAACATTAAAACCAATACTTCTCATAGTTGGCATAGAACCGAATTCAACACCCTGTACAGAGCTGGAATTACTAAATCCGGCTTCCGGATCAAATCCTTTTGTCTTATGATAAATCATAAAGAGGTTACGGGCAACAAAGCTGGCTTTGATGCTGGAGAACGGAGTCCGGGAGAGCATACTACGTGGGAATGTATAGCCAAAGCTTACTTCGCGTAAACGAGCATTGGTTGCATCATATACGAATGCTTCTGTAATGCCGCTTATACCTTTCCAGTATTCATCGCCTCTGATTTGTTTGGTATTAACTGCACCATCTTTAGTAACGCCAGGGACAACCATACCTTCGCGACCGGCAAGTGTCATTTCGAGGTTACCATTCACAGCTCCCTGTTGTATGGATCCCATATATACATTGCCACCATAATTCAGGTCAATCAAGAATCCAAATGAGAAATTCTTGTATGTAAAATCATTCGACCATCCCATCATCCACTTGGGCTGATTATTACCCAGTTTAACCCGTTCGGTAGTTGCAATAGGAACACCATTATCACCGATAATCATCTCGCCTTTATCATTACGTTGGAAAGCGGTTCCATACATATCACCATAAGAGCCACCTACTTCGGCTACAATATCAAGGAAGTTAATACCTGCACCATCACTAATAATCTGACGTTCAGTATCTTCGTACAACTCAATAATCTTGTTTTTATTTGTCGACCAGTTGAGTAAGCTCGACCATGTAAATCCGCTAGCAGTTTTTACCGGGGTACCATTGAGTGCTATTTCCCAACCCTGATTCTGGATATTACCAGCATTAATTAACTTGTAACTATATCCGGTTGCAGCGGGCACCGAAACTCTTAAAATCTGATTTTTTGCATTCTTCTTGTAATACGATACATCCAAACCAATACGGTTATCCAATCCTCTCAACTCCAATCCAAGTTCCCAGGATTCAATTGTTTCGTTCTTCAGGTTCGAATTAGCAATCCAGTTTTTATTGGTTGCATTGAATACGCCTCCCTTAATATCATAATTGAGAGTATAGTAGTCGAGCAACTGGTATGGTTCAGTATCATTACCTACCTGTGCCCATGATGCACGTAACTTACCGAAAGTAAGAGGGCCTAAATCTTTACCCATGTTGTGAAGCATTTGAGTGAATACAAAGCTACCGCCAACAGAAGGATAGAAATAAGAATTATTATCCTTCGGCAGGGTCGACGACCAGTCATTACGTCCAGTTAAATCCAGATAAACGAAGCTGTCCCAAGACAATGAAGCTGTAGCATACAACGAATTAATTTGTTTGCGTGTACGGGTAAACTCACCATTATGAAGTTTACCATTGCTGATAGAATAAAAATCAGGAATTACCAACTCGCCTGACCAATCGTTATTATGCGAAGTTGAACGGTACATAATGTTACCACCTGCTGTAGCTACTATACCAAATTTATTCCAGTTGCCTTGTGCTGTAAACAAGAAGTCGGTATTAAGTTCCTTGAAGCGTTCAGTCTGTACACGGTAGCTACCATTGGTTTCCCAGTATGGATTACCGGTAGCACGAGTCCAATCGTACAAGAAAGTATAATTGTCAATACCCGAACGAAGTTTCAGGTTCAACCAATCGGTAAATTTGATATCAAATGCTGCAAAACCTATATAACGGTCGCGCTTATCTGTATTACCATTCCGTTCGGTTGACCAATATGGGTTGTTTGGAGCCGTATTATGTTCCAATTTCCACGAAGCGGGTTTACCATCAGCACGTTTCCAATTGGTATCGCGATAAGGTTCAAAATCAGAGTAACCTATACTACGGGGCATAGTTAAATAATCGTAGAAGATATTATTCGGGTCGGCTGCAAGGGCAACACGGTTTTTAGACTGCTGATTTACGTAGTTGATTTTAAAATCGGCTGATAACCATTCGGCTAATTTCATTGTCGAACGCAGGTTAATGGAGGTTCTCTCGATGCCACTGTTTGGAACAACCGATTTATTGTCCAAACGGGTAATAGAAGCACGTAAAGTAATGTCATCTGATGCCTTACTGATTTCCATACTGTTAGTCCAGGTTGAGCCTGTACGCAGAAAATCTTTGTATAGATCATTGTCTCGGGCAGAATAAGCGTATTTACCCAGAGCCATATCCTTCATAGAACCATCCATTTTCGGTCCCCAGCTACCGATAACATTGTTGTCATATACATTGATGTATCCGGAATCTTTATCATCCTTATCTTTGAGTACCCATGCTCCCTGTCCATATTCATTCTGGTATTTAGGTGTCATCATCGGATTTTCGAAAGTGAAGTTACTGTTAAATGATATTCCCAAACCTTTATTGCTTGCTCCGGTTTTAGTAGTGATCATTACAACACCATTACCTGCACGGCTACCATAAAGAGCAGCGGCCGCAGGACCTTTCAATACAGACATCGATTCTATATCATCAGGAGAGATATCGGAAATACCCGACCCTTTATCAATAGCGCCATTTCCCCAGTACTCGTCGGTATCACTGCTGAAGTTATCAATAGGCACACCATCTACCACAATCAGTGGTTGGTTATTGCCGGCTATAGAATTGTTACCACGGATAATAATACGGGTAGCACCGCCAACACCTGTACCACTTTGGTTGATCTGCACACCGGCAATCCTACCTGCCAGCGAATTGGCAATGTTAGCATCCCTGGTTTCGGTAAGCTGGTCGCCTTTCACTTCCTGCATGGCATAACCCAAAGCCTTTCTTTCCCTCTTAATACCCAAAGCAGTAACTACTACTTCGTCGATAATCTGGGAATCTTCCGCCAAAACAACAGCTAGACTAGCTTGCCCTGTATAGGTTACTTCCTGAGGGGTATATCCAATGTACGAAACCAGTACAACATCTCCGTTATTTACGTTATTCAATGTAAATTGTCCGTCGATATTGGTTATTGTTCCGTTGGTAGTTCCTTTTACCACTACGTTGGCGCCAATAATTTCGTAGCCTTCGCTATCTGTTACAGTACCTTGTACAGTAGCTCCATTTTGCGCATAAAGATGTAGGGGGGTAAACAAAAAAAGAAAAAGAGCAATCTTTGCAGTTAGCAATATTTGCTTGAATTCAAAACTCCTGGGGACAGAAGCCCCGAATAAAGAGATTTTTCTCATATTTTCTAAAAATGTTAAGTTAATAAATAAATTAAAATGTTTTGATAATGTTACGAACCGGTAGTAATGGGGGTAATACCGTTCTTTCGATTAGAGGATTTGTTTTCATACCATAAATTTCATTTTTTAAGGGTTGCACTAAATTAAAGGTTAATAATATTTCGGATAATAACTTTCTCACCCGCTCTAATAATATAACAGGTAAGTTTATGACGACCCTAATGAAAAATGTGATTTATTTTAAAAAAATATAGAAATAAGATAATCTTTCAGTTCCTGACGAAGTATTTTCAAGGCTTTAGTAATGTGGAATTCAACACTTTTTACGGATAGTCCGACTTCGGTAGCAATTGTTTTATTAGTGGTATCTTGTTTACGACTGAGTAAATAGATGTGGCGACTTTGCTCGGGCATCTTTTTGAGAGCCTCATCTACAAGGTGTTGAATTTCAGTATCGAATATTTCGCTGGGTTCGCAATCTTCCAGGGTTGAAATACGTAAATCGAGTTCCCGCTGAGCATGTTCGGTAATATTTTCTTCGACCCGGTATCGCACCTGAAGATGTGAAAGAAAATTAAGCGATTTGTTTTTAATGATGGTAAGTAATAAGCCATGAAGATTTGCATCTTCATCCCACCTGTCCTGATTCTCCCAAAGTGCTATCATGGATTCCATAAGAATATCTTCAGCATCTGCTTTATTTCTTATATAAGAATATGCAAATGATAAGAATTTATCCTGGTTTTCGAGAAAAAACCGGGAGAAAGTGTTCATAGTATGGAGTTTTTCCGACTCAGGCATTTACAATTTGTTACTTTAGGTATTGCAAAGAAATGTATTCTTTTTTAATTATACAAGAACATCTCTTAATTAGAACGGTACAAGTATGGTATTATTGTTTGTTTAGTACCACTATAAATATTAATTCGTTGCCGCGATAGCGTTTGTATTATTGCCGCAGTATGGCATGTTTTAGATGCCCATCTAACGCAGTATGAGATGGGCATCTAACGCAGTGTTAGATGCCCATCTAAAACATACCATACTGCAGCTAAACACAAATCTTTATGTATAGCATAAAAACAGGAGTAATACAGTACGGTTAATACCAAAAGAAAGGGCTTACCTTTTCAGATAAGCCCTTAATATCAAAAATTGATATATATTTATTGTCTTTCAGGACGAGGAAGCAAAACTTTACGCGAAAGTTTAAACTTACCTGTTTTAGGATCAATGTCGAGTAGTTTTACTTCAATTTCATCGCCCTCTTTGATACCTGCATCTTCAACTTTTTCAAGTCTCGACCAGTCTATTTCAGAGATATGAAGAAGTCCGTCTTTGCCCGGCAGGAATTCAACAAATGCACCATAAGGCATTACTGAACGTACTTTTCCTTTATAAACTTCGCCGATTTCGGGGATAGCTACAATGCCTTTAATAATACGAACGGCAGATTCGATGCTTTGTTTGTTTGTTCCCGAGATTTCAACACGGCCAGTTCCGTTGATTTCTTCAATGGTAATTACAGTACCGGTATCTTCCTGCATTCCCTGGATGATTTTTCCACCGGGGCCAATGATGGCGCCGATAAACTCTTTCGGGATAATCATGGTTTCGATACGTGGAGTATGGTCTTTCAAATCAACACGTGGTGCAGGCATTGTTTCGGTAATCTTACCAAGGATGTGCATACGTCCTTCTTTTGCTTGATTAAGGGCACGTTCCAGAATTTCGAACGACAGGCCATCTACCTTAATATCCATCTGTGTTGCAGTAATACCTTCGGTAGTTCCTGTTACTTTGAAGTCCATATCGCCCAGGTGGTCTTCATCGCCCAAGATGTCCGACAGTACGGCATATTTTTCTTCGCCCGGGTTTTTTATCAATCCCATGGCAATACCTGATACCGGTCTTTTAATCTGTACACCGGCATCCATTAATGCAAGTGTTCCTGCACATACAGTTGCCATAGAAGATGAACCGTTCGATTCGAGAATATCCGAAACTACACGGATTACGTATGGGAAATCATCCGGAATCATCCCTTTCAAAGCGCGGTGCGCCAGGTTTCCGTGACCTATTTCGCGGCGGCCTACGGCGCGTTGCGGACGGGCTTCTCCGGTAGAGAACGGAGGGAAGTTATAGTGTAACAGGAAACGTTCTTTTCCGTGTGTTAACACATCGTCGATAATTTTTTCGTCCAGTTTGGTTCCCAGCGTTACAGAGGTAAGCGACTGAGTTTCGCCACGGGTGAAAACGGCTGAGCCATGAGGTCCCGGCAGATAATCTACTTCGCACCAGATAGGACGAATTTGTGTAGTTTGGCGGCCATCGAGGCGTTTGCCTTCATCAAGGATGGAGCGGCGCATAGCGTCTTTTTCCACATCATGATAGTAACGGTCGATAAGTGCTCCTTTTTCTGGCAGTTCTTCTTCCGAGAAGGTAGCTTTGAATTCGTCGCGGATGGCTACAAATGCATCGTGACGTTCATGTTTATTAGCATTTCCCGACGATGCTATTGCATATACCTTGTCATAGCATGCTTCGCGAACTTTAGCACGGAGTTCTTCGTCGTTCACTTCATGGTCGTACTCGCGTTTTACGGTTTTACCAACCATTTCGGTCAGTTCCAACTGAGCTTTGCAATGAACTTTGATGGCTTCGTGGGCAACTTTCATTGCTTCGAGCAATTCGGCTTCAGAAACTTCTTTCATTTCGCCTTCCACCATCATAATGTTATCATAAGTAGCAGCTACCATGATATCCATATCAGCTTCTTCTAATTGACCGAAAGTGGGGTTGATAACAAAATTACCGTTGATACGGGCAACACGAACTTCGGATATCGGCCCGTTGAACGGAATGTCCGAAACTGCCAGTGCAGCTGAAGCAGCCAATCCGGCCAATGCATCGGGCATATCAACACCGTCGGCTGAATATAAAATGATGTTTACGAATACGTCTGCGTGATAATTATCGGGGAACAGCGGGCGAAGGGCTCTGTCGACAAGGCGACTGGTAAGGATTTCGTAATCTGATGCTCTTCCTTCTCTTTTCTGGAAGCCGCCGGGGAAACGGCCGAAAGCTGCAAATTTTTCTTTGTACTCTACCTGTAAAGGCATAAAATCTACTCCGGGAACTGCGTCTTTTGCGGCAACTACTGTGGCTAGTAACATCGTATTTCCCATACGTAGCATAACTGAGCCGTCTGCTTGTTTTGCCAATTTCCCGGTTTCGAGTGTGATGGTTCTGCCATCACCCAACTCGATCGTCTTAACAATTGGGTTAATCATAAAATTGTTTATTCTATTTTTTCTTCAAAATTCATGCAAATATAAATAAAACTTATGGTAAACAGGTGAGAATGAGTGAAAAGTTAACTACTGCCCTTGTTTTTATCCGAAAACACTTATATTTGCATCAAAATAAAACGCACATGATGAAAAAAATATGCTATTTTGCTTTTGTTACCTTGTTGATGACTGCATGCAATACCGGACCGAAATTTACAGTTACCGGTGAAGTTACCGGCGCTGAGGATAAAAAGATTTATCTCGAGGCTTCCCAAATCGGAGGGATTGTAGTGTTGGATTCGGCTAAAATCAGTAAGAACGGTTCTTTCAAGTTCAAGCACACTCAACCGGAATCGCCGGAATTTTACCGCTTGCGCATTGATAATAAAATTGTTAATTTCTCCATCGACTCTACCGAAACTGTAACAATCAATGCTCCTTACGACAATTTTTCTACGGCTTATACAGTAGAAGGTTCTGCTAATAGCGAGAAAATAAAGGAATTGACACTGAAGCAGATTAAACTTCAAAATGATATGAATACCGTAGCTCAATCGGCACGGAGCAAAGGAATAAGCCCACAAGCTATTCAGGATAGTGTGAGTTCTTTGATTGATGACTATAAGGAGGAGGTTAAGATAAAATATATTTTCTCGGCACCCAATACCGCTGCAGCTTATTTTGCACTTTTTCAGCGGGTTAATAATTATTTGTTATTTGATCCTCTTACCAATAAAGATGATATTAAAGCTTTTGCAGCGGTGGCAACAAGTCTTGAAAACTATTATCCGCATGCCGAAAGAACAAAGAATTTATATAACCTGGTGATTAAAGGAATGAAGAATACTCGCACGCCACGCGAAACTACCGTCGAAATCGGCGAAGACCAGATAAAAGAAGCCGGAGTAATTGATATTTCTTTAAAAGACCTGCGCGGACAAACACGTAAACTTACTGATTTGGAAGGGAAGGTGGTTCTACTCGACTTTACAGCTTATCAAAGTCCGCTGGCTGCCGAACATAATTTTCTTTTACGCGATTTATACGATAAATATGCTGAAAGAGGACTCGAAATCTATCAGATTTCTGTCGATGCCGATGAACATTTCTGGAAAACATCTGCAACCAATCTTCCCTGGATTTGCGTGCGCGACCCGCAAGGACCATACTCAAGTAATATAAGCCTGTATAATATACAACAATTGCCCAGCTATTTCCTTATCAACCGGCAAAATGAATTGTATATGCGTGGTGAAGATGTAAAAGACCTGGAGGCTACAATTAAATCTTTACTATAAGCGTAGCCGATTTTCATTAAAAGATGTTACAAAGCAGTCTTTAAAATTTGACTCGTATCAATTTAAAGTCTATATTTGCAAAATAAAAATACAGAGAGGGTTCCAACATGGCCGCATGTTGGAATTCTTTTTTGTTTATATGAGCGTTTAATTTTATAAATGGAGGATACACATCATGGCTTATATGTCTGAAGAAGGCTACAAAAAGTTATTAGAAGAATTAAGGGTGCTTGAAACGGTGAATAGACCGGACATTTCAAAGCAAATAGCTGAGGCCCGCGACAAAGGTGATTTGTCGGAAAATGCAGAGTATGATGCTGCTAAGGAAGCCCAGGGTATGTTGGAAATGAAAATCAGCAGACTTAAAGAAATTATTGGTGCCGCCAAGATTATCGATGAGTCGAAATTACAAACTGATTCTGTTCAGATACTAAACAGGGTCGAGCTGAAAAACCTAAATAACGGGGCGAAGATGACTTACACGATCGTTTCGGAAAGTGAAGCTAATCTCAAAGAGGGAAAGATTTCCGTAAGTACCCCTATTGCACGCGGTTTACTTGGAAAGAAAGTAGGCGATGTTGCTGAAATCCAGGTGCCTCAGGGTAAGATCAGTCTCGAAATTATGAATATTTCAATTTAATTCCTGAACATACTATTATGGCTACTATATTCACTAAAATTGCAGCAGGCGAAATTCCAAGTTATAAAATAGCTGAGAATGATAAATTTTATGCTTTTCTTGATATCAACCCCTTGGTAAAGGGACATACTCTGGTTATACCAAAACAGGAAGTAGATTATATTTTCGATATCGAAGACAAAGAACTGGCCGAAATGCATATTTTTGCGAAGGGTGTAGCCCGAGCAATTGAAAAAGTTATTCCCTGTAAAAGGGTAGGTGTAGCAGTTATTGGTATGGAAGTGCCACACGCACATATTCATCTTATACCAATAAACAAAGAGTCGGATATGCTGTTTTCGAATCCGAAACTTAAGCTGTCAGCAGATGAATTCTCGTCAATTGCTAATAGTATACGTAAAGCCTGGGAAGGTTAATAGAAGAACAGACAGAAGATAAACTATGATAATATAAAAGGGCACCTGGGTGCCCTTTTTGTATGAATAAAAGCTAGAGATATAATGAATTACACATAATCTTCGCCCAGCATAATCTGGGCATCGTTAACATATTTACGGATTACATGCTCTTCATCTTTTTTGCATATTAGAAGTACATTTTCAGATTCAGCTATCAGATATCCATCCAGGCCTTCCACTACTGCCAGTTTTCCTTTAGGCAGAACTATCATATTATTATTGCTTTCGTATATCAAGGATTCTCCTTTCAGTACTACATTTCCTTTTTCGTCTTTAGGCGATAAATCATAAAGCGATCCCCATGTTCCTAAATCTGACCATCCGAAGTCTCCTAAAGATACGTATACGTTGTCTGCTTTCTCCATCAGGCCAATATCAATCGATACATTGGGGCATGCCGGGAAGTTTTTGTCAATAAAGGCTTTCTCCGCAGGAGTACCGTATACATCTTTTCCGGCGTTCAATATACCACTCAATTCAGGTAAGTATTTTTCCCCTGCATTGATTATACTATTCACATTCCATATAAATAGTCCGGAGTTCCAATAAAATTCACCGCTATCCATAAAGACTTTGGCTAATTCCAGTTCAGGTTTCTCTGTGAATGTTTTAACCTTATAAAAGTTGTCTCCTTCTTTTTCGTCTATTTGTATATAGCCGTAACCTGTCTCAGGACGATTGGGCTTGATTCCCAAAGTAAGCAGTTTTTCAGATTTCGAAACAAATTCAAGACCTTTTTTAATTGCATCCAGGAATTCTTCTTCTTTTAAAATTAAGTGATCAGAAGGCGCAACTACTATATTGGCATTGGGATTGAGTGCACGTATGTGATATGAAGCCCATGCTATGCATGGTGCTGTGTTTCTTCGGGTTGGTTCCAATAATATCTGATCTGGATTTAATTCTGGTATTTGAAATTTTACCAGATCGGCATACATATCATTCGTAACAACCAAAATATTCTCAGTTGGAATTATTTTATTAAAACGGTCAAAAGTTTGCTGAAGTAGTGAACGTCCTGTTCCAAAAAAATCAAGAAACTGCTTTGGTAATGTTTTACGGCTGAAAGGCCAGAATCTGCTGCCAATCCCCCCTCCCATAATAACGCAATAGTTATCAGTATTTATCATGATATAATCGTTTATTAAAGTTTCTGCTAATGTAATATATATTTAGTTAATGTGGAAAAAAACTTTATTCATATTATCCTTTTTTACTTCTTTTTCGCAAAGAACTATTGGCATTTAAAAATAAAAACATATCTTTGCACCGCAATTAAGCCCAGATGGCGGAATCGGTAGACGCGCTGGTCTCAAACACCAGTGGATTCACTTCCATCCCGGTTCGACCCCGGGTCTGGGTACTTTAAACCCCTGATAATCGCCTGATTATCAGGGGTTTTTGCTTTTAAGGAGTGTACTAAAAGTGTACTATTTCGCAAAAACAAGAGAAAGTGTACTTTCATGCTTCAAACCCTAAATATATTTATTTTTAATTAACATACTTGTTAAACTAATCTTCTTTTCATCCACTTCTTTTTCCTGCTTTATACTATTTGCTCTCTCCTCTTTATCTTTGTTATTAAAACAAAATCTCATTCAATGGAACCAATATCTTCAGTTTGCGCATTAGTATATGGAGCAACATTATGGCTATATGCATACAAGACTGGTTATACAGATAACCAATATATATTATATCGGAGAGCCTATAAAATATATCAAAAGGAAATTATCAAGAATGGATTATCTTATAAGTTCTATTTGACCGTCTTTCGCGAGGGGAATAAATATATAAAAAGTAGAGGACATAATACACTAAATGAATACAACAGAAATTTCTGTACGGTCAACTATTTCTTGAGAAATCACAAAGAAGTCATATCGACATATTTCAGTAGGAATAAATTCTCATTTGAAGACTTCAAGAAGATGAAATTAGAACTATATGCATCTTCAAGGCTGCCTAAAGAAAAAGTCGTTGGCACAATTGATGAATTCAAAGAGAAAAATCAGAGTGAGATTCCTGGTACACTGATAACTGAGACCGCTGCAGTTACTGAAAACAAAAACCCATTCGAACACAATTTTAAAGACTGGCAATTCGATATATTGAAAGAATGCATCAACGAAGTACAAATATTCAAAAGCAGCGTATCAGTTGAAGAAACGAAAGCCATATTTGACTGTAAGTCACAAAATAACTTAAGATCAAGAAACAACTGTGTTTTGGCTCATTTTTTCCAGCAATTGGCCAAATATGGATATATAACCATCAACTGGCAATCAGTAATTGCTAATAATCGCCTATTGAAAGCTCCACAAAAAAATGATTTTTTGAATGCTGGTGATCTCTCAAGTGCTAACGAGAAAGTAATCAAAGCTTTACCGGAAAAGATTATTAAAGAATACATCAAACAACTGCAAAAAGATTGAGAATAGATTGAGACCTCAAACATCCTCAATACTCTTTCAATTTTGACACTCTAAATTTGCTCCCGTTAACAAATAACGGGGTGCGCACCCCATTTGTCAAATCTCTAAAAAGATATTACAAATGGAAAATGAATTTGAAAAAAGAATAGCTGCGATAGAAGAACAGCTCTTCTTATGCAAAAGTGTATTAAGCTTTGATGAAGCCAGCAGATTCCTCAACTTATCAAAGAGCTATCTGTATAAACTCACATCCTCTAATCTTATTGCCCACTATAAGCCTCAGGGCAAAATGCTTTATTTTGAAAAGTCTGAATTGGAAGCCTGGTTGCGCCAAAATCCAGTGAAGACACAAGAACAAATTACACAGAAAGCACAACAGTACATTCTGGGGAATAAACTTTTGAAGAAATAAGAGAATGAAGGGAAAAAATAATAATGAAAAGTTTATTCGTGTGGGTACCACCTTGTACAAGATTGTGCAGCAACCAGCTCTCGGCGGCGGGTTTATAGAAAAGCGTGTAATCTGGAATAATGAAACCTTCAAACAGGATTTTGGCAGCGGTGGACTTGCTGACATCCCCAAATATGACGGTTTCTGCACAATTCCCGACCATATTACTTATCAGCCGGTGGTAGGTAAGTTCCTGAATCTATATGAGCCAATCGAACACGTGCCCAAGGCGGGAGAATGCCCGCTTACTCTATCACTGATCAGACATATATTTGGTGAACAGTATGAGCTGGGATTAGATTATATCCAGCTTCTCTATATGCAGCCCGCACAAAAGTTGCCAATTTTATTGCTTGTCTCGAGAGAGAGGAATACAGGAAAAAGTACATTCCTAAATTTCTTAAAAGCTATTTTTCAAGGAAATATGACCTTTAATACCAATGAAGATTTCCGCAGTCAGTTTAATTCTGATTGGGCCGGCAAATTGATTATCGCTGTTGATGAAGTATTGTTAAACCGTAGGGAAGATTCGGAGCGGTTGAAAAACCTGAGTACTGCCCATTCTTATAAAGTGGAAGCCAAAGGGAAAGACCGAAACGAGATTCATTTCTTTGCAAAGTTTGTGTTATGTTCTAATAATGAGAGTTGCCCGGTTATTATTGACCCATCGGAAACACGTTATTGGGTGCGTAAAGTACCTGCAATTGAGCATGATGATACGAGCTTTCTGAAAAAGCTGAAGGAAGAGATTCCGCATTTCTTGTATTTCATAAAGGATAGGGAATTATCTTCCTGTCAAATGAGTCGAATGTGGTTTTCGCCTGCACTTATATATACAACGGCTTTGCAAAAGATCATACGCAATAATCGAAACCGTTTAGAACTGGAATTATCCGAATTATTACTGGAAATAATGGATGCGGTTGGAGTGGATAAAATATCGTTCTGCTTGAAAGATCTTCTCCCTTTGCTGGATTATGCGCGGATAAAAGCAGATAAAAATCAAATTCGCAGAATCATACAAGAGGAATGGAGGCTGGAAGCAGCCTCTAACTCCCTTACTTATATTACTTATCAATATGATTTCCATCCTCCCGAACATTATTCACCAAAGAAAGGAACAGGCAGATTCTATACAATAACCAGGGAATTACTGAATTACTCAGATGAAATGATGAAGCCTTAATGCAAATGGCTGATAATTAAAGGAAGTAGCTCTCATCTTTTTTCATCTTAGGAATTGAATTGATGAAAATAGAAAAGTAATTGTTTCGATTGATGTGTAGTTGATGAGAATTGATAAGTTGCTATCGTTCTTATTATCAGTGATTTATGTGTGCGATTTATCCATTCATCATTTTTTCAACTTCATTATTCCTTTTCTTTATTTTTTCCCTATTGTAATAATCATTTTAATGTAAAATCTATTAAAAGAAACTATATGAGCAATAAAAATAAACAAGTAGCTGATTTGAAAGGCTCGCCAGCCATTACCGCCGATGAGAGTTGTGAATACCAACGCCGTTGGGATGAAAAGCGTTGGGAAAGAGCCGCCAAGGAAGGCAATTATGACCGATCCCGTGAACATTTGAATTTTGAAATAACAAAAGGCTGTCGCATTCACTCCATTGATAAAACACGAACAGTAGGGGAAAAAATTACTTCCAGACTGGAACAATGTGGAATTACTGATCCTAACATTAATAGGAAAACACCTAATATACGTGTCTGCGCCAAATTTATCTTTGGCGGGAGTAGAGACAGGATGCACGAACTTGCATTCGGGGAACAAAAAGTAAATCTTACCAAAGGAGCAGACAACTCGAACATAACAAGATGTAAAGATATTGAAGAATGGGCTAAAGATATTTATCGGTTTGCATCGGGCAAATGGGGAGAGAATAATATCGTAGGATTTTATGTACATCTCGATGAAATGAATCCTCATATACATTGTACCATACTGCCCATCACCCCATTAACGAAACTATCTTATAAACAAGTGTTTGGGGGAGCAACCAAATGGGATTTCAAAGAAAAAATGTTAGCCATACACGACGATCTGGCCGTTTGCAACCAGAAATGGGGTTTGATGCGGGGAAGTAATATCTACGAAACGGGAGCTAAGCACCGATCTACCGAAGAATACAAAAAAGAATTAAGTGAGGAATGCACAGCGCTTGAAAACAGAATTATCATTCTTCGAGGTCAATTATACAATATCAATCAACAGATTCATAAAGCCCAGACAAAGCAGAAGAGCCTAACCACTATGATAAAGAATCTGGAGAAGCAAAAGGTGGAACTACTTGGTAAAAAGGCAGAGTTAGAAGGAATTATCCAAACGGGCAACGCCGATACAAAATTGCTGTTAACCCAATTGGATAAACTAAGTAAACAATTGCTGCATGTTGATGAGAAGCTCTTAGACAAAAAAGATAAGTTGAATGATGCCGAAAAAGAACTTATCTCACTTAACCATACGGTCAAGGAGCTAAGAGAAAAAGAATCTCATTTGCGCCAGGAAGCATACAATGCTGTCGACAGCATACAACAACAGATAGAATACCGTCTATCTTCGGCTATTCTTCCCGACATTCTAAGGGAGTTTAGGACTCAATCGGAACACCTGAATTTTAGATCACTAGATTTATTTGAAGATACTTTGCTTAAAGATCTGGCAGATCAAGGCGAAAAGATCATGCAATGTGCCCTATTATTATTTGCAGGATATATTGAGCATGCAACCACCTTTGCCCAAAGTAATGGAGGCGGTGGTGGAGATACTGACCTAAAGTGGGGAAGAAATGAGAATGAAGATGACAGGACATGGGCAAGGAGGTGTATGAAGATGGCTCATAAAATGATGAAAGGAACAAAAAGAAGCAGGATTAAAAGATAAAGATGTGTCTGGTTTGATGCATCGGAAATATATTTTTGATGCATCAAACTAAAATCTCCGATGCATCCGAATTTAATTTCATCTAATCATACCATACGGTATATTAAATAAAGCTGTCCATTGTACTCCACCTTATACTCCGTTTTATCTCCGAAACAAATAAAATGTGCACGTCCGTATTTTCGGATTGCTTCCTTGGCAAATAAATCGTAGTCAGGCATTAATGAAGCCATAACTAAAAGACAGTTATCGCAATGTTTCGACATTAGCTCTGAGACTTTTTCTTTTGTCATTTGTTTTCCTAAGTACTTCATTAAAAAGTCAATATCAAAAGTATGTATGAGACCCCATACATGTTTCTGAGCCTCCTCATTTGCCTCTTCTTCGGTGAGAATCAGATAATTTGTGGTTATATCGTTGTAGCTGTTGCAGCCATATTCTCCACTGAATATTTTATTTTCAGGACGATTTAAAAACTTGGCCAATATCTTTTTTCGCATATAGTTTGTTTTTCCAGACAAAGATAATAAGAGCCAATGAGCTCTTAAAATATCTCTTAAAGAATATTTCCTTTACGACAAACATTTATAGATAATGACACAGATAGAGGAATATATCGTAAAACGAGTAAAAGAGATGCGTACAGAAAGAGGTTGGTCACAACAAGCTTTGGCTGATTATATGAATCTCTCGCAAGGTTTCATTCGAGATGTTGAAAGTCCTCGTAGAAGACAAAAATACAATCTCAACCATATAAATACTCTTGCAAGGATTTTTAATTGTTCATTCTCGGAATTCTTTCCAGAAAAGCCCTTTCCGGAAGAACCAAAGAAATAATGCCAGAGATAAAACATACATTCCAATTTAGTAACGATGATGATTTGACCTTAAAAACCTTAAAAGGAGAAAAAACAGCTACATCATCATTATACGACTATTATCTTCTCGGTATAAAGGAAATGAGCAATATAGGCGATTTTGCACGGGTAGTTAATTCCTCCGGAGAAGAAATCTGCACAGTTAAAATTAACCGCATAGAAATTGTAAACTTCAAAGATATTACCGAAGAATTTGCCCGTGAAGAGGGCGACGGTAATCTGGATAACTGGCTGAAAATACATATCTCACATTATTCCGAACAATTACAAAGAATTAATAAAGAATTGACTCCTGATACTAAATTGGTTTGTGAATGGTTTGAAGTGGTGTAAATATTTTGTGTATGCATAAACGCCGATGGGGTTTTAGTATAAAGGATACCATCGTTTTAGTATAAACGTATTTAGGGTTTAGGGTGTCTTACCCTGGAAAAAGTTGACTTAATGAAAGTTAATTGATTATGGGTACTCGGACCTTTAAAGGTCGTAAAGTTTACGACACCGCTTTTAAATTTGCCATCATTGAGGAATATTTCTCTGGCGATTTAAGTTTTAATGAATTCTGTAAGAAAAAGTCACTTGACCGTGGCACATTTAATTATTGGCTTCTTACCTTTGCCCCTGAAGCACATTTAAGTTCCAAAGACATGGGCAAAGAAAAAGATCGCAATGAGTCCGAAGAGATTCGTGAGCTCAAACGCCAGCTCCGTCAAAAAGAGCTGGAATTGAAAAAAGAGAAAATGCGTGCCGACTTTTATGAAACGATGGTTGATGTAGCTGAAGAACAGTTCAATATTGACATCCGAAAAAAAGCTGGCACCAAACCGTAAAACGGCTTGCTGTGCAGGTCGGTGGATACTCAATCACCGGCCTGTGCAGATTGTTTGGTGTAAGTAAACAAGCCTACTACAAACATGTAGACAATGTCTTTGCCCGTCTTGCTCATGAGCGTTTCCTTCTGGAATACGTGCACAGTGTGCGTGAGCTTGATCCTGGTATTGGCGGTGAGAAACTCTGGCTGATGTATAAGGAATACTTCAAATCTACTCACCCCTTAGGTCGTGATGCTTTTCTGGCTGTTTTAAAAGAGCATGGCTTGATGCTTCGTAAACACCGTAAGAGCTGTCGCACCACCAACTCCAATCATGGATTGCCGGTATATCCCGACTTAGTCCGTAACCTGCTTCCTACCCATGCTAACCAGGTATGGGTGAGCGATATAACTTATGTGCTGACAGATGAAGGCTTTTGCTATCTTTCCATCGTCACAGATGCTTACACTCATGAGATTGTGGGTTGGTTTGTAGGACCTACATTAGAATCTATTTACACGCTGGAAGCTTTAAAAATGGCTTGTGCCACTTTGAAAGAGACGGACATAAAACTGATTCATCACTCCGACCGGGGGACTCAATATGCGAGCCTGTTGTATACTTCTCATCTTAAAGGGTTGAATATACAAATCAGTATGACTCAGAGTGGAGATCCTAAGGATAATGCCTTAGCCGAACGTATCAACGGAATACTCAAAACGGAGTTCTTGAACCATCACCGTTTTAAAAACATCACACAAGTGCGACTCAGAGTAGAAACGGCTATAGTCTTTTACAACAACCAGAGACCACATCGAAGCTTGGATATGATGACCCCGGTGCAGGCCAGGGAAAAGACAGGAAAGATAAAAAAACGCTGGAAGAGTTATAAAGATAACTACAAGGAAGAATATGTTACCTGAATTTTCTATCTTTGTCTTGGAACAAAAAAAAGAAGCTCCCCGGGGAGCAGGGAACAAGAAAAGGCCCGGCCTGAAAACAAGGTCTTTCTTGTTCAAAATTATTGCTCAGATATTAATAAGTCAACCCGTCCCAGGGATAAAAAATAAAAAGGTAAACTGCTTTTAGAAATAAAAGAAAAAACAGTAAACCAGATATAGTTTTAAATGTTAAACCTCGTCAACTCAAGACAGGGAAAAGACGAAAAACAGTCAACCAAAATCAGGTTACTACAGGGCAACAGAAATATCCCCTTTCTAAAAGACTTGTAAGCTCGATTTTATAGCGTTAAAATTTAGGTTAACTTAGTTTGGAAACCTAGTTAACTTAATTGATGAGAGACTGTAATTTAAACTGTGTCAGTAAAGAATAAATTATTAACTTTACTAACA
>DAMCMT010000096.1:0-16852 GCA_032108265.1 Bacteroides sp.
AGTAAAGTTAATAATTTATTCTTTACTGACACAGTTTAAATTACAGTCTCTTTAGAGTTTTTAAAAGTGTTTGTATATCTATTTACTAATCAGATTTTTATAAACTATTGAGTTTAAAAATGCTTCTTTTCTATACTTAGATATGGGAAGCTCTTGTCCATGCACCAACAATCGTCCTCCATTAATTTTATCAATCTGATTAACATTCACCAAGTAAGAGTTGTGAATCCTAAAAAAATGGTCTTTCGGTAGTACTTCCTCCAACGAAGTCATAGTTTGATGAATTATAAAAGTATTCTCTGCAAAATTTAGTTTTAGATAATTTTGCATGGACTCAACAAATAATATATCCTCCCAATTTATTCTTTGAAATGAATACCCTTGCCGGATATACATATCGAAAACTCTTTCACTCTCTTTTTCATTCAGAACTAAGTGAGTTCTATATAAACCTATAGCCTTTTGTGTTGCTTGAAAAAAACGTTGGAAAGTATAGGGTTTTAGTAAATAGTCAACAACGTTTAACCTGAAACCGTCTAAAGCAAATTCGGAATACGCTGTGGTTAATATTGTCAAAGGTGGATTTTGCATTGATTCTAACAACTCCAAGCCAGTCAGACGTGGCATGTTTATATCCAGAAACATTAAATCTATATCCTGCTTTTTCAACATTTCTATTGCTTCCATAGCTGATAAACATGTTCCTACAACTTCAACATTTTCGATGTCCTGAAGATAATCGACAACTCCGTCAATGGCATTTTCTTCATCATCGACTATCAAACATTTTAATTTTAAATTCAGTTGTTTTGAAATGATATCAGCCATATTATTGTTTAATTGAGAGAGTTATTGAATATTCTTTTTGTGTTTCATTAAAATGTAAACTATACCTGTTCGGATAGAGAATATCTAATCTTCGCTTAATATTTTCTAAACCAATACCAGAATCTTTCTTTATTTGTCTTCTTGGGTCATCCGCATATTTTGAATTTTCAACAGATAGTAAAACGTTGTTCCCTTTCTGTTGAAAGCAAATATTAACATGCCCTTTATCTGATTTTGACCGGGAAACGTGTTTAAAGGCATTTTCAATAAAAGTTACAAATAATAAAGGAGACACTTCTGTATCTTCATTCTCAATATACCAAGAGCAATTAACATCCAAACTGTTTTTCCATCTTATTTTTTCAACCTCAATGAAATTCTTAAGAAATTCAACTTCTTGTTTAATAGTTATGGAATCCTCTTTTGCGCTATATAATTGATAACGGAGAATATCTGTATACTGCACAAGTAAAGAAGATGCTAAATCTGGTTCTTTTCTTATTAATACGTTGACATGATTCAATACGTTGAACATAAAATGCGGATTGATTTGCAATTGCAATACTTGTAGATGAGATTCGGTAAGCACTTGTTGTAATCTCAAGTTTTCCTCAAAAAAGCGCAATCCACAAAATCCTAAATTGAAAAACAGAGCTGCAACCAGCGAACTGATGAAATCTGTCAATAAAGTATCTTCACCACTAAAAGCCACTGTAGGCTCAAAAACAATCGTGCTTTCTAACCATGTAAAAAAGCGATAGGTCACTGTCATGGCAATAGTGATAAGGAGCGTAAAACCAATAAACTGAAACGCAAAATGCTTCATGTTGTTTTTCTGAATAGCAGCACGCAATAGGGTTGTACTCAGATGCGTCACGACTGGATAAATGGATAGTGAAATCAACAATATAAAGAGAAACAGTTCTAATACAGGCAACACAGCCGAGAACTGCATAAGTAAAAGTCCACCAATTAATATCCACAAGAACAGTATGTAGCGGTTATAGTTTCTGAAATAATATTTTTTCATACGGCAAATATACCTGATATCTTTTAAACGCATGTATCTATCTGTCAAAGGTAAACGTCCAACCATCAAAAAGATTTCATCAGGGAGGTTAATAAAATCATATTTGCTCTCAAATTAACTCAAAAAACTGGAAAATGATGAAAATCAAAGCATTTTTATTCAGCGTGATTTTATTTAGTTTATGTAGTATTTATAGTCATGCACAAATTTCACTCAAGTATGAATACCTTGGTTCTTCAGGCTATTATTTGGATAAAGGAGATAATCCCCGTAAAAAAATAGGTGATGCTAAAGGTTCCGCTATGGTTTATCAGGGTAGTGTGAATATTCCACTATCTATGAAAATTGATAGAAATGATAAGCCTGTAATCTGGGGTATTGGTTTGGGTGGAGCTTACGTATCATTAAACAATAAAAATTTCACTGAAAATCTGGTTATTTCAGAAATCATGAATATTGAGTTGGGAATATATCACATGCGAACTATTAATGACAAATGGTCTTTGATGGCAAGTATGGGAGCTGGGCTTTATTCGTCTTCGACAAAACTATCACAAATACGAGGAAAGCAGATTTTAGGTAATGTGAGTGCAGTATTCATACATCATTTCAGTGAAAATTTTCAATTGGGTGGAGGGATTGCAATAAACAACACCTTTGGTTATCCTATGATATTCCCTACGGTATACCTGAATTGGATTCTGCCAGGAAGATATGATTTTATGATTTCTATGGCCAATGGCTTAGAAATTTCGGCGGGATTGGATATTAACAAATACCTGAAACTATCGCTGATTGCCGAAATGAACGGTCAGGGAGCTTTATTAGAGAAAGATGGTAAAGATGTAATGTTCAGTCATCAATATATTGTTGCAGGATTACGTCCTCAAATAAAAATCGACGACAGAATTTCAATTCCCATAACGGCAGGGATAAATGCTTTCCGTCCAGCTTATTATTCTGACCGGACATTAAAAGCAATGTTTGCCACGGATCAGGACTATTATTTTCAAATATCTCCCTATGTATCTGCCGGACTGAATATATACTTTTGATGATAAACAAATCTTAATCCCTAACGGTACTTTATTCATTTGAAGAATGAATAAATAGCATAAATAAATTTTATACGCTTATCATTCAGCATACAAAATTACACGTTGATATATTCAATTATTCACAATAAATAGTATGTCTATGAATGAGTTAGTTAAAATGAAGTTATTCAGACTATTGTCTGATACTTCGCAGGTTAAAAACGAAGAAATGGAGAATGCCTATGGGTGCTTTATGGAACAAATAGAAGCAGTCTGTCAATCCGGAAAAAATTATCTTGAAGTTTTTCGGATGCTGAATATTTCTCGCATTGAGTTAGTATTTATGGAATCGCTTTATCGGTACGAGCAGGAAAAAAAATGCGTTGAAATTATCCTATTTCAAAAAAGCTATCCTATTCCTTGAATCTGAAATAGAGCTACTAAAACTTCAAATCCAGTATCCTAAACAGTTACATTCTTTTATTCCATCAACTTATAAATCGACATTATCACTCATCCCTAAATCCCAAAATCTGGGTGTTATGGGTATGGCTGAGATTCTCACCTCATTAGATTTGTTGAAAGGGATAACCGATAACACCGGAGGGAATCCCGCTACGATAGCTCTTGCTGATGCCTTTGAACAGGCTTTCGGCTTTAGCTATAATAATATTTATGACCGTCAGTATGAGCTATTCCGGCGGAAACCCTGCAACCTCACCAAAACACTTGATGCCATGAAAACCGCCCTGACGAAAGAATACAATAGACGTAAATCGCAGAGGGATAAAAAAGAAAATGAGAAAAGATGAATTTACAAATAGCTTATAATTAGCTATTTATTTTTCAAAGTAGAGGGGTATGTACCGGACTCCTCTATTTTTATTGCTTCGTTCTGCTGAATTTTGCTTCATCAATCGATTGAGAAACAAGAATGTAAAACTTAAAAACGAAGCAAAATGTATATCAATAACGAAGATTTTGAAACATGGATGCAGAAGCTATCCAAAAAGTTGAACAATATAGGACAAGACCTTAAATCGCTTATTAACACCAAAGAAGTATTTGACGAAGACGAGAAACTACTCGACAATCAGGATTTAGCTTTTCTCCTGAAAGTATCATACCGCACTCTGCAACGATACCGGACAAGCGGAAAATTACCCTACTTTATGATAGCCCATAAAACCTATTACCGGACATCGGACGTTCGGGAGTTCGTGCGCTCGCATATGGACTATGGGACTTATCAAGCGTTTGAAAAGAGCCAGTCTTCTGATAAATGATTCTGCCGTTTAGTTTAAGCAGAATAAAGAAATCAAATGAGGGCGGTATTTAATCTATCGTCCTGTTCCAACGCTCCGCATTTCATAAAAACAACGCTGCCTACCGGCTTCGTTTGTTTTTAGAAATAAAGCAAGAGGGAACTGGACTTCGTCCTGTTCTTCCTCTTGCCCTGCGGGGCAAAGCCTTCGGCTTTAGTGCTTTAGGATAAAGCACAGTTATAACACTTGCTATAACCCGAATTGATATGCAATTCTATTTCAGCAAGTTAAATATATAAATAGCTATAAAATAGTTATAACTATGGCTAAACAGAATAGAAATATCATATTTACGACAATAGCGATAGAAGCACAAACGGACAAGCTAATAGAAAAACTCTGTAAACGCTATTCGTTGAAAAAAGGGGAAATTGTGAAACTGGCTTTCTCGTATTTGGAGAAAGCGCATATCAATCCCGCTGATGCTCCCGAATCGGTAAAAACGGAACTTGCCAAAATCAACAAACGGCAGGACGATATTATCCGCTTCATTCGAAAGTACGAGGAAGACCAGCTTAACCCGATGATACGCACAAGCCATTCAATAGCCGTCAAATTTGATGCTTCCGTGAAAGAACAAAAAGGATTAATAACTTTTGAAATAGAGCAAAGCCGGGAATTACAGGACAATGTTCTGAAAAAGATAAGCGAAACATTCAACCAACATGCCGGAGTGATTAACAACCAAGCTAAACAGATAAACGACCTTGTCCAGTCCATAAACGTATCATCAAAGAAGCAGGAGCGAAATAACAATAAACTTTTGAAGCTAATCTCCCTGTATTCGGAACTTGCCACTTGCGGAGTAATGGACGGCAAGCGAAAAGATAGCCTAAGAATCGAAATAAACGACCTGATAACGAATAACCTATGAATATAGATTTCCCTCCACCGTCCAAAGGAACATACAATAATGCAGGTAGTAGCCGAAAACTATGCAATTACCTTGAACATGAAGATATGGAACGTATGGAGCAGGGAATCTACACAGAAGGATTTTTCAATCTGACAGATGATAATATCTACAAATCCCAAGTCATTAAAGATATAGACAGCAATATTGGTCAGCTACTAAAAACAGATGCCAAGTTTTATGCTATCCATGTCAGCCCGTCAGAAAAAGAACTTCGGGCAATGGGAAATACCGAACAGGAACAAGCCGAAGCCATGAAACGGTATATCCGGGAAGTGGTTATTCCCGAATATGCTAGGAACTTTAATAAAGGATTATCGGCAAAGGATATAAAGTTTTACGGCAAGATACATTTCAACCGGGACAAGTCACACAACGAACAGAATATGCACTGCCATTTGATTGTCAGCCGGAAAGACCAGACCAATAAGAAAAAGCTATCCCCACTTACCAACCACAAGAATACCAAGAAAGGAACGGTTAAGGGCGGTTTTGACAGGAAGAACCTGTTCCGGCAAACTGAACAGGGATTTGACAGGCTATTCAATCATAAACGGGAATTAACTGAATCTTTTGAATACTACAACACGATGAAGAACGGCAGTATCTCCGACCAACTCGAAATGCAGGAACAGCAAATTAAACAAGAAACCACCCGGATACAATCCACGCCTCAAGATACGGTTTCCGGTGAAAAAGAAAAGAAACAGGCAGTAATTATACCGGATTTCGGATTAAGTTCTGTTCTGGGGATTCTCACCCCCGAACCGGGCAACGGCAATGATGAACAACCGATTAAGCGACCTAAGAAAAAGAAGCCCAAACGAGGTTTGAGAAGATAAACTGTTAAAAATTAGCAATATGAATGAGTACGAAGAAATCAGAAAAGAAATAGATATATACCTGATGAAACGGTTTAAATATCGTCTATCCCTTGTCAGCCTTACGCCTGATAATATCCTAACCACCCGCAGAAACAGCCGGATAGACCTGTATTTGCGTATCCGAAAGGTAGAAAGCCTGTTCCCTCCTGATTGTCTTATTATAGCCCGAATCAGCTTTCAAAAAGAACGGATAGGGCATGGCTCTCACTTCGTCAGGTTTTTAGCAGAAATAGCCGTAAAATATGGTTTTAGGTATGTCGGAATTGAATCAACCAATGAGAAAAGCAGTTCATTTGCCAAGAAGTTGGGTTTCTACTCAATAGACGGCTTTAACTATGCAATATCAGTGAAGAATCTCCTATCATATTTTCAAGATAGGAGATAGTATAATTCTTTATTTATTTGATTTACAAAAGTACATTCCGGTAATAGAACGCCAACACCAAGCCGCAAGCGGTTTTTAGAAATTTCTTCCTTTTTGTTTCACAAAAAGAGTAAATTTCTAAAAAGTGTTGTCTTATCTATTCCCTGCATGAATGAGATGTATATCAATTAAAAAAAGAAAAAAATATGTGTTGGGGATTGAGTATTTACGTCAGATACAGCCACTTTCCGCCATTACACCCCATTTCGTAAAATCTACCTGAAATCAGTTTTCCTTTGCCTGAAATTCATTGCAATGAGAATAATTTCAGTAATCAATAAAAACAGATTTTAATATGGATATAGTAGCTATTGAAAGCAAGACGTTCGAGCAGATGAAAGGGCGTTTTGAAGATTTTGCCCGACAGGTAAAGAACCTATGCGGGGAGAATCAGGATAAAGAACAATGGTTAGGCAACAATGATGTTTGCGGACTCCTGCAAATATCGCCGAGAACATTACAGTCATACAGGGATAACGGTATTCTGGCTTACTCGCAGATTGGACGTAAGTGTTATTACCGGGTATCGGATATTGAGAATTTAATCAGTCAGTCACAAAGAAGCAAAGAGCAAAAATGAAAACAACAAATATCATTTTAGATAGGTTGGTCGGTAATTGGGAGAGCATAAACCTGAATCCGACAGTTATCATATACCGAAGCGGAGAAAGCTATTTACTTAGTGTTATTCACATGAACGAAACGAGCAAACAGGCAAGCCCGACGACTCCCGAGATACAGGAAGATGAAGAAGGATTCTTTATCAACTACAATCTGAAACGGACGGCTATCAGCTATGATACGAAACTGGATATATTAACTTTCTCCGCTTTGGGCGACTATATGCGGAACTAAAAGATACCACAATGGAAATATTAGATAAGAAATCAACGGAAATCAATTCTTTCTTCACGGGATTGGATGAGTTACTGGATATTATCGGGCAAGCCCTTAAAAACCGGACGCCACACTTGAACGGAGAGAAATTCCTCTCAAACCGTGATGTTTGCCGAATGCTTCATATTTCATCCCGAACTTTGCAGGATTGGCGGGATACTGGCAAAATCCCGTTTATTCAAATAAAGGGGAAGATTTTATACAAGCAGTCTAATATACTAGAATTTATAGAATCTGTCATAATAAAACAATTGAGATGACAGAGCGTCTGCCAAAATGGCGCGGCTTTATTAATGTTTTATTGTGGAATACTATTTGTTAAATACTTTATGAATTATAAAATATTATATTTATGGCAGATACCCACAATCTTTTTCAGGATTTCAATTCTGATTTGCAAATCACAACGACGAAAAACAATCGTCTAGTTACTTCCAGAGATAATCTAAGAGATAAAATTAGAAAATATTTCAAGGATAATCATTCTAATTATTCTCCAAAATTCTGTATGCAAGGTTCATATAAAATGAAAACCACTATCAGAACTAAAGATGACACATGTGATATTGATGATGGAGTGTATTTTGACAAGAATCCAGATAAAGTAACAAGTACAACTTTGCAAACGTGGGTAAAGAATGCTGTTGATGGGACAACTGATGACATTAGCCATAGAAAAAAATGTATTACGGTTAATTATAAAGCTGATTATAATATAGATTTGCCAGTGTATTTATTTGATAAAGCCAACGATGACCATCCGTATCTGGCTATAAAGAATGAAGGTTGGCGAGAAGATGATCCAAAAGAGATGGTAAAGGCGTTCAATGATGCCAAAGATAATAAAGGACAACTCCTAAAAATTGTAAGATATCTAAAAGCATGGTGTGATCATAAGAGGCAAAAAATGCCTAGTGGATTGGCGGTGACAATTTTAGCAATGAATGACTTCCAAACAAATGATCGTGATGATGTTGCATTAAAATTCACTTTAATTGAAATTGAAAAATCATTAAAATCAAAATTTGAATGTATTGTTCCTGCCACTCCACAGGATGATATCTTTGAGGATTATGATCAAGTCAGAAAAGACAATTTTATGAACAATCTTTCATCCTTTATTGCTGATGCGAAGAAAGCTGTAGATGAAGAACATAATTATTTGAAAGCAAGCAGATTATGGCAAAAGCATTTGGGAGATAGATTCCCTGATGGTAAAGATGAGAATGAAAAAAGCGTTGATGCTAAAACTGTTATACCCATAATTGGCTCTTCAAGACCTTATCATGAGTAATAGTTACATTATATTTGAGAATCAACTTGCTTCAGCTTATTTAGATTTTCCGAATCTACGAATAAAGGTAAAAGATGGGAAGAAGATTCTAAAAGGAATTATTGATATTGAAAACTCTGAACATAAAGTTGTTCAGAGTTTTCTTATTGAAATTCATTGTTCCAAAGGTTTCCCTTATCGCTTCCCGATATTATTCGAAGTTGGGAACGATATTCCATGTGATGTTGATTGGCATAAATATAGTGATAACTCTTGTTGTATTACTGTACAACCAGATGAAATATTACAATGTAAAAATGGCATAACAATTTCTCAATTTATTAAAAACAATGTAATACCGTATTTTGCTAATCAGTATTATAAGAAAATAACAGGAAACTATAAAGATGAGTTTCCTCATGGAAAAGAAGGGTTGATTAAATATTATTCCGAGTTGATGAAAACTATGGATAAAAACAAATGGATAAAATATGTAAACTACACATTTGATATAGAAAAAATTAAAATCGGAAGAAATGATCTTTGTTTTTGTGGGAGTAGTGTAAAGTTTAAGAAATGTCATAATTTAGTGTTTGAAAAAATTAAAGCAATAGGAAAAAATAACATAATGAATCATCTTGAGTATCTTATAAACTATTAAAATATGATAAAGAAAAAATTATTTATTGGTTCATCTAGCGAAGAATTAGACATTGCAAATGCCGTGAAATCAGTCTTAGAAAATGACTTTGATATAACAATCTGGGATGAAACAGTATGGGATACGTCTATTTTTAAACTAAATCAGAATTTTTTATCTGATTTGTTGAAAGCTTCATTGCAATTTGATTTTGGAATTCTAATTGGAAGCACAGATGATAAAGTTATAGTTAGAGGTGAGGAGAAACTACAGCCTAGAGATAACGTTATCTTTGAATTAGGCTTATTCACAGGACGTTTGGGGACATCAAAGTGTGCATTCTTAATAGATAAAAACATCAAACTCCCTTCTGATTTTAATGGCATAACTTTAGCCAGATTTGACCGTTTAAATCCTAATTCATTAATAACCGAAACAAAAAAAATAAAGGATTTATTCATGTCTACAGATGATGATGAAATAAACTTCTTTCCATCAGCTACACTCGCAGCAGTTTATTATGAAAATCTTGTAAATCCAATTTGTCGATATGTTATTGAGAATGGAGGAATTGAAGTTGATGGAAAAAAATATGCTGAATGTATATTGAATATTATTGTTCCTGATACGATTAATAATGATGTGAATTTACAGTTTCAGAAAATAAAAAGTCGTTTCACGATGAAAGATATATCAATAAATTGTGCTGGACGACCTAGAAATATTACAATTGATGCACAAGTTGATGGCAATATTTTGAATGTCATTGACTTCCCAACTATTATATCTGGTATTAATCATGCTATTTCCAATTTGTTGCCACAAGATTTTAATAAATTTACGCCTGATTATAATTCAATCTTGAGTCGCGAGTTGAGGCGTTTCATGACTACTCTGAAAAAATTGTTAATAAGAGGTGGTTTTGATGAGATGGTTGTAGTAAAAAAAGATTTATAATGCTAAATCCTCAAAGAAACGAGGGAGAGGTCTCCAAATAACCTCTCCCTCGTTTTTTATACATTTTTTTTAATCTTTCGCATATCATTTAAAATGCTCTGATCCAACACTTTTGCATATCGTTTCGTCATACTTATATTCGAATGCCCCAGCATTTTAGCAACATTCTCCATACTAACCCCATTCGCCAAGCACACGGAAGTAGCATAAGTGTATCTGGCACAATGTGTTGAAAGATTTTTCTTAATCCCGCATAAATCGCTAATTTCCTTGATATAAGCGTTCATTTTCTGATTGCATGGAACTGGCAGTAACACATTCTGTTTTTTGCAGAGGGGATGATTCTTATATTTCTCGATGATAGACAAGGGCACATCTAATAGTGGAATATTACACATGTTTTTCGTCTTTTGACGAGCTTTCCGAATCCAGTAGTTACCCTCTCTGTCCTTTGTAATATGCTCCAAGGATAGCTGCTTCACATCTATAAACGAAAGACCGGAGTAAGCACAAAAGACGAAAATATCACGCACCAAGTCAATACGAGGAATTTCAAATTTTTTATTTACCAGTATTTGAAGTTCATCCCAAGTCAGAAACTCCCGGTGAACTTCTTTCTCATGGAATTTGATACCTACAAATGGGTCTTTACTTATCCATTCGTTGGCAAGAGAACGGTTTGTAATTTTTTTCAAGCATTTCATATAGCGAATAACTGTATTTTGTGCGCAGTCTTTTTCTGTTTTCAGATAGAACTCGAAAGCCCGGATGAACTCTCCGTTCACATCTTTGAGTGGCATATCTTCTTTGTCGAACTTGGTCTTTATAAGTTCCGCCAAATAGCGTTTACAGCTTTCATAACGACGTACAGTTATTAAAGCGAAGTCTTTCCCCACTAATTGCCTACATTGGTCGTTATGCTCCTGAATAGTAGCTATAAGAGTTCTTGGGGCTTCTTTTTCTTCCAGTCCAAAGAACTTATCACGAAGAATAATCGCCGAGATGGACAAACCTTCCTGTTTCAAATCCGCATGGATATTATACAATTTGATTCGGGCTTCTTCTATAAACTTGTTTAGGTCGTTTGATTTGCGGTCTTTGCCACGAGAACACTCTTTCGCTTGATTCCAGAGGGAAGGACTAATACTTTTACGAATGTTAGTTTCAGCACGGACATTGTTTACCGTAATTCTCATGCATACAGAGGCTTCACCATTCTTCAATAGTTTTGTTTTCTTTAAGAAAAACAAAACACTAAATGAATTTCTTTCCATCATTTTTCTACTTGTTTTAAGTGATACAAAATTATGGAAAAGTGGAGAGAATTTCACTACGCAACAGGCTGACAACCAGCGCCAATTAAGGTCAAAAGGTGGAGATAAATATCTCCTAAATTTGCTCCACCTATTGCTCCACCAGAGTAGGTCGAAATTTGCTGTTTTTTGCGTAGTGGGTAAAATAAAAACTCCCGATATTCGCTGAATATCAGGAGTTTACTTCTTTTTGCTTTCTCTAAAAGTGGTGCCACCAGGAATCGAACCGGGGACACAAGGATTTTCAGTCCTTTGCTCTACCAACTGAGCTATGGCACCTTAACCGTTTGCGGGTGCAAAGATAGACAAAACTTTCTTATTTCCTAATGAAATTAATACTCTTTTTCGGTATCATCGTTATTCAATGAATTCCAGCCTTGAGCTTTTAATTCAAATTCCTGGCCATCGCGAGTAATAAGAGCACAACCTAAATCCTTTTTAGTGATATGTCCAATCAATTTGATTCCTTCGATTTCATCAAGTTTACTATGATCTGATATAGGTATAGTAAAAAGTAATTCATAATCCTCTCCGCCATTCAAGGCGCAGGTAGTAAGGTTCATATTAAATTCTTCTGCCATTACAGCGGTTTCATAGTCAATAGGAATGCGTTCTTCAAAAATGCGGCATCCTACTTCGCTCTGGGTGCAAATATGTAAAAGTTCAGAAGAAAGGCCATCAGATATATCTATCATTGAAGTAGGATGAATATCATTTATAGCGAGTTTTTCAATAATATCTCTGCGGGCTTCTGGTTTTAATTGCTTTTCCAGTAAATATTCCTTTCCGGTAAAATCAGGTTGAACTTCTTGTTCACCTTTAAAGATAGCTTTTTCCCGTTCCAGAAGTTGAAGGCCCATATATGCTGCACCTAAATCACCACTTACACAAATAAGGTCTGTATCTTTAGCGCCATTACGGTATACGATTTTATCTTTATCAGCTTCCCCGATACATGTAATACTAATAGCTAAACCTGTAAGAGAAGCGCTTGTATCCCCACCAACAATATCCACATTATGGATTTGGCAAGCCAGTTGAACACCCGAATAAAATTCTTCGATATCCTCAACAGAAAAACGTTTTGACAAAGCTAGAGAGATGGTGATCTGCCGCGGAAGACCATTCATCGCGTATATGTCTGAGAAGTTTACAATAGCAGCTTTATATCCCAGATGTTTTAACGGAACATATGTGAGGTCGAAATGAATTCCCTCCATTAACAAATCCGTAGTTACGAGTATTTCTTTATCAGGGTAGGAGAGAACTGCAGCATCATCACCCACACCGTATTTACTTGATAAGTTTTCTAATTTTATATTTCCGGTAAGCCTTCGTATAAGACCAAATTCACCAAGATTTGCAATTTCTGTTCTCATAATATCAGGCACGATTAATCAGCTCACGCATGATAGTAGTCATTAAAGGCTGTACTTCATTGGCTGCTTTTTGAACATCTTCGTGAGATACCTCTACTATTTTGCCTTCCACGCCTAAATCGGTAATTATAGACATTCCAAAAACTTTTATTTTACAGTGATTAGCTACAATAACCTCGGGTACTGTCGACATTCCTACGGCATCCCCACCCATAATACGGAATAATTTATATTCAGCCGGTGTCTCGAATGTTGGCCCCTGGGTACCGACGTAAACACCTTCGACCACTTTAATACCTTTTTCTTTGGCAATTGTTTTGGCTTTAATAATCAGGTCTTTTGAGTATGCTTCACTCATATCAGGGAAGCGGTCATTATAAAGATTTTTGCCGCGTAGCGGATGTTCGGGGAATTGGTTTATATGATCTGTAATAATCATTATATCTCCAATCTCAAAGTCCGGATTCATACCACCACTGGCATTAGATACAAAAAGAGTTTTGATGCCCAGTTCTTTCATTACACGAACGGGAAAAGTAACTTCCTTCATACTATACCCTTCATAATAATGAAAACGTCCCTGCATAGCCATGATGTCTTTGTTACCCAATTTGCCAAAAATCATTTTTCCACTATGCCCTTCTACAGTTGATACCGGGAAGTTCGGAATTGATTCATAACTGATTTCATATTTTTCAGTAATCTCGCTTACTAAACTTCCAAGACCAGTACCGAGAATAATTGCCGTCTCGGGAGCAGTGTTCATATTACTTTTCAGCCAGGATGCTGTTTCTTTTATTTTCTCTAACATAACTGATTATATTTTGTTTAAATGCATTTTCTTGGTTTAATAAAAAATCAATTTCGATAGGTAAAGCATATAAGTTTTTTTTCAAATCTTTATCCATATCAGGGTGGGAGAGAAGACGCGCGGCATCTTTCTCCGTAGTTATAACCAACTTTTCTCCTGAGAGTTGATTAAATTGTCGAGCGATTTTTTTCAAGTCTTTTTTTGAAAAGTTATGATGGTCGGCATAGGATGCGAGATGAATATTTTTATTGTATCGGGCAATTTCTTCCATCATTACATCTGGTGATACGATGCCCGTTAAGAGTAATATTTGCTCTTTTCCGTTTAATGTATCCAAAGACCGTTTTGGGGAACCATTGTCTTTAAACACCGGAATCAGTCCTCCATATTTTAATCGGGTGAAATAAAGCTCTTGCCAGGGAAATAGTTTCAGTCTTTTCGAGATGATATTGAAATCAATCGGTTTGATATCGGTAGGACATTTTGTTACAATCACCATATGGGCTCTGTTCTTTCCTTTAATCGGTTCCCGAAGTCTGCCGGCAGGCAGAAGAGTGTCGTCACAAATGAGCCGGTTAAAATCAGTAAGCAGAATATTAATGCCCGCTTCGACATATCGATGCTGGAATGCGTCATCCAACAGAATAACCTGTACAGGAGGATTATCCAATTCGAGAAGTTTGTTTATCCCCCGCACTCTGTTCGTATCGACAGCAACACGTATATCCGGATATTTAGTTTTTATTTGAAAAGATTCGTCGCCAATGGTAGACGATGTGCTTCGGGCATCTGCTAAGATAAATCCTTTTGTATGCCTTTTATATCCCCGGCTTAATACGGCAACAGCGTATTGTTTTTTTAGTAGTGAAACAAGATATTCGGTATGGGGGGTTTTACCTGTACCCCCGACTGTAATATTTCCAATGCAAATCACCGGAATATCAAAACTCTTCGACCGGAATATTTTCCAGTCAAAGAGCTTATTTCGAAGGTTTACCCCCATTCCGTATAATAGCGAAATGGGATATAGCCAATGGTTTATCCTGACATGTCGCCCGTCCATCATTCGTTATTAATTAATATTCAATTCTACAGGGAGTAATGCCTGTATAGGATGCGCATTCTCTAGATTTTTTAAGAAGCTGAATTGTTTATAATATTCGCCCATTTTACTTTCAATAATCTTTGATTCAACATAGTTCGTTGGTTTCTCTTCAAATAATATTGAAAAAACACTTTTCTTTTCGGGATATGTAACGACAGAGAACTTTTCAACTCCACCTTTTCTTATGGCAACTTCCAGCGCTTTATCCAAACCACCCAGTTCATCTACCAGACCTATTTCTTTTGCTGTGGCTCCTGTCCATACCCGGCCTTCGGCATATTTGGCCAATTCTTCTTTCGGCATATTCCGACCTTCCGCGCAACGAGTTAAAAACAGTTCGTATCCATCATTCACCATCATTTGCATCAGTGCTTTTTCTTCATTGTTTAACCCGCGGCCTAATGCCCCGAAGTCCGAGAATTTGTTGGTTTTAACTACATCGAAGTTAATACCAAGCTTATTTGTAAGTCCTTCTACATTCGGAAACATACCAAATATACCGATTGAACCTGTCAGAGTCGTTGGTTCTGCTACAATATAATCCGCATCACATGAAATGTAATAGCCGCCCGATGCCGCATAATCACCCATTGAAACTACTACAGGTTTTTCTGCTTTCAATTCTCTGACCGCATGCCATATTTGTTCCGAGCCGTAAGCACTTCCTCCTGGCGAATTTACACGCAAAACTACAGCTTTGATATTTTCATTATCTTTTAATTTGCGTAAATCCCGGATAACTTTAGCTGATACAATACCTTCGTCCGAACCATATGAAGAATCGCCCATATCGATACCACCATATGCATAATAAACAGCTATAATATTGCCACTTTTATCTCGGGGAGTTTGTCGTTTTACATTAATCATATCATTCAGAGTCAACAGGTTGAGGCCAGCATCCTTATCAATTCCGACTTTTTGTTTCAGATAATCGCGAACATCATTTTTATAGATAAGTGTATCTGCCAATCCGTATTTTACGGTTTCTTCTGCCTGGTGAAACATCAGCATCATATCGGCCAGGATATTAAGTGAGTCTTTAGAAAGGTTTCGGGATTGTGAAACACCTTCCAGCAGTTCATTCCATATTGAATTAATATAAGCTGTAACCTGTTCGCGGTTAGCATCACTCATTTCAGTGTTTATATATGGTTCTACCGCAGATTTGTACGTACCGACTTTAAATATTTGCATTTCCACCCCAATTTTATCCAGTAACTCTTTATAAAAGATTGGTCGCGAAGCAATTCCTCTCCATTCTAACATTCCTTTCGGATTTAGTAAAACCTCGTCGGCCACACTCGACAGATAATAAAGCCCCTGCGTATATGCGTCAGCATAAGCAATTATAAATTTTCCGCTTTTCTTAAAATCTACCAATGCATCACGGATTTCCTGCAGAGATGCAAAAGAAGCGCCCAGTGAATTGGCCTGGATATAAATTCCTTTAATATCGTCGTGTTCTTTTGCTTTTTTTATGGAAGAAAGAATATCATCCAGTCCATATGTCTGATCTTCGCCCATAATAAAAGAGAATGGGTTATCCTGAGTACGTTCGGCCAATACTCCATCGAGACTCATCATCATTACAGAGTTTTTTCTGACAGGAGTTTCTGTGTTCGAGTTGGATATCATGCCAACAAACGTAATGATTCCGATAATAGACATAACAATGCTTGCCAGTATTAATCCTGTTACTGTAGCGAGCGTGTACTTAAGAAAATCTTTCATTTTTATTCGTTTTAATGCCGACTCAATCAAAGTCAACAAAGATAATTAATAGAGTTGATATTTTATAGATATGTCGTTGTATTTTTAGTTTTATCACACTAAAAATCAAATTATTTCTATTTAAAGGAAATTGGGAAATTAAATATGTGGTTTTAGTATGAAAGAATAAGCTTGATAGGTTAAAGGAGTATGTCATTGTTTTATACTAGAAAGGCCTGTTCCTCTTTAATATCTTGAATATCCCACACCGAGATGAAGACTGTCCGGCACCGACGAACACCCCCCTCCGGCACCGACGAACG